>CAYFIR010000061.1:0-36543 GCA_964343195.1 uncultured Bacteroidia bacterium | reverse complement strand
GAATACATGCCTGTCACGCATGGGGTCGCGGGTTCGAGTCCCGTCCGGACCGCTTAAAATTGATAAAATCGCCTGTAAGTCAAGTGCTTGCAGGCGATTTTGCTTTTAGGTCGAGTTAAAGTTGGGGTTTTAAGTGACCTAAGACCAAATCCTACCGCATTTTCCCAGAATAAACCTGTTTATCCCATAATCTCCCATAATCTCCCATAATCTGCAGACTAACCCCATAATTAGCCACGATTTCTGATTCTTTATGAGGATTCACGCAGTTGAAGCTCAAAGGTATTGTAGCCTTCCCCCTGCCCGCTACCACAGTTTAATAGAAAGCGTTATAATGAATTACCCAATCTAAATTGTCCGAAATCCTGGACCATGTGGTGGAATACCGAGGCAAGCCTGCCTATATTAGGTGCGATAACGGACCAGAGTTCATTAGCCAAAAACTGGAGCTATGTGCTCAGGAGCATCAGATCGAGCTGAGTAGAGCTATTCCCGGAGCACAGTAAAGAGTCCCTTGCCAAAAACCGCATCATTGCAGACCCTCAAAATGTTATCGACCGAGACCCCGATATCATCCTGGGTTCCTGGTGTGGCAAGATGTTCAAACCAGATCGACTAGTGAGTCGTCCAGGCTGGGATCAGATAAAGGCGGTTAAGGAAAAACAGCTACACGAGATTCACTCGTCCATCATCCTGCAGCCTGGACCAGCAGCACTGATGGAGGGGTTGCCGATCATCCATGAGCTGTTTCAGGGGTGGGTAGAACAAAGCATTTGAATGAAGTCGGGATGAGGCAGGTTCCTCAGAACATATGTTGTTTTATGAACCAGGGCCAGAAGCTCACGCGCTATATCGCTGGTAGGAACAACCTACTCCTTCACGGCCGTCATTTCCAAAAATTCGGGATATTCCCAAAGGGGCTTTAGGAAAGGGTCATGCCGGAATACCTGTGGCCTGAAGAATGACATACCCGCGTTGACAGACTTTTCCAGTAGATTACAGGCCTGCTCAAAGTTCCCAAGAGAGGTGTGAATCCTGGCACTGTAGTAGGCCTTGATGCTGATAATATCGCTGATGCTGTCGGGCTCGGCGGCGATGGAGGCAAGGTAGGCCTCGGCCCTTTCGGTATCGCCCAGTAAGGCTGAACAATATGCCAGCCGACTTTGGTGCTCAATCTTGAGCGGCTTTCGCAGCCAGCCGGGCCAACTCTGGTTTTCGGTTTGCTCCTGCTCCCAATATGTAAGCGCATTGGCATACTCTTTCCGGTAGAAAGCTACTACCCCCTTATCCCGCAAATAGGCGGGGTCATGGGTAGATTGCTGCTCATTCCAGGCTTCCAGCTTGGCCACATACACTTCCAGCAGGGAATCACTGTTTGCTAGATAAAGCTCATCACACACGAAGGTGATGGTCAAACCCGGAGGGGTCAATTCCCCAGAATTGGAATATAATCCCTCTTCCAAGTACCTCGCTAGCTCTTCTTCCAACCGATCGTACCGACCTGCAAGCATCAGAGATTGCAGGTGAATGACGGCCATGCCATCCGGAATTTTGGGACGTTGGTAGCTGCGGGCCAACTGATCTAGCTCTGCGTATCTCCCCAATTGAAAGTAGGCAAAAGCGGGTCCGACGATTTGCCAATCTAGCTCAGGGCCATCTCCCCTGATAAACCTTGGATCTATCGACTCCCAGAGGTCCAAAGACTTTTGCGCATAGTTGGCGTACAAGTATAGCTTCTGGGAACGGAGGGCTGCCGATACATTGCTTGGGTCCATTTTGAATGCCTGCTCAGAAATCTGTGCGGCTCCCAACCAGTTATTCCGTCGAATTTCCACCAGTTGGCTATAGTTCAACTGGTCCAAACGTGTAAAGGAAGATTTTCTCCGAGTAATTTCTTCAAATATGGAATCCTGTTCTCGGTCCCTCCCCTCCCCAGAGTACACACTGTGCAGGGAAAACAGGCTGGGAAGAAAGGCTGAATCAATTTCTGTTGCCCTCTTAAATTTCACAATGGCCTCCTCGGGATCAGTTAACATCAAAGGTTTGGCTTCTTCATAGAGCTTATAGGCTTCATATTTCGGAGGGCGTTGCTGCAGGTAGGCTACATCCCGGATGGCCCAGTATCCCAACACCTTTTGTCCAATCGACTCAAGCAGGGCAAATCGTTCCTCCTGAGGTCCCTTCACCTCGAAGCTCTTGACGATCTCATTTTTGGCGATGTTAAGGATACTCGCGTTGATGATAAGCGAGCCATCCAATAGGTAATAGTTCCCCTCCACAATCAGGTCTACACCCGTCAGGTTTTGTAAAACCTTGGCAAACTGACTTGCACCCGCTTCCTGAGCCTCAGCCACCTGTTGCTGAATGTTGGCTGGCCGCATAACGGCTGTTCCCTCAATATCCATCAGACGAGTAGAGAGCCAGTCTGAAATCAAAGCACCAAAGGAACTGAATTGATCGCTATGAGTCTGATCAGTGAAGGGAATCACCGAAATTTTTGTCCCCTCCAGGGTGCTCACCGGCTCCTCACTCTCGGACTGACTCCACCAAATTCCGCCTGTAATCAAAAGTCCTAACAGCAGTCCCAGTAGGATCACATAGGGCTGAACCTTCCGCTTGGGAGCCATTTTTCCAGAGAGTTCCTTTCGCTTAGGAACCACTAAGGGGGCATTCCCAAGGGCTAACACTTCCATGGGTTCGGCCACATTCTTAAAATGATGCTTGCCGAGGGATACAAACTCCAGCCCTTGTCGGTTCTGCACTTTCTGATGCACCTCTTTTGAAACCAGCAAGGCCCCTGCTACTCCCATGGATTCGATGCGGGAGCAGACATTGATGCCTGTCCCAAAGATATGATCGCCATCAAGGGTGATTTCTCCTACGTGTACCCCAATGCGAAGGGGCACCTTCCCAATGACGGCTTCTTGTACCGCCCGCGCACACATGACCGCATCAAATGCACTGTCAAACGTACTAAGACTCCCGTCTCCGTAGGTTTGTACGAGTTCGCCCTGATGGGTATCTATCAAGGATTTGAGAGCAGTCTCATAGGCCTTGACTGCTGAAATAGCCCGATCCCTGTCCTGCTGCATCATCGTAGTATACCCTACGATATCGGTAAACATGATGGCTTTGAGCAGGGTTTTCGGCATGGGGCAAAGAGGTTCGGGGTGGAGAAGGTAATCTAAGCAAATTTGGGGTAAATCGGTGTATCTCTCGATTTCCTGTAGGGCAAACGCACCAAATGTAAAATTAGCTCCTGTTCACCCCTACAGCCCAAGTCCACCCTGGAGGTAAACTGTGCCCCCTGATCGGTGTTGATGATCTGCCCCTTTACCTGGGGCCAAACCCGTTCTAGCGCCAGCAGACAGAAGCCCGCTTCAAGGGTATTGGACAATTCCCAGGCCAGGACATATCGACTATACCAGTCCAGGAATGCTACAAGATACAAAAATCCGCCCTGCATGGGGATATAGGTGATATCTGTTCCTACTACCTGCCGCACAGTGGTGATCTCCAGCCCCCTCAATAAGTGCGGAAACACCTGATGGTCAGCCCCTTTGCCTGGCTTAGAAGTATGGGGGCCAGGACACAATGCCACTAATCCCATTTTGCGCAATAGCCGCCGAACCCGCTTGGGATTGACATGATGCCCTTCTCGGCGAAGGAAGCTTGTCATCTGGCCAACCCCATAGAAGGGCGTCTTGAGGTACTGCTAATCCATCTTGCGTATCAGAAACAGGTTTTCTGCACTTTCGCCAACAGGTTCATATTAATAGCTACTTCGGCTAAAGCCCAGTAGTTCACACTGCCGACTCACACTCAACAATTCCGAGCTAGGGGCTATCAAAGAACGTAAAGATAGCAGGCTACAACTGCTCAGACTTTTTTTGAGCCAGTCCAGCTCCACCTGAAGCTGACCGATTCGCTGATAGAGATGTTCGATCAGCTCTTGTTGATCCTGTTGCGACCGTTCTATCTTTCGTTTACTGGTAAAGCCCATTTGTAAAATTTCCAACGACTGTTTATTCCATTTGCCTACTTGGTTGGGGTGAACTTCGTGTTCGCGCGCAATCTCCGATGCCGTCTGAGGCTCTTGCAAGGCTGCTAAGGCAATCTTGGCCTTTTGACTAGAACTAAAACTCCTCCTTTTTCGATTCATCTTAAAGTAATTTACGGTAAATAAAGTAAAATTTATCACCTTAAATCACTGTCCAGTTTTTGGGGAGTATTTCACCTCCCACCAATCCCAGAGGGTCTTGACCTTCTCGGTGGATATAGGAGCGACAGATTGCTGCTTTCCCTTGTACACCTCCTTGACCAGATCCAGGGTGGGCTCCACGCCTTGCAACCTCGCCTCGCGGATGATCTCTTCGATTCGGGATTCCTGCTGCCTGACGAAAGCGCCAAGTTGAACGAGGTCTTCCCGGTTCTTGAGCTTGCGGGGCTTACCTTTTTGATCATTCCAGTCGGAGGGGTCAATGCGCTCCCCTGTTGAGATGAGGACTGTCTTGGTTTGGTAGCAATACTGGAGGTAGATGGGGGCAAGACCTTCCCGGTTGAGCTTGTTCTTGCGGATGATGGTTTTCACGGTGGCCATGGGCAAAAAATTGGGTCAAGTAACCGGCGAAAGATGGGTCGAGTTATAGGTCGAGTAAAAGTAGTGAAAATATGGTAATTTGCTGTATGGGTGAAAAATAAAAATGCCCATATAGGGCATATGGGGCTATTATTTGTTAATCGCAGTAAATAGGTTCGAGTCCCTTCAGGACCGATTTATTTTGCTTCTGGGTTGAGTTAAATGGTAGCTTTACGCTACCCTGAGCTCTCTGTTATCGTGGTCGAAACGGAGGGATTCAATTGGAGGTCGCAGGAGAACTCCAGGATGAAGGCAATAAGGGGGGAGATTTCGCAGTGGTGACGGGCCCTGTCGAGTACACCATACGCCTCAACAAAGGCGAGGCGGTGGAATTTACAGCATACTGGAAAACATGGTAGAGCCCGGTTAGAAGTCCTGACTCAAATGCTGCGTGGCATTAATCCCAATACCAGGGGATGAGATCTGCTCCGTTGCCCAGAATCAGATAACCAACTCCGAGATACAACAGGAGCCCGACCCAGAAAAACTGCCGATTTACCCGTCGGGTTTTCGCGAGGTAGCCCTGAAAGGCCAGCCAGGGAAGAAACGAGAAGACACTGGCAAGTGCAAACACCAGAACAAAATCCTCATGGGCTCCCATGTTGTATTGAGCCGCTTCAGCCGCCTTCTCAATTACCCATTGCCCGGAGACCAGCACACTTCTAATCAGGTAACTGGCCAATCCTACCAGCGACAGGAAAGGAGGAAACAGGAGGAGGTATTGGGTGGAATCGAATGTCTTTTGGGTGTTACAGACTTCGCACATGGATGAATGCTTTGATATTGCTGGATATGAAATTAAATAAAATGGCGCAGGAGTAAAATGGCGCAGGAGCTTTCAGGGACCGAAAATCAGACTCGATTCTGAACTTCCTGTTTGTCTGGATAAAATAAGAATCTTCCGTCAGGATTTTAGTATCAAAAATAGGGGATGCTAATGTCACAAAAGTGTTGGTAGTGATCACTGGCATATTTGAGGATAAGGCCAAGTTGAGCTATTTTTGCAGCCATGAATCTGAGCCAGGCCGTACAGGATGAGGTTTTTCGCCAATTGAGTGAAGCTGGAAAGCGTGTAGGACTGCGAACCTACGTGGTTGGCGGATTCGTGCGAGATCTTTTGCTGGACCAGAAAGTCAAGGATATTGACGTGGTGGTCGAAGGCCGTGGCATCGAGGTTGCTCAGTCTTTTGCCCAGGCGGCGGGGGCCAGCGAAGTGCGAATATTCGAGAACTTTGGCACCGCGATGGTGCGCTATGAGGACTTTGAGGTGGAATTTGTAGGGGCTCGTAAAGAAAGCTACCGCCGCAATTCGCGCAAACCCATAGTGGAGGAGGGTTCCCTTTACGACGATCAGTTGCGTCGGGATTTCACCATCAACGCCATGTCCATTTCCCTCAATGAGGAAGACTATGGCGAACTCATCGATCCATTTGAAGGCCAGGAGGACCTAAAGCTTGGGATCATTCGGACCCCGACCGATCCCGATGTTACTTTTTCGGACGATCCGCTGCGGATGCTACGGGGAATTCGGTTTGCCACACGGCTCAACTTCATGATTGAAGAGCAGACCCTGGAGGCCATGACCCGGAATCGTGAGCGCATCCGGATTGTCTCGGGCGAGCGCATCGCTGACGAATTGAATAAAACCATTCTGACGGGCGTCCCCTCATTTGGGTTCAAGCTCATGATGAAAACGGGATTACTGGACATCATTTTTCCCGAACTGGCCAACATGAGAGGGGTAGAGCGTGTCAAGGGACGGGGGCACAAGGATAATTTTTACCATACACTACAGGTGCTCGACAACGTCGCCATGCAGAGTGATGACCTGTGGCTCAGATGGGTAGCCCTGCTGCATGACATCGCCAAGCCACTCACCAAACGCTATGACCCTCAGCATGGCTGGACTTTTCATGGCCACGAGGATAAAGGGGCCCGCATGGTACCCAAGATCTTCCGCCGCATGAAGCTCCCGCTCAACGAGCACATGAAGTACGTCCAGAAACTGGTCAAACTGCATCAGCGCCCCATCGCACTGGTAACCGAAGAGGTGAGCGACAGTGCGATTCGTCGCCTGATTGTGGAGGCCGGAGATGACCTCAACGACCTGCTGCTATTTTGCCGCGCAGATATTACTTCCAAAAATGAGCAGAAGGTCGAGCGATTCCTCCAAAATTATGAGGAACTGGAACAGCGCATTCATGAAGTCATGGAGCGTGATAACCTCCGGAACTGGCAACCACCAGTGGATGGTAACCTCATCATGGAGACCTTTTCCCTTCCACCTGGCCGCAACGTCGGCCTCATTAAAAATGAAATCCGGGAAGCTATCCTGGATGGCGTAATCCCCAATGAAAAGGACGCCGCCCTCGAGTTCATGTATCAAGTCGCTGAAAAGTACCTCACACCTGAGCAGATGGCGAAAGCCCGGAGATAGGGGGATACTGATAGCTTGAGATCATAAGAATCACAGGCTTTATTGGAAAATAGTAAAAAGAAAATATTTTCCTACTATCTTTGTCTGGGCAACAAGCCTCAATACTTCTCTCTCATCATCTCACCATTTCATCCTATGATCGTCAAAAAAGAAATCGCCATACAACTCTTTGAGCAGGCCGTACCCATTCACAAGTGGCTCGGAGTCAAGGTCCTTGACATTGAGGACGGTTATTGCAAAATGCTTTTTCCCTATCGAAATGAAGTTTTGGGGGACATCCGTACCCAGCGCTGGCATGGCGGGCTGATCGCTACGGCCCTTGATTCTGTTGGAGGGGCCGCTGCGGCTACCCAACTCACCTCTATGGAGGACAAACTGGCGACCATCGACCTGCGCGTCGATTATCTGAGGGGTACGACGCCCAGTGATCTGGTCGTGATCGGTAAGGTGATTCGCTCCGGAAACCGCATCATCGCCTGCGACATGGAGGCCTGGCAGGAAAATGAAGAGAAACTGGTGAGTCAGGGGCGCGCCATGTTCAGTGCCTACCGGAAGGAAGGGGTAAAAGGAGAATTCCAGCAGGATGTCAAGTGATCGGGTAAAATTTCTGGTAAAGGAATCCCTGAAGCTGTTCCTGCAGGAGGGTATCAGGGGCATGCCAATTGGAGAGCTAAGTAGAAGACTAGGGGTATCCACCAAAACGCTCTATCAGCACTTCGGCGACAAGCCGGGACTGGTCCGGGCCTGCGTGCGCCTGTACCGCGCCAACTCCCTGAAGCTTTATCAGGAATCGTCTGAAGGGGCTTCAGACAGTGCAGAGGTGTTGGTTAGGTTCCATCATCAGCAGGTCAGTCGGCTGCTACGTACCCATCCTGCCTTTTTTCGGGACATCGCCTACTATCTTGCTGAGGAAAACGAAAAGCGGGGATTACTTGGCGAGCAGGAAACCCGAGAGTTACTCGTTAGAGGACAGTCTGAGGGGCTTTTTCAACAGAATATTGATCCTGAAATCGCTGCTTCGACCCTTACCCTGCTTATGGAAGCCATCTTTGAAGGACAGCGCTTCAGTGGGCACGGGACCCGCGAGTTGATGACCCAGGTGCTGTGGCCCTATTGGCGGGGATTATGTACTTCGCAAGGACTAGATGCTTTTAGAGCCCACAGAGAGGAATATTTCAAATAATAGGGGGATGTTTTTAGAATTTTTGGAAAAGGGAATCTATTTCATAGATTTGTTATAAGTACTTTTTCAAAAATTCGGCAACCATGAAAAAATCACTTGGGTGGTTTCTAGCGCTTCTCAGTGCTACCATCATGCTTGAAGGAATATCAGGATGTACCAGCTTCCTATTTTCAGATAAGGTCGAGTTGGTCAGCAGAGATACGTTGGGAACTCCAGAGTTTCCTGCTACTGACTTCTGGGGCATGGCAGCTTTCATCTACAATGAAGACATTTTTTTTCTCCAAAGTGGAAATGGAACACCCCAATCGATTCCCTCGGCTCCGGCCGGTCCAAAGACGCATATTGCATTAAGTTATGCCCATGACCAGATCGCGTATCTTGACCCTATGGGAAATCCACATATCATAGACCTTGAGGGCAACGAACTGCCTGCTCCGAGTCCGTCCGGACCGGTCAAGGACATCGGGTGGATGCCAAATGATAAGGCCCTGTACATGCTAGTCGGGAATGATGTGGAATTCCATGGTGATTCATTTAATATTCCCAGTTATGCTTCCAGCGGATTCGAAGCGGTCTCTGTATCCATCAAGTCTCCCGAACTCATTCACTACCTCGGGAGAAGAGGAGATCGTAGCCAAATCATGCGTTTTGAAGAATATCTTTCTGCCTATCAAGTTCGAGCCACATATTTCAATTTCCCTCTAAATAGGATAAGAACCAATCCTCATCATAGCTGGACGATGGTGAGTGCCGACCACCCTACTGACCCTTCCTTGGGAAGCCATTATTATGTCAACTACTGGCAACTAGATCTGGATCCGATAGAAATACATGGTAATGGGATGGTTCCCGGGCCCGGTTTGTATATCACCTGGGAGGAGTATGGGCTAATCACCCTCCTCCGTACCAGTGAGTACTCGACAAAAGGAGTCGAATACGACAACCTTGTCTGGTTTCGAAAAAGTGAGTACTATGAAAGCTTCGAGGACCTGATCACTTATTTCCCTCAAACAAGCAACTATGTATCGATTGATTGGAAACCTTAGACGAACAGGGTTGGCTGGAATATGTTGTGGACTGGCACTATCCCTTCAGGCACAAATTCCCTTTGAATTTGACTATGCCCCACTCAGGTTGACCACCGAAATTCCCATTGAGGTCCGAAACTCGATTGCCAAAATCAGCAGTGAAGAAGCAGATGCCGATGTAGGCAATCTAGGGCGCGATGGAGAACGGTACTATACCCTATCGAATTATGCCCTTAGTCAGGCAATGCGAAGCGGGGATATCTTCTTTGATGGAGAAGTAACGGAATACCTGGCTACCATTGCTGATACCCTACTCAGAAATGAACCTGAGCTAAGGGCTCAGATCACGATCTATGCCACCAGAATAAGCATCCCCAATGCCAATGCATGGCGAAATGGAACCATTTTTTTCAACCTGCCTCTACTCTCCTACCTGAATTCTGAAGCAGAGGTAGCGTTTATCCTCGCACATGAAATAGCCCATATTCGCCGATCTCACTCCCTCAACCAGTTTAGAAAAGTACAAGAAGTTGATGAGGCTTTTAGAAAGACCAATGAATCTGAGAAATGGCTGGAGGTGCTGCGTTTTTCCAGGGAACAGGAAATGGAAGCTGATCTGTTGGGGATAGATTTAATACTGGATTCTCCCTATGATCCAGCAGAAGCTATCCTCGCATTACAGCATTTACAGGAAATCGATAGACATACCAACGGCTTTTTCCTGGATTTGCCCCAAGCGTTTGGGTTGGATTCCCTTGCAATCCTTCAGGAATGTCAGTGCGATTCTGCAAGGGTATATCGATACATAGGCCAGGACCTCGCCAGAGATGGAGATGAGGAAAATGACCAGAATAAGAAGTCGGGTGGAAATCAGAATGACACCGTAGAAGAACCTCAGACTGAAAAGGAAGAACTGGATGAGGATCAATATGCAACCCATCCCAGTCTTGCATCCCGAATCACGGCCCTGAGCGAAAAACTGGATGAGGTCGGGGAAATTGAAGGCAGAGCCAGATTTCTTCATGCTGATTCCACCTTTTATCAGATACGGACCCGAGCCTATTTTGAGCAGATTGAAAAAACGTATCAACAGGCACGATATGCTTCCTCACTTTACGGGGCACTGAGGATGCTGGAGAGCCATCCCGCTAACCAGTATCTTTACGAGATGATAGCGCAGAACCTATACTGGTTAGCTTTTTACCGAGAACAAGGGCCAATCAAAGAGTCTTTTTTGATGGGACATCCTGATCAAAGCCTGACCTATGGAAGTCTGATATGTGGCCTAAATCAATTGAGAAAAAGTGATTGGGAAGGGTTGCTAGGGAGTTTCCTCACCAGCGGAGTCGAGCGGTTTCCCACATCAGAAACCTTGCTGGTGCTTCAGGGACAATGGGCCGAGATGTATGAAGTTGAAGAGACAGCCCGAACCGCCTATCAAAAATACCTGGAACTTTATCCGGATGGCCAACGCCATCTATTTGTACGAAATCGCCTTGAACAATTATAATCATGAAAATTTCCTTGTTGTTCCAACTGGCTTTGCTGCTCATACTCCCAATTCTTATATGGGGATGTAACCCCGGCCAGCTATGGGTACAGCATTCCGATAAGCCCCTGCGAGAGGTTCCAACAAAGGTAGTTTCTATCGATCCGGATCTGTTGTGGTTGGGCCGGCGCGAGTCGCCAGAAGGTCAGGTATTAGTCTCAGAAACTCGTCAAGCCCAATTTGTGGAGCGGCTGGAATACGCGGCAGCCAAGGCTGGCATAGACCTGAATGTACTTACCCCAACGAATCTTCAGGGAGACGACCTGAGCTATTTCAATGACCTACTACCATTGAGACGTCATATTATTCAGGTAAATGGTTTGCAGGAGGAAGGAAGAAGTACCAGTGATGGAGAGGTGTTCGATAGACGAATAGAGGAAGAAGTACTCAGAACCCCTATGCAGCTATCTTCTGAGTATGCTTACCTGGCCGAGAAGTATGATACACCTTATTTCTCCATACAGGGATTGGTATCGCTCAAAACCAGACGGAAAGAGGCCCTGGGATTTATATTTTTATTTCCGCCACTTGCCGCCGCATACTTCGTCCCCAAGTACCACCTGGCTTATTATCAGATTGTAGTGGACGTAGTCAGTAGTGAAGTGGTCTTTCGGGAACTCCGTGAGGTACGGTCCACCCCCACCAATATGACCCTGGATGTAATGATATACGATAGCTTCAGCCTGTTCAAAGCCCTTATTTAGGTACTAGGGCCTGAGCTGGTTTCATCTTAATCATCGTTATTTTCAGCAGCCTTAGATTATTATCCATGCAGTATTTTTACCGAAAGATATCCATAATAGCTCTCACCCTAGGCTGCCTTTGCCTTTTTTCAAGTGAGCTGAAGGGGCAAAACTCCGGGATAACAGGAAAGCACGTTCTGGTCAAAAGTGATCTCTTCCCATTGCTGCCAATGTTTGGGCGTAAGGGAGCACAATTTGAAGTCGAGGGCCCTATAAATCGACGCATGAGCCTGGGGCTCTCATACCAACGTGGACATAGCCTCGCGGAGATAAACTCCAATGAGGAAAAGCCCTTTTTGGGCTACGAACTTCGGGGATATGGCCTCGCGCTAAGGACCTATACCAACCGTGCATTTCCTGCTCCTTATGGTTCCTATGTGATGTTTTTCATGAATATGGGCCGAGCAACGCTACAACTTGAGGATGAGTTTCAGTTTCGTCCATCCGTCGGCCCCACAGTTACTGCCAGTGGAATTTCGACCTATCAAGGAAGGTATGCAGAAACTGGCATTGGCATAGGCAGACAAAAAATATACTTCTCGCGCCTGGTAATAGATGTGGGGATTTATTTTAACCGGATATCAATAAAAAAAGGAGAAGACAGTCCAGAAGCTGCTCCATATCCAACTGTCAAAGGTCCAACCCTCGTACCCCTTACTGACCTGCTTTACTGGGGATTCATACAGGAAATTCAGGCTTCCAGTTCGATCCCCACAAATCTGCAACCTGGCTACTTTGACTACGGTTCAGCCAACCTTGCCCTGCGCTTTAGCATAGGCATCCTATTATTCTAAACATCTCATAAATCCTACGCAAATAGTCTCAACCTCTGGCTCGATCCTCCGTTATTAGAAAAAGGGAAATCCCAAAAGGGAAAAATTAGAGATTCGAAATTGATCCGATAATACGGAGTATCTGTAAGCTCAGACCCAAAATGAGTTTACACAATTGGCAATTGCTGTTTAACTTGGAGACTATGCGAGTGGTAATTTTTGTAGGTTGGATAACCATGATAAGCCTGGGCGCATTTGCTCAGCCCTCCAGTGCGGGGTATTTGTTGGAGGTAGTCTCTTTGTCAGACACTATAGCTCAACGGGTGATTAGCGATCCCATGATGTATTACGAACGCTGGGATACGCTGGCTCAGCCCCGTTTTTGGCGGCGAGTGATGCAACTTCCGCCAGATTCGGCGGTTCTTAATATTGCTGATACGCGCCAGATTCTGGAGGTTTTTTCTGCGGCGGATTATGAAGCCATGAGCACCGATCAAAAGCGGGCTTTCAAGCAACAAAAAATCGAGGAATATGGCCTTTCCCATGACGTACGTTTGTATGTTACATATGGAAAGTCAGATTATTATCAAATCAGGGCTGTAATGCCCCACATTCACGAGTCCATAGAAGTCTTTAATGCGCAAGGGGTTGACCCCTGGTACGCTCAGGCAATCCTGCTGATAGAAAGTCCGGGACAACTGCGGCAGTCTCATACAGGGGCCTATGGTCCGTTTCAACTAATGCCCGCTGCAGCGCGAGAGCAGGGCCTGGTAGTAAATAGCCGACGGGATGACCGTGCAGATGTAAAAAAGGCCGGAAGAGCCGCAGCAGGCTATATCAACCGTGTCTGCATCCCGGAAACCGAGCGGATGCTCAATCGAGAGGGAATCGCCTATTCCAGGGATGACCTTTGGTTCAGGTTGCTGGTTCTGCATAGCTACCATGCTGGGCCCGGGAATGTGTCGGGAGCCCTTAGGTCTCTTAATCCCAGTAGTGGCGGGATGGAACTCATTCAGGGTCTCTGGCAGGTTCGCTACCGTGGTTTTGGCAACGCCTCTCAGAATTATTCACAGGTCGCACTGGCTTCTCTCCTGGAACTGGACCGCCTGATTTCGCTGGAGTGTGAAATCCTGTGCATTACCGATCCCAGAGAGGAGTCTGTTCCAGTATTCGAGGTGGCGAGATAGGTGCCGGAGATGGCTACTCTTCAACCTGTAGGAGTAATCCTTCCATATAGTCTGCAATTCCGCGGATTTGTTCGTCAGACATGGCTTTAAGCGCTCGTCTTCCGACCATTTCCAGTCCTTTTCTGGCAGTCTGAACCCCCACCTGAACGGCTTTAATCTGGAAGCTGCCCACCTTGGCATAGTGAAGGGAATCCAGAAACAGGTATTTGAGCCCTTCTTCAGTCAGGGCAATGATCACATCGGTCAGTTCATCTACATGCTCCCGAGTCTGAGCAGCCCCACGTATTTCAGCAATAACATTGAATGTACGTTCACGGGCCTCGTCAGAAACAGGAAAAGCTACAAAATAGGTTAGCTTACTCATATTGAATGGTGTGTGGTTTCATTGAAGATAGGGAGAATTGTAGACTATTATGTTCCCTAAAAAGTTTGTTGCCAGGGCCAGAGGTCCGGGCAACATAGCAAAAAGGGTATCGCCCTCTCTGACGATACCCCATGAAATTTATTTTACCTAGCAAATGAACCCGCAGGCTATTCGCTGCGATATCCTCGGTCTCCAGGTGCTACCGGAATGAGTTCTGCCTGGCTGTTATCTGTTCCAAAACCGACTACTGCACCACGACCATCAGAGTAGATGCGTGCATAGCGGATCCCCCGGGTGTAGACGAGGTATTTTTTGATAGCAAATCCACGCTGGACAGAGAGGATTTTGTTGGCATCTGCGCTACCGGCAGGGTCTGAGTATCCCATGACCTGAAGGTGGTAGGTCGGATATTCAGTCAGGATGTCGGCAACCTCATCGAGAATAGCCATGGCCTCAGCGTTAAGGGTGGAGCTACCTGCTGCGAAGTTAATGCGCATGCCAGCTTCACGGATGAAGTCCATTTTGCTGGAGGACATTTCTGCGGTGATTACTACTGGTTTGAGTTCCTCCGAAGCAGAAGGAGCGGAAAACTCATCCTCTGAAGCATAGGAATCAACCGGGTCAGATTCTGGTATGATGACGGCAGGCGCTGTGGTTACAGGTTCCTCAAATTCTGGCTCCGTGGTCGTGCTATTGTCGACCGGGTAGTCCTCAGTGGTGCTAGCCATATAGGTATCCGGGCAGCCAAAGTTCAGCGCTTTTCCCTTTTGATCCGGGCAGGAGTCGTCGATATCTGGCACTCCATCATTATCTGCGTCAGCTAGCAGGTCCTTATTGTCTGGCTGAGGATCTGTAAGAGGCTTTTCTTCCTGTGGACGCTTCTTCGGAATTCCGAAGACAAAGCCTGCGCTATAGGCCAGTGGCTGAATCTGAGTCTGATCAAGTGGCTGGCGATACATCCCTTCTACCATCAGAGCGAAGTTTTCGCTCAGTTGCAGGCGTACCCCTAATCCCCCAGGTATATAGGTGCGCAGATTGCCACTGGCGATATTGAATCCAAATCCAGTACTGATATATGGAGCGATCAGAGCGTCTGGTCGCATGAATTTGATCCGAGCCATGGCACGGACATCAACCAGAGAGGTGGTGATGATATCTTCGCGATTCAATGGATATTGTACCTCTGGTGCAAAGCTGGAGTATAGCGAGGCATCCAGCCATCTGCCCGCGTCCACGTGGCCAGCGAGGGTAATCCCCGGGTTATAGCTACGGAAGTCTGTGAAGTTGCCGTTCATTAGGCCATTATAGTCTAAAAACAGGCCCGACAGCTCACCCATGACGCGAGATTTCTCCGCCTTCTCCTGGGCATAGCTGATCCCCCAAAACAGGAACCCGCAGACTAATACGGTAAAAAATCTTCTAGCATTCATTTGTCTAGGTTCGTTAACAGTACTTTTTCCCCAATTTCATTTTGATGCCATGGTTGCAAACATCTGGCCAGTTATCCCCCTGATAATGAGCAACTGAAGAGAATTGATGCCGATCTGCGTGATTGGTCTGATGATCGGTTATTTTTCAGTGCTCAAAGGCCAGATATAGCTACTATGTCATAATGCGAAAAGAACAATTATTAAAATAGCCAGGATGGTAATTAGTCTTTCTGTGTAGGGTTTGATTATTAGTGTATACTCCTTAGTACAAACCTATTTTACTTATTACGAAAAGGTTCACCCGGCTCGTATATTTTACGGTATCAGTTTAAAGTCTACTCGACGATTCTTTTGTTTTCCTACATCGGAGCTATTGTCCGCGACCGGCTGTTCCTCTCCAATGCCATCGGAGGTGATCCTCGCCTGACGGATTCCGTGCTCATAAACGAGATAATATTTCACGTGATAGGCCCTCATAACAGACAAAACAAGGTTATAGTCTTCCTGTCCGTCTGCATCCGAGTGCCCAAGTATAACGAGACTCATATCCGGACAAGCTTTCATCTTCCCAGCCAGGTCATCCAGTACCTGCCTGGCTTCATCGGTGAGCTGGTCACTGTCATAGCCAAAGTAAATGGGATCCAGCTGGTAGGATTTTAATGATTCACAAATGGACTGGTCCAGCTCCGGTTGTGGATTCTGATGAAGAGCAGGGTTCAAATCGACAATTTCTAGCTGCGGCTCCGGCTCCGGCTCGACAGGTGCAGTTTCCTGAGCCACCTGTTCAAATGACTCAGGCTCGGTAGCCTCTTCCATCGGATTGGGCTCTTCCTCCTCCATACCGGGAATCCAGATATCATTTTCAGCGACTTCCTCAGGTTCCACGGGTTGCTGTTCTTCCTGAGTGAATGGGCTGGTGTCGCTGTCATCACTTTCGATGGGCTGTTCCTCCTCAAAGGCTACTTCCGGCGTTTGAGTTGCTTCAGTCGGTTGAGGCACTTCTTCGATAACCTCCTCAATTACAGGTTCTTCCTGAGAAATATCCTGTAGCGGATCCAGTGAAATATCGCCATCTTCGGGGCATCCCTGATTGCTGATTGGCCCGGGTACATCCGGACACAGATCTTCCTGGTCAAAGGTCCCATCCTGGTCAAAGTCCACTGGTATGATCGCGAGGAGTTCTTCGGTACCCAGGCTGTCATTTGGGATGGTCTCCTCCCATTCTTCGTCTTCTGTATCAAGGTTGTAAACAAAGGCAATAGCATGTGCCAGGTGCTGGTAGTCACGATTCACCGAAATCTGCCGAACAGTTTCAAGGTTAATGCTCATGCGATCTCCCAGGCGAACCCTCACCCCTCCGCCAAATGGCAGGTAGGCATCAGGACGATTGGGCAGGTAACTACCTCCTACTCCTACCAGTAGGTAAGGGCTGAAGCGAGCACTTTCCCGTAGCAAAACTCCATTGTGAAGTTTGAAGGCGAGCATGTAGTTCATGTCGATCAGCATACCTCGCGCCACTGCATCTCCGGCAGGGTACCTGACTCCAGGGCCTATCGTTACCTGTGTGCGAAAATCAAATGCGGGATTGAGATAATGGGAAACCATTATCTGTCCGGTGGGGTCGTAATAGGATTGTGCGAGCTTGGGATCTCCAGGGTGTGCCTTATATTGAATAACACGACTTCCAATCCCTACTCCCCAGGGATATCCTCCATTCTGAGCGAAGCCCAAAGAGAGTCCCGCCAACATCCAGCCTATAGAAATAATTATTAGTCGCTTCATTCGGTCGATTACCAGTCCTTTCAGACGATTTACGACCTTATGACCAAAATTTATTCCAATTCCCCGCCGGGGGATGTTAGATTGAATGCGAATTGGGAGTCAGAGCCATAACCGGGGACCGAAGATCCCTGAGCTGGCACTCCAGACCAGAATTAATGGGAAACCCAATAAAGAGAATAGGGCCTATTTTCGCTCATAAACATAGCGTACCTCAGTTCCGCTAACGCTTTCAAGCAGCACGAGCTTCTCAGAACTGACCTCCAGTACTTCCCGCTCTCCTTCCAGTGCTTCTGCAAGAATCAGAGGATCTTCGTATGAAAAGTTGGAGGAAACCGGATCCAGTCCTGTGGCCACAACCGTAACTCTGGAGTCTTCTGTGAATTCGATGAATGTATCTCCCAGTTCTTCGCCAGCCATCAGGTTGCCATCTATCCACATCTCGGTCAGGTGCCAGGTCCCAACCAGTTCAGCGTTAAAAGATGGGGATTTTACCGGAAAGTCGAGCTCATTGCTGGGAACTTCAACCAGTATGCTATCCTTGGTATCCTTATTATCGTTGTCTTTATCCGTGACTTCTTCCTCACATCCAGTCAGGATAAAAAGGAACAGGGCAAATATCGGGAGTATATATTTCATGTGACAGGATAGTTCAGTAGTTGATTACAGGAGCAAACTTGCGCAATTCAGTTGGGATAGCAAAGTAATTCAGCTGTGCAAAAATGCCAATACTTCTTTGGAAAACTCGTCAGGCGCCTCGGCATGTAGCCAGTGACCCACACCTGCTAGCTCCACAAACCGTGCCTGTGGAAATCGTTCCTGAATTTCACCATGGTCACTTTGCTGTACATAATTGGAGGCTGATCCTGATAGGAATAGGGTAGGGCCATCAAAGGGAAGGTCACCGTCGATGTTGGCGAGTACATTGGGATAGTCCCGCGTGATCACCGGAAGGTTGAATTTCCAGGCCAGATTTTTATCCTCGTCTCTTCCCAGTCCTTTGAGTAGAAATTGCCTGGTCCCCATTTCAGGAATACTGGCTTTGAGTGACTCATCGACCTCCTGCCGGGAAGAAACCTGGGACAGGTCTATGGCATTCAGCGCCTTGATGATTACCTCATGATGTGGCTTGTAGGCTTTGGGGGCCATGTCAGCGACTATCAGCCTGTCCACCATCTCTGGATATTCGGTGGCAAACTGCATGACCGTTTTTCCTCCCATGGAGTGACCCAGGAGATGAGCCTGTGGAATTCCCTGCTGATCCATAAAGTCTCTTAGGTCCTGAGCCATGACTTCATAGTTCCAGGTTTCGTCATGAGGGGACTTTCCGTGATTGCGCTGATCTACGAGGATAACTGTGAATTCTTCACTCCACTGCCTGCCCAGGGTAACCCAGTTGTCCAGCGACCCAAAAAGGCCGTGTAAAATGATCAGAGCAGGACCCTGCCCCATGATTTTCGCATTTAGTTCCAGCATATGAACTTTTGGTCAAGTTGGAGGGCTGCAAATTATCACCTTTCATGTTGCAAATCCAACCATCCATTCCCATAGATAGGCTGATAGTAGCCTAAATTTTCTTTTTTGCGAATGGTTCAGATTTCGAAATAAGCTGTGGCGTAGTTTTTGGTTCATTGATAGAGGGTAGCGACCAGACGACGCGCTCCCCCGTGGTTGCGGAATTCACAGAGGTAAATTCCCTGCCATGTGCCCAGGTTGAGCCGACCATTGGTGATGGGAATGGAAACGGAAGTTCCTACCAGTGCAGTCTTAATATGGGCAGGCATGTCGTCATTCCCTTCCAGTGTATGCTGGTAGTAGGGCTGGTCTTCGGGAACGAGGCGGTCAAAAACACTGCGAAAGTCCTTCCGAACCGTAGGATCAGCGTTTTCATTGATCGTAAGCCCAGCAGAGGTGTGCTGAATGAACAGGTGCAAAATGCCCTTCCGGGGTAAGTCGCCAATGGCAGAAAGCACATTCGATGTGATCAAATGAAAGCCTCTCGGGTAAGAAGGAAGGGAAAATTGAAATTGTTCTACCATAACCAGTGATTATATACCAATGATGAAAAAAGCGATAACTGAAGTTGCTGCCCTTGCCGCTCAATTCACCCAAACTACCATTCCTATGAAGTCCTACAATCAAGCCAATGAGCAGATGGCTCTGGAAGACCGTCTGAAGAATATCGTGTTTGACCTCGTTGACGAAGATGAACTAAATTCCTACGATTTGGAGGCAAGTTTCAAGGAAGATTTTGCGATGGATTCCCTGGACATGATCGAGCTGGTCATGGTCTGCGAAAAGGAATTTCGCATCTCAATCGCTGACATGGAGTGGATGAAAGTAAGGACAGTCGGTGATATGGAAGAATTGGTTCGCACCCATTACCGACCAACGACTGCGCAGGCTGCCTGAGTTGTCAGTGGTCATGGCTCATGGGACTTTGATCCGTAAAGAGCCTTTTGGATTGCTCAATAGACCGATCCCGTCCAATGCCCACTAATACTTCATCCAGTAATAGAGCGACTTCAGGTACTCATTATTCACAAAAATGAGTCCTGCCTCATACTCCCACCAGGTATCGATCTGATACTGATCCGGGTCAGGCTGGGCGCCCACTACCACGACATCGATCCCTTCCGCCTTGAATTTTTGTCTGAATACGGACTGAATTCGTCGGGTGTGAAACTTGGAAGACACAATCATGACACTGTTGTAGCCCTCTACCGTGCTATAACCCAGAATCTCCTCAGATTCTTCAAACGTGCTGCTACCACGTTTCAGCGTTAGGACGGAACTACTATCTACTCCCATTTCCCACAGGGCCTGTTGCCCCACCTCCGCATCTGTCAGGTTGATATCCATGGCGGACAGCGTTGGGTTGATCCCCTCACCGGTTGCGACGATGATGGGAGCCATCCCCTCGTGGTACAACTCAGCGGCTTTGGGGCAGCGCTCACTGGGATCGCCGGAAAGCACAAAGATGGCATCCACTGGCCGAGGAGTATTTTCCTTGATGAGATGGTGCCCAATCCCCCGAAGGAGAGGGCGGCGGGCTATATATACCGCTGCCCCCACCGTCGCGGGGATGAGCAAAAAGAGCATGAAGCGTTTGAAAAAACGCATGGTTTACTTGTTGAGTGAGCGATTACTGCTTGGTACAGTTCATGGAGCAGGTTTCACCTCCTCCAGCGAAGTTGTATGAATAGTTGATGATCAACAGGTTGCCATTGATCGAACCACTACCATTGATGGAAACAGCAATTCCCTGGATGGTAATGTTTTGATTAGGGATGGTAATTGAACTGCCGCTTACGGTTCCATTGATGGCTGATCCAAAATCTCCCAGGTTGTTGAGGATCACCGCATCTTCAGCAGTCGTGGAAGCCACAATGTTCATGGCGAAGGTGAAGTTACCCGATGGGCAGGACTCCGCTACATTGTATTGAGCAATGAATTTCTCACGTGCCAGTATGCATGAGCCATCATCTACCGTTGCCTCTGGATTGTAGTTGTCAGAATTGATGTTGGTACAGCCTTCTACCTTACAACCGGTAGTCAAGGAGGCAATTGCTACCAGGCTCAGCAGCAAAATCAGGGATTGTAGTTTGGTCTTCATTTGTCAGGATTGAATGATTAAATGGATTAAAGGAAAAGCCAAAGCTTTTCCTTTAGTAACGAAGCAGGAGATCAATTATACATTAGCCGCTTCCGCAAATTTTTCATGAAATCTGGCGATGGTCTCGATACCCTTGTAGTAATTGAATAATCCATAGTGCTCATTGGGGCTGTGGATCGCATCGGAGTCCAGTCCAAATCCCATCAGCACGGAGTCCAGTCCCAGAACTTCGCCAAACAGCGCCACAATCGGAATAGATCCCCCTTCGCGTGTTGGAATCGGCTCTTTACCGAAGCTCTCCCCCATGGCTTTGGCGGCTGCCTGATAGCCTGCGGAGGTAGTAGGAACAACGGCTGGCTTGCCACCATGATGAGGCGTAACCTTCACCTTGACGGTACTGGGAGCCAGTTTGTTGAAATAATCGGTGAAGAGTTCTGTGATCTCGTCCGGGTCCTGATGAGGAACCAGGCGCATGGAGATTTTGGCGTTGGCCTTGGAAGGAAGGACGGTTTTCGCGCCTTCTCCAATGTATCCCCCCCAGATACCGTTTACATCCAGTGTCGGACGAATAGAAGCCCGCTCCAGCGGAGTAAAGCCTTCTTCTCCACGCAAGTCGTTCACTTCCAGGTCCTTCATGTATTCTTCCTGGTCGAATGGACGCTTGCTGAGATCTTCGCGCTGCTCAGTGCTCAGGACCTCTACCTTGTCATAAAAACCGGGGATGGTGATGCGGCCTTTTTCGTCCTTGAGTTGGGTAATCATCTCACACAGCACGTTGACTGGATTGTCAATCGCACCGCCATAGACACCAGAGTGCAGGTCGCGGTTAGGCCCTACGACTTCAACTTCCACGTAGGACATGCCGCGCAGTCCCACGGTGATGGAAGGCGTATCATTGCCGATCATGGAGGTGTCGCTGATCATGATGACATCAGCGGCCAGCATCTCCTTGTGCGCCTTGATGAAGTTTTCGAGGTTGTCACTGCCGACTTCTTCTTCGCCTTCGATGATGAACTTGACATTGGTGGGAAGCTCTCCCAGGCTGTTGAGGATCTCCAGCGCCTTGAGGTGCATATAGGCCTGCCCCTTGTCGTCGCAGGCGCCACGGGCATAGATTTTTTCGTCCTTGATGACAGGCTCAAAAGGTGGACTGGTCCACAGCTCCAGTGGATCTGGTGGCTGCACATCGTAGTGGCCGTACACCAGTACGGTCGGCTTGCTGGGATCGCTGATCTTCTCAGCGAACACAATCGGATGGCCTGGCGTCGCGAACTTCTCCACGCGATCGACTTTCAGGGCTTCAAACTGAGACACCAGCCAGTCAGCCGCACGGTTCACATCGTCCTTGTACGCAGAATCAGCGCTGATACTGGGGATCTTGAGGAGTTCAATCAGCTCCTCGAGGAAGCGATCTTTATGTTGGTCGAGGTATTGACGTATATGTTCCATATCCAAAGATAAAGGAATCATTTGTCATTGAACAATGATCATTGAACAGTAGTATCCCGTGCTCGCTTCACCGATCCCTGATTTCTTTACTGATCAATGATCCCTGACCCATGAACAATGCATCAAACGTATTTCTGGAACAGCTCCTCCAGCGTACGCTCAGGGTCGAGGCACATGCCAGGGTGTAAGCGAGAAGGCTGGATGATGGTACTGCGCACGGCGGTCAGCCAGCGAAAGCGGCCGGGAAGATCAAGGGTGGCGATGGGGCCACCTTTTGGATTGCCTTCGCAGATCCATTCCCAGGTTTTGAGATAGCTGCGAACCTCCTCCAAATCCAGATCTGGGGCAAAGGCACGGGTACGGGATTCGTCCAATCTGATCCTGACCCCCAGGAACTTCTGATCCTTGCTGTAAAGAATGATTCCGACATTCAGAAATTCTTCCCGCTCAACCCTGGGTACCAGACGGATAATGGCGTACTCATATGGTTGCATTTCGGGCATTTTCAGCTTCTTGAGTGAGTTCATCCAGTTTTTTCAGGCGAATGGACAGGTAGCTCTGGTATGCCTGCCGCTTTTCTTTCGGTGTCATGTCGTTGCCCGCTTCCTCCAGCCAGTCATCCGGGATGAGGGCTAGAATATCCGCAAAGATAGCAGGACTCCATGCCTGACGGATTGTTTCTGCAGCGGCGGCCAGTTGTGTGGCTTTTGGCAAAAGGACATGATCTCTGATAAGGGGGAACAGCTTCCGGGCCTGGGCCTGGTAATCTCCCCAGGCATGATGGAAGTAGAGGCTGGCCCCATGGTCGATCAGCCAGAGCTCCCTGCGCCAGTTTAGGAGATTGGGGTTGCGTGGGGTGCGGTCGAGGTTGGTGATCAGGCTGTCGAGGAGGACTACGAGTGAGGCTTCTTCCTCCGTAGCTTCGGAAACAGCCGGATCATAGGTGATGGCCCCAGAGAGGTAGTGCAATCCCAGGTTTTGCCCCACGCTGAATTTCAGCAAGTCCTGAATTTCCTCATCAGGCTCAAGGCGTGCAAATGCCTCCGAAAGCTCCATGAAGACGAGCTCGGGGACCTTCAGGCCGAGCAGTCGCGCCAGTTCGCCGCCGATGATCTCGGCGATGAGGGCTTTGGTTCCCTGACCAGCCCCCCGAAACTTGAGCACATAGGAAAAGCCGTCGTCGGCCTCGACAATGGCAGGCAGCGAGCCGCCCTCGCGCAGGGGCGTGACATAGCGGGTGACAGTTACCGAACGCAGCGGTTGATTAGGCATAAGGCAAAAGTAAGGAAGAGTGTGCAATTCTCAGGGGATCACTTGCCCACAAACCGCAGCGCTCCCGGGACAACCGAAATCCTGGCCGGAGTAGTGCCAATCAGTTCTCCATCAGCCTCGATCAGGACGGGTTGCTCTCCCGTATGCTCGTAGCGTACCCAGGAACTGCGGGCATGCCGGACCAGGTGGTGCCGGTCAAAAAAAGGAGTGTAGGCCCACGGTACATTCATGGCCACGCGCCAGGCCGGAACCTTGGGCAGCATGGTCAGTTCCAGTTGCCCATCCTGTGGATTGGCCCTGGGAACAAAGCGCATGCCGCCGCCATTGTAGCGGCAAATGCCTGCATTGAGGGTGTAAAATGAGTCCTCCCATTCCTGATCGGGCGTGATGATCCGCAGGGAGCCAGGGGTATAATTGGCCAGGCAGCGAAATATGGACGAAAAGTATTTGAACCCTCCGCCAGAGTTTACCTCGTGTTCATCCAGGTACTTGACCACAAAGGCATCATAACCCAGGCCAGCGACATTCAGGAAGTACCGCCTGGTGGCATTGCCCTCCAGGTCTATTGCCTCGATCAACCCGACATCCTGCTGGATGATTTGTTGACGGATGAACATTTCGCGCCAGGCCTCAGCCTGGCTTGGCAACTGGTACTGACGCCGCCAGTCATTGCCCGTCCCTGCACTCCAAAACGCACAGGTGATTTCTTCAGGGGCACATACCTCCTGGTTCATGATGCCATTGACCAGGTGGTGAAAGGTGCCATCTCCGCCGATGGCGATCCACTTTCGCGCACCTTTTGCAGTCCACTCCGATACCTGCCCAGGAACAGATTTTTCATCCGGGACATCCACGCGTTGAAAAGCAAAACCCCTGGCCTCAAGCTCTTTTTGCTGTGGAAGCCAGAGGTCTTCGGCATTGCCGGAGCCTGCATTTGGATTGAGTAGGACGTACCACATGGAGGGGGCGAGTAGTATCTGTTATGCTCACCCAAATAAGTTCGAAAAGCTCTTGGTTCAAAATTTCAAAAGAGTTTTTCGGTGGAAATTCAAGCCAGCGCTGCCTGTGCTTTACTCCTCTGTGACCTCCAGGTCGATCATGCCATTGGTAATGGCGACCTCGGCATTGCCGGAGGCGGCGTTTACTGCGGTAAAGCTGAAGCTGCCTTTTACCTTGCCATCGGCTTCAAAATCGGTGATTTCAATGGAGCCTTCTCCCAGGCCGCTCATAGTGGTGAAGGTTTGGGTCAGGGGATTGCGGCCAGTGTAGCGACCCATATTGGTCTCGGCAAAGTTGCCTTTCACGATGGTATAGGTTCCCGGTCCGGTGAAGGGGTTCAGGATGACCTGCACCTGGGTGTTGCCATCGGACTGCTGCCCGGTGATGGTGAGGACATCGTCAGCACCCGTGCTGGACAGCAGGGCCTGGGCAATGAAGTCTCCGGTCCAGTCTGCTCCGTCTACCTGACAGGTGAGGGTGCCCTCGACCAGCATGTCGTTGTTGCGGGTAAACAGGCCACAGGAACTGGCCATGAGCAGAAGTCCAAGCGCTACAATCTGTAAGAATCGCATAATTCGAAATGGGGTTAATGATATTTTAGGTACAAATACGGCTGGAACGAATGGTTTATCCCTCCCTGATTCTCGGTATTTTCCTCCCTAAAAACACGGAAAGGTTGCCAAAAAGGGTCGCAGGTTTTACTCCATACCGGCAGAATGCGATGTTGGGGTAGGGGAGTGCTTCTTGGCACCATCCTTTTTATACTCCAATTCCTACGAAACATGAACGCCACCCTTAGAAACCTGCTACCCTTGTCCATTGCCCTCTTTTTGGGAGGCTTTTCACCCCTGGCGGCACAGTCCCAGAATTCCTGTCCCTGCTGCACCGAGGTTTATCGACAGTTTGACTTCTGGCTGGGCGACTGGCAGGCAGTGGATACGGCTGGAAATGTCCTGGGCCATAACCACATCGTGCGCATGCAGGACAGTTGCGTCATCCAGGAAAACTGGTCTTCTGCTCGTGGTCCCTACACTGGTACCAGCTACAACTTTTACCATTCGGGCGAAAAGGTCTGGAAGCAGCTCTGGCTCGATAATCAGGGCGGCTACCTGGAGTTGGAAGGCAAATTCGAAGACGGCAACATGGTGCTCTGGAGTCAATCCCTGACCGATCAGCAGGGCCGCAGCTACCGAAATCGCATCACCTGGACGCCGCTCGACGATGGCCGCGTGCGTCAGCACTGGCAGGTAACCTATGATGACGGAGACACCTGGCAGACGGCGTTTGACGGGTATTATGAGAGGGAATGACGAGAGATCGCTGCGCTGCGAGAGAAAGAAATCAGACCGCGAAGCTGTCAGACCGTTTCACTGTCAGATCGCTGCGTTGCGAGAGGTCAGATGGAAGAGAATAGATTCATGGGTTTTCGTAACCCTGCTCGGCTACGCCGGTACCATTCTGACCTCTGTTAAACGTAGTGAAATCCCGAGCATCGGGAACCTCTGACTTCTGACTTCTCCCTTCTTCTTCTATTCTTCCACCATAAAGTGATACCCCACCCCCTTGAGCGTGATGATGCGCACGCGGTCATCGGGCTTGAGGTAATCGCGAAGCTTGGCGATGTAAACGTCGAGGTTGCGGGAATTGAAGAAAGAATCGTCGCCCCAGACCTCCAGGAGGATGTCCTTGCGCTTGACCGCACCGTTTTGGTGACTGGCGAGGATGCCAAGCAACTGTGCCTCTCGGTGAGAAAGGCTATGCTGCGCATGGGGATGATGCAGTTCGTACTTCTGAGGATAGAAGGTGAAGGCCCCGAACTTGACGGCGCTGGCTTTGGCGTCTGTTGGAATGGGTTGCTGGTGGCGGGTCATGCGCAGCAGGTTCTCCATGCGCACGATCAACTCCTCCATGCTAAAGGGCTTTTTCAGGTAGTCATTGCCACCGGACTCGAAGCCCTTGAGCAGGTCCTGAGTCTGGGTCTTGGCTGTCAGGAAAATGATGGGAAGCTGCGGTGCTTTCTCCCGAAGTTCTTTGCCCAGCGAAAATCCATCGCGGTTGGGCAGCATCACATCCAGCACGCAAATCTCAGGCGCAAATGCCTCAAACGCTCCCAGTACCCTGGCACCATCGCCGATCAGTTCCACTTCAAAGCCCCGGCTTTCCAGGCTTTCCTTGACGATTTTGCCTAAAAGGGGCTCGTCCTCAACGTAGAGCACTCTGGCCATGGCGATGAATGGGTTTGTTCAGTGAATGAAAAGAAGCCAAGCGATATTCGGAGTGGGGAATGATGCGTATGTATTGAGGCCAGAGCTTCGCATTCGACGTGCTGTTGGTGAGCATTTTATACGAATTGCGAATGGTCAACAACATAATTCCGAAGGCATTAGTGCCTTATTCCGCATACACTTCTTACGCTTCCACTCGCTCCTCTACGATTTTTACAGCGGCTCCCACGGTCAGCATCTGCTCGGCAGCCTCATCGTCGATTTCTATGTCAAAGGCGTCTTCTGTATCCAGGATAATGTCCACCAGATGTGCCGAGTTGATTTTCAAATCCTTCAGCAAGTCTGTACTGGGGCTGACCTTTTCCAGGAGGTCTTTGTCTTCGACATAAGGTTCGATAACGTTGCGCAGCTTGGCGAGAATATCTTCCTGAGACATGGAGCTAGGTTTTGAGATTTGGTGGATAAAAGGTGTGCTGGCTTCCGGATGAAGAGGAATTGACCCAAAGTCAATTATCTACGATAATAATCCTTTTTCAGGATTTTCCTTGAGGCAAATAAAGCAAAATCAGGGAAATTTGCCGCAGGGTTTCAGGTGGGAGGCTGTGGGCCAGGGCCAATATTCCTCGTTTCAAGGAAAAGGATTGGAGGCAAAGGCTTGAAGAGGGTTTAGCAAACGGGTGGGACAAAAGGGCCTGTCGGATATTGAAGGTGGGTGTAAGGGATTGGTAGTCAGTGGTTTGTGGTGTGGTGTTTCTCGTTTTTGTCTGTTCGGGACTTACGATTTGGCATCAGGGGATACGGGTGAAGAAGGTATCTTCAGGGGGAAATAGCGCCAAAAAAGGCTTGTCCAGTCGTGCGTTCCACGACCTCTCGGAATGATCGGCTCCTTCAAACCTGTGCGTTTGCCAGTTGGGAGCGCCAAATCCAGCCTGGGCCATCACGGTATCGATGCGCTGTTGATAGGGTTCGTAAAGCGAATCCAGGGTTCCAGTCCCATAGTCAAAGTACCAGCGGTAGCGGTCTGGCTCGCCCAGATGTTCGCTCATGTACCGGGCAAAAGCCTCCGGAACGGGATTCCCCTTCGCCTCAAAAATCCCCGGCCAATGGGTTGACATACAGGCTGCTCCCTTGAAGACGTAGGGATATTCGCAGACGGCATACATCGAGATCAGTCCTCCCATGCTGGAACCCCCGATGAAGGTATAACTCCGCCGAGGGTTGGTCGGATACTGCTCATCGATAAAGGGTTTGACCTCCTCCACGATGAACTTGATGTAGGCATCGCTGCGTATGGGGCCGTTGAACAGGCCCTCGTAGCTTTCGCTGTTTTTCAGAGAATCCCGAAACGCCTGTGGCAGCGACTCCCAGGGTTTCTGCGGAAAGTACTCCCGGTGCCGGTCTTGGGGGCGGTTCCAGATGCCTACGACGATGAGCGGTGGCAGCTCTCCGTTCTGAATCATCTCGCCGACCACTTCGTCCACGCCCCACTCTTGCCCGTTCCAGGTGTGGGAGGCGTCAAAGAGCATCTGCCCATCGTGCATGTACATCACCGGATGGCGGATGCTTTCGTCAAAATCGGGTGGCAGCCACACGTCGATGTGCCGACTCGGCAGGTACTGCGAAGGAAAATCCGCATGCCGCACGATGCGGCCATGGCTGACCTCTGGAATGGGATCCTGGCAGGCCGATAACACGGCGAGGAGCAGAAGGATTGGTGGGAAGGGCCATTTCATAAAGGCAACCTAAGGATTTTTGGGGAAATGGGGAGAGTGGATCTTACCACGGCGGCCATAAAGCTAAGACGGGAATAGGGTAGGTAGGGGAAACATGGTTGTTCCCCGACTCTATTGTCCATATCCCTTTATATACCCTCCCCAATTCCTTTGATGTTCTTTGAGTTCTTCTCTGCGTCCTTGGTGGTGCAACAGAGGGCCTATTAGTTGCATTTTTCTTCAGGATTGTGAAATTTGATGACCCTAACCCCTCCGGCTTCCATCATGCCCGAAAAGCGCACCATACTCTTCCTTTCTTCTGATCCGCGGACTGTCGGTCGTACCCGATGGGAGAAGGAGTACAGTGAAGTGAAAGAAGCGCTCAAGCGGGCCGATCATGGGAAGGAGTTTGAATTGAAAGAGCAGTTTGCCGTTCGCAGGAGAGACATCCGGCGCAGCCTGCTGGAGCACAAGCCTGCCATTTTGCACATTTCTGGCAAGGATGATGGGGAAGGAATCCTGGTGGAGGCTCCCAACGGCGATGTTTCGCCCATTCCTCCGGCGGCCCTGGCCGATCTGTTGGGGAAATTCTCCGCAAACCTCCAATGGGTGATCCTGAGCGGCTGTTTCCAACCGGTGCAGGCTAGTGCCATCAGCGAAGAAATTCCCTATGTGCTGGGCCTGAGCCACGACCTTTCGCCCGAAACCCGAACCGAGGCAGCCGTCTCCATTTACGACGCCATGGGTGCGGGAGAACAAGACCCGCATCGGTTGGCTGGCTTTGCCCGGTCGGCGATCCTGATGGCAAATGGTCAGAAAAACCAGGTTCACCTCTACTACAAGGGAAAAGAAGTGGAAATTGGAAAAGGCAAGGTACAGCCTGTTCAGGCTACAACGACCTTACCCGAACTGGATGACATCATCAGCCGTTTCGAGGCCTTTCAGTGTGACCGTACCGAGCAATCGCGGCTTTTTCAGAATCAATTGGAGGGGAGTACCAAAGGCCAGTTTCGGTTTTTTGTCATCCACGGCGAAGACCCACAGTCGCACTACGGACTCTTCAGTCGATTCTATCACCGTTACCTCTGCGAAGAGGACGAGCCCGAGCTGACGCCCATGTACAAGGTGCCCCTGCCGCAGATGGAAAGCCTCGAAGCCTATCAGGGCGTCATCCGGGAGCGGCTGCTGACTGCCATGAAAATGGGCCGCATCCTGCTCAAACCCGACGAACTGGAGATGACCGAGGCCGGGCGCAAACTCGCCCGTCGCGAAGTGGAAAATGTCGCGGTAGAATTTCGGGTGCGCAGCTCGCACTGGAAAGAATTTACCCCGCAACTGATCGAGTGGTTCGTCAACGACTACTGCCAATACCAGGGCGATAGCGCCTTCTATCCCGTGTTCTACTTCTTCGTCAGCATCATCTACGAACACAATGTGGACCACGAATACGCCGCCACCGAGATCCGGCGGCTACTGCCCGACTTGCAGGCCCATTGCCATGTGCTCGACGAATTGACGCCCGTCTCCAAAGCCGACATCCTCGCCTGGATCGAAGAATACATGACCAGAAATGCCATTCGCAGACAAAACTTATGGAACCGATACTTCCCCGAAAACCGCGACCTCTACGACATGGTCGAAGTAGAATTGCGCCTCAATACCCTGATCAACCGAGAACCGCCGGATATATGAGTAGCTGGACAGAATTATATAGGTATGAAGTATATGAGGATATGGAGGCAAATCGCAGCTTAAGCCCTTCATACCTCCATTTCCTCCATACCTCTCTCTTATAGTTATTTTGGGACTCCTACTTACCAGGAATACGGTATAAGTTTATCCGACACAGCCATATTCCCTATTCCGCATCTCACTCTTAGCGTCCTTTGTGCCCTCCTTCGAGCCCTTTGTGGTTAAACAGAATACCGAAATGAGCGATATCAAAATCTCCCTTCCCAAAGAAAGCGTCAGCCTGCGCGACCTGCCGCCTGCCGACTATGTGCTGACCCAGCGACTCGCTGATGCGGTCGAGGTGGCTCTGGCCCTGGAGCAGCCGCTGCTCATCACGGGCGAACCCGGCACGGGCAAGACCCGACTGGCCCATCGCATCGCCTATGACCTGCACCGCGATACGCAGGGAGAATTTGACGCGGAGCCGCTGACCTTCGTCACGCAGACGACCTCCTCGGCTCAGGACCTGTTTTACTACTACGACGCGCTGAGCCACTTTCACGACGCCAACCTCAAGCAGAGCGGCAACCAGCCCGCTCCAGCTATCTCCAACTACATCGAGCTGCGCGCTTTGGGCAAGGCCATTGCCCTGACCAATCCGGCTCAGGCCAGTGCCTATTTCCACACCGACGAGGAAAAAGCCCAGGCCCAGAAAGCCCGAAACAGCGTCGTCCTCATCGACGAAATCGACAAAGCCCCCCGCGACTTTCCCAACAACCTGCTCAACCAGTTGGAGCAGTACAAATTTCGCCTCAAGGAAGACGGCAACCGGGAGATCGGCATCGCCGAAGGCCGCCGCATCGTGGTGGTGCTCACCTCCAACTCGGAGAAAGCCCTGCCCGAAGCCTTCCTGCGCCGCTGCGTGTTCTTTCACATTCCCTTTCCCGACGACGCCCAGTTGCTCCGCATCGTCAAAGCCCGCCTGGGAAAGGACTCCGCCTACGCCAATGAGGACCTAATCGCCCACTTCCGCAGCATCCGCGACCGCCTCAACCGCAAGCCCCCCGCCACCGCCGAGCTACTCGCCTGGCTCTGCGTCCTGGAACTCCATAAATTTTTTGACAAAGGCTCCAAAGACCCCAGCAAATGGACCAAAGCCCAAAAAGACCTGCTCCGCCTCAGTTACCCCGTATTGGCCAAAACCCAGGAGGATTTGAAGAAGCTGGAGGAATGAAGAGAGAAGAGAGACTGCTTTGCGGTCAGAGGTCAGATCGGCCTTTGGCCTGTCAGAAGTGAGATTCCAATAACAACAATCCAAATGTCATGCTGAGGAGGAACGACGAAGCAACCCAACCACCCCACTTTCCAGTGCCGCCAGAGAAAGTGCGCCCTGCAAGGTCCTTAGCCGCTACGTTGCACTCCGCTCCTCAGGATGACGCTCCGCGGGAAAGTGCCGCCTAACTTTCAACCCCCAACTTTCAACTTTGAACTCCACCCACCTCCCACTCGAAACCCTCCTGCGCTGGCTCAGCCAGCGGGGGATCGACCTGTCGCCCGGTCAGTGGCTACGGGTGCAGGAGGCGTTGCGGGTGCTGGATTTGAGGGGGAAAAAGCCCGAGGACCTGTCGGGCTTGCTGGCTCCGCTGCTGGTGCAAAGCGCTGAGCAACAGCAAGTGTTTGACGAAGTATTTGACCAGTGGCTCAAGCTCCACATTCGCCCGGAAGAAAAAGAGGATGAGCCCATACCCGAAGTTATCGAGCAGGACCGCCGCCGCTGGCGCATCCCGCTGTTTGCCGCGCTGACCGTATTGGCGGTGCTGGTGGTCGCCTATTTCGTGCGGCCCAAGCCAGAGCCGCAGCCGCTACCCGATCCGGCTTTTAGCCTGTCGGCCAACTGCCTCGCACCCGGCGACACAGTACGGGGAGTGTTTGCTATGGGAGAAAATCCCGATACCAGTTTGCAGTTTCAGTGGAGAATGGACGGAGAAGTGGTCGGGGAAAATGCGCCCAATCTGGCATTGCTCATGGCCAAGCCGGGCCTACACCACCTCGACCTGACCATTCGGCGGGACTCGGCGGATACCACCCGCACGCGGAGCTTCTTCGTGCATGGCAGTGTCCGCCCCGAAGCCCGCATCGACACCCTGAAACGGGACAGCATCTACACCTTCATTGCCGGAAATCAGCAGGAGGGCTGGCGCTACCGTTGGGACTTTGGCAATGGAGACACCGCCTCCGGCCCTCGCGTTACCCGTGAAATGGCCGCTGGGCAGCAGCACACCATCCGGTTGGAAGTCTCGCTGGCCGACGACATCGCGGGGTTTTGTTCGGATCAAAGCACGCTGCTGCTTGACCTGCGGGAGATTTTGGTCGAATTGCCCCCGCTGGAGCCGATTCGCATCGGCGCGGAGGAATTGCCGCACGCATGGCGGCTCTACACCTGGTTGGCCTGGCCGCTGCTCTGCCTGCTGGGCTTCCTGGCCTGGGGATTCTGGCGACGCTACCGCCGCCGCCTGCCCGACGACCCCGCCTTCGAGCGCGCCCTCAAACCCGCCAACGGTCCGCCCATCGAGCTGGACTTCCCCAGGCAGAACGACCACCTCGGCGATGGCCCCGCCCTCAGCGAACTCGCCCGTATGCTGCGGCAGCGCGAGCACAGCGAACGCAAAGACCTGGACCTCCGCGCCACCTTGCAGGCGACCATCCGCGAAGGCGGCTTTCCCTCCCTGCGCTACCGGCAGCAGGAGCGCCCCGTCGAGTACCTCGCCCTGGTCGAAATGCAGGGGCCGCACGACCAGCAGTCCCAACTGATCGGAGCCATGCTGGACCGCCTGCGCAGCGAGGAAGTCCCCATCCAGACCTGGTACTACGAAGGCAGTCCCCGCTATTGCTACCAGCCTGGACAGGAGGAACCCGTACCCCTGAGCCGCCTGGCCCAGCGCTTTGCAGGCTATCGGCTGATGATCTTTGGTCGGGCCAGCGGCCTGCTCGACGCGCGCAACAGCGCCCTGCGCAAGGGACTCGCCGATCTGCTGCCCCTCTGGGACGAACGCGCCCTGTTGACGCCCCTGCCCGTCGCCGACTGGGGACGCGCCGAAGCCCGACTCAGCCAGCACCTCATCCTGCTTCCCGCCGACCTCGCCGGACAAGCTGCCCTGGTCGAAGCCTGGGACGACCGCGACCCGCCCGACTTCCGCACCCTGCAACGGCAACTCCTCATCGAGCGCCCCGAGGCCGAGGCCCTGATGGACTACGACCTCACCCAGATCGCCGACCTCAAGGAATTTCTGGGTGAAAGGCGCTTCCGCTGGGTGGCCGCCGCCGCGCTGTACCCGCGTCCCGTGTGGGAGATCACGCTGGCGGTGGCTGCGAGGCTGAATACGGTCCTCCCCCTAGCCCCCTCCCCCGACGCCACAAACAGCCGCACGAGGGGGAAAGAAGAGAACACCGCTTTCTCATCTCCCCCACAGGAGGGGGCCGGGGGGAGGACCGATCAATCCCCCTTCTTCTCTTCGGAAGGAGCCGGGGGGAGGAACCCCGGTCTTTCTTACCACGACCTCCTCCACCTTACCCAAATCCCCTGGCTCCAGGACGGCGACCTCTCCGAAACACTCCGCGCCCAGCTCCTCGCCGAGCTGGACGACGACACCCGCCAACAGGCCCGGCAGGCCCTGCTCGACCTTCTCAGCGAAGCCGACGCCCCGCTCGACTCCCACGCCGCACGTGAGCGCGACGTGCAGCGCGCCATCCAGCGAGCAGAGCTGGACTTCGGCAATCCCCGACAGCAGGAAGCCCTGCGGGTCATGCTGGCCCAGGGACTGCTCGACCCCGCCATGCGCGAGCGGGTCCGCAACCTGCCCAGCGAGGAGGAACAGCAAAGCGAACTCACGGGCATCTTCCTCTGGCTGGACCGCTTGCTCGATCGAGTGGAGGCTTCCGCCGCACAGGGCCGTGAGCGAGCGGAAGAAGTGCTCAAAAAGAACCTGAGCAGTCAGGCCGAGCGCATCGAAAAGCGCAGCTCCCGCGCCAATACCCTGGAGGTGATCATGGCCCTGCGCCGCTTGCTCTACTTCACCCATCGTCATCGGCGGGCTGCACTCACGCTGTGGCTGGCCTTGCTGGGGGTCTTGGCCCTCTACCTGCTGCCACCGCAGCGCGAGTACGGCGGACTGGCCCGAGCCGAGACCTACAAATTCAGCGAGTACATCAACGCTGCAGCCGATGCCATTGATCAGCAAAACTACAGCGAAGCCGAGCGACAACTAGCTCTGGCAGAGCCTCTGGCCGACGGTCGGCCCAGCTTCGCCTACCAGCAAGCCCTGCTCGAATACCGCCGGGGCCGACAAGCCTATCAGCTCCGCCAGTGGAACTCCGCCGCCGCCCGCTTCAACGCCGCTAAGCAGGCCCCCCGCGAACTGGGACTGGGCGACACCCTGCAACAGCACGCCCTGCACGCGCAGGGATTGGTATTTTGGTATCAGGGAAATACCGCACTGGCCGAGTTGAACAGGGATTCGCTTAGCTACTCCTTTATCCAGGGCTTTGGGGAGCCGAATCTGGTAACGCTGATGAGTGGGGAGGGAGACAGCTTGATTCTTGGGGGACAGCTTACAACGGCAGTCCCCTCTGCTCAGCCCATCACCCTCTCCGGTCAGCTCCTCGACGCGGAGACCAGCCAACCCGTCTCCGGTGGCAACGTGGTGATCGCCAACTGGCGGCTGATCGTCGAGCCAGATGCACAGGGGCGCTTCTCGGCCAGCATAGACCCGAGCGCGGTACTTTTCGGGAGGGTACTGGTCGAGGTGCAGCTCCTGGCTGGGTATGAGGACTATCAGCTTTCCTTGCCTTTGAGGCGGGATACCAGTATTACGATCCGCTTGCAGCCGGAGCAGGAGGATATACTGCTGCCCACCATGATCCCCATCCCTGGCGGGAGCTTTATGATGGGGAGCGAAGAGATTGGCGTAACGCCCATCCACCAGGTACAGGTCTCGACTTTCTATATGGCGGAGACAGAGGTAACCGTAGGCCAGTACCTGGCGTTTTGTCGAGCGACCGATACCCACTGGCCGGAATGGCTGGAGGAGGGCAACGAGTACCATGTAGAAACAGGGACCGACCCTTATTACAAAAACGTGGGCTACCAGCGAGAGGGCAGCGAGAATCTCCCCATCGTAGGAGTTAGCTGGGATGATGCGACGGCCTACTGTCAGTGGCTTAGCGAGGAGACTGGGCAGCGCTACCGTCTGCCCACCGAGGCGGAGTGGGAGTATGCCGCAGGCGGGGGCGACACCCTGCGGACCACCTACGCAGGTATAAACTCGGAGAGCGAGCTGGGTCAGTACGCCTGGTACTCCGCCAATAGCAACTCTCAACCTCAGCCTGTTCGACAAAAACGCCCCAATCGACTAGGCCTCTACGACATGAGTGGCAACGTGTGGGAGTGGTGTGCGGACTGGTACGGTGATTACCCCAGCGAGCCACAGACCAACCCTCAGGGTCCTGCAGAGGGCTCGTTCCGCGTGCTTCGCGGCGGTAGTTGGAAATTCAGCGCGAGGCACTGTCGCGTAGCGGGTCGGGACGGGTACTATCCGACGTATCGCAACACCGGCCTGGGCTTCCGCCTTGCCCGCTAGTTCTTGATCTAGTCCGGTTCGATCCTGAGCTAGAGTCCGGTCAAGGCAGGGGGCGAAGAAAGGCATCTCCTTGCCCAAGGCCGTGGCGGAGCAGGCCGCAAGCAAGGAGCAGGCTTTCGGAGCCGTACAAGCGGGGGGTAAGGGGGCAGCGCCCCCAATAGCGTTGGCACTTTCCCGCGTATCCCATGCCCGTGCCGCGTGGGAAAGTAGGATCGGCGAGTTCCTTCGCTTCGTTGCACTTCGCTCAGGATGACAGGTTGTGTGAAAGTGTGAGCCTAAAGCCCTAACTCCGCGTAAGCTCTCCTAGCTCTATAAGTCATCCTGAGGAGGAACGACGAAGGACCTCACGGGCGGCCCTTTCGAGTGCTATTTTTGAAAGTGCGGTGGTTGTGTTCCTTCGCTTCGTTGCACTGCGCTCAGGATGACAGGGTGTGTGAAAGTGTTAGCTTGGGAAAGCATTGGCGTAAGCGGCTCTAGTTCTATAAGTCATCCTGAGGAGGAACGACGAAGGACCTCACGGGCGGCCCTTTCGAGTGCTATTTTTGAAAGGGTGGTGGTTAGGTTCCTTCGCTGCGTTGCACTTCGCTCAGGATGACAGGGTGCGTGAAAGTGTTAGCTTGGGAAAGCATTGGCGTAAGCTCCCCTGGCTCTATAAGTCATCCTGAGGAGGAACGACGAAGGACCTCACGGGTAGCACTTTCCCGTGTTGCTTGTTCCAGTGTGTTGGTCAGGTTCCTTCGCTGTGTTGCACTTCGCTCAGGATGACAAGTGGGGGTATGTGAAAGTGTGGTGGTTGGGTTCCTTCGCTGCGTTGCACTTCGCTCAGGATGACAAGTGGGGTGTGTGAAAGT
>CAYFIR010000060.1:0-38155 GCA_964343195.1 uncultured Bacteroidia bacterium | reverse complement strand
AACACAAGAAAACATTTTAGTTCAACTCTTGAAAATTTATCGTGCGTTAGCCCTAAGGGCACTCCCTCCATTAGAGTTTCAAAAGATAATTTGTTAAATAAGGAATCCAAAGAAGCGATATTAAGTGAAGTAAAACAATTTTATCATAAGATTCAACGATTGGATGAAGCAACTATATCATGCAAGGTAACACCATTACTAATGCCTAATTATAGAGTTGTCCCGTTTCATCATTTTTCTGAATATATTTATAAAGAGAGTCGATTAAAAGCTGAAATAGTAGGTGATTTTATAGAATTACTGCCATCATGAATGACAATACTAAAGAGACTTGACCCTTCAAGTGCATTGCCATCAATAAAGTTTAGTTCAACCAAAACAGATTTGGATGATTTTTTGACTATCTTAAAACAAAAGCTAAAGGACTTTCAATATTCAACAAAAGATAATGAGTGGATTTCATTCGTTGTTAGTCCAGTTGAAATACAATCAAATAATTCATCTTGGTTTAATGAGCTTACTTATTGGACTTCTTATTCTAGAATTGGAGAAAAGTTTGTTAGTGATCCTGAGTATAATTTTGAAGTTCCAACTGGCTTTCTTGGACAAGTAAGTCGGAGAGCTAGAAGTTGGGACTATTGCCATTATGTGAATCCAGAGAAAGATATTGCTATTCAGTTTTTTAGTTGTAATGAAGTTACTCCTTCTGTACAAAATATTGATAAGATTCATAGTCAAAACATCAAAGGACAATTGATTCTTTGGGAGTGTAAGAAGGATGAGTTAGAACATGTTGCAAAGATACTTTCTAGCTTTGAGTTAGCATTGAAATTGATTGATGATAGCAAGGAACTTTGTCTAATCGCAATTACTAATCCCATGTTTGACCCATTTATTGGAATGTATAGTGTGGCAATGGATTGGGATAGTTTTGAAAATGGTAGTGTAAGAAATAAGCTGGAAAAGAACGAGTTGATAAATATTATTCCTGGACATGAATACAAAGGGGAAATGCCCGATTTTTTAGAGGAAGTATTGAATAGATATGAAAATAAGAGCTATACCAAGGCAATAGTAACCGAGATGGAATATATCGCTGGATTTCCATTAATGCATGATGAAAGAGGAATTCGAGTTTCTAGATTTCAAATGATTCAACCAAGTAAAGCTTCCGAAATTGAGTCAAAAGCAAAAAACATAAAAACTCAAGTTGACAGAAAGGGTTTTCAAATTGATTTTGGATTAAAGGATGATTCAATGTGGCAAGTTCCAATTTATGAATTAGCAATTTTTTGGTCTCCAAATTTATTTAATTCTTCAAAAGACGATTTTCTCGAAATCGAAACAGAAATACTAAGAATTATGAATGATATTCTACCGACAAAACAGGATGATACGGTTCAACTTAAGAATACATTTGAGATTCTACATATAGCAGGGGAAATCGGATTTGAAAGGAATAACGAGGGCTAACAATGCACATGACGATCACGCCGCCTAAGCGGCGGCGCGCCGCATGTGCTAAACGTTATACCGCATTATGACCCTGAAACCAGAAGAACAAATGATGAAAAATATATTAACCTCTACCCTGATTTTAATATTGACAGTGCACCATTGTTGGTCGCAACAACTTGCCTTTCCTACTGCCGAAGGATATGGCAAATATGCCAAAGGTGGACGAGGTGGTGTTGTTTATGAAGTGACTAATCTCAACGATAGCGGAGAGGGAACTTTAAGAGCTGCCGTTGAGGCCGAGGGGCCGAGGACTGTGGTGTTCAGGATTTCCGGTAACATTGAACTGGAAAGTCCCATCAGTATTAAAAATCCCTATATCACTATCGCTGGACAAACTGCCCCAGGAGATGGAATTTGCTTAAAAAACCATCCTCTAAGCATTGATGCCGACCATGTAATAGTGAGATATATTCGGGTTAGGCCTGGTGACATTTCGGGAAAGGATTATGATGCGATTGGTGGGCGATTCTTTAAAAATGCTATCATTGACCATGTATCCGCAAGTTGGAGTATTGATGAATGTATGTCCATTTATCAGTGCGACAGTATTACTGTCCAATGGTGTCTTATAGCTGAAAGCCTAAGCGGTTCTAATCATGAGAAGGGTTCCCATGGTTTCGGTGGAATTTGGGGCTCCAACCATGGATCTTACCATCATAATTTGTTAGCACACCACAGCAGTAGAAATCCTAGAATGGCTTCAGGATCCGGATTCACAGATTATAGAAATAATGTCATTTATAATTGGGGCTATAATAGCTGTTATGGAGGAGAGGCTTTTCAAAACGGCAGACCACAATTCAATTTCTCAACATTCAATATTGTGGCTAATTACTATAAACCTGGCCCGGCAACTGAACCAGGCGAGGTGTCTTATAGGATTGCAAACCCCGGATTTAGAAACGAGACCGATGACTATGGTAAATGGTACATCTCTCAAAATTTCATGGAGGGGAATCCCCAGGTTTCAATGGACAACTGGGATGGGGGAGTACAAACCGACATTTCGTTCGACAAAATCAAACTTGAAAAACCCTGGGAAGCCATGCCAATCAATGAACAGTCTGCTGAAGAGGCCTATCAGCTTGTACTTGATAATGCAGGGGCGATTCTCCCGGTCAGAGATGCCCTGGACATCAGGATCATGGAAGAGGCAAGAACCGGATCTGCTACGTATGAAGGAAGTTATGAACAGAGAAAACAAGTGGCTGATCCTTCGAAAATGTGCGGAATTATTGATTCTCAGAATGATGTGGGGGGGTGGCCTGAATTGAAATCCACCTCTCCTCCAGAGGATTCAGATCATGATGGAATGCCCGATGAATGGGAAGAAATACAGGGGCTGGATAAAAACAACTCAGAAGACAGGAACACCATATCATCCAGCGGATATACAATGCTGGAAATGTATTTGAACAGTATAAAATAGCCCCCGCTCGCGCCGTAGTCTTCTCCGGAGTGCATCCCCATCGGTCTGTAACCGCAGGGAGATGTGAGTAACAGGAACACTTCTCTGAAAAAATTGCTTAATTATACCAGCTGAACAGGAAAGCGGCTAGCGACAAGGAGGGGCAGCAAACGGAAGTTTATAGCGTATATCTGTGATATTTGGCGAGACCGTTTCAAAAAGTGTGTCAGTTGAATGAGTTTATAAAAACCGCTAGCCGCCTTCCCACCGAGATCAGTCATGATCGGCATGAAGCACAGGTTACGCAGCAACTACCGCGGCCTCGCCATCGCCAAGGTATAGACCGATCAGGGAATGTGGGTGCAGAAGGTGCGGATGTAGTAGCCAAACTACAGAGAAACCCGTACCTTTAAGTATGGAGTTCAGCTTTGACATTCACGGCTATCTCAAGCCATATGGCAAGATCGCAACTGACCTCGAGTCATTTGAGGCTGGGTTTGTGGAGCCGTTTGAAGCGGATTCCACACGGCATCAGCTTTTTCAGGGGTATGTGCGTTACAACGAAGACCTCAAGCAGTTGCTGGGAAATATCCGCTACACCCAATGGGTAGATGGAAGCTTCATCAGCACGAAGGTCAATCCGCGCGACATAGATTTGGTTAGCCTGATTGACCATCAGCTAATAGACCAATATGAGACTGACTTAGAACGTTTTACCAAACAAACCAGTAAAGAAACCTACGGGGTAGATGGATATATTGTGCGCATTTACCCTGAGGAGCATCCTTACTATGTTCGTACTCAATCAGACTTGATATATTGGGAGCATTGGTTCAGCCACAGCAAGAAAAATCGCCGTAAACAGCGTTTTCCCAAAGGATTTATTGAAATAGAATTTTAAGCGATGGAACCACTTATTAGCGAAAAAGCCGCCCGTGTATTGGACTTGCTCGAACAGATCGAGTCGGTCAATGAGATGATTCACATGCATGAGGGGGATACCTTTATGCAGGGACAATACCAGTACCGGAAGCAACAATTTGTCCAGGAGCTTGCCGGAAAATTGAAAGAGTTTGACATTCAGCCACGAGACTTAGCAGCTTGAAATAGGCCTAAAAAGCTCCTAACAACTTACAGCCGCCCATGCATGCCCAAGTGTGGTAACGAGAAAAACCTGCACGGCGTCTCCACTGATCGTTAAGCTCCCCCAAAAAAGCCCTCACCCAAAGGGCAAGGGCCTCAAATTATCGGTAGCAGGTATAGGGAATGCGGGATAAGGTGCTAATCGCAGCCCCCCTCAATCCTCCAGATCCAGAATCCGGCCCGGAGTCCAGGGCGCACGGCTGGCATCGAGCTCGGCGTCGATAGCGGGCAGGTCTTCCTCCATGATTTCTTTCAGTGACTCAATCACGGGGCCGAGGTGGGTCTCGGCGATCTGCTTGACCATCATGGCGGTCTGGGTTGGATCGGAGAAGCTCGAATTACCAGAATAAATGGCGGTGTTTACCCGGCTGAACAGCGAAGGAGCCTGGTCGATCTCCAATTGGGACTTGATCGGATCGCCGTACATGGCGATGCGGATCTCCTTGAGCTTTGCTTCCAGGGCGTCGAGCTTTTCCTCCAGGCTGGCGCTGTTGACCACGCGGTTGGCCGCGCGGTAATAGTCGTAGGCATCCCCGATCTCGCCGAAGGCCCGACGGGCGCTATTGGCGGTCTTGGACAACTGCATCAGGTCCCGGTGAAAGGCTAGCATTGCGGCCTGATCGGTAGGCGGCACGCTGCGGTTGTCGAGGGTTTTGATCTCAAACGGCACGGGCTCCACCAGTCGGGTGATCTCCCCATCGATGCTCTTGGACAGGCTGACCGTATAGGAACCCGGCAGCACCATGATGCCCGAAGAAGGCAGGCTGCTGCTGGGATCGGCGTTGCGGGTGCTCACCTGATCGATGCTGGGGTACTTGAGGTCCCAGTGCACGCGGTTGATGCCCTTGCGCGCACCCGTGCGAATCTCATTGACCACGGCCCCATTCGCATCGCGGATGGTAAAGATCAGGAAGGGCTTTTCTTCCTCGTCTTCAGCCTGTAGCTGCTCATAGCTGGGATAATAGACCGTCTCTCCCTCTTTGCGCTGCTCCCCTTCTTCTTCCTCACGCTGAGCTTCCAGCGTTTTGTAGCCCTCCTTGAGGTAGTAGGTAAAGGCCGCGCCAAAAGGTGGATTTTCGCCCAGGTAGTAGGTCTCGCCCTGGAAGCCCTTGGGACCCAGCCAGGAAATCGTATTGCTGGCCGCGATGGGGCTATAAGGCTCGTATTGAAGCGCCTCCGATACGGGGAAGATATGGGCCTCTTTTTCCAGCAGGTCGCTGCTCAACTCGCGCAGGGCGGAGTAGTCGTCCATGACGTAGAAACCACGCCCAAAGGTGGCCAGCACGAGGTCTTTTTCCCGCTCCTGAATGTTGATGTCCCGCACGGCCACGGTAGGCAGGCCTTTGCCGAGCTTCTGCCAGTAGGCACCGCCATCGACGGTGGCGTAGCAGCCAAACTCCGTTCCCACGAACAGCAGCTCTGCTACCTCCGGATCTTCGGCGATCGCATATACCGACCCGCGCTCGGGCAGGTTGGCGACGATGGAAGTCCAGCTTTTGCCCAGGTCGGTACTTTTCAGCACGTAAGGCATGAAATCGCCGCGTTTGTGGTTGTTGAAGGCCACATACACGGTGTTGCGGTCGTGTGCCGAGGCGATGATCTCGTTGACGTAGGTCGTGTCTGGTACACCGGGGAAGCGCTCGTAGCGGGTCCAGTTTTCGCCAGCGTCGGTCGAAATGTGCACCAGCCCGTCGTCGGTTCCAGCGAAGATCAGGTCTTCGTCCAGGGGAGACTCGGCCAGGGCCACGATGTTGCCATAAGGCGTGGTGGACTGGTTCTTGGCCACGGCGTCCATGGGCCAGACCTTGCCCATCACGGGCAGGCGGTTGCGGTCGATGCCACGGGTGAGGTCACCGCTCACTTCGCGCCAGCTTTGGCCCATGTCGTCGCTGCGGTGCACGCGGTCAGAGGCGTAGTACAGGCGCTCGTGGTCGTGTTCGCTGATCAGCAGAGGGGAGTCCCAGTTCCAGTTGTAGGAGTAGCCACTGTCCGGCGGTTGGGGAATGATGTTTTGGGATTCGCCGCTGGAGCGGTCAAAGCGGTAGAGGTTGCCATACTGGGACTGGCTGTAGATGATGTCGGGATTTTCGGGGTCCACGTGCGGCTCAAAGCCATCGCCCAACTGGGTCACGAACCAGTTGCGGTTGGTGATGCCGGTCGGCTCGGAGGTCTGCGAAGGGCCGCCCAGGGTGAAGTTGTCCTGCGTACCGCCATAGACAAAGTAGAAGGGATAATCGTTGCTGACTGCCACTTTGTAAAACTGCGTAACGGGTAGGTTGGGGAAAAAGCGCCAGGTAGCACCTCGGTCCCAGGATTCGTACACCCCGCCGTCGTTGCCATTGAGCAGGTAGTTGGGATTGTGGGGATCAATCCAGAGGGCGTGGTTGTCGATGTGCTTGTTTTGCTCACCGACGTTTTCGAAGTTCTTTCCGCCATCATCCGACACGGCAGCGAAAGTATTCATCACATATACCAGGTCTTCATCCACCGGATCGGCGATCACTTCCTGGTAGTAGTTGCCGCTAGAGGCATAGCCGCTGCGCTTTTCCCAGGACTCGCCCAGGTTGGTGGAGCGGTAAAAGCCTTCGCGTCCTTCCTGGGCTTCGACCACCGCGTAAAGGATGTCGGGATTGGCGGGAGAAATGTCCATGCCGATCCGTCCGATGTCGCCGCCGGGCATGCCGCTCATGATTTTGCGGAAGTTTTCTCCGCCGTCGGTGGACTTGTAAATCGCTGATTCGGGGCCACCGCTGATGTAGGTGAAGACGTGGCGGCGGCGCTGATGGGCCACGGCGTAAACCACGTCGGGATTGCGGGGATCGAGGTGTACTTCGTGTACGCCCGTATGCTCGCTGATTTCGAGGATTTTCTCCCAGTTTTCGCCGCCATCAATGGTACGGTATAGGCCACGGTCGCCTCCGGCACTCCAGACGGGACCCGTCGCAGCGACATACACGACATCCGAATTGCGGGGGTCGATGGCGATCATGCCGATGTGCTCGGACTCCTTGAGGCCCATGTGCTTCCAGCTACGGCCACCGTCGAGGCTTTTGTACACCCCGTCGCCATAGGCCACGGAGCGTTGGTTGTTGTTTTCTCCGGTGCCGACCCAGACCACGTTGTGGTTGTTGGGGTCCATCTCCACCACACCGATGGAGTAGGAGCCCTGCTGGTCAAATACCGGAGTGAAATTCAGGCCACGGTTGGTGGTTTTCCAGACCCCGCCAGCGGCGGTCGCGACGTAAAATTCGCTGGGGTTATCGGGATTCACAGCGAAATCCGCGATGCGGCCTGAGGTAAAGGCCGGCCCAATGGAGCGGAAGGAGAGGCTGTTCCAGGCCGTTTCGTACCGGGGATCCTTGTCCTCATCTTCGTCCTGAGCCAGCGCAGGCATAAAGCTCCAGCCGACCAATAGCAGGATGAGCAACAAACGAGAGGGGGTTAGACGCATGGGAAAAGATTTAGGTTAGTAGTTGGTTTTTGCCTGGCAGAACATAGAATTGGGTAAGCGGAAGAAGGTATATGGGATGGGTTGGTTCGCACCCATTTAGCCTATACCTGGTTCCGACATTCTGCCAGCAGGTTTGAATAGGGAATTTACGCAAATGTGGGAGAATGGGAAGGGGGATCGATGAGTAGGAGGAATGGGACTGCGACCTGCCAGACGGGAATCTGAGAAAGGAAATGGCTTCAGGCTGGGGAGTCAGCCTTGCAGCCATCTTTTTCCCCAACCACTTTCTCATTCCATAGTTGACAAATCCTCTGGAGCCAGTTCAGGGTAATACCCCATCGCAGCCGAAGGGAGTTTTTCTATTTCAGCGGAAACCACTGCTTTTTGATCCAACCGACACCCTAGTTCCTGAGCTTCAGTAGCGCTGATTTCGATTAAATTTTCGGAAGAACGTCCCCATACATTCGGATGATCTGGGGCTTCATTTTCCCAGATTTCTTTGTAGCCGGTATAGGCCGAATTCAGCCTTGCACTGCAGCAGTCTGGCTGCCCTTCCGAATATACCAGGAATACATACTTCTCCTTCTGGGTAACCTGGTCTGTACTTATCTGTTCTGGAGCCTCCTCACAGGAACAGAGGAACAGGGTTTCCTTCGATGCAGAAGAATTTTGGCAGCCCATGAGAAAAGCAATGGCTGTGGCGAGAATGCTGAGTGTGATTTTCATATGGTTATTCATTTTTAGTGTATGAGCTTACTATGTCTATGGTCCCAATGATATTGGAGTTGAACTCTTCCATTTGCTCAGCTGGAACCCATAATTCGGTATGGTGGGCACCTCCAACGGTTTCTTCTTTGAACTGACTGGCATATTCCGCCTCTACCTCAAACCGCACCACATAGCCATTTCCATAAAAAGGCAGGTTCCACTTGACCGTGATTTCTTCCGCGTATTGCTGGTTGAGTACCGGATAGAAAATGGGCTGCTCTGGAAGCCTTGGGGGGAAGGCCTTCCAGCCAGATGCTTCGATCAGGTCGAGTTCAGCTTTGTTGACAGGTCTATACAGAGTTCTGGTTTTCATGTTGTCTGTAGTTAAAAAGTATCCCGCCGCATCCCTCATTCCGACCCCTTCCTCATCTCAATTGTCCGCTCGATGCCGATCTGCTCCAAAAAGTTCTCGTCGTGCGAAATGACCAGCAACGTACCTCGGTATTCATTGATGGCTCGGGTCAGGATCTCGATATTTTGGATGTCCAGGTTGTTGGTCGGCTCATCCAGCACGATGACATCCGGCGATTGTTGGCTGATGGTCAGGCAGCAGAGCATCAACCGCATCCTTTCTCCCCCGCTCAACGCCTCACAGGGTTTGTCCCAGTCTTCCTTGGAAAATAAAAAGCGATTCAACCTGATCTTGATGTCATGCTCCAGCAAAGCCGATGTGTTGAACTGCTGGGCCTGCTCATAGACAGTCAGGCTATTGTCAATTAACGAATAATCCTGGTCGATGTAAACCGAATGTTGGGCTGCGCGCTCAACCTTTCCCGTTTTTGGCTCCAGATCTCCGAGCAGCAGTCGGATGAAGGTCGTTTTACCCGAGCCATTTGGGCCTTTGAGGGCAATGCGCTCCCCACTGTTGACCTGAATATCAAGGTTCCTGGCCCAAAGTACTTTTTCTCCATAGCTGAAGTTGGTCTCCGTGGCTTTGAACAGCACCTTGCCCTGGTGCAGACTGGAATCTTCGAAGCCGAATTTCATCTTGTCAATCTCCGGTAAGGCGGCACGCAGGTCCCGCAGTTCATCCGAAATGCCGTCCACCTTGCTGCGATGGATGCCTTTCATCTTCGATGAACTGTTCTCCGCATCGTTTTTGAGCTTGTTCATCATGACCTTGGGCATGCCTGATTTGATGCCTTTCTTTTTGCCACGGGCATCCAGCTTTTGCTGTCGCGCCATGGATTCGCGTTGCTTCTGCTTGGCCTTGCGGAGCTGCGTCTCCCTGTTCTGGAGATCCTGATTCAGTGCGTCGAGTTCGGTCTGTTTTTGGGTGGAATAAAACTCATAATTCCCGCCATAGACAGCGATTCCATTCGGCGTCATTTCGCAGGTTAGGTGTAGGTGGCTCAGCAGCTTTCTGTCGTGAGAGACGATGAGCAGGGTGCTGGTGGTCGCCTGGACGAAGTCATACAGCAGCTTTCTCCCAGCCAGATCGAGGTGGTTGCTGGGCTCATCCATCAGCACGAGTTCAGGCTGGTGGATGGAAATACCCGCGAGCAAAACCCGGGTTTTCTGTCCACCGCTGAGTGCATCCAGCTGTTGATTCAGGTCCAAATCCTCCAGTTGCCAGTAGCTCAGAGCTTCCTCGCAGCGGCTTTCGATGGTCCAGTCGTCGTTGAGCCGGGCGTAGTTTTCTTCCGAGGCATCGCCCGCCAGGATGGCATGAAAAGCGGTGAGCTTTTCTTCCACCCGCAATGCCTGCGCGACAGTCAAGTGGTTGAACTGCCCGAAGATTTGTGGGATGTAATAGGGAACCACGTCCACTTTGAGCTGCCCATCGGATGGAGACAGCTCACCCGCGAGGATTTTCAACAGGGTGGATTTTCCCACGCCGTTATTCCCGATCAGGGCGATTTTGTCCTGAGGGTTGACGGTGAGATTGAGATCGTGGAACAGCAGATCCCGGTTAGGATGGGTATAGGAGAGGTTTTGTAGAATCAGCATGAGAATAACTTCTTCCAATGAGGGTGGAACCATTGGCAAAGGGCTTTGCCGGAATTATGGCTGGAAAGAAGTTATAGCTTCATTGTGCTCTACGTTGGTGAAGGATAGGGGGATGTACGGGAAAAGGGGAGATGGGGTTGGGCTCTTGCTGCGGGTTAAAACCGCGCGGCGAGTAAGAAGGCTGCCTTTTCCTAGCCGGGCGAATTTATTCCCCGGCTAGAGGATCGAATCCCCCCGTCATTTCGCTGGGCGAAATGCCACCCCCCTTTTGCAAAGTGGGGAATGGGTTTTGGGGCGGCCTGTCTGCGGCCGCAGCAGGAGCTAGAAGGAAACGGTTGATCGACGTCCCCTGAACGTAGATCTTTGATAGTCTGCGGGTCTCTGCACCCGCCGTGTCATCATCTCCGTCTGGCTCCTGCATTACCTTTGTGCGAGAAAAACCACTCCAGGTAATCAGAGCAGGTTTTGGCAGGTAAAGCTGTTCCTTCCTTGATCGCCTTGCGAATGGGGCCGTCCTTGAAGTCCATGTCGCCCAAAAGGTACCTGCGCAGGTGCTCCGGGACGTTTTGGTAGGCAACTTCCAGTTGGGTGCGCTTGCTTTCAGTAGGTTCGCGCAAAAACTCCTCAAAAACTTCGCGACAGTGATCCTCTCTGCCGGGGCGTCCCTGGAGTTTGGCGATGGTATCCTCTACTTCCAGAACAAAGTCTTCTTCTGTCTTCGCAGAGCTGAACTTCTCGCACTTCGCATGCCCAAGGGGAAACATGGAAAACGAGGCATCTTCCGGCAACTGCGTGCGCACCCATCCGCTTTTGACCTTTTCCTTAAACCCTTCGAAGTCTACCAGCCCCCAGCAGTCGATCATCCCATCTTCATAGACCTTGATGTCCGTTAGGTGAAAGTTGAAATTATGGATGAAGGCGGCGTACAGCACGCCCTTGATGATCTTTCCGTCTTTGATTCGGTAGGTTAGTCGGGTCATGCGATTTTTAATAGAAGTTCTGGGTTATCCCACAACAGCCTCATACAACTCTCCCTCAAGGTCCTCCTGAGCCATCTGGTCTTTGATTCGCTCCGCCTGCTTTTTGTAACCGGGGTTACCCATCAGGTCGAGGATTTTCGGCTCGAGGTTTCTGGGAGTGATTTTGCCGATTTTGATGCCTTTGGGGCCGACTCCCAGATCGGCTACGACCTGATTCCACGCAAACTGGTCGATGATATGCGGAATAATCATCGTGGCACATCCATGCCGGAGGCCCATGTGGGTGGTTCCCGATCCGCCGTGGTGAATGACTGCATAGACCTTCGGAAAGATCCAGCCGTAAGGGATGCGTGATACAAAGTGAAATAGCTCTGAATCCGCATTTGCTGGCTGTATCAACCCACCAGAAGCGGTGTTGATGATTGCAGGGATCTTATGCCGCCGCAGGATGTCGAGGATGACTCGGGTCTTCTCTTCGGGTGCAGGATTGATCATGCTCCCAAAAGTGATGAAGGCGATTTTGTCGTGCTTCGCCAAAAAATCCATGAGCGATTGATCAGGCTGCCAGTCAGTGGCCTGCTTTCGCTCGTGGTATCCCAGCACTTTGAGGTCCTTGGGCCAGTCGTCTGGTCGTGGAAAAAGCGATGGCGAAATGGTGTAGATGGATTGGTTGTATTGATACACCTTCCGTATTTTCTTCCGGCTGAATTTCTCCGTGATGCCCAGCCACTTCATGGCCATCCTGGTGGTTACGACCAGCCCGAAGTATGCCAGCGAAAAAGTCAGTTTGTTGAAGAAATCCCCATAGTTGCTGTTGAAGGCGATGTGGGTGTGGCCTTTGACATAGTGCATGTAGGGGAGTGGACTCACAAAAATGGTTTTGCCCTTTCGCTGCAACTGCCAAATGACTGGAAAAACGGCTTTACCGTTGTAAACGACTCTATCGGGCTGCTCCCGCTCGATGACGTCGCGCTGGTTGAGTACGAGCTCCCTGTTGGCCTCATTCTGATTCATCGCCAGTTTGATCGTGCCACGAATCTTTTTGAATCCGGTGGCTCCGCCCATGGCATCTTTTCCTGCCGGGCTTTCCAGCAGTTCGATGAACTTGGAGCCCAGCGAGGCGAACTCCAACTCGGCCCCGGTTACCAGCTCCCGAAATTGCTCAGGGAAGGCACAGATCACCTGATGACCTCTGGCTTTCAGGATTTCGCCGATGGCGATAAAAGGCTCCATGTCTCCACGGGTGCCGACGGATGTCAGGATGATTTTCATAGGCTTTATTTCGATCTGCTACCCTGCATACACTCTCCTGCCAGGTCAGTAATGCTGAGAAGCAACAACACTTTTCGATCCGATTGGATTACGAACTCTCCCAGTCTTCTTCCTCCAAAAAGAAGATGTTGTCCACCTTCTCACTGAAAACATGTGCGATTTTTAGCGATAATAGGGTGGAAGGAACGAATCTACCTTTTTCTATTGAGTTAATCGTTTGCCGCGATACTCCTACTTTTTCTGCGAGATCCGCCTGGGTAAGGTTCATCTTTGCCCTTTCTACTTTGATGGTATTCTTCATAAAGGGGTCATTCCTTGAACTTGAGATATTGGAACCAGCCAATCGCAATGAGCAGGGTAATGGTAAGGCACTCGAAGGCAGAAATAGAAAACCAGGACTCAGTCTCGATAGAATAGCCTTCGAAATTTTCGAGATAATTGATCCCCATGGTAATGAATGCTGCAATGGGAATGGCTGCGGCCAGGGCTTTGAGTTTTAAAAAGGCGATTCGCTCGTCAAAGTCTTTTTCCCTGGCAAAAAATATCATCATTAGCCCCATAGCCACTGGGAAGCTTCCCCCCGCAAAGTCAACAATGTCGTAGGTTACAACCCTGCGAACGAAGACCAGGATACCGGCCAATATGAGGATGATCCCCAGGATTCTGAACCAGCCAGGATACATGAAAGTCGGTGTGATGGATTTGTTCATTTTGCCCCCAATTAGATGTATGATGACTAAATGTAAAATAAACTTTACATTTAGTCAAGCAAAATGTACTCTTAGGGTATTTTTGGTACACATCTGGGAATACCGCCCCTCACCCAATACGGGTCAACCATCTGAAGGTGCCCGGAAAAAACCGATTCAGTTCAATGAAAATGGCCATTTGCCAAGGGCGATTGACGATTTTCCTCCGGGACTTTGCTGTGCGAACGACCACATGCCCGGCGGCTTCTTCGGTCATGGTGGGCACCAGCCACTTGACAACTTTTGGGATGCGGTCTTCTGAGCGGGCATTTTGAACAAAATAGGGCGTCTGCACCTTGCCCAGGGCAATCATTGAGACCTTAAAGTCCGTTCCATGCAGGTCGGCTTGCAGGCTACGGGCCAGGCCCAGCATGGCCCAGCGAGCAGGGCCATAGCCGACGACCCGAGGAAATGAAAAATAGCAGGCGACGGAATTGAGGAGGATGAAGTGGCCGTTGCCCCGCTGCTGCATTCGGTCATAAAAGACCTTGCAGGTCAGAGCGGTGGCCAGGTAGGGTGAGTTGATCGTCTCGATGAAATGCGAAGGGGTTGTTTCCTCCAGCGACAGCCATTCTCCTGCTCCGGCGCTGTTGACGACAATGTCAGGAAGGCCTTCGTGTTGGATGATCTCGTCGGCCAAACGCTCAACGGAAGCCTGATCGGTCAGGTCGGCGGAGTAATAGCTCACACTTTGTCCGGAAGGATCAATTTCCTGTATGGCGGCTTTTAGCTTGTCGATGTTTCGGGCGACAATGACCACTCGTGCGCCCTGCTGGACAAACTGTTTTGCGGAGGCTTTACCGATGCCGCTGGAGCCACCGGTGATGAGAATGAGAGGAGTTTCCATAATTAGATCGCTGAGAGCAGCCATTCAGTTTCTCGATTCCGTGTTTACTTTTTCGCCATTTCGAAATGTCGTAACTTCTCTTAAGCGGCCATCTTCATGGTAGTAAAAAATAGTCCCATTGCCATTATCTAAGCTTCCTTTCTCACGCTCATTTCCCTCCTGATCATAGTTACCGACTACTTCCCAGTGTTTGCCATTTGAAAAAAGAATGGCTATCCAGACCTGTCCATTGGGATAATAATATTGGTAAAGTCCATCTGCCTGACCATCCACATAGTTTCGCTCAAACTCAAGGATTCCCTCCTCTGAATATTTGCTGTAAGTACCATTTAGCGCCCCGTTCCGGTATGAATACTTTTTGATTACCTGTCCATTTTCCAGGTATTCCATGATTTCACCATCGAATTGACCTAGAAGAAAGCTCCCGGCGAGTTGCAATGCGCCTGATGGGTAATAGTATTTAACCGGGCCGGTCAGCTCCTTATTCCTATAGGTCGCTTCTGATACAAGGTTTCCCGATGTATCATACTGATACCAAATCCCACTATATTCTCCATCAGTTATCACGACTCTCTCGCTGACAGTGGAGTTCGCATAATAACTGATCTCTTCTACCTTAAACCCTGCAGAGTCGTGCCTGATCGTAGAAATCTGCTGACCCAACAAATCATAATAATTCCATTCTCCTACCAGGACATCACTTTCATAAAGTTGCTCACCAAATTTCACCAATTCGAATGGAGCCGATTTCTTTACCCAGTACAGAGTCCATAGTCCCATCTTTTTCCCATTATGAAACTGTCCTTCCATACGGATTAAAAATTCGCCGTTGAGGGTGTCCCTCTTTTCCCCTGTTACCTCTGCTGCCGAAATATAAATACCCCCTTCACGCAACTCGTAAATCACCCAATCTCCCTCAGGTAATCCATTTGAGTTGTATTCGGATTCGTTAGGAAACAGGCTTGCATCAAGCTCTGCATAAAAATCAGCAGCTTTTATATCGAGTGATTGAGTCATCAATTCCCCATTGATGAAGAGTAAACAAAGCAGCGTTAGGATAGCTCGCATTGGGTCTTGTGTATGAAGATTTGGGGGAAAGAAAAAAGCTAGCACGCCCAATAAAGAGTTGGAACCAACTGCTTTATGGAGGCAGCAAATAATAACCATTAAACTCAGACTTCCGCAGGTTCTGACTCTCCAGTGCTTTTCACTCTGAAAAATACTCCAGCAAACACTCACTATGGTCATCCAGGAAATCCTTGATCTCTTCGAGCAGAGACTCCTTTTGCTCCGGACGGTTGATGGTCAGGTGTAGGATGATGGCGTCAGGATCTGGGGGAAAACCTGTCGTGATGGTCCAGGCCAATGCATTGGGGCATTCTACCAGAGCGAAGCGTAATCCGCCTCTGATGATGGATCTGGTCAGGGTGAATTCCCCCCAAATGCCGCCGATTTGGGCTTCGGTGCTTTTCTGGTCTCCAATAACAAATATTTCATTGCTCATTTGATCCAGATTCTCCAGCGTCAACTCATCCTGAATGACGATATCCTGGGTTCTGACCTTGACTGTGCGAAAAAATTCCATGCTGGTATTTGTTATCATACAGCTAGACAAGAGACAAACTAGTGCTTTCAGAACAAAGTCTTGAGTCATAAAACTTGCCCTTTTTCAGTATTACTGCGTCAGAAAAAGCCTCACATAGCTCGCTATGCTCGCTTTTTCTTCCTTGTCCTACGAAAAAATGCCTGCGTTTTATTTGGCTAATTACTTCATTCCGCAAGCACTATCTGGTTTCGGAATGAAATAACTTGTCAGTCAATTATGAGGCAATAGTTTGACTGCCAGGGGGTTTGTTGCGAAGTGAAAATACCAAATTTCGAATTCCTCCCATTAGCTGGTTTTGAAGCTTGAGTTCATTACGGCCATACCACCCGACGAACTTTCATTTCCCTGGGGGCGGCGTAATTGCGGTATGCATCCAGGCGCTTGTACCATTGCCGTTCCTCAGCGCTCGTTCCGGTCGCACTGTTGATGCCCATGTTGCTGTTCATCCCCGCAGCATCTCCTCCGCGAAGCTGCTCGGGGCGACCCAGGTTGCCGGTTAGCCAGTGCAGCTTCATTTTCTCAACGGGGGTATCTCCGGGAACCTGCTCCCAGGGAATTTGATACTCAATGGTCATGGACAGCCCCCGCTCGTCCCAGGCCGTTGCCACCTGGATTCCCAGTTCCGCCGGATTTTCTACCCAGGTGGTGTCTTCTGATTTTCCCACAGAGCGATCAAGCCCAATCATGGTGGCGAGCAGGGACTCCCGGTTCCGCTGCAACTGAAAAAGATATCGTGCCAACTGATTGGGGTCGGTAGGACGCAGTGCAGGCTGGACTCCTACCGGGTAGCCCAGGCTGAGGCGATTGCTGCTTTTTTTGTCTGGATCAATGCGCACCGTAAGGCCGGTCATCAAAATCTGGTTTTGCCACCTGGCATCCTCTGCTGTCCAGGCCAGATACAGGTATTCCTCGTCATATCCTACGGCAAAACGAATGGGTTCGCGGTTGTCCCATGTCCAGGCATTGGCTGGCCAGTCAATTGGATTTCCATCGATGCTAATGGGAGAATCCAGCCGTATGGGTTCAACTTTTCCCTGGCCCATGAGGGCATTGAGAAAAGAGGCTGTCGCCATGATCAGCACAAGAAGGCGCATCATAAATTCAGTTCTTTTACCAGACAGTGGCAACTTCCCACGGGAGGGTTGCATGGCTCTGAAAGAGGGATAATGGGGCAAAGTATTAAGCTGGATTTTATGCATTTTTTTAATGAGAAAAATCCCCACACAGGGTCTGGAAACCATATTTTTAGAATTAATCAACCTCAGGGTTTCAGGCTGATGTTGATTAAATCGGAGTCCAGGGCAGATACCACTGGGCGTCAGAGACGCTGTAACAGTACGTTTCGCTTCAGAGATGCTTCGACGCTGCTCCCCGATCATCGATGCCGCATAGCGGTAGAATCGGGGAACAACGTGAAGTACCTGGAGCCGACACCCACCGTCTTCTAGTCTCTGACTTCTGACACGCCATAGCGCTTGGAAATGAGTGCCATTTTGGATAAAGTCCAGATAAGGAGTGAAACAGAATTATTTAGGTATAAGGTGTATAAGGTTAAAACGAATAACCATCTTGCCCATATATACCATATTTCCCCTATACACCTCCATGTCCTCCATACCTCTCTTTGATTTCCTAACTTAACCCCATATACCGCATACCTACCTACAGCTCGATTTCCTGATAGGCATCAAGGCAGAAGTCCACACAACTTTTCACATAATCCGAGGAAAGGTCAAAGCGGATGCCTGCGGTTTCATAAATTGTGGGAATAGGCTGGGTATATCCAAGCTTCAGGGCATCCAGGTACTGGCTCAGGCCTTCATCTGGATTTTTGCGGTATTTTTGCCAGACGGCCAGGGCACCAAGTTGGGCGATGGCATACTCGATGTAATAAAACGGGACGTCATATACATGGCCCTGCTTGATCCATAGCGATTCCCGGATGGACTCGTATCCACTCCAGTCTACGGTTTCGCCATGAAAGCGGTGATAAAGGGCGGTGAAACTCTCAACTCGCTCCTCATGGGTATGATTGGGATTGTCATAAACCCATTGCTGGAAGGCATCGATGGTCGCAATCCAGGGGAATATGGTGATGCATCTGAGTAGCTGATTTTTCTGCGCCCGTTTCAGGTCGTGCTCATCCTGATAAAATTCATCGTAGTAGTCCAGGCTGAGGAGCTCCATGCTCATGGAAGCCAGCTCCGCCACCTCCGAAGGAGTATGTTTGACATCGGTAAGAGGCAGGTTGCGGGTGAGAAATGAATGAATGGCGTGACCTGATTCGTGCAGCATGGTGATGACATCGGTCTGGGTACCAGCCGCATTCATGAAGATGAAGGGGACACCGGTTTCCATGAGGGGATAGTTGTACCCTCCGGGAGACTTGCCTTGGCGACTTTCCAGATCGAGAAAACCCATGTTGTCCATGATGCGCAGCATCTCGCCCAGTTCGGGGCGCAAATGGCTCAGGGCTGCAACCGAGCGGTCCAGCAGTTGCTGGGATCCTTCAAACGGTTTGAGCGGCTCTTCTCCAAAAATATCAACGGAGAGGTCCCATGGGCGCAACTTCTCTACCCCCAGGCGCTCCTGTCGCTCTCGCATCAGCTGCTCATAGACTGGTTTTACCACTTCCTCTACCGCCTGATGAAAGGCATGGGTATCCTCCAACTGGTAGTCAAATCGCCCCATGGAGTCAAACTTGTAGGAGGTAAAAGATTCATAGCCAGCATTTTGGGCCATCTTGTGGCGCAGGCCTACCAGTTTGTCATATACTTCTTCCAGTTTGGCGCGGTCCTGCTGCCGCCTTTCATTCATCTTTTCCCAAATCTCCTGACGCAGGCTTCGATCCTGGCTCTCCAGAAATTTACCTGCCTGCTGCATAGTCAGCTGTTCTCCTCCATGTTCGACAGTCATGGCTCCAGCCAGGCTATTGTACTCCTGGGATACTGTGCTTGCCTCTGTTCCCAGGGGGATGTTTTCTTCCCGAAACAGTTTTATTTCCCGGTCCAGTTGGCGCACATAGGTCTGGTAAGGATCTGTGGGTAAGTCGCCGAAATTGGGGTGTGCGGCTATCTTACGGTTGAGTTTGTCTGAGTAGGAAGAAAGCTGGGGAGAGATCTGCTGGACGAAAAACTGGTAATCCTGTTTGTATGATTCATTATCGGTATACCGGGTCATGCGGATGTATCGCCACGCAAATGCCTCTGAAACCACGGCTTCCAGTTCAGATCTTCTGGCCAGAAATTCCTGCAATCCCTCAACTCCTGCTGGTTCTGCTGCTAACAGTTGGTCGTAAAATGGCTTCAGTCCATCCCAATCCTTTATTTCGAAGTCAGCAGGGAGAAAAGATCGGTTGGCTTTTGGATCGCTTATTTCAAGAAACGCTTTCATGTATTCCGGTTTAATTAGGGTGCTTGTATGCGAATAGAGGGGTTAAGTTAATGAGGCTTTTAGAATAAAAAACATCAAATCTGGTAAGCAGGGTCAATCTATTCCCCAATTAATAGGGCAGTAGCGGTAGGAAGAATCCTAACTTTTCAATAGTTGAACTTTTTAATCTGAGGGCTAATTGCTTTTTTGGGATAGCAATTATTTATTTTCCCTGCGATAAACATTTCGGCTGAGTCGGAACTCCCGGACGAATCACCTTGCAAACCATTGGCTGCCATGAAAAGATCAAGCCTTTTTCTACTATTGATTTTTGCCCTATGCTTTATACTGGGGCAGGATGGAGTACTCAGAGATATGAGTGAAGATGAGGTCAGGGCATTCTTTGTGGAGCTGCAGGAGATGGAGTCGATGGACGCACGGGAGTTAGAGCCACAGTTGAGCCATGCGATCGGCTGTGCACAGCAACTCGACCTTCCAGAAATGGCAGCAAAAGGGCATCACATGGCCGCTGATCTCTATTTGGAGCGTGGGGCGGGGTTGAAGGAAATGAGAGTTGCGGTCAACCACTACCTCAGGGCGATCAAGGTGTATGAAGATATGGGGGGCAATTCGGAAGGGAAGGCAAAAGCCCATTTTGGAGCAGCGCAGGGGTTCCGCAGATTTGGGGATCATCACGAGGCCATTTCCAATTTGCTGAAAGCCCTGGCACTCTTTGAACTGGTCGGGGATTCTGCTAGTGCCCTACGGTGTAACCTCCAGTTGGGAGAAGTTTTTTTTCTGAGTGGCTCCTACGAAGAAGCGATCATGTACTGCCAGAAAGCCGGAACCATGGGAATGGATCTTGGGCAGGACTCCATCGTCATGGCTAGCCTGATGTTACGGGGCCAGATACACGAGAATCAGGGAGCCATGGGATTGGCCATCATGTACTATAACGAGGCGCTGGACAAAGCCAGAAGGCTCAACAATCAGCCCGCTCTTACCCGATTGCTAAACCTGCAGGCTGGGGCCAATTTCGAGAATGGAGACCTGCAAAGAGGAGAGGAGCAGTACGAGGAGGCGCTTGCGCTATCCAAATCATTGGGGCTCCCCCGTACAGAAGCCAGTTCCTATCATGGGTTGGCAAAAATCGCCCTCGAACGAGAAGATTACTCCCGAGCCGAAGAGTTACTGGGGCAATGCCTTGCATTGGTTGAAGATCACGAGATCGTGGGAATGGACCTGCCTGTCTATAAATCACTGGCAGAACTTAGCCTGCAACGAGAAGACATCCAGGAGTTCAAATCCTATCAGGAAAAAATAAGGCTACTGACGGATAGCCTCGAAGCAAGTGCCAGACAGGAACTGATCCAGCGGCTGGGTGCCCAGTTTGAGAAGGAAAGGCAGGAGATGGAAATCCAAAGGATGGAGCAGCGGGAGGCACTGGCCACAGAGGAAATCGAGAAACAGAGATCCCGCAATACATTTGCCATCGTGATAGGATTGCTGTTGTTGATATTGGCGCTCGTGTTGGGGCAACTCTATCGGGCCAAGCGACGCATCAACCAGAGACTGGAGTCCACCGTAAACCGACGCACTGAGGAGTTGCGATATGCCAATACCGCTCTGCAGCGCGCCAATCAGGAACTGGATACCTTTGCTTACAGAACTGCCCACGACATTCGGGGGCCGCTAGCCCGACTGCTGGGTTTGAGCCAGATAACCCTGCGGGAGGTTGAAAACCCGGAGATACTGCGCTATATCCAGATGATAGACCGCGAAGCCAACAACATGGACGCCATGCTGCGTCGGTTCCTCGAAGTAAATGATATAAAGCACCAGACCCCCAAGTTTGAGACGGTTTCTCTTATCGAAGTGATGAACAATGCACTGGTGGACCTTAAAGGGATGGAACTGAAGCATAAGGTAGACCTGGAAATCAAGGCGGATCCTGGATTAAATGTGAAGACCGACCCCGATCTGCTGGATATCGTCTTGAGAAACATGATGGAAAACAGCATTATCTTTTCCCAGGAAAATGCGCGGCCATTTCCCTACCTCCGGGTCAATGCAGAGTTGGTTGAGAAGCATATCGAGATAAGAGTGACAGATAATGGCATCGGGATCGAACCCAAGGCGATACCACATATTTTTGAGATGTTCTATCGAGGGACACGGCACTCGGTAGGGCTGGGGCTGGGGCTGTATGCAGCCAAACTGGCTGCCCAAAAAATTGATGCTCACATTTCCTACTGCAAGGAAAATGAGGACGCCACAGAGTTTCTGATCAAACTGCCGGTCAGAGAGGGCAGTTAACGGTGATTTCCGCTACAGGGGACTTTTCTCCTGTTGAAAAGGCTTCCTACCTTTGCCTCTGTTCAAAGGCATCCCCATTTCTCAACCTAGAAACTCCCTCCATCAAATGTTCCTGGCGATTGATATTGGCAACTCGGACATCGTTTTTGGTTGGCATGAAAACGGCTCTTGGAGCCATCAGCTAAGGATACCCGTAGGAGACTACCTGTCAGTACAGCGCAGGCTCAGTGCATATGTGGAGCAATCGCGGCTTCCCTGGAGTCAGATAGATCAGATTGCCCTGAGCAGCGTAGTTCCGGGTATTACCCCGTCGGTCTCAGGTCAGGTAACCCGGAGTAGTGGCAAGGCCATTTTTACCCTTAATCAGACGGTTTTTGAGCAGCTCAATCTTGGCATCCAGAACACCGCAGAGATCGGGTCTGACCTGGTGGCAAATGCAGTCGCGGGTTTTGCGCATTTCCATCGTAGCTGCATAGTTGTGGACTTTGGGACCGCCTTGACTTTTACGGTCGTGAACGATAAGGGGCACCTCAGGGGAGTGACCATTGCTCCCGGTCTGGGTACAGCCATGCGGGCCCTGTCTTCCAGCACAGCGCAGTTGCCACAGGTTCCATTGGAACTGCCGGAGTCGGCCATCGGGACCAGCACTCCACATGCACTTCAGGCAGGGATCATGCTGGGATATGTAGGATTGGTGAAAGAACTAATCAACCGCATGAGAGATGAATTGGGGGAAAAGGTGCCAGTAGCCGCGACTGGAGGACTTTCTCAAAAGCTAACCCCCCTCTCGGATTTTCTGGAAATCGTCGATCCCTGGCTCACGTTAGAGGGTATTCGGCTTATCGCAAGTCGGTGAATAGGATTGATTCAGAACCTTTCGGGGTGTTTGATTCTTCTGTATTTGGAATTTTTTTCCTGTGTCCCCTCGGGTAATTTATTGACAGTTACTGGAAGAGGATATATGTCAAATCTGGCGGAGTTTGTCCCTTTTTGATATATGCCCTGACCCTACCAAGTTGGAATTTGTTCTTTTTAAGGTAGATCCATTTTGAGGCCATCCAGTAAGATCTCCCCCCAATTTGTCAACACCCTTATAACCTGAACAGCGGCTGCTATGATGAGCAATACAATCAGATTTCGATCAGCCTCCCGCATCAACCAACCGCCCAAGCCCAATATGCTTGAAGACATTAGCCAGTACTCAAAAGAGCAGCTATATGCTTACCTGGAGCAGATCATGCAAGGGTACCGCCAGCCTGCTACCGGCAAGCAGGGGGATCAGCCATTGTCTGATGAACAAAATAATTCGGACCTGGTAGAGGAATTGCTCGATGCCGCAGATGTCCTGCAACAGGATGTGCTGGAGATAGTCAAAAAATTCCGGCGACTGAATACCGATCTGGAAAAAGAGGTTAAATCCCGGACCGAGGAACTGGCCATCAAGGAGGCCAACCTCAAGGCACTCATAGAAAATACCTCCGATATCATTCTGCTGGTTGACCAGGACTTTACCATACAGGTCGCAAATCAGGTATTTCTGGATCGGGTAAAGCTGGAGTACGGGCTGGAACTGGAAGTAGGGGTCAACCTGATGGAGGTATGTTCCCAAAAGGTGATCGACTATTGGCTACCTGATTTTCAACGGGCCAGAAATGGCGAGTCTTTCAAGATACTCAGGACCTTTGACTATGAAGGCCGAAAGGAACACTTTGAATTTTCCTATAACCCCATCCAGGGGAACCACGGTGAGATCACCGGAGTGTCTTTCTTTGGAAAAGACATCACTGAAAAACAGACAGCCCTGGAAGAAAGCCAGGCCCAGGAGGAGTTGCTGGCTTCCATTAACCACAGCATCAAGGAAGGTATTTTTCGCACCAACAAAGGCAGGATCATTTATGTGAATAAAGCCTTTGTCGAGATGTTTGGGTACAAATCCGTAGAGGAGATGTACGATGTGGATCCATATGAGCTATATATTGATGAGAGCAAGCGGGACTATTTCGTAGAACTGATGCAGAAAGAGACCTTCTTTGTCAACGAAGAGGTACATTTCAAGCGAAAGGACCACACGACATTCTGGGGCCTGATGAGTAGCATCAAGGTGGTACGCGAAGATGGGGAAGTCTATTACGATGGAGCGATCCGGGATGTGACTCCTTTGAAAGTAGCCCGCAGAGACCTGGAAGCCCGCAACGTGGAACTAACCAAGGTCAATCAGGAACTGGATCGCTTTGTATACAGTTCTTCCCACGACCTGAGGGCACCACTTGTTTCGCTTCAGGGACTCATCAATGTGGCCCGAATGAGTGAGACTGAGGCAGATCGGGATGCTTACTTTGGCCTGATGGAAAAAACCATCACCAAGCTGGATGGCTTTATCCAGGACATCATTCACTATTCCCGCAATTCACGGGCTGAGCTAAAATCCGAACCCATAGATTTTGCGGAGTTGATCGCCGAGAGCGAAGAAGAGCTTCGCTACATGGAGGGAGCAGGTCAGACCAGAATTTCTCTGAAAGTCACTGGTTCAGGAGTATTCATCTCAGACCCGGTCCGTCTAAAAATGGTCTTCAACAACCTGCTTTCTAATAGCATCCGGTACCGGGATACCTCAAAGGCCCTGAACCAGGTTGCCATCGTTATCAGGCATCACGCAGATGGCGTAAGCCTCCGGTTTGGCGATAACGGGCAGGGAATCGCCGATGAGCATCTCCCTAGAATATTTGAGATGTTCTACCGTGGGAACCAGTACAGCCAGGGTTCAGGCATCGGCCTCTATATTGTGAATGAGGCAATCAGCAAGTTGCAGGGAGAGATCTCTGTAGTCTCAACCATCGGCGAGGGGACTACCTTTACCATCGAACTACCCAATGGCGGACGAATAAAATCCGACGAAGAGGTAGACGAATAGCCCAAACGATGATTTCGTGGGAGAGGGGAAATTCGGGATGAGTCATGCCAGCAAATCAATTGCCGCAGGTCCCCATCCGAGCCCACACAGAGGCGGTATTCCCCAGCTTAATTATGGTCGATGAGTAGCTCAAGGCTGTATTTGACGATTTCGCCCATGGTGCTACACCGGTTAAATCGATTGATTCCGTAATGCTCAGCCAGCTCTGATTTGAGGCGTTGCACATACTCCTCTTTGGACAACTGAGACTTGACCATGAATTTCATCAGGTCACTGATCTGCCTGCTGCTATACCGAATACGGCTGGCAATCATGGCCCTTTCTTCCTTTTGGTACTGCGCAGCAGTCTCGGGAGTCATGTGCTTCAGCCCGATGTCGATGATGGGCTGATTTTGCTTGAAATACTGGGGCAGGTAAATGCTTTTCCGGGGCTCATAGCTCTGCTGGTCAAAGTCAATGGCACGTATCCGGTAATGGATGTCTTCGAAGTCCGGCATGATCTCAATCACATAGTTGCTTGAGTGCATGTCACCCAGAAGACGTACGAAACACCGCTCGTTGAATTTGACAAACTCCTTGGCAAGGCGAATCTCGTTTTCCACCCGTCCGGGCTTGAGGTACTGCGTGATAAATTCCTCTCCGGGGATGCCCGCGATATGTTCCTCGATCAGGGTACTACGGTCCACGACATAGCTGATGCGATTGGGAGACAGGAGGTGCTCCAGTTCCAGGCCATAGATCCGGGAAGCATCGGCGTTTTTGACGTAAAAGTAGTCGAAGTTGTCGTTGATCTTGTTTACAATCCTGATCCTGAAAGGATTGGAGTTCCCGTAGAGGCACAGATCTATCCGATCCACATAGAGGTGCTGCATCACGGTCATGTCCCCGTTGGCACGGAGGATGGCATAGATCTGTTTGAGGGCTTCATTGATGTTATTCAGGTCGCTCTGCGAATAGAGAAGCGAAATCCACAGGGTATCCTGACCATACTTGTCATAAATCGAAACACTCTCAGTGTATCTCAAAAGGTCAGAGTACAGAATGGGCAGCTTCATCTCCCGGCCATAGGCCTTGAGGTAACGCCTGAGCCCTTTGTCAACTTCGTAGGGGATCTTCTTCTCTTTGATTTTTGCCATTGGGGTACCCTCTGTTTTCCCAGCAAAAAGTGGAACATAGACAGCTGGGCAGACAGTTAAATTAGGCCCTGAAGGTAAAAATCGCAACTTACTTGATCAGATATCCACCATCACCCCCACCGTTAGCAGCAGTTGCTCAAAGCCACCTACTGATGCCTTTAATTCGCCGATCCCTGTCAGGCGAGGAGTCAGGTCGTATCTGGCGCCACCGCCCAGGTTAAATCCGATCTGGACATTGTCTTCGGCCTGCGTGGTGGTATATCGGTCGCGAATACCCAGTGTCATCCCCGCCGCCGGATATACCGAAAACGCGGGCGTGATGGCAAAGTCTGCCTGAGCCTCGCAGTTAAGGGCCACGAAATACTGATTCTTGCCAAATTCAAGGAGATCTACGCTGGGCACCACATAGAGGTCGTGCCACCAGGGCAATGGCAACCTCATCCGCATAGACACACCTATATCGTCTGACTGAGTGCCAAATACTACGCCCACCCCGATTTCCTTCTGCGCCATTGCTGAAGTGCCGAATGCCAGGACCATCAGCCCACATAACAGGGCTTTTTTGACAAATGTAGTTGATGAATGCGCCATAATGTTTGTGGGTTTGGGGGAGATGGAGTTGTTGCAAAGACAGCATGGCCCGGAAGGAGTTGCGTGTATTCCCAGGGCTGCACCAGGTCATGTTCCACCGCCCCAAAAGTCTCTCCCCAGGCCAGATTTTATGGCGATATTCCCGAAGCAGTACCCATCCATCGGGACTTAATCACGTCAAACCTCAGCTCGTATGAAAAAGCGCATCTTGATCATTGGGGGGTACGGAGGAGTGGGCAGGGCCCTCTGCCGATCTCTCCTGAGACATCAGGACTGTACCATCACCATCGCTGGCCGCAGCTCGGAAAAAGCAGGTAAGTGGAAAAGGGCCTTTCGGCAAGAGTTTGATGGGGGTGACGTAGAGGCCATCGCATTGGACGCGACGGACCCGGACGCTCTGAGGATGGCTTTGTTGGAGGTCGATTTGGCGATCGTAGCGGCAACTATCCCCGAAGAAATGGACAGGGTCGCGAGGGCTGCTCTTGCTACCCAAACCGACCTGATGGATATCCTCGTCCGCAGCGATGTCATCGATCGGCTGGCCCCCTTTGCGGTAGAGGCCAGGGAGCATGGCCTCCGGTTCGTCACCCAGTGCGGATTTCACCCAGGGCTCATTGCCCCGGCGATGCGCTATGCCAGCCCATGGTTTGACAGATACCAGCAGGCAGCGGTGTTCATGGCCATGGATCCGGTGTTTGAAAGGCCAGAATCTACCCATGAAGTGCTGTACGAAACCATGGGAAGCCGCAGCCGGGTGCTCAAGGATGGCAAATGGCAGCAGGCAAGCTATCGCGATGCCATTGAAGCTGAGTTCCCGGTTTACTTTGGGAAGCGGACCTGCTATCCGCTGAACATGGAGGAAACCCATGGCCTGGAGCAGGAACTGAGCCTGGAACATGCCGGGGTATATGCCGCAGGGTTTGGGCCTTATGTCGACAACTTTATATTCCCGCTGAGCATGCTGCTGGGTCGGATCAGCAAGCCCCTGAGTCAAAAGATTTGTGGCTGGCTGTTTTTTCGGCACATTCGCAAGTCATCCCTTCAGGTGCCCCGGGTGGAATTTTTACTCAAAGCCGAAGGAATAAAACAGCGGTCCTCGAGAGAAATATGTCTTCAGATTACTGCTACGGATGGTTTTGAGCTTACCGCTCAATGTGTAGTGGCATGCTACCAGCAGTACCGGAATGGGAAAATTGGTCCAGGGCTACACTTGATGGGAAAAGTAGTCGATGATCAGAGGCTGTTCCATGACCTGATGCAGATGGGGGTGGAGGTATCCCTTACCCTCGATGGACAAACGCTCACAGGGGGGCAACTATCTGCGGACAATTGAGTATCATCGCATAGGATTGGTATGTTAAGTTGCCCCATGATGAAGTCCCATTTTATCCCCTTGTTGGTGTCGGCTATTTTTCTGCTTCAGGCATGTGAAGAAAGCCCCCAAATGAGCTCCGTTGACCCTGTCAACTGGCAGAAGCGTATGGCCTCGCAACCTCTGCCGGATTCCCTGGAGTCCGGGATTACCTACCTGTCTGTTTACTCCGAAATCTACAGCCACAATGAGCAAAGCACACATGACCTGGCCGTGACCGTTTCCATGCGAAATACCAGTATAACTGATACCATCTTCATCAATCGGGCAGAGTATTTTGATACGAAGGGCAGGGCTATTCGCAGCTATTTTGATCAATCCATTTACCTCGCTCCAATGGAGACGGTCGAGATTGTCATCGATCAGGCGGATCAGACAGGAGGCTCAGGGGCCAATTTCCTTTTTGACTGGCAAATACCTGTTGAGAGCAGCGAACCACTGTTTGAGGCTGTCATGATCTCCACCTATGGACAGCAGGGACTTTCCTTCACCACTCAGGGGAAGCGTATCCAGTGAGTGAGTTCGCAGAGCTAAAGGCTATTGCCCTGTTGCTACTCCTTTTCCAGGATCACAATATCCTGAAACTCCAGGCATTGGACTTTGGGACGGCCGGGCCAGAATCCGTAGTGGGTAGCGACGAGTTTCAGGCCCCGCTGAGCATATTGTTCCCGGAGGTATTGCTCTTCAAAAGCTACATTGGCCGCCTGAACCTTGTCGTCGAGTAGGCGATAGTGCCCACGGTCATAAGGGAACTGAAAGTTGCCCGGGTGGTCAGCCATCTGCTGTCGGGCCTCTTCATTCAGGATAAAAAAGGTCGCCAGGCATCGCCCACCAGGCTTCAGGGTGCGCTGGATTTCGCTGAGGTAATTTTCTACCTCTTCGGGCAGCATATGGGTGAAGACCGAAGTCAGAATGGCGAGGTCAAACTGATTGGCATCATAGGGAAACCGAAACTGTGTAGCTGAGGCACCTGTACTGGTGTAGAGGTCGTTTTCGAGGTCCACCAGCGTAAAAGTAAACTGTGGATGCTGACGGCTGATGTGCCGGCGACACCACTCTATTCCTTCGGCTACCGGGTCAAATCCCTCGTAACGGCCCTGATCGTTCAGGTATTTACTCAATGGGATGGCCATCCTGCCTATGCCACTTCCTATATCGAGCACGCTTCCATTGGGAGGTAGAGCCCCGAGATCAATGAAATACTTGAGAAAACGGTCCCCCGTCGCCCTAAAATCTCCTAACCCCGTAAAAACCCGTCCTCGGGGAGGATATCCCTCGTTTTTCCCCTGGATTCGGTCCAGCAGATCCATGGGGAAATACACCATTCGGCGAGCGAGTCGACGGCTACGTGGGGGGAGGGAATAATATAGCTTTCGGAGGAAGGACATGGGAAGAAGCACTTTTGGCTGCGAAGTTAGGCCAAGGGCATGAAAGTATCCCCATCTATCCGAGCCGATTTCAATCGGTCACCCCTGGACTTTCTGTTCAATCTGTTTGTCTATCGAATGCATTGGCCTGATTGTTGAATATTCGAATTGTCTAATATTTGGGTTTTTACCTCCTTTTCCCAGGGGAGTCTTGATGTTTCGTGCAGATGAGGTGTTCGGTCTGTTAAATTTTATGTTTAGACTGCGACAATTCTGTATATTGAATCATCTCTGTTGGGAATTTTTGTATATTCAGATTGTTAAAAATTTCTACTGGTTTTCCTGTAACAGGTATTCAATAAACGAGGTTTTTCGGCATAGACATCGGGCAGATCTTTGAGTGTCAGTTAAACTAGCTCATCAATAATGCGTCTTGATAAGTAGTTTGTATTGTCACTTTTTCCTGAATCGAAGTAATATTTTTTCTGCTCGGACGTCCTATCCCTAGTAATATGAACCGACTGGGTCTCATCCTGATAGTGCTAAGTTTGCTGGTGGTTTCTCCAACCACTACCCGGGGGCAGATTGCCCAGGTAGACAGCCTGCTTCAGCTGGTTCAGGATCATCCTGAACCCGACACTCATCGGGTTTTATTATTGCGAACCCTTGCCTATTCGTACTATACCATCGACATTGAAGAAACCGAGACTTATTCAGAAGAAATTCTGGAGATTTCCCGGGATTTGAATTATCCACGTGGCCTTGCTTTTGGCCACCAACTGCTTGGCGTAGTAAATGCTGTAAGGGGGAACTATACCCAGGCACTTGAGCGATACCTTACTGCTCTGAATATACAGAAGGCCGAAGGTGATACTCGCGGTAGAGCTGGAAATCTAAATAACATTGCTGGAGTCTATTATTACCAGGGGGATATTGAAAGGGCTCTTGAGTACAACCAGCAGTCTCTTATGGCCACCCAGGAACTGGGAGATACCCTGGCAATGGCAGGGGGATATCTGGCCAGGGGAATGATGCAGGCCGAAATCGACCAGCTCGACAAGGCCCTCATCAATTATCAACTCGCCCTAAACCTGTACCAGAGTCAAAATGACCTTCCAAGGCTTTCATCTGCCTACCGTGAAATAGGGGAAATGTTTGAGCAGAAGGGTCAACTCCGGGAGGCTTACCAGTACTATCAGAAGTCGCTGGAAATTGCGGATCAGACCCAGGCAACTTCCAGTAAAGCTTATACCTATATCAATTTGGGTGGCCTGGCAGAGAAACAGGGTCGGCTTTCTGAAGCAGAAAGGTCCTATGAAAGAGGGCTGGAGTTTGCCCAGCAGTCGGGGGTAACAGAAATCGAGAAATCCGCCTATATGCTCCTTGCGAGGTTGGCAGAGAAGCAGGGACAAACCCGGCGAGCGCTTTCCTATATGGATCTATATGTGACCCTGAGTGATAGCCTCTATGATGTGAACATCCGGGAGCGTCTTGCAAGTGTGGAGGATCGATATGAGACTGAGCAGGCGCGCCAGGAGCTTGAGTTACTTCGCAAAGAGAAGGAACTGCAGGATGCTCAAATTACTGCCCAGGATGCAACCATTCGCAGCCAGACGCTTTTGGTTGGGGTAATAATCGTTGGGCTGATATTTCTGGCAATAATCATCGTGGTGCTTTATCGACACAATCAGACTCGAAAATATGCTAACCATGAATTGAATAGCCAGAAGCGCGAACTGGAGAAAAAAACTTCTGAATTAGAAGCCCTCAACCAGACAAAAGACCGCTGGTTTACCATTTTGGGGGATGACTTCAGATATCCACTGCACTTCCTGCAACATGCCCTGTCTTTAGTCAATGAAGGCAATCTTTCTGACAAGGAGCGGGATATGCTGACCAAAGAACTGGAGGTCCGGGCACGTAATACCGGGAACCTGTTTGACAACCTGCTATTCTGGGCCCAGGGACAGCTCAATAACCAACCGTGGAATCCCACTTATCTGAATTTGAAGGATGAGGTAGATCAGGCCATTGATCAAATCCAGTTTCAGGCCGATGCCAAGCATGTTGAAATTGAAGTAAATGTGGCAGAGGATCTGCAGATCTATGCTGCCCAGGAGTGCATACAGGTTGCCATCAGGAACATAGTTCAGAACGCGATCAAGTTTAGCTATAAAGGTGGAAGAATTGAGGTCGCAGCCAGCCCTGCCGGAGCTTTCATGAACCTGACAGTCAAAGACCAGGGGATGGGCATCAGTGCGAATGACCGTGCCAAGCTGTTCAATCCGGACCAGCCTTTCACCACAAGGGGAACTGCCGGAGAGCCTGGAACCGGTATCGGACTTATACTCACTCAGGACATCATGAACCGCAACAGGGGCAAGGTGGCACTGGCCAGCGAGTCCGGAAAGGGAACTACTGTGATCATGGCTATTCCTGTACGCCCATCTCCAGAACCTACTCCCTCAACTTCTGAGGAGACAGCTTCCGCCTGAGTTATCCATTTCCCAGACAGGTCTGGTACTTTCCAATCGTTTCTTCCAATCCGAAGTAAAGTGCATCGCAAACCAGCGCATGCCCGATGGATACTTCATCCAGCATCGGTAACTTCTGTGCGAAATAGCTCAGGTTATCCAAATTCAAATCGTGACCGGCATTTAATCCAAGTCCTATCTCCCTGGCATGACGGCCAGCCGCTGCATAGGGTTCAACAGCCTCAAGGTTTCCAATCGCAAACTGGCTGGCAAAGTGCTCGGTGTAGAGTTCGATGCGATCTGTCCCAATCTCCCTGGCTTTGTCGATCATGGCAAGATCCGTTTCGATAAAGATCGACGCCCGAACGCCAGCGGCCTTGATGCGAGCCACCACATCACGTAGAAAAGCCTCATGTTTGTTCGTATTCCAACCGGCATCCGAAGTCAGGGCTCCCGGCGGGTCCGGAACCAGGGTACACTGTGCAGGCTGGGCCTTTTCGATCATTTGCAGGAACTCTTCTGAAGGATAGCCTTCAACATTCAGTTCTACCGATAGGGCAGGTTGAAGGTCGTAAATGTCCTGCTTGCGGGCATGGCGCTCGTCCGGACGCGGATGTAAGGTGATCCCATTGGCCCCGTATTTCACACAGTCCTGAGCTACCTGAAGCAAATCAGGAAGGTTGCGGCCTCGTGAATTCCGAATCAGGGCCACTTTATTAAGGTTAACACTTAGGTGTATCATGATACATGGTTCAATAGAAACAAAGTGAACAGAATGGAGGGGCTTAATTGGAGTCAAGTCCCTGAACTCCTGGCTTGATTTCTCCCCGGCGCAATTGATTAACCAACAAATGAGCCTGCCGGGTGGTTTCTGGCATTCGGTATTTTCCGACAGCTGCCATAGCGTATTTCCTGGCTTCTCCCAGATCGATCAGGTGTCCGGGAGAAATATACATGGGCTTGACCTTATTTCGGGTACGCAAAGCATACCCAACGGTTTCTCCCTGATGGATGAGGGGTTGGGAGCTGCCCTTTTCCAGCCCGAGATCTGCATGCTGACCTACGAGGATGTTTTTGCCGCATCCGATTGTCGGAGTGTCGGTTATGAGCCCCAAATGGGTAGCGATTCCTACCCGACGTGGGTGGGCAATTCCATGACCATCAGCCATGATCAGGTCCGGTTTAATCGGCATTTGGTCCCAGGCCTTTATCAGAGCAGGTATTTCCCGAAAGGACAGGAGTCCCGGAACGTAAGGAAACCTCATCTCATCCTGTACACCTGACCAACCTTTAATGCTTAGGTCCGCGGGATCGAGTACGACGATGACTGCCCAGAGTTCCTTTCCTCCGATTTCATAAGATAAATCGACACCTGCGATCCAGCGAGGTGCCGATTTAAGAGATGATAGCTTAACGAGCTCCCTCAGTCCCTGCTGTATGGCAATGGCCTCTTTAGGAGTGACAGACCAGGGATGTCGGGGTAATTGATAGTTCATGGTTCGTAATTGACAGAATCAACACCTCATCAGGGTTTCCATCCCTAAGCTACGAACCTTCACAGGTGAACATCGAACTATTTTGCCAAATTCTTCACTGAGGCATCATAGACACGCTTCATACCTTCGCGCAGGGAAATACTGGGTTTCCAGCCAAGGGTGTTGAAGACATAGTCCATGTCAGCGTGGCGAGCGTGTACCCCGACTGGCTTGTGAAGGAGTGGCTTGATTTCGGGTTGATAACCGGCAAACTCCGTAAAGAGGTCGATGATCTCGAGGAAGGAGGTGATGTGACCGGAGCCGATGTTCATCGCGCTACCGTCCTTGATATTGTCCAGTGCAAACATGATCGCGTCTACACAGTCGTCAATGTGGACAAAGTCTCGCCCCTGTTTGCCAGTCCCCCATACCTCAAAGGGATCTTCCATACCAGCTGCACGGGCAGCGATGGCAGGAATGGGATAGGACATATCCTGGTCTTCACCGTACCCGCTAAATGGTCGGACACAGGCTACGTGTAGGTCATAGTATTTGGCAGCGATACGCGCCAGGTACTCACCGGTGAGCTTGGACCATCCGTAGGTCATATCGGGCTGACCGAGATTCCCTCCCACAAAGTCGATGTCAGACTCCTTGAGAGCTACATAGTCTCCTTCTCCCTGGAGGTTGACCGGATAAGCTGCACTGGATGATGGGAACATCACACGGTCGGGCTTATGCCGTACCGCCCAGTAAAAGAATTCTGCGTCGATGCTCAGGTCCAGGGCGACCATCATGGGGTCACCGTCGATTTTTGCACGTCCCCCTACAATGGCGGCAAAGTGAAATACATCGGAGAAACGCTCAAAGTCGCCGAGGCCATAGGCTTCGTTCAGCCAGTTACCGTTTTCCATGAGGTTTCGCAAAAAGGTGCGAAAGTCCCCATTGTAATAGATCATTCGCTCGTCCTCACCCCAGAATTCTACATTATCCACCGTACGTTTTGGGCTACCTCCCATCCAGGTACCTCCTTCGGGCATAGGCCACTCTATGGGAGGCATTCCTACTGAAAGGTCATCCACTACGATGACGCGATCTGCGGTATTGCGGATCAGGTATTTGACAATGTTGCGGCCTACAAAGCCACAGCCACCAGAGACGAGGTGATATTTCATGATATGTTAGTCCTTATTTTCGGTTAGTCGGTCAGGTCGAATGGGTTGAGTTCCAAGCTGTGGATCCATTCGGTCTGAAACAAGATAGGTATTCTTGAAAGGAGAATTTCTGCTAATCATTTCGGCGAGTAGGCCTGTGCTAAACAGCATAATGCCTGAGATGAACATGACGGCTCCAAAAATCATGGCTGGTGTGCGGTCAGCGAGTCCTACGCCCTGCACGAGTTTGATGAAGGCGAGGTAGATCAGATCGGCGGCCCCCAATAGGGTTGCAATTGCTCCCCAGGTGCCAAAAAAGTGCATGGGCTTTTTGAAGTACTTCTGCACGACCACGATGGAGATCAGGTCGAGGAAGCCATTGATGAAGCGGTTGAGTCCAAACTTGGTGGTGCCAAATTCCCTTGCGCGGTGCTCCACTACTTTCTCCCCGATTTTGCTAAAACCGGCCCACTTGGCCAGCAGCGGCACATATCGGTGCATCTCACCATATACCTCGATGCAGCGAATGACCTGAATGCGATAGGCTTTCAACCCGCAATTGAAGTCGTGTAGCTTGAGGCCTGACACCATTCGGGTCACCGCATTGAAGAATTTGGAAGGAATGGTTTTGGAGATCGGATCGTAGCGCTTCTTTTTCCAGCCGGACACGAGGTCATATCCTTCCTCGGTGATCATGCGGTACAACTCCGGTACCTCATCCGGGCTATCCTGCAGGTCGGCGTCCATCGTGATGACTACCTTGCCACGGGCCCGTTCAAAGCCGGTTTGCAGGGCTGCGCTTTTGCCGTAGTTTCGCTGGAACTGAATGCCAACCAGAGAGGGATACTGCTGTCCCAGTTCGTTAACTACCTCCCACGATCGGTCACGACTGCCATCGTCCACCATGATGACTTCGTAGTCAAATTTATGGGCTTGCATGACCTTATCGATCCAGCCCATGAGTTTGGGCAGGGATTCTTCTTCATTGAACAGCGGTACCACGACCGAGATATCCATAAGCATCGGATTAACAGGACGGCAAAGATAAGAAAAAGCCTGCCTGCCTCAAACCGCTGAAAATTCATAATTTAGGGTAATAAACAGTTCCTCAGGGCCAGACCAGCCTTAACCGGATCGTAAGAATCCGAATAGGAGAAAACCTGTGCCAACCTATTGATCTGTAATTGAGTTGTATGAATAGCATCTACTTACAACTGGCTGTATGCTTCCTATAAAACAAATTTGGCTTTTTCTGGCGACAGTGCTGCTTATCTCCACTTTGTCAGCCCAGTCTCCCATCGATCCTGATTTTATCTGCAAGCTGGTAGAATCGGAGCAGCACCAGCATCCGACGCTTTCCTCATCGGGGACGCGCAGTACCAACGCCATGAGCAATTATGATCTGAAGTACCACCGAATGGAATGGTTCATTAACCCCAAGGTGCATTACATCGAAGGGACTGTCACCAGCTATTTTGTGCCAACGGAGTCGGCTGTGCAGACGATCTTTATGGAATTGAGTGATTCTCTGACGGTGAATGCAGTTCGTTATCGTGGTCGGCCCATCTCGTTTGAGCACAGTCCAGGAGACTGGCTGGCCATTTTCTTCCCTGACCCTCTCGCTGAAAATCAGCTCGATTCCATCTCTATTGAATATGAGGGCGCACCACCCGACGGAGGGCGATCATTTGAGCAGGATGAGCATGAGGGCATTCCGATTGTATGGACGCTCTCTCAGCCCTATGGAGCCAGGGACTGGTGGCCATGCAAGCAAACGCTGAATGACAAAATCGACTCCATTGACATTTACCTGAGTGTGCCTAATGGCTACACCGGGGTTGGGAATGGACTGCTAACGAGCGAAGTGACTACCGGAGATGCGACAACCTTTCATTTTAGGCATCGGCATCCCATCGCTGCGTATCTCGTAGCCATTGCTGTAACTCAGTATGAGAAGGTTACCCATTACTATGTTCGGGACGGAGACTCCATTCCGGTCGTCAACTACCTGTATCCTGAGGATACCGCAGTGTATAAATGGCAGTCCCGCCGGGCGGTAGATTTCATGCAGATATTTGATACGCTGCTGATTCCGTATCCATTTTCGGACGAACTGTATGGGCACGCTCAGTTTGGATGGCCGGGTGGAATGGAGCATCAGACCATGTCCTTCATGTATAACTTTGACTGGGCACTGGTGGGGCATGAACTGGCACACTCCTGGGCCGGTGATCTGGTGACCTGCGGCAGTTGGCAAGACATCTGGGTGAATGAAGGGCTCACGGATTTTTTGACTGGATGGACTTACCAGTATTTGTTTGAGGGTAGGTACTGGCACGTTTTTAACTCTGGCAATGTGGAACGCATCATTCGGGAGCCAGGCGGGAGTGTTTATGTCCCCGCTGAGGATACGATGAATGTTTCCCGGGTTTTTAGTGGTCGCTTATCCTATCGAAAGGGAGCGATGGTGATTCATGTGTTACGGGGTGTCATCGGAGACCAGGCGTTGATTGCAGGATTACGCAACTATTTCAGTGACCCCGAACTTCGCAATGGCTATGCGAAAACGGAGAACCTGCAACGGCATTTTGAGACCACATCAGATACAAGCCTCACCGAGTTTTTTGCTGACTGGATATATGGAGAAGGCCATCCGATTTATGAGGTTGATGCCGAGCAAACTGCTGACTCTCTGCTCATTCGCCTCACTCAACGCAGCTCTCACCCCTCCGTAGAGTTTTTCGAAAGCAGGGTGCCAATTGGCGTGTATTTTCCCGAAGGAGATTCCCAGGTCGTTTACCTCAACCATCAGCAATCCACACAGCGATTTGCGGTTCCCATTAGTCGGGTAATTGACACGATAAAGTTTGATCCCGATGTCTGGCTCATTGCCCAGTTGGACACTCTGTCCTTCCGTCCTCAAACATTTAATGCCCAGGTAGATGTAACGGTCTATCCACAGCCTGTGGAGGATTTCGTCAATGTAAGATGGTCGCAGGAAAACTACGAGGTTCGGAAAATTGGGCTTGTTGCTCCTGATGGAAGGCTCCTTTTCGAAGAAACTTACGTACCCAATCTGACGCCAGGATACCGAATTTCGCTGGAGTCGTATCCCACAGGAGTCTATTATCTGCTATTGGAGACCAATACGGGGTTTTTGACCCAAAAACTGGTTAAGCAGTAAATTCAAAAAACTTACATGTGTAATACCTGGGACCTGCGCAGAATCAGGTCGATGGGGATAAGGATTATTTTCGTAAAGAATCAATCCTTCATCCCGCTGAAATGCTCTATCCCATAAAACAGTTTCCGGAAAAGATGCCATCGGCTGCTCAAACCCGGTTTTGGCGTCTGACTTCCCTGCTTTCTCTATTGTGTCTGATTGCCTGGTTTCTGCTTGGAGTGCAGCTTTTACCCAGAAGTAAGGCAACAAATCTCCAGAATGGGATAGAAATTAAGGCAGAGCTATATCCGGATCTCTCTCATAATCAGGGAGATAGCAAATGCGACCACATGCCCCGATAGAGGATTGCGCTGACCGTCAAGGAAAAATTGGATTTTTTTTCTGAAAATTAAGGTTGCGGCGACATAACGTTAGAAAGCTCTAAAACGTTAGCTTAGTAGCCGTCCTGCTTTTGTAACCTATTTTCACCCTACCACAAAACCACGGTATGCGCAGCCTGTGTGAGATAAATCGTGTTGGCATCAATCTGCATGTGATGCTCAAACGTAGACCCGACAACCCTACCAGGACCTGGATGCTAGTCCTGGGTAACCTGGCATTTATTGCCACCTGGGTAATTCTAGTACAATTATTAGGCCAAGAACGAAGTAGTGGGGAAATTTTAGTTGGCTTTTTGGTAAGTCTCATAATTTGGGGACTTACGTTGGGCCGCTACACCCTTTGGCATCTTTTCGGAGAGGAATATGTGGTCATTAACCGAAAGTCGATAAGCTATCAATATCGATACGGCATTTTCCAGACTCATATTCAGACGATTCACCTGCATCGACCCGTGATGTACTATGAACTTAATCGTCGAAATGCTCCTGAAGACTCCACCGGAGTGTTTCACATCATCAACCACGATCCTAAAACCCTGCTGCCCAATGAGGTATTCAAATCTACGATCCCTGTAGACGAACGGGCGCTACAGGCTGTGATTCAAAGCGCAGCGAGCCTGAGGGTCAATGATGTATGTGAGGAGCATGGTTTTCCTGGTCTGTGCATGAACTAACGCTAGTCATTAGTTTCGACCTATCAAAAGGGCCTCTGAGAGTCCAGATTTGCCTTT
>CAYFIR010000059.1:0-38452 GCA_964343195.1 uncultured Bacteroidia bacterium | reverse complement strand
AATTCATTATAACGCTTTCTACTAAATTGTGGTAGCGGCAAGGGGGAAGGCTACATGGTAAGGAAACGGTTGATCGAGGACTCCGATCCTCGACCCTGCGAGTATTCGGGTCTCCGCACCCGCCATGTCATCGAATCCCCCCGACATTTCGCTGGGCGAAATGCCACCCCCCTTTTGCTAAGGGGAGAATGGGTTTGGGGGCGGCCTGGGGCCGAAGCAGCAACTTTTCCCCCTTCGGCGCGCAGCAGAGAAGGGGGGGGCGCCTGTGGCGAAAAGCGGGGGGATCTGAGGAAACCCCCTTGCTGCGGGTTAAAACCGCGCAGCAAGTAAGAGGGCTGCCTTCTACAATATCCCCAAAGTCATCCTGAACCTCGCAGCATAGCGGAGAGGTGAAGGACCTTAACAGTAGCACTTTCCAGCGTTACCCGATCCAGTGCTATGTGGGAAAATGATGCCTGTGAGGTCCTTCGTCGTTCCGCCTCTGGATGACCCCGTGGGAGTGGTAAGGAAAAAGGCTGATCAAGGACTCCGATCCTCGATCCTGCTAGTCTTCGGGTCTCCGCACCCGCCATGTCATCGAATCCCCCCGACATTTCGCTGGGCGAAATGCCCCCCCCCTTTTGCCAAGGTGGGAATGGGTTTTGGGGCGGTCAGGGGCCGCAGCAGAAACTTTCCCCCCTTCGGCGCGCAGCAGAGAAGGGGGGTGGTTTTCGCCCGTGGCGAAAAGCGGGGGGATCTGATGACACCCCCTTGCTGCGGGTTAAAACCGCGCAGCAAGTAAGAGGGCTGCATTCTTAATATCCCCAAAGTCATCCTGAACCTCGCAGCATAGCGGAGAGGTGAAGGACCTTAACCACTGCACTTTCCAGCGGAGCACTTGAGCAAGCAGCGTGGGAAAGTGCCGCCTGCAAGTTCCTTCGTCGCTTCCTACGGTCGCTCCTCAGGATGACCCGTGGGAGTGGTAAGAAAAGGGTTGATCGAGGACTCCTATGCTTGTGCATCCGCCTGTGGCGGAACGTCGATCTGGGCTAGTCTTCGGGGCTCCGCACCCGCTATGTCATCGAATCCCCCCGACATTTCGCCGGGCGAAATGCCACCCCCCTTTTGCAAAGGGGGGAATGGGTTTTGGGGCGGTCTGAGGCCGCAGCAGCAGTGGAAAATACCGAGTCGGATTACGCTTCAGGCTTGCACACGGCCACGAAATCCGACTCAGCATTTTGAAAGGGAAGTCCTGGGGAGCGGGGAGAAATCCAGAGGAGCGGGAGAGGACTCCGGGCGCGAGTAGGGACAGAAAAGGCCAGTTAAAGAAAACTCCAAAATAGAACGTTTATGCGATTTAAGGAGGAGTCTAAGACAAAGAAATTTGCCCTACCATAGAAGAATTTATCCCATGAACTTACGCCCTTACAATCCTTATTTGCCAATCTTACAGCCATTAAAGATCCATAAAATATGAAATAACTTTTTTTGTCTTTCAAATAGTCGTAAGTCTTATGATCCATAACCATGGTATTATGTTCCACAAGTTCTTCAAAGGGGGCATAGTTTTCTAAGAAATCTTTAAGTCCATAGTTCATAGACAAATTCACAGAGTCATTAAGATCAAAACATAGCGGAGTAAATCCTGCTCGATATAGGTACAGTATGGAATCATTTCTTTGAAACAGTTCCGTTAAGGAATCTAATTGGTCAACGGAATTTGTGAATCTTAATCCGAATTGGGGAATAAGATAGTAATCTTGATTCCCTTCAGGGAGGTATTCTTCTTTTGACAGAAACTTAACCTCTTGAACAAAGAAACCTTCCAGCAAAACCTCCTGTGCGGCAAGCGAGAAGCTGGATAGGGATAATACAAGCAATGAGATTTTTTTCATTTTTATTCTATTAGCTTTAGCGTTCCCGATACATTTTGCATCATAGACTCGAACTCGCTGTTTGTTGGTGCGGTATCATCTCCACCAACGGGAGACATGATTCCATGTGATGGATATTGTCCACCTGCAGGGCCGAGATATGGTGTACACATTAAAAGGCTATGCTTCCCGAAATCATATAGGGAATTCTCAGGGCTTCCAACTGTTGACAAACCAACTCAAGAACTTTCAGCATAATTCCGGCATTTTGGCCAATTTAAGCAGAAAAGCAGGTGAAATCGGCCTCCAGACTATCACAAGCCGAGACGCTATCGACCTGAGCGGGATGAAAAGCCCACAGGCCTGGCAGCAACAGGAAGGTCAGATGCTTCATGGAATGGAAGTATGTGAGGTTGAGGGTTGCATGGGTTGATGGGGCGCTGGGGAAAATACCGAGTCGGATTACGCACAGGCCTGCACACGGCCACGAAATCCGACTCAGCATTTTGTTATTGGGAAGTCCGGGGGAGCAGGGGATTTCTAGCCCTTGATTTGCATAATGTGTTTATGCCTAGAATTAATTTTGAGTGGGACATTGAATTTCTTAAAAATGGAAAGAACCTCAGCCACATCCCTTTTCTTCCAATCGTGTAACGGAAGATTTAGCTTATTAGCCTTCCCCTCTTGTATGTAATAGACTTTTACAGTACTTGTTGCATCATAGCCAGAGCCTCCTACACTATCCTCATAGCTTATAATCTTAATGGATTCTAAATAAATAACTTTATCAAGGCTGCTAACTCGGAAAGGGAACTTAATCACAATTTTGTCTTCATATATTTCATATTTAAAGAAAGCCCACGCAAGAAATAGATACTGTATAATTACAGTGAGCAAAATTAGATAACCCATCTTTTCCCAATTAACTATACCAGCTTTGTTAATAGAGGTGACATAGCTTAGAACGCCTCCAATAAACATTGGGATCCATAGTCCCAAAGTTTGTGACTTACCCTTAAAAAGTCTATTCATCTTCATTTTCTGTACTATTTTTTTGGGTTTGATCAGCAGCCTTTAATGCTTTCATGATTGAGGATCGTTCGGAATTTAATAAACTAATGACTTTTAGTGCTGAAGTACTCCCCAGTGTAAAGGCCCCCTAAACACCCGGACCCCAAAAATTATCCCAACTAAATTGATCTTCAATATTATCAACAGGTGAGTTACCATCTTCGAATGGCCTGGGGCCAAATCGGGCAATAATCGTAAATGTTTCTGGCCCTTCTGGAGTTGGCCTAGTTCCGTAAATCACAAAATCACCATACTCACTCTCCCTCCTCTCGACAAGCTCGCCTGAGTAAGCTACTGTCTCTCGAAGGTACCTCTTTGCCTCAGCGCTGTCTCCTGGATGCATTGATAGACATGCTCTCCTCGCATATTCTACTTTTCCCATTAATTGCTCCTCCGTAGCCCCAGATAAAGCCATATTATATAATCGAGCCGCCCATCAAGGTGACCTCACTCGGTACATTTCCAACCCCTCTAACTCCACCCCATCAACCACCCGATTCCCAGAGAAGGCATACGGACTATAAAACGGATACTCCGGAGCCAGCGGATCAATCGACAAGAACCTCCCAATCCGTGCATCATGCACACGGTACTTGAAAAAGACGGCATTCTCAGAGCCATAGACCTCATCATCGGTCTCCTGCCCTTGAAACCCAAAACGATACCCCTCCGCACTCCCAGTGCGCTCTTCCATCACCATCCTCCCGCTTCGCGGGATAAACTGCCAGATAGTAGTCGCTATGGGCATGCACATCGGCCTGATAGCCCATAACGGTGCTGCTATCTCAACCCGCGCTAGCGGCCCAGTAGGCGTCTGTCCAATCTTACTGGGTAATTTGACATTCAATCAGGCCCCTCACCTCACCCGATTTTCCTTGCAGAGAAATCCCACTCTTCCCATCGGATCTTCATAATGAATCATTCCGTCGCCGACCGGGTCCTGCAAGCGCTCATAGAAGACATTCGCTGCCACGATGAAGAAGGTGTGCTTTTGGTACTCCCCCTTAAAATCATAGTGGAGGTCGATGGCAAATACGTGCCGATCTTGTATGTCAAAGTCGGGGTGGTGAAGCCGAAATTCATCCTCGTCACTTAGCCTGAACAGGTCTTCGCCTTCGATGGCGGTGTCGCGCCAATCAGAGGGCAGGTTGAAGAAGATCACCTTTTTAAAGATCAGGTCCACGTTGTGGAAGTAGATCCAGTCCTGACTGCCACCGATGACCAGGTTTTTTCGCTTAAACATGCGGATGTAGTACCCATCCCACAAGGCGTGGACGGGCAGTTGCTCATTGATGCGATCTACGTATCGCTGCATGTCAGCGCGAGGTACCATGGCAAAGGAGAAAAGGGCTATCTCAGAAAGATCTGGAAAGAAATGGTATCTTAATCAACAAAAATTTACCAAACCGGACAATCCTATCTCATGAAATCCTATCTCAGCCTGCTGGCCGCCTTGATATGCGGTTGCTTTACCTTTGCCCAAACCAACCATGCGCTGGAAGTTGAGTCCTACCAACTGGACAACGGACTGACCGTACTCCTCAACCCTGATCCTACCGCCAGCCGTGTGTTTGGAGCTGTGATGGTGAAAGCCGGGGCCAAACACGAGTCGCCAGAAGCTACCGGCATGGCCCACTACCTGGAGCACCTGCTGTTCAAGGGCACCCAAACCATGGGCACCATGGATTACGAAGCCGAGCGGCCTCACCTCGATTCCATCAACAGCCTGTACGAGCAACTCGCCCAGACAGAAGACCCCACCCAACAGGCCCAGCTACAGCAGCAGATCAATGAGCAGGCCAAAGCAGCCTCGGAATATGGCTTGCCCAATGAGTTTGATCGGCTGCTGCGCAGCATCGGAGGCACCGGTATCAATGCCTTCACCAACTATGAGATGACCTTTTACCACAACTCCTTCCCAGCCCATGAGATCGAGCGCTGGCTGGACCTCTATTCCACACGCTTTGACGATCCGGTATTTCGGTCGTTTCAGTCAGAGTTGGAGGTAGTCTATGAGGAAAAAAACCGCGCCATGGACAACATCGAGCGGAAATTTGTGGAGCAAATAACTTCCCAGTTGTACCCCAATCTTCCCTATGGACAATGGTCCGTTCTGGGAACCGTAGAGCACCTGAAAAAGCCTTCGCTGATTCGGATGTATGAGTTTTTTGAGAAAAACTACGTCCCCGGCAACATGGCCCTGATCCTGTCGGGCAACTTTGATGCGGAGGGCGTCAAGCCCATGATCGAATCCCGCTTCGGGGCCTGGGAAGCACGCCCGGTGCCAGAGCTGGATCTGCCAGAACTACAGCCCATCGAAGGCAAAGTGGTCGAAAAGGTGCGCATCACGCCGATCAAAGTAGGCACGTTGAGCTGGCAAACCGTTCCGATGGGTCATCCTGACCGATTGGCCATGGACCTCTGTGAATACCTGCTGTTCAATGAGGAGGAAACAGGTATGCTCAACCAGTTGCAGCTAAATGGAGATGTGATGTATGCCTTTGGCTTTGGAGACCGCTACCTCGATGCCGGAGGATTTAACCTGATCCTGGTGCCCAAGCCCATCGTGCAGCCGCTGGGCGGAGTGAAAAAGAAGGTGCTGAACATCATCGACGAGGTAAAGGCTGGCAATATTCCTGAGACCCTGTTTTTGGCGGCGAAGAACGCGCTTTCGGCAGACTTTCAGCGCAGCCTGGAAGATCTGGACGCTCGGGGGCGCACCATCGGCTGGGCTTTTGCCCAGGGCATGACCTGGGAAGAATATCTCAGCTATCCGGATCGCATGGAGGAAGTCAGCATGGAGGACGTCGCAGCCGTAGCCCATCGCTACCTGGGCGAGAATCGGGTAGAGATCATTTCCCGGACGGGATTTGGGAAGCCACCCAAGCTCGACAAACCGCCATTTGAGCCAGTGACCACCGATCAGAATGGCAGCTCGGCCTACGCCGCACAATTCGAAGCCATGCAGAGCCAGCCTTTTGCGCCTCGTTTTCTGGACTTCGAAGCCGATGTGCAACGCGCCACCCTCCCCGGCGGCCATGAGCTGTGGGTCAATGAAAATCCCCTCAACGACATTTTTACTCTCTCCATTCGCTGGCAAAAAGGACAACTGACTGATCCGGCACTCCCGCTGGTGGGCAATGTGCTGGATTATTCGGGTACAGACGAAATGGACCTGGAAGAACTCAAGCAACGTTTTGCCAGCCTGGGATGTAGCTATTCCATAGCTGTGGGTAACAATACGTTTGTGGTGAACCTCTCTGGGCAGGAAGAGAACCTGGAACAAGTGCTTGAGCTATTGGGGAAATGGCTGAAAGCTCCAGTTCCACAGCCCAAGGTCATGGACCTGCTGCATGACCAGATCAAGACCGAGCGTAAACTGGAGCAAGAAAGCCCCAGCACGATGGGCCGCACCCTGGTCAACTATGCGATTTATGGGGATCGTTCCCCCTTCCTTACCCGCCCCAGTCTGGACGATGTCAAGGAAACTTCAGCAGGGGAACTACTGGGGAAGTTCAAGGCCCTGACGGAGCAGTATCAGGCGGAGATCACCTTTGAAGGCAATACTGCCGTGGCGGACCTCGAGACGCTGCTACTGGACAAACTGCCCCTTGCGGAAGACGGGCAGGCTGAGCCCTTCCAGCTCATTCCCGAGCAGCAGCCCAGTAGCCCCCGTATCATGGTCATTGACGACAAAAAGGCCGTTCAAAGCCATGTGTATTTCTTTATTCCCGGTGTGGAGATGACCCCGGCGGATTATCCACAGGTGCAGGCCTTCAACGAATACTTTGGAGGTGGCTTTTCGGGACTGGTTTTGCAGGAAATTCGCGAATACCGCTCTCTGGCCTATTCAGCAGGGGCAAGCTATAACCAGCCTGTTATGGCGGGAGAATCAGGTCGCATGATCGGCTACATCGGCTGTCAGGCGGACAAGACGCTGGACGCCATTGAGGTCATGCATGGCCTGGTGACTGATATGCCCCTCAAGCCCGAGCGCATGGACGACCTGCGCAGCAGCCTGCAAATGAAGGTAGTCACCGCTTATCCCGACTTCCGGGCCGTCATCGACCGCATCCGCACATATCAGCGGCAGGGGTTTGATACCGATCCAAACGAAGCCGCCTATGAGGCCTACGCCGACATGACGATGGAGGACATCCAGGCCTTTTATCAAAAGGCCATTCAGGGCCAGCCCTATGTGATCACCATCTATGGCGACACCAGCCGATTTGACATGGAGCAACTGAAGGAACTGGGACAAGTTGAAGTGCTGGAACTTGATGAGGTGCGCAGGTAGGAGACTGCCTCCCTGCCAGGCGCGGATCCCTGTCTGGCAGGGAGGAAATATTGTTCCCATTCACTATAATGGCTATCTTAATTCCTGGATAAGTAGTTGGACAGAATTATACAGGTATGAAGTATATGAGGAAATGGAGGCAAATCGCTGCTTGAGGCCTTCATGCCTCCATTTCCTCCATACCTCTCGCTTACAGTAGTTTTTGGACTCCGTACTTACCAGATTATAACCACCTATGACCCATCCGCAACTTGTCCCATACCAGATTGATCTGGAGATCTATCACCGCATGATTGAGGCGGGGATACTGGGTGAGGATGATCCTGTAGAACTGATTGAGGGTCAAATCATTACCATGAGTCCCAAAGGAAGTAAGCACTCCGCCTGTCTGCGAAAAATTATGACCTGGTTACCAGATCTTGTGGGAGAGAGGGTACAGGTACAATTGCAGGATCCTATTCAGGTTTCCAGTCTTTCTGAGCCAGAGCCAGATCTGGCCCTCGTGAAATTTCGTTCCGACTTTTACCTGGAAGCTCACCCCCTGCCCAGTGATGTGGAATTGTTGGTGGAAGTAGCGGATTCTTCTCTGCGGGTAGATCGGGAGGTCAAAGCGGGCATTTATGCCGCAGCGGGCATCTCCCATTACTGGATCATCAACCTGCCAGACAAAGTAATCGAGCTACATGAGCAACCATCAGATGGTCGCTACCAGGCCCTCCGCATCGCCAAACCAGGAGAAATGATTGTTGTACCCAGCCTGGACATTGAGACCGAGGTAGAAGACTGGTTGGTCTAGTGGGACAAGTTCAAAGTTAGGGGTCGCGAGTTTCCCGCTCTGCGGGATTTCGCTGCGCTCAACGTGATTGAAAGTGCTGCTGATGACCACCTTGCCCAATTTTAAATTAGCCCATTACTTTGTTCCTAAAACGCTAGACATTTTGGAAATGGACGACTGATTTTTGACAGGATTACATGATTGATTAACAGGGATTTCTTATCCGGGCGTATCTCAACGTGTCGCTGAGTGAATTGATATCCTGGAATCATCTCCCTGACTGACAAAGAGTGAAGCTTAAAAGCTAAAACGACATTTTGAGATGCATTCTGCTTATCCTGTCCATCCTGTGATCCTGAAAATCCTGTCTAATTTTTATAGCAGCATGAGTTAGCAGTTAAAAATGCTGGGGATCAACCTTGTGGATGAATTTCTGCGGGCTGTCACTTTGCGCTGAATGCTCTGGGCAAAAAGCATTTTCCCTTCCTACCGCTATAAAGTACCTTTGGGCCCACTTTAGCGACTCCACTATGAAACTCTGGGACAAAGGCTACGAGCCCGAAGCAGCCATCGAAGCATTTACCGTCGGGCAGGACCGCATCCTCGACCTGCGCCTCGCACCATGGGATATCCTGGGCACCCTGGCCCACATTGACATGCTCAACCACATCGACCTGCTGGAAGATGAGGAGTTACCCGTGCTACAAAAGGCGCTCCAGAGGCTGTATGAGCAGGTCATCGCAGGGGACTTTGAAATCGAGGAAGGAGTGGAGGACATCCACTCGCAGGTGGAGTTGATTCTGACCCGCGAACTGGGCGACATCGGTAAGAAGATCCACAGCGGACGTTCCCGCAACGATCAGGTGCTGGTCGATCTCAAGCTCTATTTCAAAGCGGAAATAGAAGAGACGGTCAAACTGGTGGATGAGCTATTCACGACCTTACAGAGTCTCAGCGAAAAGCACAAAGAGGTGCTGTTACCCGGCTATACCCACTTACAGGTGGCCATGCCGTCGAGCTTTGGGGTGTGGTTCGGAGCCTTTGCAGAAAATCTCGTGGAAGACCTCTTACTCTGGCAGGCGGCTTACCAGACTTCGGATCGAAATCCGCTAGGGTCAGCGGCGGGATATGGGTCGTCCTTCCCACTGGATCGTCAGCGCACCACCGACTTGCTGGGCTTTTCCACCCTGCACTACAACGTCGTCAATGCCCAGATGAGTCGTGGACGAGCGGAGAAAACGATCGCCTTTGCCATCGCAGGCCTGGCGGGGACGCTTAACCGCCTCGCCATGGACGTCTGCCTGTACATGAGCCAGAATTTTGGCTTCATCACCTTCCCAGATCGGCTGACTACGGGGTCGAGCATCATGCCGCACAAAAAGAACCCCGACGTCTTCGAACTGGTACGTGGGCACTGCGCCCGCTTGCAGGCCCTGCCCGGGGAGTTGAGTAACCTGAGCAGCAACCTGCCGACTGGCTATCACCGCGACATGCAGTTGCTCAAGGAAGTGCTGCTTCCTGCCTGGGATCGCCTCAAAGATTGCCTGCAGATCACCAACTACATGCTGCAGCATGTAGAGGTCAGGGAAGGCATCATTCAGGACGAACGCTACGATTACCTCTTCACGGTGGAAGAGGTGAATCGACTGGTACTGTCTGGAGTTCCGTTTCGTGAAGCGTACAAGCAGGTCGGCGGAGCCGTAGAAAGTGGCACCTACCAACCCAATCGGGAGGTGGAGCACCAACACCTGGGCAGCATAGGGAATCTGGCTACTGAGCATATCAAAGCCCAGCACCAGACAGTGAGAAGTGGATTTCAGTTCGAGGCCCTGCACCGGGCTGTCGAGAAGCTATTGGGCAAAGCCTGATTTCAACTTATTCAACCACAAAGGCATCGAAGAAGAGCACAAAGGAAAAAAGGATCAAGCCCTTCGAGCCCTTCTTTGAGCCCTTTGAGGTAAAGGAAGAGGTCACCCAAAGGAGATCAGCAATTCGTTTTTCTCCACGGAGGCCTTCTCTGCTACGTGGATTTTGGTGACGGTGGCATCGCCGGGGGACTTGATTACATTCTCCATTTTCATGGCTTCCAGGATGAGCAAGGGATCTCCCTGCTTGACTTCGTCACCTTCCTTGACTTTCCAGCTATGCACCAGTCCGGGCATCGGAGCTTTCAGGGAGTCAAGCTTTTTGGTCATGGCAGCCTCCATGCCCAGTTCTTTTAGGAGCTTTTCGATTCTGGACTGTAGCTTGACGGTGGTTTTTTTGCCATTCAGGCTAAGGGTCACTTCCTTTTTGTCCTTATCAACCTGGTGAATGAAAACATCGTAAGAATGGTTTTCATGGATCAGGTGATAGAGTCTTGGGTTGATCTCCTTGAGATCAAGGGGAAGTTTTTTCCCATTGACTTCTACTTCGCCTCCCTGGGATTGGATTTCGAAGTGGAAATTTTCTACAAATGCTTCGTTCATGATACAATGTGTGTGTGAATCCTCTCAGGAAGAAGTGCGGTGTTCCTGTCGCGATGCTTCTGCCTGACTTAATGAAAGGTAATGACTAAAGCCCAAATTTTGAACCGACATTGACAAATTCCGTTCTCTTCTCCGAATTCGTATTACTTTCCACATTCTACAAACCCCTGAATAATGGACTCTGCGGCTCTTTTGAGCGAATGTACATATCAGACTTCCCGTAGTGGAGGTCCGGGCGGGCAGCATGCCAATAAGGTGGAGACACAGGTTACCCTGCGTTTCAATGTCGCGGAGTCTGAAATGCTGAGTCTCTGGCAGAAAGATATGCTTCGCAAAAGGTTGGAATCCCGCCTTTCGCAGCAGGAGGAAATCGTCCTGTCCTGTAATGAAACCCGTTCTCAGTTGCGCAACAAGGAGCTGGTTCAGGCGCGATTTGTGGCACTTATCGAACAGGCCGTCAAACCCCCTAAAGTCCGAAAGAAAAGACGGTTGAGTCAGGCTGCGCGTGAAAAACGGCTGGACAGTAAAAAGCGCAGGAGCCAAAAGAAGCAATGGCGTAAACCCCCTAGCTGGTAATCCACAAAATGTGCATAACCTGTGTGTATAACCTGTGGGTAATTCACAAAAGGTCTTGATTTATGGCGTCTACTGACAAATGGAAAAAGATCTCAACTTCTTTTGCCCTATCTTCGTTGATAATATACAGTTAACTTTGCATACCCCAACCCCCGAGCCAGAGTTAACCTATATGGAATTGTAGAGATGGATCAACCAAACCTCAAGGAAGAAATTCAGACTAACGAAGCCCTTCCTTTGCCTGCGGCCCTTCTGGAGAAAATGGCTGCGACCCTGCAAAACCCCCGCTATCATGCGGAAGGTAATGTGCTCAATCATACCAGATTGGTTCTTAAGGCTTACAGGGATAACCACCACCAGTTCAAACTTGATTCATCCGATCACGAGGTCCTCTACTGGGCATCGATTCTCCATGATGTAGGCAAGCCTGCTACCACTCGCTGGCAGGATAACCGCTGGCGAGCCAAGGGGCATGAGGCCGCAGGAGTTCCTATTGCACGTGACATCCTCCTGGGACAGCCACAGATATCCTCAGACCAACGCAAGCGCATCCTTGACCTGGTTAGATACCATGCCGTGCCCTTGCAATGGGGCCTTAATCCCAATTCTCTACAATATTATTATCAACTGGCTACGCGGGCGGACCTGCGTATGATAGGCATCTTCGGATACTTTGATCTGGTAGGACGTATCTGCCAGGATCGGGAAGAGGTCCTCAACATTGCCCATCGGTTCAACCAGGAGATGGTGGCGAAAATCGAGTATGAACTGGGCACCTATCCTGAAATTCAGGCGGCCTACCGACAAGCCAGTCTGCGGCACCAGAATGCACTTTGGACCAGCCTATATCAGAAGGATATTTCCCTGCTTACCAAGCTGATTCAGGCGGAAAGTACCCGGTCTGAGAAACCACAATTCCGATGTGTAATTCCGGTTGGAGTCGACAGTCCTCGCCTCCGTACCTACCTGGAACAGCAGTACACCGACGCTGAAACCTACGATGCCAGTCGTCTGAACCCCGACCGACAGGGAAAGTTTGACCTGGAGACCCAGTTGAGGCCTCTCAAACATTTTCTATCGGTTTATGGGAGACCTCACAAAACACTGGTTTTGACAGGTATGCCGATAGATCAGGACCTCCTGACTACGATTACCAACTTTGGCCGTCAGAAAGGTGGAAAAATCGAGCATTTATTCATCGAGGAACCGCTGGATTCGATCGCCCAATCAGGTGATGAGGCCAGCCAACGGGACATTAAGGCTGCCCATAAGAAGCTGATGCTACCCCATCCATGGTCAGCTCATGAGTTGAAGCTGATGAGTTTATAGGGACATTTATCCCTTTGCCTTCTCCCAGCGCCGATGCACAGCGGTATCTTCAAATATCCGATTGAGCATAGCGCGTTCAAGGTCGTCGAGCTCTATGCCCCGACGGGCCATGACCCGCTCCGCCACTTCAAAGGCTTTTCTTGGCTGAAAGGTGGAAAACCCAGCCGAACCGCCCCAAGCAAACGACGGGATGAAGGTACGCGGGAAACCCCCTCCGAAGATATTGGCCGAAACGCCGACTACTGTACCTGTGTTGAACATGGTGTTGATCCCAGCCTTGCTGTGGTCGCCCATTATTAGCCCACAAAACTGTAAGCCGGTTTCCCTGAAGCGACCACTGGGATAGTGCCATACCTTGACCGGGGCATAGTTGTTCTTGAGGTTGGACGTGTTGGTATCAGCACCCAGGTTACACCAGTATCCCATGACCGAATTGCCCAGATAGCCGTCGTGGCCCTTGTTGCTATATCCCATGATCACGGAGTTGGCGACCTCACCGCCTACCTTGACGTAGGGCCCAAAAGCGGAATCTCCGCGAAGCTTGGCTCCCATGGCTACTTTGGTATGAGCACCGAAAGCATGGCTACCGTGGATGATGGCTCCCTCGGCGACCTCAACTTCGGGGCCGAGGTACATCGGGCCATCTTCTGCATTGAGAATGGCGGCTTTCACCTTTACGCCCGGAGCGACGTAGATATTGTCAGCGCCATAAATGCGGGTGTAGGGATCCTGGATATTTGCTGAAGGAGCCGATTTTGTTGCCAAAGGAAAATCGAATGCAATGGCTTCAGCATTTAATCTGAAAATATCCCAGGGGAAGCGGAAGCCTCGGCAATCCAGGTCTGCTTTTTCCACGGAAATCCCCATTTCTTCCACCACCGCAGGAGTGATCAGCCCCCTGGAGTTTGGGGGGAGAATGGAAGGGTTAAATCTGGCTGCGATCACCTCCTCGCCATCTGCGGAAAGATAGCACTGGCCAGGAGCCAATGAATTGACCAGTCTGAGCAATTCCTCCTCGGGCCAGAATTTACCGTTTACCCAGCAGGCCTCTTTGGGATCGGGGAGAATATCAAACCGGGAAGCCAGATAGTCATAGGCTTTTCCTCCCAGCCACCTCTCCTGGCCCAAAACCTGCTGCCAGCGTTCAAGCTGGGTATAAATCCCTGCTCTCAGCTGCCAGACCGGGCGGGTGTAGGTGAGGGGTAGCAGGTCAAAGTGGCTGCTGTCTTCGAAGAGAATGATGGGTAATGTGGCCATTGGGGTTGTGGAATTGAGTGTCTGGTCAAAGCTGGAAAAATGCCCTTTCCCTATCAAGGGAAACCTGATAAAATTCTATCAGGCAGTAACAGAAAAAACCGCAAAGGACCATAAAGGCACTTTGCGGTAACTGATAATCAAATGGCTGATAGCAGAAGGCTATTCAACCTGAATGTTTTAAACAAATGGGAACATCGGTCCGCCATAAATGGCAGCATCTTCCAGCTCTTCTTCGATGCGAAGCAGTTGATTGTACTTGGCGATCCGATCAGAGCGGCTGGCAGAACCAGTTTTGATCTGTCCGCTGTTCAGGGCTACGGCGAGGTCTGCGATGGTGGTATCCTCAGTTTCGCCAGAGCGGTGGCTCATGATGTTGGTGTACCCATTACGGGTAGCAAGGCTCACTGCGTCGATGGTCTCGGTCAGAGATCCGATCTGGTTTACCTTGACCAGGATAGAGTTGGCAGCACCCAGTTCGATTCCTTTCTTCAGGAACTCAGTATTGGTTACAAACAGGTCGTCTCCCACCAGCTGTACCTTGTCACCGATAGCGTCGGTCAGGAGCTTCCAGCCGTCCCAGTCATTTTCATCACATCCATCCTCGATGGATACGATGGGGTAGCGGTCGGTCCAGTCCTTCCACATATCGACGATTTCGCTGCTGGAAAGCTCGTCTCCAGTTGAGTGGGCCATCACGTACTTGCCTTTCTCAGCGTCATACAGTTCAGAGCTCGCTACGTCCAGCGCCAGGAACATGTCTTCGCCCGGCTTGTACCCAGCATTCTCGATGGCTTCCAGGATTACCTTGATAGCTTCTTCGTTAGAAGGAAGGTTGGGAGCAAATCCACCCTCATCTCCGACATTGGTGGAGAGACCGCGGCTTTTGAGTACCTTTTTCAGGTGGTGGAAAGTCTCAGCACCCATTCTCAGGGCCTCACGGAAAGTGGGGGCCTTGACAGGCATGATCATGAATTCCTGTACGTCAACGGAGTTGTCTGCATGAGAACCTCCGTTGAGGATGTTCATCAGGGGAACGGGGAGGGTTTTGGCGTTGACACCGCCTACATAGCGATATAGCGGCATGCCCAGGCTTACAGCAGCAGCGCGAGCAGTAGCGAGGGATACCCCGAGCACTGCGTTTGCGCCCAACTTACTTTTGTTGGCAGTACCGTCCAGCTCCAGCAGCAGGCTATCAATGGCTGCCTGCTCAGTTACGAGCATGCCTTCCAGCTCGGGAGCAATGATGTCGTTCACATTTTGCACCGCCTGGGTAACACCCTTACCAAGGTAGCGAGAGTCTCCATCGCGAAGCTCTACAGCCTCGTGCATACCAGTTGAAGCACCAGATGGCACGGCTGCTCTTCCGACAGCTCCATCAGCAAGGAGTACTTCTACTTCCACAGTAGGATTACCGCGAGAGTCAAGGATTTCGCGGGCGGTGATTTCCAGAATATGGCTCATAGTGGGAATGTTAATTTTCGGGCGAAAGATAACCATTCCGTCGAAACTGCCCTCCCCAAACCACAATAAATATTGGCGTAAGATTTTCTCTCTTTTTGTCCCAGTTTTCTATCGTCGGATAAAAAAGTATCAGCTACACTAATCCCATTATCATTTTTTGCTCACTGATTGGCTATAATATTTAGCAATTGGCGCAAAAGTGCTAATCATTTAACTATTGGTTAAATTTTATACTAAAATTTAGGAAAACCCTTGAAAATGGGCGCTTGTAATGATTATCTTCAATCCGAGGTTTAGCCAAATTCAGAATGAATCTAAGCTTTTTCTGCTTGATTCCTCCCCAATCAACCACCACAATGGTGGGCTTGGATTGTTTTGGGATTGGTTATGCTGTGCTCTACTCGTTGGTACCTTTTCTCTACACCTTTTAATGTCCCTGCTCGGATGAAGTTACGCTCTACCTTGCTTACCAGCCTACTATGCGCTACCATGGCGAATCTTCTCTTTGCTCAAACCCCTGATCTGGGAAACCCCTGGGGAGATCTGGAGTTCCATGAAGATTTTATACAAAAATCCAATATCAGGTCAATTCGTGTGCGCCAGTACACTTCTCGCCCTTCGGCCAGAGCAGCTCTTAAACAGGGGGTAGATATGGATTTTGATTCAAAGGGGAGACTTGTCTCACGGGCTAGCCTGGGGCAGAGTGGCACAGATACATCGAGTACTGAGACCCTTCATTACCATGGGAATGAGGTTCTTGGATGGACAGAAGTTCAGGATCATCAATTTGACCGTACTTTCCGGACCGGATATCGCTTTACTGCAGATCACGATCTCTACCAGGAGAAGTCCTATGAGATTCTGCCCAACGACAACCGCCTGCTGCTTCAATCGAAGCAATATGTCTACGCCGATGGCGATGAAAACCTGCTGCGTGCCATCAGAACCCTGGAAAATAACCAGGTAGTGGAAGTCCACTCCTTTGACTATGACCATTCAGGAAAGGTCGTGGCGGAGATAGTGGAAGACAGCCGGGGTGAGTTGATCAAAACAACCCGGTATGAATACGATCAGGAAAACCGGATCGCAGTGGTTTCCATCGAGGAACTCGGACAGGTTACCTCGCGCTACCTGTATAGCTACAATAATGCTGGACAGCCCACAAGAATAGAATGGTTTCAGGGGAATACCCTGAAAGGAATTGCGCTCTATGAATACGATGAGCGTGGACGTGTCAGCCATCTGAGTCGCACCCAAAACCCTGAGACCCGTGCACAGGAAACCACTTACGCTGTTTATGAGTACAGGACCTGGGATGAGCTTGAGTACAATGATGCTGCTCAAATCGTAGCGACCAACTAGTGCTCTGTCAAATCCCCAATGATGGGTGATCTCTGCATCTTTTTCCGCATCTCTTCGTTGAAAAATGCCTCGTTTGGCTCGCCAAACTCGGATTTTCCGCCTTGATCTGCGAAAAAATCTGCGACCGCTTACCCATCATTTTTCACTTGACAAAGCACTAGGCAGGACAGAGAGTGAGATTGATCGAGAGAATGCTATATTGGCATAGCCAAATATCCGGACGATTGACATCCCTCTAACTCTCATTTCTCATGAAAAACTGGCTAGTTGGAACCCTGCTGTTGGTCCTTTCATGCACATCAGTCTTTGCGCAGTCTCCCTATCGTACATCCCTGGGATTAGACCTTCCCTTAACGGGTGGGACTACCGCCCTTGCTTTTGGAGGTCATTTCTATCAGAGCACCATTACCCCTCTCCCTGCAACGGATCTTTTCCTGCTCGATGCAAATGATATCTGGCGCTTTGATCGAATAGCGACGACGGGCTGGCGTCCACTTGCCGCTACTCATAGCGATTGGGGCTTATTGGCGGGCTTTGTAGCACCTCTTGGCTTATTGGCGGCAGGCGACATACGCCAAAACTGGGGGCAGCACCTGCTCCTATGGTGGCAGACGATGTCCATGGTCGATGGGGTAACCACCTGGACCAAAACCCTGACGCTGCGACCACGCCCCTTCAATTACTATTATTCTACCAACTACCCCAACCATCCCACGGATCTTGACGAATTCGTAGGGGTTTCTGATGCGCGTTTCTCATTTTTCTCAGGCCATACTTCCTACACTTCTGCCTCTACTTTTTTCTTTGCCAAAACTTTCAGTGACTATTATCCCAATTCTCCGGCCAAGCCCTGGGTATGGGCAGGGGCAGCGGTATTACCAGCCGTTGTCGGGTACCTGCGGGTGCGAGCGGGCAAGCACTACCCCAGTGATGTAATCACAGGATACCTCATCGGAGCCGCAATAGGTGTCGCCATACCGCATTTGCATAAAATCAGGTAGGGGTAGAACGTTCAGAGTTCCTGGTTGGGCCCTCTTTGTTATGGCATTAGATTGCATTCCTGTTTTTTGCACCAGAATCCTATCCCTATGGACCTGAAAATCATTCGTGGTGATTTTGAAGCCGCACCCGAGCGTGGTCATGTCTCGTCTCTCACACTGATCCCACCAGCGCCACGCTGTTTGCTCGGCCTCAGCCACGGAGCCGGAGCAGGGATGGAGCATGCGAACATGGAAGCGATCGCGCAGGCCCTGGCCTCCATTGGGGTAGCGACGTTTCGCTATCAGTTTAGCTACATGGAACAGGGCAAGGGCCGGGAATCTGCCAAGGTGAGCATTGCGACTGTCGCTTCTGCCGCAGATGCTGCCCATCGGCAGTATCCCGAGTTGCCATTGTTGATGGGAGGGCACTCTTACGGTGGACGAATGACCTCACTTGCGGCAGCACAGGGCCTCATTCCCCAGGCGAAAGGTATTATTTTCTTCAACTTTCCCCTACACGCTCCGGGCAAGCCTGGCATAGAACGGGCTTCGCATCTGCCTGATATTCAGCAACCCATGCTGTTTCTCAGCGGATCACGGGACACATTTGCCCAGCAGGACCTGCTCACCTCGGTGGTCTTGTCACTGGGGCCGCGTGCCACCCTGAATTGGCTGGACACTGCCAACCATGGCTACAAAGTACTCAAGCGCACCCGAAGTCACCCTTCGGATGTTTTCACTGAGATAGCGGAGTACTTGGATGGCTGGCTCAGGCAAACCATTTGACCAGGTCACGGATCAGGCTCAGGGCAGTCCTGTACGGCGGGAATCGCACGAACGGTGTGGCGTCAATCAACAGGCTACGCTTCATCACGCTTTTATGGTGGGAGAAGGTATCAAAGGTGCTTTTGCCATGAGCGCGGCCCATGCCGCTAGGTCCCACCCCCCCAACTGGCAGGTCGGCCAGGGACCAGTGCAAGATGGTGTCGTTGATGCATACCCCTCCAGAAGAGGTTTGCTCAATAAGCATGTTGTGGTGCCGACGTGAATTGGAAAACAGGTATGCTACGAGTGGCTTGGGACGTGCATTCACGAACTCAATGGCATCAGCCATTTCTTCATATCCTATCACAGGTAGGATCGGGCCAAAAATTTCCTCCTGCATGGCAGGATGCTCCGCAGGATCATCGACATCGATCACTGTAGGGGAGATATAGTTGGTTTCCCGGTCGCTATCTCCCCCGATGACGATGTTGCCAACCATAAGCCTGGAAAGGCGGTCAAAATGCCGTTCATTTATCACGCGGGCAAAGTCGGGGCTCAACTTGGGATTTTCTCCATAAAACTCATCCAACAGGTTGTGGATGATGTCAATTGCTTCCGCTTTGAGGTGCTGGGGTATAAGCAAATAGTCCGGGGCAATGCAGGTTTGCCCGCTATTCATGAATTTTCCCCAGACAATGCGCCGCAGACTTGACTCCAGGGGGGCACTTTCATCGATGATGGTAGGGCTTTTGCCACCGAGTTCCAGGGTGACAGGAGTAAGGTGTTCGGCTGCAGCTCGCATGACTACCTTGCCGACTGCAGTTCCTCCGGTAAAAAAGATATAGTCGAGTGGCTGGGCCAGCAATTCCTGCGTTTCGGGAATTCCCCCTTCGATGAGCGCTACCCATTGGGGATCAAAATACTCTTTTATCATGGCCGAAAGCACGCTGCTGGTATGGGGCACATGTTCCGACGGCTTGAGGATCACGGTGTTGCCTGCTGCAATGGCTCCAACAGCCGGCAGCAACAACAGGTACACTGGGAAGTTCCACGGGGCGATCACCGCCGTGACACCATATGGCTCGGGTTGAATGAAAGCGGCTGCTGGGGTCTGGAGCAGGTGAGATGAAACACGCTTGGGTTGCATCCACCCTTCCAGATGCTTGATGGCATGGTCCAGTTCCTGATAGGTGAAGGCAAAGTCCAGCAGGAATGCTTCCGTTTCCGGTTTGCCCATGTCCTGGTTGAGGGCTTTGAGGAGCCGAGGTTCATAATTCCTGAGTGCTTCACGGAGAATCTTCAGCTGTTTTTTTCGGGCGTCGGCAGGTCGGGTAGCTCCGGTTTGGAAAAATGCCTGTTGGGCCTCAAAACAGGCTTGAACATGAGATATAGCAGTCGCCTCCATCACAATTTACTTTGAGGTTATCAATCGATCCGGGGTTTGGTTTGACCATATAATCTAAGACCTAATTCTTAAGATCAAAAGCATCTCGCAGCCCAATTCCCACGAGGTTTACGGATACAATCAGCAGCACCAGGGCAAGACCCGGATAAATGGCCAGCCATTGTCCTGCTTCAAAAACCAGATAGGTATAGCCTTCGTTGACCATGCGTCCCCAGGTAGGAATGGGAACTTCGACCCCCAGCCCCAGGAAACTAAGGCCGCTTTCGATCAGAACGGCGGCTCCAAAATTGGCGACTGCAATGACGATGATGGGGTTAAAAACATTGGGGAGAATATGTCGCCACATGATCCTGCCAGAAGAATATCCCAGCGACTGAGCAGCTTCCACATATGGCTGTTCGCGCGTAGCGAGGATCTGTCCACGGACCAGGCGGGCGACTTCCACCCACATGGAGATACCGATTGCAACGAATAGCTGCCAAAATCCCCGGCCCAGAACTGCTGCCAGTGCCAGCGCCATCAGCAGGGTGGGAATGCTCCACAACACTGATACCAGCCACATGATGATCCGGTCCACCCATCCGCCAAAATAACCTGCCATCGTGCCCATCAGGATGCCGATGCAAAGGCTGATTAATACAGACATCAGGCCTACGGTCAGGCTGACGCGGGTGCCCAGCATGATGCGGCTAAGCAGGTCGCGGCCATAGCTATCGGTGCCGAGCCAGAAAGTTCGGTGGATTACAAACTGGCCCTCAAAGTCGGCCTCTGTGATATTTGGGTCCTCTACCCCAAATTTTGAAAGGGCAAGGCTATCTGAGACACCGGATATACGGGTAAACTTCACCCAACTACTGGTTAACTCCAGCTCAGAGGCGGGATCAAGGGCGATGGGAATACCTGGTGGCACATCCCCACTGAAAAATATTTCCAGCCAGTTTCGGTCCTGATCCATCGGTTGAGGCAGGAGGAGGACTGAGGCCTCGGTGCCAGGTGCCTGCTTGGCCAGTTCCAGTACCTGGAAGTTGGCGTGGGTCGAGTTGTCTGGAGCGAGCAGATAACCACAAAGCCCAACTATCATGCACATGATCACATACCCCAGGCCCAGCATACCTGGGACATGACGCCGAAATCGGCGCCAGGCAAGGCGGTTGGGACTGGAATTGGGGGTGCTCATCCCCGGCAAATTGGGGAAATATGGTCAGTTGTGAAAGTATGGGGCGAAGGTTTGTTGGGAGAGAGTTGTAAACTCAGCCTAGTCCAACAGCTTCTCCAGGTCTTCCGCTTCAAGGGTCTTGTAGATATCTTCCTCGACCGTGATAATGTCCTCAGAAAGCTGGGCTTTGCGACGTTGCAGGCTCAGAATTTTTTCTTCGATGGTGTCCTTGGTGATGAACTTGTAGTAGAAGACGGTTTGCTGCTGTCCGATTCGGTGTGAACGGTCTATCGCCTGTGACTCTACGGCGGGATTCCACCAGGGATCAAGGATGAAGACGTAGTCTGCAGCCGTCAGGTTCAGCCCGACTCCACCAGCTTTCAGGCTGATCAGGAAGACAGAGATGTCCTCATTTCGCTGGAAGGTATCTACCGCTCCCTGGCGATCTTTGGTTGAACCGTCGAGGTAGTTGTAACGAATCCCTTCCTTGTCCAGGTCACGACGCAGGATGGTGAGCATTTTTACAAACTGGGAGAATACGAGCACCTTGGAGCGCTTGCGTTCGATGATTTGCAGCAGCAGGCGCTTGACTTCCTGGTACTTGCCGCTGTCTTCCAGCTCAAAGCCATCGGGCTCGATCATCTGCGGGTGAATCGCAATCTGTCGGAGCTTTTGTAGTCCAGTGAGGATATTCAGCTTGTTTTTCTTCCAGGCTCCGGTATTGATCAGCTCGATGAGGTAATTTCGGTACTGGCTCCGGGTCTCATCATAGAGGTCCTTTTGCCGGTCCTCCATTTCGCAGTAGTGGAGCTTCTCGATGCGCGGTGGCAGATCCTTTTCCACCTGCTGTTTCTTACGGCGGAGAATGAAGGGATAAATGATGCGGCGTAACTTCGCTGATCGCTTGGTGTCATTCGCCTTCTCAATCGGGAGGACGTAGAACTTCTTGAAAAAACTCTCGGTCCCCAACAATCCCGGATTCAGGAAGGCCATCTGGGACCAGATGTCCATGACGGTATTTTCCACAGGAGTACCTGTGATGCTTAGGCGGTGCTGGCTGACGAGCTTTCTTACCGCCTTGGCTGTCTTGGATTCCGGGTTTTTGACCGTCTGGCTCTCATCGAGGATCACGTAGTGAAAGGGAAACTCCTTTAGGGTCTTGATGTCCTGCCTCACGATGCCATAGGTCGTCAGCACCAGGTGGTAATGCTGAAAGCGATCTACTTTCTTGCTCCGGTTTACCCCGGTATGGATGAGCACTCGAAGGTCGGGGGTAAACTTCTTGGCTTCGTTGAACCAGTTGTAAATGAGCGAGGTGGGTACCACGACCAGGGATGCCTGTGTTACGCCAGCTTCCAGTTCGCTTTGTAGCAGTGCCAGCGTCTGCAGGGTCTTACCCAGGCCCATGTCATCTGCCAGGATACCTCCCATCTGGTTTTCCTTGAGGAAGTGCAGCCAGCGATAGCCTTCCAGCTGATAATTGCGGAGGGTCGCCTTCAGGTTTTTCGGAGGATCTATACTGGGTATGTCAGCCAACTGGCGTAGGTTGTCTGCTAGAGTGGCAACCTTCTTGTCCCGCGATGGCATATTTAGAAGAGGAGCCTGATATTTTTTGATGCTGAGGGTATCCTCTCCGTTGTGTTGGTCAGAAACCTCTAGCAGGTGGCGGTAGTCGCTGAACCAGTCTTCAGGCAGGATGGCGATGCTGCCGTCAGGCAGCTGGTATTCCCGCTGACCCCGCATGATGTGGGACCTAAACTTCAGGAATGGAATCTCGAATTTCCCGATCCGAACGACAGCCTTGATGTCAAACCAGTCCCCGGATTCCTTGGTAGTCAGTTCAATCTGTGGACGTCCGAGGTTTATTTGGGGAGCATCTTCAGGCTGCTGTAGCTGTATTCCGGCTTCCGCCAATTTGTCTGCGTGTAGAGACAGCCATGCCAGCCCTTTTTCCCGATCCACATATTCCCACGGAGTCAGACTGTGTGATTCGTTGGGGGGGATTTCGTTCAGAAAATGCTGAATATCCTGTTCTGCATTTAGGTCGCGACAAATCCGGTAGAAAAACCAGCGTGGCTCGTCGAGGACCAGCCTGGCTTTATAGCGGTCCTGCGGATTAAGCGGTAGGGTAAACTCTCCGTAGGTCACCTCGCGGTGAAAGTTGAAGCTCTTGCCATCAGGTGATTCAACCCTGATGGAAAACTCCGGCTTTTCCTTGACGCTCTTGATGCCAAACCCTTCGGCCTTTACCCGATATCGTTCGATGATCTGAGCTACAAACTTCCGGTAGTACTCGGCCTCCTTGTCTTTGGGGATCTGGATGTTCCAGCGCTTCAGAAATGGCTTTAGCTTTTTCCCTTCTACCTCGCCTTCGAAGGTGAATACTTCTCTGCCAGCGAGCATCCAGGCCGGATGAATACAGATCAGCTGCCCCTGAGCTTTCTTCAGGTTAATGAGCTGATCACGGAGTTTAATGGTAGGATAATAGGTGGTCCCTTCAACCTCCCGCTTAAAGTGGAAAAGCACCGAGGCTTTTTCTTCCAGTACTGTTAGTTCGGTATGGGCCGGATAGCTGTCATTTCCCATGGAGAAGACCCGCCGATCGTGGAGCAACGGTAGGATCAGGGCCATGTATTTCTGTATCCGCTTGTGCGCCATTTCTGATACCTGGCCTTCAAACCGCTTCAGAAAAAATTCTGCTTCCTGCCGGGGATTTCCCTTGAAGTGGCGGACAATTTCGCGCGGTAATATATTGTGGCAGAGGCCGATCAGTTCCTCATCAGTTTGGTCCAGTTGGTGAGCAAACTGTTTCAGGTTTTCAGGGTGGGCACCCTGATGTACGAGACTCAAATCCCCCCCCGGTAGTTCCTGTACCAGATGAGCAGATATGAGGTACCCCAAAAATTCATGGTGATAAATGGAGTAAACAACCTGAAAGGGCAAGCTCGCGTCGACAAATCTCATAGAGAAGAAAAAGGAATCAAATTCAGCAGAGAACAGAGTTCCCCAAATTAAAACAGCTTTAAATCTAAGGAAACTATCGGATTTATCAGGGATTTTTTTGAAGGAAGTGTAATGTTATAGCATATTCTTTGATCTATTGAAAATTGCAAGAGGTTAGCCCCCCGTGAATAAATAGGGCATGGTGGCTGAAAATGAGAGTATTGTGGGTGTGTAGATTCGTATTCCCGTTTTTCTTCCCTCCCCATCCCGTTTCTCTGGAGATCAATCCGATTCAGGGTGGGGAAATGGATCAAAAAAGCGTAAATTCAAATAGGGATTGAAAATTCCACCAACTCAGGGATACTCAATCGATCAGGAATAACAGAAGACACACCTTCGACAGAAAAGCTTCCATGCCATATATTTCTCTGGAAAGCCGCATACCCGATACAACCCTAGGTGCCTGGCACATCGAGGAGGATGAGCTATATTTTCTGGAAAGGGTCAAACTCTACGAAAACGAGTGGGCACGCCTTGCAACCATTATGCATCCACAGCGTCGGCTTGAGTGGCTTTCCAGTCGCCTGTGCCTCAAAGAGCTGTTAAAAATCGCCAATACCTCTCGTGTAGAGTCACTGAGTACCTCAACGGGCAAGCCCTATCTTTCAGATAACTCTCACCATATTTCCTATACCCACTCCACACATTTCTCTGCTGCCATCGCTTCAGAAGGCGCGGAGGTCGGCATAGACCTGGAATTCAGGCACCGGAAGCGCAATCAGAAGACCCGCTTCCTGTTCATGCATGATGATGAGATTGAGCAGTTTGATAAAAAACCAAGCTTTGAGCTATTCCTGCTGGTGTGGAGCTCAAAGGAAAGTCTATATAAAATACTGGGTGAAGGCCATGCGTTCAAACACGATATGATCATGCACCTGGAAAATTTTGAGCTTTCCGATAACGGAACGGTGCTGGCTACCGTAAAAACCAATGGTGTTGAAAAGTGCTATGCGGTACACTATATCTTACATCCTGATTATATCCTCACTTACACTGCTGACCGCGTGTGGGCCGGGGGGGGGCAATAGTTCACTTGAGCAGTCGATCGAAACGATTGATGCCCGGACCTTCAGTGAACAGGTATTGGCCCAGGATCGTCCGTATACACTTGTCAGCCTTTATCGCAGCGACTGTCCTCTTTGCTCAGAGCAATTGCCCGGACTTATCAAGCTGCAAAAACAGGAAAAAAGCGATGTGAGCCTGATGCTCGTCTCACTTGATGAGGAACTTTCCAAATCTGAGATTGAAGCCTTTCTCACCAACTACGATGTAAACTTTTCGACCTATCACCTTTCTGCAGAAGATGCAAGGGATTTTGTCGGAAGCCGCTACCCTCAATGGGATGGCGGCACTCCCCTAAACATGGTTTTCACCCAGGACGGTGCCCTGGTGGAAGTAACCGGAATGACCGACCCCAAAGAAGTTCGTCTAATAGTACACGAACACCAAACGTTTAAATAGGGTATGTTCCTCTTCACCTGTTTATATTCAGGTGATATGAACGGAACCGGCTTTCCTCCCCGTTTTATTGTTCAACAATTAACCTCTTAGTTATGACAACAGGGGCTAAAAAGCACACATACTGGATTCTTAGCCTATTGCTTATAGGCCTTTCTACAATTGCCTGGGGACAGGATGCCCCCCGGACCATCCAGAATTTCATCCTCAAGGATGCCACAGGACAAACCATTGAACTGAATAGCTACCGGGACAAGCAGGCTATCGTGGTGATATTCACCAGCTCCAACTGTTCCTGGGCCAATAATTATGAAGAACGCATTTCTTCTTTACACACCCAGTTTATGGGGCGCAATGTCGCTTTTATTGGCATAAACAGCAACGATGCCAGTGTCAGCCAGCGCGATCAGGCCAGTCAAATGAGGTCCTATAGCCCATTTGATTTCCCTTACCTGAAGGACTCACTACAGGAAGTCGCGCGGCAGTTTGGCGCGACCAAAAATCCCGAGGTTTTTGTCCTGAAACCCATAAATGGAACTTTTACGGTAGCTTACCAGGGACGGATTGATGACAATCCGCTTGATCCCAATATGGTTCAGCAACCCTATCTGGTACAGGCTCTGGAAGCATTGCTGAATGGCAAGACTCCTGCAACCAGGCAGACTCGACCACAGGGATGTAGCATTCGGTGGAGTGATACCGTGAATCGCTAGTGGGATAAGTTCAAAGTTTGGAGTCGCGAGTTTCGCGCTCTGCGGGATTTCGTTGCGCTCAACGTGATTGAAAGTGCTGCTGATCAGGGAAATGTGCAGTTTTAAATTGGCTCATTACTTCATTCCGCAAGCACCAGGAGAAACCCTTCTGATTTACAGAGAACAGGTGAACAACTGGCATCAGGGTTGCCATAAGTCAACTCTGATGGTATCATAAAGCGTTGAATACCTGACTGCTATCGTGTAGTTTATAGTCTGTTGATAAAATAGGCTATACTATGAATGCTTTCAACCGAATCCTCGTGGGACTGGATATGAGTCACCTTGATACCAGGTTGATTTCATATCTCTCTCTCCTGAATCAAAGCTTTCCTCCTGTGAAAGCCTACATGGTCCATGTTTCCTACGCTCAGCAACTTCCGGTTGTCGTGGGAGGTAGATACACTCGCGAGCAGCCCGATGAGACCTTGATGGAAACCCTGGTTCAACGTTATGAAGCGGCCATGGATGCCGAGGTCCGGGAAGTACTTAATCCCAATGACCTTGAAGCGGAGTTTCAGGTACTTGAAGGGACCATCACCCATCAGATGCTGCAGTTTTCCAATGACAAGGAAATAGACCTCACCATACTTGGTAAAAAGCAGGTGCATCAGGGATCAGGAGTTGCCGCCAACAGGTATTTGCGGCATACGAATAGTTCGGTTCTGTTTGTACCAGAAGCCTCAACTGGCAATCTCGACCATCTGATGATTGCGACGGACCTCAGCCCATACAATGAGTTTGCTGTTCGCAAGGCCATCACGTTGGCACAGAGCCTGCCCAAACCTCCAAAGATCACGTTGCTTCACGTTTTCGACGTACCTACCGATCAGGCCTTTAAGATCAGCCGGACTACCGGGCAGTATGCCCACATCATCCGGGAGAATGTTGAAGAGCTGGTGAACAGGTATGTGGAGCGCTTTGACTGGGGAGACCTTAAACCCGAGGTTGAATTAGTGGAAAACACCCATTACAACTGCGCCAAACATGTATCAGAGGCAGCTGACCGGATCAACCCGGATATGCTCATCATTGGGGCCAGAGGCCACTCCAGTTTCTCTGCCTGGCTACTGGGCAGCATGCCAGAGAAACTCCTTCGCTATGACGAGAACATCCCCCTACTAATCGTGAGAAACGAATAAAAGAAACGGGAGATCATTTTTAGGAGCCAGGGTCAGAGAGGTTGTATCCTCCTGGCCCTGGCTTTTTCCGTGCAAGTTCAGCCCATTTATACCCACTTCTTCCCTTGCTGCTTTTTATCTGTTACATGGGATTCTCAAACCCCTCTGGCGGTACAAACTCTCCATAGAGGTACATGCGATACATGCCCCGACCAGGATACAGTTGGAAACCGATCTGCGGAAAGCTCATCAGGTATTCCCGGTTTCGGGCGAGATCGCGACGGGTTTCTGCATCAAGGGTGCTGCTCAAGTAGCGGTACAGGTTCTCAGTACGGAAGTAGGTGAAGACATTGGAGGTGGACTCAAATTCGTCCATGAATTCGTTGTAGGCATCGTCCTGATCCAGGGTCTCGCGGGCCAGGTACTGGTCGATCATGTATTGCAACGAGGTAGTATCATTGGTAAAGACCACGTAGTCCTCAATAATGGAATAATGCGGCTTTTCGATTTTAGAGAAAAGTTTTTCAAAAAACAGCTTGAAAAATCCCTTCAGTTCCAGGTAGCGAATGGGGAACCCCTGGTAGTCAGTCTCCTCGAAGCGGACAGCCGTTTTGCCTATACGCTCAGAAACATAGTTGAGGCGCTCTTCGGTGAGGTCCAGGTCTTGGAATCGCAGCATGGCGAAATAGGAGTACTGACCATTTACGGGCACCACGGCCGTCACCACTTCGTCGCTCATCCAGCTAAAGAAATCCCGCTCAAACTCAATCTTGAGCAGGCGCTCGATCCGCTTGCGTGCCTTTTCGATTTCTTCGTGGCCCGCGGGGTCGGTGGCTGCATAGTGAGCATCGAAGCGGTTATAAAAATCGCCGAAGTCGTCGAATCCGATGCTGGTAAACAGCGCGGTGCTGGTCGGGAGTACCTCATCAGCGGTGATTTCGCCACGGCCTACATCGCTGAAGACGCTCAGGTAGGAGGGAAAGGTATCCACCTGACGGGCATATCCCGCCAGTTCGATGTAGTCGTCGGTCATGTCGAGGTCCAGGGCCGCAAAGCTCATCATCGAGTCAATGCCCACCAGCATTTCGGGCATTTCGGAGGTGTATGCTCCCATGAACGACGGGATCTCACGGAAATTCAGGTAGAGGTTGTAGAGCGCCCCTCGGTCGGCCTCAGCCTGTACCGCTTCGAAGGCCTGATCAGCAGTAATGGAGGTCCTCTCGGACTGGTCAATGGCGTCCTTGATGATGGATTCGACGTAGGAGAAGAGCAGGACATTGTCCACCGTAGCCATGGTCATGTTATCGTCATAGACCGGGTCGTAGAGGTGGTAAAGGTCAATGTTGAAGTACTGATCGGTGCGCACTTCGTAGCCCAGGTTCTCGAGTATTTCTACTGTTACGGGCTTGATTTTGGAGAGCTTTCGGCCCTTGCCGCGGAGATCCACCGCAATCAGGAAATCGTAATCCTCTCGTGAAATCATGTGGGCCGAGATCACCAGGTCTCCGAGATCGACCAGATCGACCAGCCGTTGATTGCTTTGCAGCAGAGAGTCCAGGTAATCTGCCGACTCGGTGATGTCCGCAAAAAACTCATTTCCCTTGAGGTACTGCCATACGTTGGTGCTGCTCAGTCCCTGCCAGTCCTTGATGGGTCGATCAGATTCGACCATATAGATAAAGTCATGCGGCACAAACTCAAAGGGAGAGCGGGTATCATCGTCGGTTTCGATGAATAGGTAGCCTGCTACTGCCGCTACGGCCAGCAGAATCAACAACAGGATGAAACGGAGTACTTTTTTCATGATAGCGAAGCGTACAAGGGATGAGAAAATTTCTTTGCCCTAAAGATAAAAGGTCGGGAGTAGAATCATAGGGAGAGGGCGAATTCGTTGAAAGACCTTGGCAAAGAATCTCCATTTTGAGCATTGTCAACAAACCCCATTTCCTTTGTATCTTCCCCCTATGAAACGGTATCCCATCGGCATACAGGATTTTGAGAAGTTGCGGGAGGGCGGTTACCTCTATGTGGATAAGTCCCGGCAGATGTATCAACTGTTGACGTCGGGTAGCCATTATTTCCTCTCCCGTCCACGCCGCTTTGGGAAGTCGCTGCTGCTGAGTGCCCTGAAGTACTTTTTCCTGGGGCGAAGGGATCTCTTCGAAGGCTTGTGGGTGGATCAGGAAGCTGAGCACGACTGGGCCGAGTATCCGGTGCTGCACTTTTCATTTAGTACCCTGGGGTACAAGGACATTGGGCTTGATGCGGCCCTTCACCAAGCGTTGGATCTGGCGGCGAAGAAATATGCGGTCACGCTCACGAGAAAAGGGCTGGGGCAGCGATTTGAAGAGCTGATCCACACCCTCGGCAGCGGCCCCCGCAAGGTCGTACTGCTCATCGATGAGTACGACAAGCCGCTGACCGACTACTTCGACGACATTCCGCAAGCCCAGGCCAATCGCGAGGTGATGAAGAACTTTTTCTCCATCCTCAAGGATGCCGACGCCTACCTGCGCTTTTTCCTGATCACGGGTGTGTCGAAGTTCTCCAAAGTCTCCCTCTTCTCCGACCTCAACAACCTCAATGACCTGACCCGCCACCCGCGCTACGCGACCCTCACGGGCTACACCCCGGCGGAGTTGGACCATTACTTCAGCGACGAGTATCCTGCCCTGGCCGAGGCCAATCACATGAGCGTGGAGGAAGTCAAAGCCGAAATCCAGCGCTGGTACAACGGCTACCAATGGGAGATCGGCCAGCCGGTCTATAACCCCTTCTCGGTGCTGCGGCTCTTCGACGCGCAGCGCTTCGCCAACTACTGGTGGGAGACGGGCACGCCGACTTTCCTGCTCAAGGCGCTGAAAAGCGACTTTCAATACTACATCCGAGACCTTGAGGTCGGGGCGCAGCTTTTCGACAGCTATACGCTGGAGAACATCGACTGGCGTAACCTGCTCTTTCAGACCGGCTATTTGACCATCAAGGACTATTTGCGCGAGTATGACCTCTACGTGATGGACTATCCCAATCAGGAGGTGGAGTCATCTCTGACCAATTACCTGCTGGCTCACTATCGCAATGGCGGCGCAGCAGAGTCGCAAGCCATCTATGCTGGCATCAAGCGTGCCCTCGATTCAGGAGATTTATCCAAACTGGTAGTTCAATTTGACCGCCTTTTCTCCACCATTCCCCACCAGATATTCGACGCCAGGCGAGAAGGCTTCTTCCACGCCATCCTGCACATCACCTTTCAGGGGTTGGGGCTGCTGACGCAATCAGAGGTGAGCACCGCCCAGGGCCGGGTGGACAGCGTCGTCCATGCTCAGTCGGGCATCTATGTGATGGAATTCAAGCTCGATGCACCCGCCTCCACCGCCCTGGATCAAATCCGGGAGAAGCGCTATGGCACTCCCTACCTCAGCGAGGGGCAACCCGTAATTGCGGTAGGGATCAGCTTTTCCTCCGAAACCAAAACCGTGGCTGAGTGGGAAAGTAAGCCCTATGAGGAACTGCTGACGGAGGGATAAGGAGCTACCCTAGCCCCCATAGCACGTAGTGTCGAGTATTCTCTTTCCGTGAAATTTGTAGCAAGCCTACCTGCCAGAGGTCGATGCTAATGCCTACCTCACGCCGCTGTCGCAATTCGTCCCAGGCCTGCTTCATGCCAGGCGACCAGTGAATGTCGTCCAGAATGATCCATCCGCCGTCTGGAACGTGGGGAACAATGTGGTCGAAATAGGCTACCGTCGGCTCATAGCGGTGGTTGCCATCCAGGAAAACCAGTTCGGGGTGGAAACTATCCCAGCTAATTTTGCCTAACTCCTCCTCGAATTGGCCAACCCTAAGATCGACTTTTAGCCCAAGTTCTCGCAGGTGTTCATTTGCCAATTGAGACAAAACCGGGTCGCCCTCGATGCTGATAAGGTGGCTGTCGGGATTGCCCTTGAGCAAGTAAGCCGCCGAAATGCCGAGGTGGGTGCCAAGTTCAAGGATTTGCCTGGGTTTCAGGAAGCGGGCAAGGTGGAGCAGACGCTCACCTTTGGAACGGTAAGAGGCCGCTTTGAAGGCAAGTTGACCCACTGAAACACGCTCAGTAGAGCTGATTCCGCCCTGATTGCCCACACCAGCTCCGAAATCCACTCGATCCACCTGCCTTCGGCTGCGCATCAAACGACGCCTTAACCTGTCAACCTCGGCGCCTTCCCTGCTACGCAAAAACGGGCGCAAGGCCTGCCGATACAGTTCCTCGATAGAGAAATCCTGTATGCGAGAGAGACCATGCGCCCGTGATAAATAGGCCAGGTATTCGGTTATCCGAAAACGGATCAGGGGGAAGTTACTTTGTAGTCAAAGATCATCTGATCACTAACGGCAACGCCGGGACCATCGTCCACCAGTTCCTTGATGTACATCACAGCAAACTGTGGCATGGGCGTTTGAATCAGCTTGACGATTACAATGTCGCCTACTTCCAGACCTGCCTTGTTCTTGCTGGCTATCGGGTGCTCTGTAGGCGGAGCTGTAGCCGAAGGAGCTGGGTCAGAGAAGAATGCACGGAAGATGGTGTTGTAATTTGCAGCGTCGAAGTTGAAGTGGGCTGCATCAGTTACCACAAACACTGTACTGTCATTTCCCCGACGGGTATTGTTGGGAGAGATTAGCTGTGGCTGCCAGAAGACCTGTCCGGTGGAGGCCTCTGCGATATCCATTTGCAGTTCGATCGTGCTGGGGTCCTGTCCCTCGGCTGGCAATATCTGACGACCGGCAAAGTTAAACGCATAGAGACTTCCCTGTAGGGAGTTATACAGGGTATCGTTCTCGTAGCTCAGGGTCTCGTAAACAGGAGGATCGCTTTCGCCAGGCATCACACTGATCCAGAATGTAGTCGCGGCAGACTGTCCTGCCAGGTCGATGATGTGGCAGGTGTACCGAACCTTGTAAAAAGGATCCAGGTTGGGTACTGTGTACTGATACACATAATCCTGGGTACGTCCACTCACTGGAATGTCGATATTGGCCTCGGTGGATACGAGTTGATCATTCTGGTTATAAACCTCTGGAATGATTCGCAGAAGGGCCAGTTCTTCGTTATCGGCCAGGCGGAGGGTAACGGATCCATTCTCTCCGGCTTCATGGAAGACGCGGGTTGAGGTAGGCTGGATTACTGCAATGCCAGGACCCATATCTACAGGTAGCAGGTCAACTGGCTCAGGCTCAGGCTTACAGGAAACCAAGATCAAAGAAATAAGGATACCTGATACTCCCAGGGAGGTCAGGTTACAGAAGCTGAATTTTCCCATGATAAAGTAGTTCGTTCATTCAGAGCAAAGGGACGTGGGTGTGTACAAATTTGGAATAATTTTCGGATTATTTTAAGCGAAATTTCGTAAAAGTGAGGATGTTTGCGTTCAGACATGTTTATAGCTGCCAATAAAGCCACTATGAAGGCCTTTCGAGCCATTTCTACCAAACTCCAGATTTTGTTCCTGTTGGGATTTATCCTGGTAATGGGTGCCTGTCAGGGGGAGACCCGTGCTGCCAGGGAGCGGCATGAGGAAATTATCGAGGCAATAGGAGTACAGGACTCACTAGCAGCACTCCGATTTCTGGACTCCGTAAGTGGCCGAATTTTGCAGGATACTTCCCGAGGGGATAGTGCTACGACACCCATAGATACCGTGAGGAACTGATAAAAAAATCGGAGAACCTGGAAGGCTCTCCGAATGTTAAAAACTACACACACTAGCACTGCAAGATGCCAGGCACCTTGCAAAGGAAAGTAATACTTTACGGGTCTGACTTTTATACAATTACCAGTAAGGCTACCCTAATGGCTTTCCTCTGAAAGTTCTGAAGATCACCGATCATTTATGTCCAAAACACTAAAGCTTCTACTCTACGGTTTCCTTCCCATCCTGCTCATTTTTGGGGTAGGAATGTTGGCCTGGAGCTATTTTAACGGCACATTGAGGCTGGATCGGGATACTTACTCCCTTTGGCTGGCCGAATATACTGGCGATGATCCGATCTGGTACAGTCAGTGGCAGCCGGAGGCTGACAATCCTACCTTACAGTTTCGTAGAAGACTGCCCGAATTTGGGGCAACTGCCGAACGTGACCGATCCCAACGGGCATATTCCCTCTTACTCCAGCTTAGTGACCGTAATCCTGGAGAAAAGGATGCACAGGATCACCTCGCCATCATGTACTGGCTGGAGCATGAAGAACAGAAGGCTTCCTTCCAGGCCCTCAGCTTTCCTCTGGATCCCATTGAAGGGGAACATCTGATCCTCGAAGACCTCATGCTTTCCTACCACCAGATTCATAATGAGAGCGACTGCAATGCCTATCTCAGTCGACTACGGGAAATACCGAGAGCCTGTGCACAATGGCAGCAGCGCATCCTGAGCCTGGAGCAGGATGAGCAACTCCCTCATCCCTGGGTGATGGAGAGGACTTACGAACAATTGACCCGCTATGCCACCCTTCCCTTCAATGAACATCCGCTATACCTGTCTTTTGCCCGAAGAGCAGGCGGTGCAGATATGACTCAGCTCAACCAGGTGACGATCCTAAAATTTCTGGAAGAAATTGCCTCAGTACTCGAGACGGACGTAAAGCCGGCTTTTGCTGAGCTTTCCCAGGTATGCCTTGACGTAATGCCAGATTCTGAAAGCACCTGGACAGGAACCGATCCGGCGTATTACAACTTCCTGACCGAGTATTACGCAAACCAGCCTGTGAGTCCTGAAGAATTGCATCAACTCGGACTGCAGTCAGTGGACTCATGGCAGCAGGAAATTCAGCGCTACCAGGACAGCATTGGCGGCTGGGTTCCAGCAGGCGATCCTGAATTGACCATCGGGTATGAAAGCGATTCCCTCCAAAAAGTCCTGGTCGAGCAGCTATTTTTGATGCGAAGAAATTACAGTCGCTATGCCCGGGGAGTGATCGACACGGTCAGATTTGGAGGCGTCGTCACCCGGCCAGCTTACCCCGGTCGTATGCGGACTCAGTTGACTCATTATGTGCCTTCTGCCCTGATCCCGGATGAGCGGCCTGCGAGATTTGAAGTAGACTTTGATTCACTCGCATCGCAAAGCCCGGCCCAAATGGAGATTATGGTTGTTCGGGAACTGGTGCCCGGAAAAAACCTGCTCTGGAATCGTCAAATAGGCTATTCTGGGCATACCTACTGGCGTAAAACCCTGGCTCACCCAACAACGATGGCCGGTTGGGAGCGATACGCCTGCTATTTGATTGACCATGACATGGCAGCCTGGAAGCATCGTCCCGAAATTCGGTTGACCTACCTGCGTCAGGAGCGACATTATGGCCTTCGCCTCGTCGTTGACACTGGACTGCACGGGCTTGGCTGGACCACAGACGAGGCAATGAAATATTTGCAGGAGACTGGTGGGCTTTCTCGCATCGAAGCAAAAGAGGAAATCATAAGCATTCTGGCCAGGCCTGGAGAGGCCGTAGCGGCTGTCATAGGCTTTTCTAGTATAATTAACCTGAGACAGGAGATGAAGGAGGAACTCGGGGCTGACTTTTTCCTACAGGCGTTTCACCATGCGCTACTTTCGGAGGGGGCCTTGCCACCCTTCATGCTGAAGGACGCTATCAGGAACCGATTAGTTAGCTCAAAATCAGAGTGATCGACTCATGCTGTGTATGAAAAATCCAGGTTTTGTCGTTATCTAGGGTAAGTGAAGGAAAAATGATGCGTAATGTTCTTCCCCTTGTGATGCTAAGTGCTTTGTCGGCCTTCTCAGTGGCTATGATGGCCCAGGATGTCAGTTCCTGCCAGGTGGAGTTGGGATTGTTGACAAAAGAGCTGGCTCCCACACTGGACGACTTCCAGGCTGGAGCTACTGTTTACCTGAATGATGACTACCTGGCGTCCCTCCCAAAGGATATTTATGCCGGCCCCCTGGGTGAAATCCGGTGTTTTGAATATGTGCGACCTGCTTCTCGCAAAGAACTCCGCAAAGGTCGGATTGTAGGCAGTCGGCAGGAAATAATCGGGCCCGATAAAAATGTATATGGCCCACGCCTTGTCAGTAGCTATGCCCACTTTTTTAAGATTGATGGGCCATTTGCCGGAAGTTTTGACGGAGAATGGAAGCGTCAGGAGCTGGTACTTCCACTGGGACTGGTGCCCACGACCGTTGCGCATTTAGCCGGTCTTCCCCTTACGGTGCTGGATCGCAATAATGACTGGCTGCTCCTGGATGAACGGGGAACCCGGTATGTGTTTTATTTCGGTGGGCCAGAGCTGGATGAGGTGTTTGACAGTCAGGCTCTCCGTGAACAGCTTTCCGCCAGACAGTCAGCCGCAGAGCAGCTACTTGATCTCGAACTGCTGGTTGTCCATCCCGACGACACCCTGACTGGACAGATGCTTCGTGAAAATGCCTGGATATGGGCTGATGAGTTTCAGGAAGGAGAGACCGTAGCGGAAATACTTTCCATAGATCGATCAGGAACCAGCCTCATCTTTGAAAATCAGCCTCTCCCTATCGTACTCAATGAGGCCTATGCCGATGTGTTTTTTGATCAACCATGCGTAGATCAGATTCGGGAAGACTATCTGGATTCTCTGCTTCTGATCATTGCCAAGCAGGAGTACCAGCTAGAACAGTTTGCGCAGGCAAATCCCAGTGAGTGGCTGAACAATGAGAACCTAAAGGCTCACCTCAGTGGGCGGTTTGGGCCTCAGGTGCTTTCTCAGATTGCTCCTGTCTATCACCATCTGGGCTTTCCATCCTATGATCCTCGTTCCTGTATATATCCAGAGGTCGGGGCCAACGGAGCTCTGGTCCTGGTTTCCAGGTTTGTGTCTGACTCTGGCCTGTACCACACTGATATTCAGGTATCCATCGGCAACAAAACGCTGAACAGCAGCCGTGTTCCTACCTACGACTCCCGTAGTAGCCGCAGCTACCTGGGGACCCAAATCATGGAGGAAGTAAGGTTTGGCCGGGCGGAAGACCAGGCAATAATGGAAGCGCTTGCCAAGTCTGGTGAGCAGACCATTAAGGTGAAATTTATTACGGGAGGTAGCTATCAGAAGGAAATTACACTTCCACAGGTTTACCGTTCGCTGATTCGCGACGCATGGTTATATTCTCAACTCCTGAAATCCGGGCAGGAACGGTGACGAATAGGTCGCAACATTGTCCCATTTGCTGCAATTCACGTATCTTGCGGCATTGATACAATATTCATGAACCGCACTGCCATTCCCTGGACTCTGACCATTATCCTAGCTATCTGGGTGTTTGGGCTGGAGCAGTTTTCTGAGAATAAAGAGGAGTTTGATCCTACCTTTGAGTTCTACGATACGACAACCGTCAAAGTACAGGTCTGGGGTGATCTGGCGGATACCGCTGTCTTCGTAGATGGGCAGTACAACAATATCCTGGAAGGCAGACGGCAGTTTGTCACAGCGCAGGAGCGTGGAGGCTTTCATGTGCTGACATTTCAGGTAAACAGCCCCCGGCAGGCCCTTATTTATGTAAATGACAATCCTGTTGAGGTATTTCTGATTCCTGGAGATACCTCGCTAACCGTCAGGGTTTACTGGCCACAGGGAGGAGACGCAATAGACTCAGTGAGCTTTGAAGGCCAGACGGCAAATATTTGCCGCTACTATGAAGAAAAGGAGCATAGATTTCATGAAGTGAATATCCGGACAGCTCGGCATATTCTTTCCCCGGAGGATTTCTCACGCTACGCCTTCAAGCTTGACTCGGCGGTAGCCCGTGAACTTCTTCTGGTCTCAGAGCAGGAAGTTGCAGGATTGCTGCCCTCCTGGTTTGCCATGTATGAAAAAAACGAAATTCTCTACCACCGGGCATACCTCAAACTGACAACGGCTTATAACCGTGATGTTCCACAGGATTTGTTGGATCCGGTATTGCTCAACAACCAGAGATCGGTTTTTTCCTACTATTACTATCTTTATCTGGATTCCTACTTTGCGACTTCTTCCGGGATACCCAAGGGTACCAGAGGAGAAAAGGCCCATTTGCGGAAGTTACATCTCGCCGATTCTTTGCTGGATGGAGAAGCCAGAGATGTGTACCTTACACGAATAATCTTCAGTACCATTCGCCAACAGGAGTCCCAGGAGGCGTCAGCTTTACTGGATGAGTTCAAATCCAGTTTTTCCAGTCCCCGTTACAGGCGATTCCTGGAAAAGCAGATTGAAGAAGCAGGCTGAGTACTAAAGCCCAACCCTTGCATGACGATGAATAAAACCCCCAATTTTCACCTCCTGCTATTTCTGCCGCTTGTCATCTGGTTGACCACCAGCTGTCAGGAGGATTTTATCGCTTCTCCTCCCTTTCCCCACGCTCAGGATACCCTCAGGCTGGATAGTCGTAATTTTTTTTACTTCAATCCCAAGCCGCAGTATAGCGGGGAAATACCGATCTATCCTTTCGCCTATCGCCTCTTCAACACGCAGTTTGAAGGTTTTTTGCTGAATGGAGAAACCCGCATTTATGCATTTGACTCAGAGGCGACCCCTGATGATCGATTTCTGTTACTCGACAGGGAAATGGTGCCGGGAGATACCATCCACAAGTTTTCAGACTTCCTCTATCACCTGCTGCTGGATCGTAGACAGGATGGAACTACCAGTGAGGAAGTTTATTACCTCATGCGGCAGCGGCTGATCGGGATGAGAAGCCGCCGCGAAAACATGATCTGGGTGATCTCTCCAAACCGGGGAATCATCGCAGCTGCAGATTTCAACATTGATGCCACCATTGGTGAAGTAGCCTTTGAGCGAATTGTGGGTTCTCCTTCCTATTTTTCTGATCAGGAGCTGATCCGGCTGCTAAAGTACTATGCCTACCATACTGCGAGAGTGGTGGATCTGGACCGGAACATCATCTATAAGTTTGATAAACTCACGGGTGTGGTGTCCAGCCGTGATTTTGGAGAAGCCCGGGATCTGGACGAATACCAGTTTGCTCCTGGCAGTACAAATGACTGGGTTAACTTCCGCCTGGAACTTGAAGGGGGCAGCCTAAAGCTGATAAATGAGGACTCCTGTCTGTACTTCTCTCCTCAGCTGGAGCTCAATCGCTCGGGGATCTGTCCATAATTTTTTTTCACTTAGGTGATGCATTTTGGGGCTACTCTACGTCTAAGTAGAGAAGGTATGCCATGCCTTTGCCGTAGGTTTCCATTGCTTAACAATTAATTAATTGAATGTTTCGGAAATGGTCAGGCCACTGTAACAATAATGGCAAACATATCCTGTATTTTTGTAAAAGATCTTTTTAAACCTGAGGTTGTCTAAAGTACCGATTGAGTTTTCCTGATCAAACATGTGGTAATTCCAA
>CAYFIR010000058.1:0-38506 GCA_964343195.1 uncultured Bacteroidia bacterium | reverse complement strand
TCCCTTCATTTCCCCATACCCTTCATACCTTATTTCTATTGTCCAGGTGCTTAAGAGGCTATTTGGAAATTATCCATTACTCTCCAAAATTGTCTTTTGGCAAGCAAACATCAAATCCCAGACAGCCTCTGAGGACCTGCATTTTCGTAGGACTATTCTTTAACCAATCGCATCGGAGTTCCGATTGGCTTCCCTGAAACCTCCTTTACAGCGATCAGGTAGATTCCGGCACTTAGATCGCCCAGAGGAATGGCCAATTCGGTACGTCCAGCCAGCAGACTGGCTCTGACCGTCCCTACTACCTGCCCCTGAGTGGTCAGTATTTCGACGTTGATATCCCCGCTGCTGGAACTCATAATGGAAAGCGTAGTCTCCAGATTGGCGGGGTTTGGATAGAGTTTCATTTCTGTTTGATCTCCCACTTCCATTTGCACTTCCACAATCGGAGAATAAGAGAACTGCCCATCAAAATCGGTTTGCTTCAGACGGTAATACATTCGGCCACCCATAGCCCCCTGATCTACATAGCTATAGCGCAGTGTTTCATCACTTGTTCCTGCTCCTTCTACCTGGCCAACGGCCTCAAACTGACGGTCAGCGCCACTACGTTCTATGGTAAAAAAGTCGTTATTCAGCTCTGTGGCGGTTTCCCAACGAATCTCTACCACCCCGTCAACCAGTTGGGCCTCAAAGTTGGTCAATTCGATGGGGAAGGATGAGCCTGCGGCGAAGGGGCCGTTTTCGCAAAAAGTTACATATGGCCCCAGAGTGCCCCATAAATTATCAAATCCATTTGTTGGAAGCCCCGAATCGCAGAAGTCAACCAATCCGGTCATGCTTCCCCCTCCATTAAATGTAGATTTTCCATGCACCCGCATGGCTCCATAGGCGCCACCTGAGGCTGGCCCCTCGACGTCTCCATTAATCGTACATTTGTCCATAATGTAAATCGCCCCCCCATCCAGGAACACATATCCTCCTCCATTGAGAGTAAAGTGTTTACCTACCACAATGCTGCTGTCATTATGGAGGTCAGCGCTGTTGATGGTCAGGTGGTTTCCGATTTCGGCCTCACCAGTATTAGTCCATTCACTGTTGCTATTCAGCACCATATTCCCTTGCACCTCCAGGATTCCCAGGTTGGTAAATACTCCGGCATTCAGTGTAAAGTTTGAAGTCGTGAGATGGAATGTTCCCTGGTTTTCTATTGTACCTCCATTGACGGTCAGATTATCAGTCGAAACAGTTGCATTCTTGTGGTTCTGCAGGGAGGCATTGTTGTCAAAGGTGAAATTATGAGGCTGCAGAAGCCCGTGATTCTCAAATTCCGTGACAGGTCCTCTCAGGGTAAAGTTCTGTGGGGAGAAGGTAGCACCCGCATGGTTCCTGATTTGGGCAGCAACTGAGGTCGCTGTCATGACAGTTTGTGACGACACCGTGCCGTAGTTGTCGAGTTCGTAGCTCCCGGACCACAGAGAACTCAGCCTTCCGCTAAAAGTGCCCTCATTGACAATTTTTGCATCACCATTAATGGTAATATTCCCAGAATAGGTGGCTCCATTTGCAATGCACAGCACATCCCCATTCGTAAGAGTTCGATTACCGGACTCGTTGCTTGTAATGGTCTCGGTACAGGTACTACAATGATCCATTGATCCTGTTTGGGTTTGGAAAACACTGTAGATGGCTGCGAGCGCGATAAGACTTATGAGGACTATGCCTCCGATCTGTCTGGTTGAGAGTTTACTATTGGCCTTAGGACTTAGATTTGGCCCCTGTTTATTAGTCATTTTTGCAGGTTTTAGCAGATTATTATTCTACCTCCAAATACCGAACAAGAGCCTTCGCCGCAAAGCCAAAATCCCAAACAATATCACAAATAGAAATTACCCAAATACGTTTTAAATATTACATTCATCTCAAAAATCCTCCCGAATAAACTGATGAATTTCGGCCATTAATCGGCTGTTTTGGCTAAATCGGTGGAGTAAACAGGGGATAGTATTACCTCCACTTTTGGAGCAGTCGATCTCCGGAAGCAGGAGAATCAAACAGTAGGAGCGTATTCATACCACTAGACATTTTCATTTTCGGCCTATGTTTTTTGACAGATCAAAGATTCTGGTTCATCGGAAATGGGCAGGAGTATGGCCTTCGCTAATACTGCTCATGATTTTCCCTGACGGTGGCAGTGCCATGGAGCGTAATGCTGGCAGGGGCAAAAACCGCGTTGGGATAATTCAATATCTCGCCACTACTATTGCTGCTGCTGGTAAAACTTACTGGAGAAGCTGAGCCATAGTTATGGAAGACATAATTCCCATTACTTACGGTAAGACTACGGGGGTTGAAAGTCCCTTCATTCACGATGTTAACCATCCGGGCCTGGCTCCGAATCACAATGGAGCCCGAAAACGTGACGCCTTCGGCAATGCAGAACACCTCTCCCCCCGTAAGGGTATAGTTTCCTGCCTCATCGCTCTGGATGATCATGGAGCAGGTAGTACAGTGCTCCATTGGGTCCACCTCCTGGAGTTGGAGGATCCCATATATCCCTGCCATAGCTACCAGCCCTACCATGACAAAGTCCAGAATATTTCCCGTAGTGATCCGAGTGCTGGGTTTGGAGGAGATTCTGGGGCGCTGGCTAGTATTCATTTTTGCAATGATGTTAAATGTTTTCGCCGATCCTGCAAAGTCCATAGTACCCAGGCAGAGGCAAAACGCATTACACAGAAATTTATACAGAGATAAATTTCACTTTTGGGTTAAACATATTACACTAAAAAAGAGCGCAGGCCTCTCGACCTACGCTCTCACTCTCAAACCCTGTTCAATTCACTATATACTATCGGTTTTGCACCGCTTATTGCACCGTAATGCTACGTGTGTTCTTTTCCGGTTCCTGCTTCGGAAGATGAATTTCCAACACACCCTGTTCATAGCTGGCCTTAATGGCCTCGGTATTTACGGTCTCTGGCAGGTGGAACTTTCGCTCAAATCCTGCTACCCGAAATTCCTGTCGGGTGTACTTCACCTCTTCCTGCGAAGCCTCAGGACTGGCGGTAATGATCAGGGTTTCCTGATCCACTTTCAGAGAAAAGTTTTCCCGGCTCATCCCCGGAGCAGCGAGATTGAGAATAAAGGCCTCGTCGGTCTCGCGCAGGTTGATAGCAGGTCCGGCAGGAGCCTGACGGCGATGATACGGAGCTACATAATGAGCCTGACGATAACGGGGTGCTCTTACGGGTGATTTTACAACATACTTCATCATGGGATACCTTGGTTAGCTTGTTTGGTGGGCTGCAACTCGCAACCATCCTACATTGGCAACCCCTGTACCACACGCACAAAACTGCCATTTTGACACAAACATCACCAAACTAGAAGCCATTTTGTCACCACACATTCCCAAATACGCCAAAAAGGCAGAAGGCTCTTTATATTTTCTCTGCATTCATGACAGTTGCTTCTCCCGTAATGTGCGGCTTTCCCCTTGCGATATCCACCACTGTAGTTTCAAGTCTGGCAATATGCCGGCTTTCAAAGACCTCTACCACCTTCACAGTAGCCTTGTACTCTGTGTCCGGGAAAAGTGGTCGGCGGAAGTCCAACTGCTGCTTGAGGTACACTGTACCTGGGCCGGGGAACTCCATTCCCAATATGCGTGAAAAGATGCTGCTCCCGAAAATGCCGTGAACTACGGGCTTTTTGAAGGAAGTCTGGGCGGCATATTCCGGATCAATGTGTACTGGATTTTGGTCCCCACTGATCTGGGCAAAGGTATTGACCTGCTCCTGGGTAATGCTGAATACAACTTCATGGGTGTCTCCTATCTGAATCATAGTCTTAGTTTTTTGACAAATAATCGAATTATGCACAAAAAGGAAGAATATACTTCTTTCCCATCCATCATTTTGGCCTAAAACCAGCTTCCAACTCAATCAACCAGACTACTTACTCGACTTTACAATTTGATAATGTATGTCCTTCGGGATGCCATTCGGGCAGAAATTATCTTTGGTGCAGTCTGCCCTGATTCAAGTGGGCAGTAACAACCTATTTATTTAACCTTACTCAATCCTCAAACGCATGAGAAAAGTATTTACTTTGCTATTGAGCCTAAGCATGACTTTGATGGCCCAGTGGGCCTTTGGTCAGTGCTCTGAGCCTTTCTTCTCGGAGTACATTGAAGGCAGTAGCAACAACAAAGCCTACGAAATTTATAACCCAACAGGATCTCCACTGGACTTAGGTGGCCTGAAGGTTTACCGCTTCAACAATGGTGCGACTTCTGCCAATGACTCTCTGGTGTTCCCCACCGGAACCATGGTAATGCCCTATGATGTGTATGTAGTGGCAAACCCAAGTGCTGATGCAGCTATTCAGGCTGAGACTGACACTACCCACTCTACGACCTTCTACAATGGCGATGATGTCATCATGCTCGTTGATACAGCCTTGAATGATACCCTCGACGTAATTGGAGAGCTGGGGGTTGACCCAGGCACAAACTGGACGGTAGGCACTGGAGCAACCTCTGAGTACACCCTGGTACGTATGGCTTCTGTCGATCAGGGGATGAATGACTGGACTGCCGTTGCCATGCAGTGGGATGTCTATCCACAAAATGATTTCTCATACATTGGGTCCCACGCTTCCAATTGTGCTGGATGTACCACTCCTCCCTTTTTCTCGGAGTACATCGAGGGCTCAAGCAGCAATAAGGCCTATGAGATCTTCAATCCCAAGTCGACTGCCATTGACCTAAGTGCATACAAAGTGTATCGCTTCAACAACGGTGCGACTTCTGCCAATGACTCCCTTTCATTCCCAGCAGGTACCATGCTGATGGGAGGCGACGTGTACATCATTGCAAACCCTAGTGCTGACGCTGCCGTCCTGGGTGTTGCTGACACTACCCACACCACCACGTTTTACAATGGTGATGATGTCCTGATTCTTGTTGACACCACTATGGGGGATACGGTTGATGTGATTGGCGAGCTGGGTGTTGATCCGGGTACCAACTGGACGGTAGGAACCGGAGCAACCTCTGAGTACACCCTGGTACGTATGGCCTCCGTTAATGAAGGAACCACCGACTGGGCGATCGGAGCTACTCAGTGGCTGGTTTTTCCACAAAATACCTATGACTCTCTCGATGCCCACTACATGACTCCCTGTGGCGCTGCCAGCACCGATCCTGAGGTTTCTTTTGCCATGACGACCCTGTCGGTAGATGAAACCGTAGGCACTGCCAGCTTTGATATCAGCCTTGCCAACGCCCCTGCCGACACCGTAGCAGTGGACGTAATGCTGGCCATGAGCGGCTCTGCCATGAGCGGTATGGACTTCACCTGGATGGATACCACCATCGTATTCCCAGCCAGTGCCACCGCACCGATCTCGCTGGATGTCGCCATAATCGACGATGCCGACCCCGAGATGGATGAGACCATCGTCATCAAGCTGATGAACCCTACGAACGGTGCAAGCATCGTCGGTTCTGACTCCCTGGTCATCACCATCCTGGAAAATGACGCCATCATCCCTGTTTACAACATCGGCCTGATCACCGAAGATGCCGATGCCAATGGCGAGCCCGACTCACTGGACGTTACCTGCGAGATCCGCGGCATCGTGCACGGAATTGACCTACAGGGCTCCGCATCCAATATTCAGTTCACCGTCATCGACGCGACTGGAGGCATCGGAGTAGCTTCTTTCGGCGATACCTATGGCTACACCGTCATGGAAGGCGACAGTGTCCGCATTCAGGGAGTAGTGGAAGAATTCCGCGGTCTGGCCCAGGTTGCCCCTGACACCATCATCTTCGAGACCGCTGGTAATGCTACCGTGGCTCCCGCAGTTGTGGACTCTCTGGGTGAAGTCACCGAGTCTGAGTTGATTCGCATCAACAACGTCTTCCTGGCCGATGCCTCTCAGTGGCCTGGTTCTGGCTCTGCCAATGTTGACATCGTGGTAAACGGTACCGATACCCTGACCCTGCGCATCGACAGTGATACCGACGTAGATGGCTCTCCTGCTCCTACCGGCCTGTTCGACGTGATTGGAATCGGCGGACAGTTTACGTTTGATGAGCCTCCATTGGACGGATACCAAATCCTTCCTCGTTACGTACAGGACATCATCGTTGCAGATGCTCCAGGTTTCTCCTTTGATCCTACCAGCCTGACCGTTGGTGAAGACGCCGGCACCGTCACCTTTGACGTGTCACTGGCCAATCCTTTCCCCACTCAAACCACCGTTTCCGTATCGCTCGGTGCTAGCAGCACCGCCACTGACGGGGCTGACTTCATGGGATGGAACGACACCGTACTGACCTTCCCTGCGGCTACTACTGGTCCTTTCCAGTTGAGCCTGATGATCAACGACGACACCGATGTCGAAATGGACGAGGAGATCGTGATCGAGCTGAGCACTCCAGTAGGTGGTCCTGTACTGGGCGATAGCGTGCTGACCATCACCATCGAGGACAACGACTTCCCCGTATATGCAATCGGCACTGTAACGGCTGACGCTGACGGCAATGGCTTCCCCGATTCTCTGGGAGTACGCTGCGAGCTGCGTGGCATCGTCTATGGCATGGACCAGCAGGGTAGCAACCTCAACTTTGTCTTCATCGACTCTACCGGAGGTATTGCGACCTTCAGCCGCAATGATTTTGGGTACACCGTCAACGAAGGCGATGAGATCGTCATGCGCGGAGAGATTACCGAGTTCCGCGGACTTGCTCAGATAGATCCTGACACCCTGATCTTCGTCTCTGCCGGCAACCCCATCATGGCACCGATGGTAGTGGACTCCCTGGGAGAATTCACCGAGAGCGAATACATCCGCATGGAGTGTATGACCCTGGTTGATACGGCTGACTGGCAGACCTCTGGTAGCTACAACATCGACATCACCAATGGCGTGGATACTTTCACCATGCGCATCGATGCTGACGTGGACGCTGCCATGGCCGCTCGTCCAGAGAAGCCATTTACCGTAACAGGTCTTGGATGGCAGTTTACGTTCGATGATCCTGCTCTGAGCGGATACCAGATCATCCCTCAGTTTATCAACGACATCGAGATCGCTCCTGCACCGGTTGTAGGCTTCCGTACCGATTCTATTTCTGTAACCGAAGCAGAAGGAGTAGCAGAAGCAATTGTTGACTTCCTGCAGGGCAATGGCCTTGAGACCAGCGTTGACATCGCAGTTGATGCAACTGGAACCACCGCAACTGAAGGAACAGACTTCAGCTTCACTGCCGGAACCCTTACAGTAGGAGCCTGTGGCGAAGACAGCATGATGCAGTCTATCAGCGTCGTGGACGATGGAGTAGCTGAAACCGATGAGTACGTTACCCTGATCCTTAGCAACCCGGACAACGATGCCACCCTTTCTCAGGCTACCCTGGTGATCACCATCGTAGATGAGACCAACAGCATCCACACCCTGGCCAAAGACGCCGTTCGTATGTTCCCTAACCCTACTCGCAGCATGGTTGAAGTAAAGGCAGGAACCCGCATCGAGTCTATCCAGGTATCCGATCTGGTTGGAAAGCAAGTGATGTCGGCATCCCCACTGGCTACTGAAGCCCGCTTCAGTGTCACTGAGCTGCCTGCTGGCATCTACACTGTGACAGTTATTACCACTGAAGGTCGCTGGACCAGCAAACTGATCCGCGAATAGTTTTCTGACCGCATCGACGGTCGGTACAAAGTTAAAGCCGGGCTTCCATTGGGAGCCTGGCTTTTCTTTTTGAGGTCAGAGGGGAATGTTTTTTGTCTCGCTTCTCGCAACAGAGCGATATCACAGCGCAGCGGCCTGACAGTGAAACGGCCTTATTTTTCACACGTTTCCAGCGTAGCGCGTACTTCTTCGAATTCTACCAGTTCCCCTTGTGGCCCCCAGGCAGTCTTGATGTAATTGATCACCTGGGTGACTTCATAATCTGAGAGCACCTCAACACCGGGCATGGCCTGTCGATACATAACGCCATTCACCAGCATGGAATCCTGGTAGCCATGTACTATTCCACAGGCCATCTCGACCCCGTGATCAGCTACGTAATCAGAACTTGCTACCGGAGGATACAGCCCTCTTAGTCCCTCGCCCTGCTCCATGTGGCAGTTGATGCAATACACTTCGTATACCTGTTGACCAGCTTCAAAGTCAGACTGGTTGCCATCCATTAGAGCTTTGATGCCAAATAGAGCAGCGATCAGCAATACAGGCCAGATGAAGTAAAAAGCTTTTTTCATGGGAATAGGTGCTATTGGCTAGCGGATTGGGAGAAGTTGCACGGTAAAAGGTTCAGATGGATCATGCCTTGCCGACCTTAGGGGGCTATCCCAAACACGTAGATCATTTGCATGACACCTGCCAGGAACCCCAGGACTGCCCCGGTAAGGATCAGCTTCCACTCGTCTTCCTGGAATACAGGCCTCAAAAACCCTACAAAGTCTATCGCAGGGAGTCCCTGCATCCGGTTTCGAAGAGTGTTCTCAACGTCCAGCGCCTCTTCAGCATAGTCAAACATATGCTTGATGTAGTAGGGCAAGGCATCCACGAAACGGCGACTGATCTCTTTCTTAATGCGGACTACCGCCCTGGCTCCCTGGGCCACCTGTATCAGGGTTTTGGAAGCTCCCGCGGTCTGGTCCACCGCTCTGCGAATATGTGACTCTATCATTCCGCCTAACCGATCGGAAGCAGCTCCTGCGATAAGGGTGTTAAATATTTTGGGGGCAGTTAAAATCCGGCTGGATACCATCCGAGAATAACGGTCTGCTACCTCTAACTGCCTCCGCAGGAACAACCCCTGTACCCGCCAGGGTCCAATTTGCCTGGGGCGCAACGGCTCAAATATCATGCGCAATGCCAACAGGTTGGTCGCCCAGCCCACAAACAGACCTGCTACCGGGAGTGTCCATCCTGCAACATCCGGATTAACTCCCAGCACCTTATTTGCGGTAAAAAACAGGAACATTTGCACGATTCCGAACAGAAAGCCAAAGTAAAGCCCGGATCGTTTGATGAACGCAAATTCCGCTTCTCCTACCTGTAGAAATATCTGATTTAGCAGATCAGGATCTCTTTCCAGTTCCTCGACGACCATTCCCCTGAGATCCAGCAGTTCCGTGATGTGGTTCTTGACTTCCTGCATCACGTCTTCCACAATTTCAGGCAAATCTTCTGACACCCGCTGGTAAACACGCTGTTTCACATTATAGGGCGCGGCCTCCCAAAGGGAAGGCACCTCTTCAGCCATTACTTCATCGATGATCTGAATGGACAGTCGGTTGAGTGCGGGTTCCAGTTCTTCTGCGACTCGCTCCGGTTCTATCTGATCAAAACGGTCTTCTACGGAAATGAGATTGGGAGTAAGCAGGTCGACGGCTTTTCCAGCCATCACACCAACTTTGGCGGGTACGATTCCCTGCCAGCCGAGAAAAGGCTTAATCCCCCAGAATTCCAGCGGGTAAAACGTCATCCTGAGCGCCAACACGTTGGTGCTCCACCCAACCAAACCACTGATGAATGGGATGGAGGCATACTGCCAGATTTCGGCTCGGGTAAGGGATGACAAGGCTTCCCACATACATGCAATATACTACGCTCAAAGAATGTCAGGCCAATTTTCCAGGGAAATAATTCCTAGTTGCTGCTAAAACGAAAGTTTCAAGAAAAATATCTAACACATTACCTGCAAAGGCCCCATAAAAAAGGAGATCACTTTACTGTGATCCCCCGCAAAAGACTGTACATCAATACTTGTTATAAAGAACGAGTTTAAAGGGTAAATGTTGAATAGCGAATCCAGGGGAACCTTACAATGTCCCTGCCTGGGCCATCAGGGTCACGGAATCCTGCAATACCGGCGGTCGAGGCCGCTCTTCAAATCGAGGCGGAATGCCCAGCGCATCATAAATCACCTGATGGACACGCTGTCGGATTTTTAGCTGATTGATTCGCTGATTGTTTTGGGAGGGGTGCACCCGATTGGACAGAAACACAAACACAATCTCATGTTCAGGATCTACCCAGAAACAGGTACCGGTAAATCCGGTATGCCCGAAAGTCTCGGGCGAAGCACTCGGCGCGATGATATAATCGGCAGCCCTTGGAGGCTTGTCCCATCCATATCCGCGATGGCCCTGCTGCCGGCTCGTAAATAGGGAAATGGTCTCCATATTATAGTATCTCTGCCCTCCGTATTGACCGCCGTTGAGGAGCATTTGTCCCATAATGGCAAGGTCATTGGCATTGGAGAACAATCCGGCATTTCCGCTAACACCTCCCAGCAGAGCAGCGGTAGGATCATGCACATCTCCACAGAGTAGCTGTCCCCTCCACCGGTCCTCGGCAGTGGGAATCAGTCGGTCGATCCCAAATCGGCTGCGGGGATTGTAGCCAATGGTTTGCAAACCTAACGGCCCATACAGTGAGCTGTCCAGGTACTGGCTAAGCGGACTGTCATTGATGGAGTCTATGGCCTGCTGCACCAGGATCATGTTCACGCAGCTGTATCGGTAGCGTCCGGAGTCCGGCTCCAGACTTTTGGCATCATTCCATAGAGAATCCAGGTAATTTTGCCGGAGGAAAAGATGTGACGCTACAGGTACCGTGTAGGAGCCATCCAGTACAGTGCTGTAAAGCTGGCTACTCAGTCTCCGCATGTAGGAAGCAATCGGCAAACTGGGAGCCAACCCCGAATGATGGGTCATTAGCTGTCGCATGGGTACTTCCAGAGAAGCACTCTTCTGCGGATCCCCCTGATAGTTAACCACCTTTACCACCAGGCCAGTACTGTCATCCAACCGGAGGGTATCCCCGACCATCAGCAACTCATCTGCCGCCTCCTCCACCAGGCTATCCGTGACAAGGGGCAGTGGCATCCGGATGGTATCGTAGCTCACCCGAGCTACAGGTTGGTAGGTGGTATTATCAAAATAGGTTCCCAGGGGGGCATTCAAATCCATGTTGCCAGCCTCCACCTGCTGCATGGCCGCCATGGTCGTTCCAGCGACTTTGGTGATTGAGGCCAGGTCATACAGATCCGACAGCAGCACCGGCTGACGCTTGTAATAGGTATGATACCCAAAGGCACGATGATAAATCACATGCCCCTTGTATGCCACGAGGACCTGTGCCCCTGGCATGGCAAATTCATCGATTCCCTCTCGCACAATCTCCTCGATTTTGGCAAGGCTATCGGAGCTGATGCCTACATATTCAGGTTCGGAGTATGCCAGACGCATCGGTGCAAACAGGTTGCTCTGAGTTAGCTCCAGCTCGGCGGCCAGATCATCTGGCAAAGGCCGCGAAGCCCCTACCCCACCAAATAGCAGTTGCGCCGTCACCTCCTGTGGGATACGCCGGGCATGGGGCACCTGCACCAGAGTAGGAAGGTCCTTGATGGGGCTCAGTCGATCCGAATCCCCAAAATTCACCACGACCACCTCACAGTAGCGTTGTAATTCCCTGAGAAATTTCTCCAGCTCAAAACGGCCATCACGCGGCTGATGCAGGGCTACTATTACCGGATTGTAGGGCAGGAAATCCGCAGCTCGCAGGGATTTGACACTCAGACTTTGTTGACGGGTGATGGGAGCATACAGGCTGAGGTACTCCGCAAAAACGGGGAGTTCTTCCCCAAGGACCAGCAAGTGAAAGTTCTTTTGGTCGAGGTTCTGGAAAGGGAGAAGGCTTCGCTGATTCTGAAGCACAAGCAGTGAAGCCCGTGTCTTTTCCCGCTCTGAAAGGGTAATGGTAAACCCATTCTGGGAGCTCATCCCATTGATGGTGTCGCGCCAGACGGTAAACTCAAATTGCTGGATACGATCCGGCGGAGCATCTGTTCCCCAGTCTACAGCCGTTGCCACGCCGTAGAGAGCAGCCCCCAGCACCAGGGGTAACAGCAAAATATACCATCCTCTTTTCACCCAGACTTGTCGCATAGCAAGTTGGCCCGTATTAATTGCATATTTTCAGAAGTGGGGAGGAGTCTTTTCAGAACACTCCTGTTAACTCAACAATGTTGCCATCCTTCCCCTATCAGGCCTGAGTATGAAATGCGAATAATTCTCCCATCGAACTAATGTGGTGATATTCATCTATTTGCATCAGGGAAGCCACATTCTTCTGAGTCACAAAAAAATTCAATCCACCAAACCATACTATCCATTCCGGCAGTTTTTCTGACCATTCATCCGTGCAAAATCGATTTCGGAGATCACTCCCAATTTCTGGTTCGTTCATGGACTAATCGTCAGTAGCTTCAGCTAGTCACCATGTATTTTTTTGCTAGTTTTATATGCCAATTTTCACACCGAGCATCATTGCCACATGACCAAGAATATTCTGACAACGTTATCGATTTTGCTTTTGAGCAGTATCAGCTGGGCACAAACCTGTGTCTCCACTGATAGCCTGAATGCGACTGCCTATAAGTCCGATGTTTATTTTCTGGCCAATGACTTTTTAGAAGGTCGCGAAGCCGGAACGAAGGGCGAGGAACTGGCAGCATCCTATATCATCCAGCGCTTCGAAAAAATCGGGCTGACGCCTTTTTTCTCCGAGGCCAGCTATGACCAGCCTTTTGAGATCTACCTTCCCGCTTCGGTTAGCCCTTCCACAGAACTGGTTTTGAAGGGAAAAAGCCTGCGTCTCAACCAGGACTTTTATCCCATCCAGCAATCGGGCAACGGGAGCCTGGAAAATGTAAAATTGATCGATGTAAATTTCGGGATTACCGCCCCGGAACTGGAATACGACGATTACGCCGCTCATACCGGAGAACTGGAAGGCAGTGTGTTGCTCATGAGCATTTCGTCTCCAGACGGTGTTCACCCTCACTCCAAGTACCTCAAGTACCACGACCTGACTGACCGCCTGAATCTCGCCAGGGAGAAGGGTGCAGCAGCCGTTATCGTGTTTAACCCTGAAGATTACCTCGATCATCCCGAACGGGATTTCAAGCGAATTGACGACATCGGCATCCCCGTACTGTTTGTGCAGGAGGAAATCGCGGAGCAGCTAAAAGAAGAAGCCAGCATTGGCTCTCTGAGGGTAGAGATGAACGAAAATCCCCGACAGGCCCACAACCTCGCCGGATGGCTGGATCGCGGCGCAGAACAAAGCATCGTCATTGGGGCCCATTACGACCACCTTGGCTGGGGGGACGAAGGTTCCCGGTATCGCGGAGCTGAGCCCATGATCCACAACGGAGCCGACGACAATGCCAGTGGAACTGCCGGTTTGCTCACCCTCGCCGAATATTTTGCTAATCATCCGGAATACAACGCCTACAACCTGATCTTTCTGGCATTTTCGGCGGAAGAAAAAGGATTATTGGGGTCCAAATACTTCGTGAAACACAGCCCCATTCCCAACGATCAGCTAAACTACATGATCAACATGGACATGATCGGTCGGCTGAATGAGGAGCATGCCCTGGTCATCAACGGCGTGGGGACTTCGCCCATCTGGACCGATTTACTGGAGGAAGTCAATTGCCAGGAATTTACGCTCAAGACCACGAAGTCGGGGGTTGGGCCTTCTGACCACACTTCCTTTTACCTGGAAGAAGTTCCTGTGCTGCACTTTTTCTCCGGAACCCATCCCGACTACCACCGCCCCGAGGACGATGCCCACCTGATCAACTACGAAGGCTCCATGGAAATTCTCGCCTATATCGCGACCCTGGTAGCCGAACTGGACGGCAGCAAGCCGCTGGAATTCACCGAGACCTCGCAGGAAGAAAGCACCCGCGCCCCACGCTTTCGGGTAACGCTGGGCGTCATGCCCGATTATACCTTCGAAGGCGATGGCATGCGCATCGATGCCGTCACCGAAGGCAAACCTGCCGCTACCGCTGGCATACAGGGAGGCGATGTCGTTACCCAAATGGGCGACCTCAAAATCCGTGGCATGCAGAGCTACATGCAGGCTCTGGGCCAGTTTCAGCCCGGGCAGGAGACGACGGTAACCATCCTGCGCGAAGGAGAAGAAATGGAGCTGAAGGTGGTGTTTTAAGGAAACTCGTGATTGGTAATTCGTAATCACACCCAGAACCACCTCAATCACCATGATGACCTTCCCAACCTCCTCTTCCCTACTGACCAATGAACTCCGATCAATGATCAATGACCCATGAATATTGACCACGCCCGTACCCTCGACGCCCAGGATCCATTACGCAGCTACCGCGAACGGTTTCACCTACCTGTGCAATCCAACGGAGAGCCGCACCTTTACTTCACCGGCAACTCCCTCGGCTGTCAGCCCAAAGCCGTGCGCGACTATGTCGAGCAGGAACTGCTCGACTGGGAGAAACTCGGCGTCGAAGGCCATTTTCACGCCAAAAATCCATGGATGCCCTACCATGAGTTCCTCACCGAGCCCATGGCGCGCATCGTGGGGGCTAAGCCCGAGGAAGTCGTCATGATGAATGGCCTGACGGTCAACCTCCACCTGATGATGGCGAGCTTTTACCGTCCGACGGTGGGCCGTCCCAAAATCCTGATCGAGGCAGACGCCTTTCCATCTGACATCTATGCCGTCAAATCGCAGATTCACTGGCATGGCTTTGACCCAGAACGGCACCTCATCATGCTCAAGCCCCGCGAAGGCGAGCATGCCCTCCGCACCGAAGACATCCTGGGGGTGATCGAGGAACAGGGCGATCAGATCGCCCTCGTGATGCTCGGTGGAGTCAACTACTACACGGGACAGTTTTTTGAGCTGGAAAAAATCGCCCAGGCAGGCCATTCGCGGGGCTGTGTGATGGGAGTCGATCTCGCCCACGCCGTCGGAAATGTGCCTTTACAACTGCATGACTGGGGCTATGACTTTGCCTGCTGGTGTACTTACAAATATTTGAATGGAGGCCCCGGCAGCGTGGCGGGATGTTTCGTACATGAGCATCATCACCATAGTCAGGATCTCCCCCGCCTCGCGGGATGGTGGGGCCACGACAAGGAAACCCGATTCCAGATGGGGCCAGACTTTCAGCCGATTCCAACGGCGGAGGGCTGGCAACTGAGTAATGCTCCGGTGCTGTCCATGGCGGCGCTGCGGGCTTCGCTGGATATTTTCGAAGAAGTCGGCATGGAAGCCATCCGTCAGAAGTCCATCGCGCTGACGGGGTACTTTGAGATCCTGCTGCGGGATCAGGCAGATCAGCTTTCCATCGAGATCATCACGCCAGAAGATCCGGCACATCGCGGGGCACAGCTATCCCTCCTGACAGGCCCCAATGGCCGTCAGCTATTCGATCGGCTTACCCAGGCGGGCGTCATCGTCGATTGGCGCGAGCCCAATGTCATCCGGGCGGCACCCGCTCCGCTCTACAATTCTTTTGAGGATGTCTGGCGGTTGGTGGAGTTGTTGAAGGGGAATTGATGGCTTCTCGCTACAGAGATAACTCCGTCCCGCTAAACCCACTCTGCCTGGCTTTGCCGATGACCACGCTGGCAACACCACTATTGAGGGCGTTGAAAGCATTGTGGAGTTTGGGCAACATACCCGCAGCGATAGCTCCGGTTTCGGTCAGGCGATCGGCCTCTGATTTACTCAGATGTGAGATGAGGCTGTTGTCATCATTGGCATCCGTGAGGACACCGGGGCGCTCAAAGGCAAAGACCAGCCGCACCTGAAAGTGCGCCGCCATCGCAGAGGCGACCGTCGCCGCGATGGTGTCCGCATTGGTGTTGAGCAACTGCCCTGCCCCGTCATGGGTCAGGGGAGCCATGACCGGCACCAAATTGGCGTGCAGCAGATTTTGCAATTGCGCCGCATTCACTTCGTCAATATCGCCTACCAATCCATAGTCAATGTCTTTTACAGGCCGCTTATGGGCCCGAATGGCATTCAAATCTGCTCCGGTTAGACCCAAGGCGTTGAGTCCTCTGGCCTGGAGCGAGGCCACGAGTTGGCGGTTCATTTTTCCGCCATAGACCATCAGCGCGATCTCCAGCATTTCGGGGCTAGTGATCCGTCTGCCATTGATCAGGGGGGCCTCCACTCCCAGGCGTTGGGCCAGGTCTGAACCGGCTTTTCCTCCCCCATGAACGAGGATTTTGGCACCGGGCATGGCCACAAAGGCATCCAATACCGGAGTGAGCAGGTCGTTGTTGTCGAGAACTTTTCCCCCTATCTTAACCAGGGTGAGTGGAGAGATCGCGCTCATTTTTTTTGCAACAATTAAAAATGGAATGAAACATGAGGGGTATTAAACAGCCCACTGATTTCGGCAAAACTAGCTGAGAATCCGACATAGCGCAAAACCCAGGCAGGTATTAGCCGTTTGTTAAGTAACCATCCGTTTGGCATATTAGCTCCTCAAAATAATTCGGACGGATGCCTACTCCCTAGCAATCCCTGGAATACTATAGGTAATTCCCGCAGGATGTCAGCTCAAGAGCGTTTTTTGCAGCTATTGCTATGCACCTGAGCTTCATTTTTACGTAACTTAAGCATCATAGCCGTTCAAGATCCATATTTATGAAAATTAGAGTTTTGGTCGTAGGTGGCCTGGTAGCTGCCCTCATGCTGAGTGGAGCATATGCCATTTACGACGGATTCGGAGACCGTGGCAAAGTACTGGTTGACCTGTTGATTCGTAGCATGGAGAAACTCCATTATGAGCCTCAGGCAGTTGATGATCACTTCTCCGAAATGGTATTTGAAGAATACCTGGAGCGAGTCGATTATGCCAAGCTATTTTTTACCCAGGAAGATGTCGATAACCTCGCCCGTTTCCGCACGCGGATTGACGACGAACTTCAGAATGGCACCTTCGAATTCTTTGAGCTTTCCTATAACATCTTTGACCGACGCCGTGGGCAGGCCAAGGAAATGATTACCGAGCTCACAGCCGAGCCGTTTGACTTCGAACTCAAAGAGGTATATGACGGCAATCCAGAGGATGACGCCTACCCAGCCGATGAAGATGCCCTCCGCCAACGCTGGCATCAGGAGCTCAAGTACCGCACGATGATTCGACTGGCCAATTCTCTTGAGCGCCAGGAAAAAGCCAAAGAGGAAGGAGACGAAGACTTCGAATTCAAATCTTACGAAGAACTTGAGGAGGCAGCCCGCGAACGTACACGCAAGAGCTACCTGGAGTATATCGACCGCCTCCTGAAGGAGGATATGGCTGATTACCGAGCAGAATATCTCAACTCTGTTGCCAATATTTATGATCCTCATACTGGATACTTCCCGCCAAAGGACAAGGAAGATTTTGACATCCAGCTCTCTGGACAGTTTGAAGGAATCGGTGCCAGCCTGCGCGAGGATGAAGGCTATATCAAAGTAGTCGAAATCATCCCGGGAAGTGCTTCAGCCCGTCAGGGAGAACTGCAAGCCGATGACAAGATTCTCAAAGTCGCCCAGGGACGCGACGCTGAGCCTGTCGACGCCGTGGGAATGAATATCGACGACGTAGTCAAAATGATCCGTGGCCCCAAGGGCAGCGAGGTAATATTGACTGTGCGAAAAATCGACGGAACTACTGAAGACATTGCCATTACCCGCGATGTGGTAATCCTGGAAGAAACCTACGCAAAGTCGGCTGTACTTCACGATGAGGATGGTGGCCCAGGCATTGGATACATTCATTTGCCCAAGTTTTATGTAGACTTCAACAACCGAAACGGTCGCCGAGCGGCCACTGACGTAGCCCGTGAGATCGAGAAACTGCAACGGGAAGACATTGAAGGCATCATCCTTGACCTCCGCTTCAATGGAGGAGGTGCCCTGCAGGATGCCATTGAGATGAGCGGACTGTTTATTGACAATGGCCCCATCGTACAGGTAAAATACCGAGGATACAACCCTCAGATTCTGCGCGACCGAGACCCAAGCGTGCAGTATGATGGCAAGTTGATCGTCCTGGTTAACTCTTACAGTGCTTCTGCCTCAGAAATTTTGGCAGCAGCCATGCAGGATTATGATCGAGCCGTGATTGTCGGCAGTACCAGCACCTATGGCAAGGGAACCGTACAGACTTTTGTAGACCTCGATGAGTTCGTCTCAGGAGGCAGCGAGATGAAGCCGCTGGGGCAGATCAAGCTGACCACTCAGAAGTTCTATCGCATCAATGGAGATGCCACCCAGCTAAAAGGGGTAGTTCCGGATATCATCATCCCTGACGAGTACAGCCTTATCGACATCGGGGAAAAAGATTACGAGCATTCGATGGCCTGGGACCGCATTGACCCGGTTTCCTATCAGGTCTGGGACGATCCTGTCTCCACTCAGGTTGGAGAACTGCAGGCTCTATCCCAGGCTCGTATCGCCGACAACAATACCTTCCAACTGATCAGGGAGAATGCCGAGCGCTTTAAAGCGCGTCAGGATCGGGAGGACTATCCCCTCAACCTGGCTGACTATCAGGCTGAAGTTGAGCGTTTGGAGACAGAGTCCGAGCGGTATAAAAACATCCGCAGCGTGATCGAAGGCCTTCAGGTGGACTATCTGTCATCCGATGAAGACTTCATTGCTGCTGATGAAACTCGCCAAAAGCGCTTTGAGTCATGGCGCACCAACCTGACCAAGGACATCTACCTGTATGAAGCCATTCAGATCATGCAGGATATGCAGTAAAGGCGATTCGCCACGAACATACCTAACGAGCTACTTCCTTTGGGGGTAGCTCGTTTTTGTATTATTCAGACAACCTCCCCCATGGATCCCGGCAACCTGCAGGTAAAAATGGCCAAGGCACCGGTTTCATTCTACCCGGAGGAATGAAATCAGTCGCCGCCATGCTACCCCACATGTTTTGGATTACTGAGAATATCAGGGATTTCTCCAGATCTTCCCATTTACAACCTTTTTCAATTCCATTTCGGCATTCCACGTTCCCTCCTCCATTGGGCGGGGCTTTGTGTACAGAAAGGGAAGCCAAAAATATTTTTACGTATAATTTACACTAATAAAAGCCAAAATAAGCCCCTTTTCCCAACAGAACCCTCTCCCCTCTTTTTAAATGCATCTGCATTGCTTAATTTAGGTTAACGAATAAAACAAAACAGGCCTCTACAACGGGGCATTAAAGGGAACTACTGCGGATGCGCAATGCGGTTATCACCTCTACAGGAGCATATCTTCCCAAGCGGGTTTTGCCCAATCGCTACTTCGATGAGCTACTTGGGACAGATGTGAGCACCTGGCTGGAGGGAAATTTACAGATCTACGAACGACGCTGGTGTGCGGAGGACGAGTCCACCGTTGACCTGGCTGAGCATGCTGCCCGACAGGCACTGGATCGCGCGGGCCTCAATCCCCGTGACATTGACCTTATTGTCGTAGCCACCGACACCCCAGAATATCTGACGCCCTCTACCGCAGCGGTAGTTCAGTACCGCCTTCAGGCGGGGCATGCAGGCACATTTGACCTTAATGCCGCCTGCGCCGGGTTTGTTATGGGATTGGATGTCGGAGCCAAATATATCCGAACCGACAAACGCTACAACCACGTTTTGGTAATTGGGTGCTATGCCATGAGCAAGTTTCTCAACAGGCAGGACAAAAAAACCGTCACCCTTTTCGCCGATGGGGCTGGCGCGATTATCCTGAGCGCTTCGGACGAAGAAAACACCGGATACCTTGATAGTGAGCTCATTACCCTTGGCCAGTACTATGATGGCATGGGCATTTATGGAGGTGGGACCAAACATCCCATTACCGAAGAGTCACTTGAACGGCACGACAATACGCTACGAATCAATTATCGGTTTCCTCCAGAACTGAACCCTCAGGTGTGGACCCGGATGTCCCGTAGCATGCAGACACGGCTAAAACTGGAACCCGAAGAGGTGCAGCAATACTTTCTCACCCAGATTAACATCAACAGCATCCGCAAGACGCTGGATAACATGAAGCTGCCTCATGAACGAGCCCATACAGCTATGAGAAACTATGGTTACACCGGATCCGCCTGTCTGCCGATTACCTTCAATGACGCCGTAGAAAAGAACCTCATCAAACGAGGAGATAAATTTTTCATGATTGGTTCGGGAAGCGGACTTACCTTTGGCGGTATCGCCTTTACCTATTGACCAGATTCTCCTAAAACATTCTCACATGACCTACCAGGGCAACCTGAAAAAGATGGCCACAGAGTTGGATTCTCCCATCCAATACACCCTACACCTAGGAGATAGTGTGATCTCCATGAATGAACTGATTGGAAAAAAGGTCAACCTTCATTACGAAGGCGTCATTAATTGTAAAATCTGCGGACGCAAAACCAAAAAAGCCTTTGGCGAAGGGTTATGCTATCCCGATTTCATGAATCACCCAGCCAACTCCCCCTGTATCATAAAGCCTGAACTGTGTGAGGGGCATTTGGGAAAAGGGCGTGACCCTCAATGGGAGGAAGAACACCATGTACAACCCCACATCGTTTATCTGGCTCTTTCGAGCAATGTAAAAGTAGGCGTCACCAGAACGACCCAGGTTCCTACCAGATGGATCGACCAGGGGGCCTGGCAGGCGATTGTCCTGTGCGAAGTTCCCTACCGAAAGATTGCCGGAGACATAGAGGTGGCCCTCAAGGAACACCTGTCTGACAAGACTTCCTGGCAGAAAATGCTCAAACACGATGTGGACGAAAGCGTGGATTTACTCGCAGAAAAAGCCAGGATTGCGGACTTACTCCCCGGAGAATATCACGAATACCTCAGTGAAGATGATGATGTCTGGGAATTAACCTACCCAGTAGAGACGTTTCCGACCAAAGTGAAAAGCCAGTCTCTTGACAAAGTCAGCGACATTGAAGGAGTTTTACAGGGCATCAAAGGCCAATACCTGATGTTTGATGAAGGGAAAGTGTTCAACGTTCGCCGCCACACCGGATATCTTGTATCCCTCTCTGTTGAATAGAAGTTCAGAGAATGGGAAAAGGTTTGGGATGAAAAGCAGAGTGAAGCTAGTGGAAAGAGTTCGAAGTTCGGAGTCGATAGTTCGGAGTTGAAAGTATTACTGTTCAATTGCTTACCTCATTTTCAATTGGGATATTACTTAATTCCGTAGGCACTAATTACTTGAGGCGAAGCTGCGATTAACCGAGCTGTCAAGCGGGATGCTCTTCAGGCGTCGCTCCATCATCTGCTCATATCGGCTAAAGACCACCTGATGCTCAGGCTGTATCCATACATCAGCGGAATCAGGCATAGGAGGGGGAGGGGTAAGTTCTCCGGATTTAAAGAATCGATAGCGAACCATGGGACGATCGTAGGTAGGATGTGCTCCAGTAAACCCAATGACCTGTCCACGCTTGACCCGACTGCCTATTTTCAGTGAATCGGCCCAATCCTTCATGAAGTTGAACTCGGATCCATATACGCCATTGTGCCGTATGGTGACAAAGCGCCCTCTGAGTCTGGTGTATCCCATGTCTACCACTTTACCCGGAGCTGCTGACAACACAGGAGTCCCAATCTCGGTGAGCAAATCCTGCCCAAAACGGTTTTCCCGCAGGGTAAACTCTTCTCCTTCTTCCAACTGAATAGGTACATCCAGGAAATCTGGCACCAATCGGTGGCCCTTTTCATCGAAATATCCCGTCAGGGTGTCTTCCTCAAATCGGAAAGCAAAATATTCTGTTCCCTGTTGCTTCACCTGCGCAGCAAGGATCGCCCCTATGCCTACCGGGACGCCATCAACCAGTTGCTCCTCATATACTACTCTGAAGAAATCGCCCCGGTCAAGATCCCGGAAATCGACGGTGTGAGCATACACTTCTTCAAGCCGCTGAACAAGGCTAAGGTCCAGTCCGGCTGCTTCCACGCTTTCGTAAAGAGACCCAAGGATAACTCCACTGGCTTCCTGTTCTCTAAGACGTATTTTCTTACGCCCCTCATAGACACGGACTCCATCCCGAAGGTCAAAAACCACGTAAGTCGCATTTGTCTTTTCGTAAACGAAGTACTCGACGACTCCCGTATTGTTCCCCTTGATAATGGTAATGGGACGTCCAGCTCGCATCCGGCGTACATTCAGGATCTCACCAGAAGCAGCCTCCACACTATCGAGCACTCTGGCTGGCACCCCCTGCTCACGCAAAAGATCTGTCATAAACTCCCCCTCCTCCAGATAGGCCTGTATGACCTGACTGGATTCGACATCAATGCCAAACTGTTCGAAGGACATGCGACGCAGTTCCGGGGAAGGAAGCGGGGCTGCAGTCTGTGTTTCCACGGGGGGATTTTGACATGCAGAAGCCCAGGTTAACCCAATGGCAACCAGCACACTGATGACCGTAAAATTTGAAGGCATCCTGAGCATCCGGGTAGTTACAATGCGTTCATTGTCAGAGCTCTCAAAATTAGCACAATTATCGCCAAACAAAAAAGTTCATTTGCCAGGAGAATCAATTTGGGGGGCAAAATGAGCAGATTATTTGCGCAATCACACCAGCGGTAGCCCCTTGAAAGAGCGCTTCAAAATGGGGGATGGATCCACTTCCAGCCAGTCCTGAAGAAGAGTGGTATACACCTGTCGAAAGTCTACTTCAAACTGTAAATCTCCATCGTCCAGTCGGCTCAGATCTGGCGATTCATTAAATACCCCCGGCTGCTTCAGGCTTCCTCCGATCAGAGTCAGGCTATTGGCCTTGCCATGGTCGGTCCCCCCACTGGCATTTTCCCTGACCCTGCGTCCAAACTCCGAAAACGTAAGGATAGCGGTTTGATCCAGCCAGTCATTTTCCCGAAGATCTTTTACAAATGCCGCCACAGCTTCGCTATAGCCGCCCAGCAGGCGATCATGCTGTCCCCGCTGACGTACATGGGTGTCAAATCCGCTCAGGGATACATAAAACACACTGGTCTCTACGCCGGAGCAGATCAGCTCAGCGACCATCTTCAGGTCTCGTCCAAATGCAGTTGAGGGATACGAAGTGCTGGATCTGAAGACCCGGGACTTTTCGTACAGGTAGGCTGCTGACTGGGTGGTTTCCGTGAGCGTCTTGTACAGGAAGTCCAGCGTCTCGGGCCCCTCGGACACCTGCTCGTTCAAGGCCTGTATCCATCGGTCCTGAGTGGCCTGATACAAGCGCCGGGGATCCCGCACTCCTAGCCCGGTCAGTGATTCTCCTTTTACTGCCAGAGACACCAGATCATCGACTTCTACCACCCGATGGGCGGCGTCACTTCCATTACAGGCATGATCCAGGTACCGCCCCAACCATCCAGTCTCCCAGTATTCGTCGCTATTACTAGCTGTCTGCCAGATATCCATCGCCCGAAAGTGAGAGCGGTCCGGGTTGGGATAACCGACAGAGTTAACCAAAGACATCCACCCCTGGTCGTACAGCTCACGCAGGGGCCCCATACCCGGATTCAGCCCCAACTCATCGTTCAGGCGCAAGACCTCTGAGGTTTCCACCGCCAGCCTGGGGCGCGAACGATAGTATTCATCATTTCGGTAGGGAACAAAGGCATTGAGTCCGTCATTGCCGCCGGATTGCTGGATGATGACCAGCTTTCGATCCGGGCGTCCCATAGGTCCCCGGGTTAGTCCATGCAGGAAACGGGGCATCAACAACGAAGCAGAAGCCAGGCCTGAGAGTTTGAGGAAATCGCGACGAGTGGACATGAGGTGAGTGGTTCTTGGTTGAGAAAGTGAAGGCTAGTGGGATAAGTTCGAAGTTCGGAGTCGTTAGTTTCCCGCTCTGCGGGATTTCGCTGCGCTCAACGTGATTAAAAGTGCTGCTGATCAAGGAATTGTCCAGTTATAGTTGGCTCATTACTTAATTCCGAAAGCACAAGAGTTTTCAAACAAAAAAGCCTGTAAATCCAGGAGCTGGTAACAGCCTGACTGTCAGTGGCATTTCTTACGAAATACGAAGATCCAATTGTGAATTTCTACCACTAACAGAGCTGAAACTCAGGGGTACACACCAGGTGGGTGACGAGAATTTGAAATTGTCGATCTGGCGGATGGTCAGCCACGTGGCCCCGCAACTGCTCCAGGGGGATGGTTCCCAGGGACTGAGCCATCAGATATTTCTGCAGGTCATCCAGGTTTTCTATCTCACCAAACTGCTCCTCAATCGCATTCCAGTTCACTACAGCCTGAAGTTTGGCCCGCGCCCCAGTCAGCTTGATTGCGTCTTCGTTCCCGGCGAAGGAAGGCCTCGCCGCTATTTCAAGTGCCCGGGAATCAAACATGGCCCGCGGGATCTGCAGTCGGGCCATCAGGCTGCTGCTGTCGATCCACTCTTTCCCCAGCGGCCATCCAGCCACATTAGGCGGTTGAAAAAGGGTCTGCCCCAGTACTTTTTGAACCAGCAAATAGCCCTGAGAGTCCTGGAGTGTTGCCCCGGTTAACCTTAACAGGCTGACCAGGTATTCAACAGGGGACTTTACCTGAATACCCCGATTTTGAGGGGCATAAAAGTGGTCCGAGGTCAGCATTTCCCGTAACAGAAATTCCATATCGTAGCCACGATCAAAAAACGCATCAGCCCAATTCGCCACCTGAGCCTTGTTTAAATCGGGATTAACGAGGTAGCGATAGAGCTTTTCCACTAAAAAGCAGGCCGTCTGTTTCTGCTCCAGGACGATGCGGATGATGTCATCCCCATCCCAGTTCCCGGTCTGTCCCAGGAAGGTTTTGCTGCCCTCATCATGCCAGCGGGTCCGGAAAACAAACTCCCGTTGGAGGTTGAAGCCCCAGCCAGTAAATGCCCGGGCAGCTTCCCTGATATCATTTTCGGTATAGTTTCCCCGTCCCAAAGTGAAGAGTTCCAGTAATTCCCGGGCAAAGTTTTCATTGGGGGCCTCTTTGCGATTTTGCTGGTTGTTCAGAAACTGCAGCATGCCGGGATCACGGGCTATGGCTCTCAGCAGGTCCCCAAACTTCCCCAGTGCATATTCTCTTAGCATCTCGTGTTGCCCCTGTGCCAAATAGGCCAGGTTGAATCGACAGGCAAAGTGATCGTGCCAGAAGAGCGTCATCTTCTCCCTCAGCTGGGCTTTGGTTTCTACCATACGTTGTATCCAGGCCGAGTTAAGCTGTCGCAACGCCAGAGCCCCCTGTCTGCGACTCTGCTGCCGTTCTTCTTCGCTCATCGCCCTCATATCCTGACGAGTGGGTAGCTCATATCCTTCCAGCGCTATGGGTTGTGCGGATTTTGATTCTTCCCATAACTGGTCAAAGGCCTGCTCTCGGGTCATGGCCTCCTCCCAGGAAAGAGAATCAGGAGAGGGGCCAAATCCTGCTCGTCTTTGCAGGTGAAAGAGTTCTGATTGTGAGATGGTGGGCATCCTGGTTGAGATTCTGTTTTTCAATCTGTCTTTTTGACCTCGGATGTCGTTTTTAGTTTAATGCCCATCGTGAGTCCCCGGTCAGGGGCTCAGATTTTTCCCCCATTGCACTTCCCAGAATACCGTATATTCGTCTCTTGCCTCATTATCCAACCAACACCAAACTAAATTTGCCCATGTTTACCTCACCCTTGAAGTGGCTACTAATTGGCGGAATTTTCATGCTGTTCCTGAGTGGGTGCCGCCAGGATCCATGTGAAACGGTAGAATGCCAAAACGGAGGAGCCTGTGTCGAAGGCATATGCAATTGTCCCGAGGGATTTGAAGGCAGCCTTTGTGAAGAGTTTGATGGACTGCAATTCCTGGGAACCTATTCCGGAGTTTACAATGGCTGCTTTGATGTACCAGAGGATCACCGCGTTGTCATCGAGCAGCTCCCGGGAGAAGCTACCAGGGTAAGGCTCTATGACCTGGGAGATTATGCCTGTCCCGATGGGGATCTGATTGTCGAGGCAGAAATCCAGAGCAACCTGATCACTATCCCTGAACAGAAGATTGATTGTGGAGTGATAACCTATCGGTTTGTAGGCGAAGGACAGTTTGACGCAGGTAAAGTCACCCTAAATTTCTCCAACACGTATGATGCAGGTGGATTTGAACAAAGAGATTCCTGTAGCGTATTACTGGAGAAGCTTTAGCAATTTCACCCCATGGTATTTCCGATATAGAAAATAAACCCATGGCGTCTGCGTTAGTTTTTTGGCAACAATGGTTTGCATTGATGTTTGCACAGACTCTTATTGCCCTAGATAAGCACGTCTGTTAGTACCACCAAAGAAAGCCTTAACCTACAACCACAGTCCAATGTCCAACGACTTATCTTTCATTTCGGTATTGCTGGCTGACGACCGACCATCCGACCTGGAAATGGCCACCCTGGTGTTAAAACGCATTAGCCCCAGGATTCAAATCCGGTGTTTTTCAGATGGAAATTCTTTACTGGAATATGTGCGCAATGAGCGCCCAGACCCTACTCTATTAATCCTTGACCAAATAATGCCGGGGTTATCAGGGGTAGAGTTAGCCAAGGAGCTGAAATCACAAGAGTTGGTTCATGCCCCTATCTACCTGCTATCGGGATCAGAGTTATACCTCCAGAAGGTTCTTCCGGAAGACCTGGCAATTCTTAACGGGCACTACGTAAAACCTCTTAACTTCAGCGACAACCTGGCCCTTTTCTCACGCATGTGTCACGAGGCCATTGATCAGGCGCGACTAAGGGCTGTTAGCTAATACGCTTTTTTGTCCAAAAGACTCTTAATCGCACTTCTTTTTCATAATAGGGGAACCAGCCTCAAAACATATCCAGGATCTTCTTTGGTGACATATAGATACCCGTCTGGGCCGACTTCAACTTCACGGAGTCGGCCCAGTCCTTTTAAGAGCTTTTCTTCTCCCTGCACCTCATTGCCTTCCATAATGGTTCGATGCAGGTACCCAAAACGAAGAGATCCTGAGAAAATGTCGCCTTCCCACCCTGGATAAACCCCTTCACCAACGATGGCCATCCCGCATGCGGCTATGGAAGGGACCCAATAGGTAACCGGCTGTTCCATGCCCTCCATATGGGTCTCGGTGGTGATCACCGTTCCGGTGTAGTTGATTCCGTATGTTATTTCAGGCCAACCATAGTTATTCCCTTTCTGAATATGGTTGATTTCATCTCCCCCTCTGGGCCCGTGTTCATTTTCCCATATTTCACCCGTAATGGGGTGTAAAGCAAGTCCCTGGGGGTTGCGATGTCCATAAGACCATATTGAGCCAACAGCTCCCTGGGTATCCACAAAGGGATTGTCTGCCGGTATGCTGCCATCGTCGTGGATACGGTGTACCTTCCCACAATGGTTGGTCAGAAACTGTGGATGCTCGTCTCTGCGCCCACGGTCTCCTACGGTAACATACAGGTATCCGTCCCGATCAAATACCAGCCGTGAACCGAAATGGTGGCGGGTGATAACTGAGGGTTCTGCCTTAAAGATGATCGCAGTGTCCATTAATTGAGTTCCCTCAAGTCGTCCACGCATGACAGCCGTCGTACCATTCAGGCCATCGGGTTTGGAGAAAGAGACGTAGATATAATGGTTCTCCTCAAAATCGGGATGCACCACGACATCCAGGAGGCCGCCCTGCCCACTTGCCCTGACTTCAGGCACACCTGAGATACCCTGAAGACCATTTTGATCGTCATACCGGTAAAAGTCACCTGAGCGCTCCGTAATGAGCAAATCCCCATCTGGGAGGAATCCCAACCCCCACGGGATGTCCAACCCTTCTCCTCCTACGATGGTGTCAAGCCTGAAATCAAACTCTGCACCGGAGATGATCCCCCCGATTCCAGCAGGCTTTTTAAAAGATTCCAGGGTTATGGATTCCGTTTCCTTCAGGATGTAATCTGTCAGGGAGGAAATCTCGCGCTCAGAAAAAGTAGTGTCAAAGGCAGGCATCCCTTCATCCGGATATCCGCTTTTAATGGCGCGATAGACATCTCCCCAGGAATTGCCGTGTACCCAGTCTCGCTCGATAAAGCTCCTGAGGTTTTCGCCATGGCAACCTGCACAGTAGTTGGCATAATCTTCTGCGGGCCCAATCTGAGGTCTAAGCCCCAGTAACAAAAGGGAGGCGATGGCAGTGAGCAAAACAGAAACCAGGAGGATAGGCTTTTTCATAGCAGACATTGTTGCTTGGGTTAGAGGCTGCCGGGTCTGGGCCAATTGAAAGTGATTTTTCTGGAAGCAGGAATCTGGCTTACAGTATTTCCCTCAACTCAGGGTACAGCATTTCGTTTGAAAGAATTACTAAATCTAATAAACTCCAAACCGAACGGGACCTCACCTACCATAAAAAAATCCAATAGCGCTGAGATAGCGCTATTGGATTGAAATTAGAGCCGAAACTTATACCGATCTAGGCAGCGGGAACCGCTGCTGGTTTGGGCTCAAAGTCCTGGGTTCCCAGTTTATGCAGCATCTGTGCATGGTAGGAAAGCGCCTTTCTCAGGCTGGGCACAGAGTTATAGGGTACACCAAACTTTTCGGCAGTCTCTTTCACAATCGGGGCAATTTTCGGATAGTGGATGTGGCAAATATTGGGAAAGAGGTGGTGCTCCACCTGGTAGTTCAATCCGCCAACATACCAGTTAAGGATACGGTTATGAGGGGCAAAATTGTTGGTAGTGCGAAGCTGATGTGCAGCAAACTGGTATCCCAACTGGTTGTTCTCATCTGGCTGGGGGAATTCGGCGCTAGGCATCACGTGAGCCAACTGGAAGACACTGCCCATCAATACTCCTGCAATGAAGTGCATGGTAACAAATCCCAGTACAATCTGCCAGGCTGGTACATCAACCACCATGAGGGGAATCACCAGGGCGTAAGCCCAGTAAACTACCTTGAGCAGGACAATCTTGATCATCAGGACTGGAAAGTCCTTGGCGTTCCGACCCAGTAGTCCACGCTTTTTGAAGCTGATCAACTGCTTGAAGTCTTTAATGGTCACCCAAACCAGGGTCATCAGTCCGTAAAAGAACCAGGCATAGACATGCTGAAACCGATGGACCAGGTATCGCTTGTCATGTGGACAAAAGCGCATGATGGGAGGAGGAGCGATGTCCTCATCGTGCCCTTCTACATTGGTATAGGAGTGGTGCAGCTTATTGTGCTGAATTTTCCAGTTTAGCGCGAGTCCACCGACCACGTTGAGGATGTACCCTACCCAGCGATTTACCTGGGCATTCTTGCTGTAAGAGCCATGATTCGCATCATGCATCACCCCCATGCCAATGCCAGCGACACCGATGCCCATTACAACCCAACACAGAAATACTCCCCATTCCTGTGAAATAACACCAGAAACCATCAGTCCGTATGGAAGTCCATACATGACGACCATGGCCAGGGTTTTAAGGATCATGCGGTAATCACCATAAGGGGAGATTCCATTTTTGTCAAAATACTCACCCACATTCTTGCGCAAAGCATGGAAGAGCTCATCTCGCTGCCCGCGAGGGAAGCTTGCCAGTTTGTAAGACATAGAAAAAAAATTAAGGGAGTTGAGAGTAGATATTCAGATTGAACAATTACAATGTGGTGCTTACGCGGATGGGAACATAAAGCTAAATGATCATATAAAAAAAACCTAATCCACGGGGGAAATCATTTGTCATTTGCCATATCCAACTATTTCATTAAAGATCCGTTTTGGAGGCATGAATAACGATCGACAATCCCCCTCAAAGACAACAATTGCTCCACCGAGGTATAAAACCACGATTGTGGTCTGGTTGGCCATTTATCCATTGATAACCCTGATACTGTGGACTTTCGGGCCTAATCTGGCCCTGATACCGCTCCCTCTTCGGACACTCATACTGACAGGCGTACTCGTCCCAACCATGGTGTATGGAGCCATCCCATTTTGGCAGCGTATCCTCAGAAAATGGCTAACCCCGAGATAATTTTTTATCAGCATGGGGAAAAGCACTGGTCTAATTCGTCTCATTGACGGAATAGTTCCTACAGCGCCATTTCCCGAGCGACCTTCGTGTCAAACTCCTGAGGGGTATCCCAAGTCAATTGATGAGGGGTACTTTTTTTATTTTCGCCCCGGCTCAGCTAGCTGATCCATCAAATTGTATCTGTCCAAAAACAGGTTTTCGATTTACCACAAGGAAAATCATATTAGGCTCAAGGTTGCATACGACCCCACCCTTCACCTTCACCCCAACCCCTCTCCCATGCCAATTACTCGCCTGCTAATCACTCTTTTGCTTGTTTTTCCCTGTTTCTCGGTAGCACAACATCCCGTTCCTGCCGACTCCAACGCTTCGCAGGAAGCTCGGGACCTGCTGGGATATTTGTACCAAATTTCTGGTGACCAGACTCTGGCAGGCCAGCACTGTCCTCCCCTACTTGGGTCGTCACGGTTATCGGTAGTTCACCGTCATACCCAGAAGTATCCGGCTGTCTTCGGACAGGATTTTGGATTCAGCTATCCAGGATACTGGGATGGGATCAACTTCAGGCAGCGTATTGTGGACGAGGCCATACAACGACACCGCGATGGATTCATTATTACGCTCATGTGGCACGCCGTTCCCCCCACCATGGACGAGCCCGTCACTTTCTCTGAAGCCATCCAAAGCGACCTGACCGATGAAGAGTGGGAGCAGCTAATTACCCCAGGCACCTATCTCAATGAGAAGTGGAAATCCCAGGTGGATGTCATTGCCTGGTTCCTCAAGCAGCTGGATTATGCCAAAGTCCCGGTTTTATGGAGGCCATACCACGAAATGAATGGAGACTGGTTTTGGTGGGGAAAGAAACGCGGTCCCGATGGCTATGTGCGGCTGTATCAGATGCTATATGAGCGACTGGTCAACTTCCATGGGCTTCACAACCTGCTTTGGGTGTACAACACCAATGAAGTCCGGGAGTTTGTCGATGACCACAGCGAGTATTATCCGGGATCCGAGTATGTGGACATTGTGGCAACCGACGTTTATGCTACAAACTATGATCGCAAAAACTATGAGGCCCTGCTGGAACTGGCCGATGGCAAACCCATCGCCATAGGAGAATGTGGCAGTATCCCCTCCCATCGCACCTTGCGCCGGCAACCTGAGTGGGCCTGGTTCATGCACTGGTATGACCCTGATATGGAATCCAGTTTTGTAGCAACGTATCAATCAGAAAATGTGCTGACTTTAGCAGACCTGCCATGGGTCGATCTAAAAGAGGTAAGGCAGCATTTCCCTTTCATTCGGTAAGGACTTATCGCTCAAAATCCCGGATGGCTTGTAGAAACTGGTCGCCATAGCGCTCCCATTTTCGCTGCCCCACACCAGAAACTTCTCGCATGCTGGTTTCATTATGAGGTCGGCGCTGGGCCATGTCTTTCAACGTCGCATCGCTAAAGACCACATAGGGGGGGACCCGGTCTGCCCTGGCTATTTCCAGACGGAGCAGCCTTAGAGATTCGAAGAGGTCCGCTTCTTCATCGGTAAGTTCCTCGCGTCGCTTACTGGGTTTCGGAGCTGGTTTAACTGCCCGCTCAGGCCTGACGAGTTCCACCGTTTTCCCATCGAAGAGGATGGCCCGGGCGGCATTGGTTAACTTTAGCGTATGCCCTTCATGATAAGCGATCTCCAGATAGCCCATCTGCAGCAATTGCAACAGACAATGCTGCCATTCTCCTACGCTCATGTCAGCCCCAGCCCCATAAGTCTTGATCTCATGGTATCCTTTTTCCTTTAGCTCCTTGCGGCTGGAGCCTCTGAGCACATCTATCAGCATATTCATTCCCACCGACTCTCTAAGACGGTAAAGGGCCGAGAAAGCTTTCTGGGCGAGGACAGTAGCGTCAAATCTTTTGGGAGGATTCTGGCAGACATCACAGTTGCCGCAGTCTTCCTGAACTTCTTCACCGAAATAGCTAAGTAAAATCCTGCGTCGACAAACCTGGGCATTGGCATACTGCTCCATCCGTTGCAGTTTTGCTTCCAGTAATTCCCGCTGATTGCTCTCATCGATGAAGTAGCGATGCTGCACAACATCTCCATAGCTATAGAACAACAGGGTATCACTGGGAAGTCCATCCCTCCCTGCCCTACCGATTTCCTGATAGTAATTTTCCAGATTCTTGGGGAGGTTGTAGTGGACTACCCATCGAACGTTGGATTTGTCGATTCCCATCCCAAAGGCGATGGTTGCGCATACAATTTCCACCCTGTCGTTTACAAAATCATCCTGGACCTGAGATCGGTCCTCATCCGAAAATCCAGCGTGATAGGCCCTGGCTCCCCACCCCCTTGCCCGAAGTTTATCAGCTACCTGTTCGGTAGTTTTGCGTGTCTGGCAGTAAATGATCCCCGCCTGCCCTGGACGTTCCTCCAAAAACCGAATCACCTTTTCAAGTTTGCGCTGCCCTGGCAAAACGGTCAGACTGAGATTGGGGCGATCAAAGGAAGACACATATTCAACTGGCTCCCGCAGTTGGAGCTGCTGCATGATGTCCAGCCGCGTCGGTTTGTCGGCGGTCGCTGTCAGGGCCATGAAGGGAACTTCTTCAAATCGTTCCCGCAGATGAGCCAACTGGGTATATTCAGGACGAAAGTCATGTCCCCAAGAAGAGATACAGTGAGCCTCGTCGATGGCAAACAGATTGAGCTTGACCCTTGTCAGGAGGGAAAAAAAATCAGGGTTCAGCGCCTTTTCCGGCGAAACATAAAGTAATTTGAGTTCGGCCAGAAGTGCCTTTTCTATTACTTCAGCCTGCTCGGCCTGCGTCTGCGTAGAGTTGAGAAATGCGGCGGAAACCCCATTTGCCTGCAGGGCCATGACCTGATCACGCATCAGGGCAATTAGCGGCGAAACGACTACCGCCATACCGGGCCTCATCAGAGCAGGAAGTTGATAGCATATAGACTTTCCTCCACCAGTAGGCATCAGAACGAGGCAATCGCGACCCCCGCTCACAGTCCGGATGACATCCTCCTGTTGAGGCCTGAAAGAGTCGTAACCAAAAAATGTTTTGAGGGCTTCCTGAGCCGTGAGGGTCGCCATGGTTGTATCTTCTCAGCTTGTTGCCAACAAAAATAGCATATATCCGCGCCCAATGCCATCATTTTGCGCTTTTTATTCCTCCTTACTCTACCCAGAGTTCTCCTCCCTGATTGGCCTGATAGCTTTTTTCAACCATCAACCTCACGATCCTGTCCAGGTCCTCAAGCGAAGCCTCCAGATGAGACATCACCTTTTCATCCGCAACGCCGTTGGCGTCGTATATCAGTTGAGCCAGGCCCTGCAGATTGGCTACAGGTCTGCGGAGGTCATGAGAGGTCAAAAATGCGATCTCACTCAGTTGTTGGTTTTGCCACCTTTCCCGAGCTTCAGCAGCCAATCTTTCTGTGATGTCCCTTCCAACGCCCTGTACCTCGACCATTTTTCCCTTCTGATTGTGAATGCCGACGAACTCCCAATCCGTGTAGGCAACCTGATGGGAATCTGAGCCAATCCGAAGTTTCAGGTTACATATGGACTGGTCACTCAGGTTGCATTCATTCAGCGCATCAGCAAGGGCTTCTGCCTCGTCGGGATGAATCCAGTCCCGAAAATCAGATTCCAAAAATTCATCGCTGTCAGCCAGATATTGAAAATGGCTGCAAAAAGTCTCGTTGACAAATAACATCCGTCCGGCGGGATCCAGTCGGAGCATGAAGTTGGATTGAGAATCCACAATGGATCTCAGGTAAGATTCCCTGCGCTTGGCCGCCTCCTCGGATCTTTTGCGTTCGGTAATGTCATAACATATTTTGACCACCTGAAATCGGTTGTCATGTGTCCGCTTAAAGGGGATAAAATGGTCCAGGGTCCAGTAAACTTCATTTCTACTGTTCACATGGGCTATCTCCCCTTTCCAGACCCGGTGAGCATTCAGGCTGGACATTATTTTGGAGAAAAGATCCCTGTATGCAGGTGTGAAGCTGACATCAAATCGCTGCCCTACCAATTCTGTTCGGCTCATGGCAAACAACTTGCAGAGGTTGTCATTGACCTCTTCTATGATACCCTCCTGGTTGATGGTCGCAATATTGGCAACCTGCTGCATCGCATTGCTAAAATCCTGCAAGGACTCTGCATGATTGCGCATCTGCTCATTTTGGGAAATCAGTTCATCCAGTACATGGACCTGCATCAGGCGCAGCTTCTTTGTCCCGATTTGGGTATCGCACATGATCAGTTCGGCGACAAACTCTGACCCATTTTTGCGCCTCTGAGTCATTTTGAGGGATCTTTTGCCCGGCTTGGCATAGATCGCTTTCCGGTTTCGAATAGCCCCTCCCTGTGTTTCACGCCCTTCCAGCCCACTCACTTTCAACTTTTTCCAGTCTGCTCCAGAAAACTGATACTGATCCCTGGCAGCCTCATTGGCATACAAAACCTGCTCTGTTTCCGGGCTAAACGCTATCATGGGGACGGGGCTATCGTCCAAAAAGGTCCAGGCTTTTCTTCCCAGAAACCAGAAAGGTCCAAAATATGATGTGGATCTGTATGCAGCCATAGCCCAAAAGGGAAAAAGCAAAACCAGTAAATACCAGCCCAATAAATGTACCCACGGAATTCTCCAAAAGAAAAGGTTCCCCACCTCAAAAACCGGGATGAGCCCCAACTCCGGTTCTGACGAACAAAATACCAAAGCAGCATATACGTCAGGAAGCAGGTCGCTCATGCCATGGATATCAGGGATACAAAAATTAGAATAAACTAATGTAAAAACATAAAATGAGAGAAGAAGTCATGGTTAAAAAGGGTTATTTTTTGAATAAAATTCAACATTTGCCCAATCATGAATTGATTTTAGACCTGGTCTCCATCAGTCAGTCTACTTTCATTCCTCATACATTCAGACGTATTGGTTCAAAAATTTCCTCATTTCGAATCATTTCCTATCGAGAAGCCCACCGACATGCATACCCCATAAAGTTTATTAACCCCTGTACCCAACATCTTATCTATACAAACTGTTGAAGCTAAACATGAGTATTGTCAGGGAGGGTACACCACCTGACATGCATTGTTACTATGTTTGTAAACATTACCACAACACCCTCTACCACTATATTTTGAGAACTATGAAAATTGGATTTATCGGATTAGGTAAAATGGGCGGCAACATGGTTAAGCGCCTTTTGCAAAATGACCACGAAGTCGTCGCCATGGATATGTCAGCGGAGGCAATTTCCGAGGCAGAATCTGCTGGTGCTACGGGTGCCAAAGACCTGGAAACCCTGGTCCAACACCTGCCTGAGCGCAAGGTAGTCTGGATCATGGTACCCGCCGGGAAACCCGTAGACAGTACCATTGACGGCCTGATGCCACTGCTCAATGAAGGCGATATCATCATTGAAGGGGGCAATTCCTTCTGGCGTGAGTCCGTGGCTCGCGGCGAGAAGGTAGCAGCAAAAGGCATTCATTTCATCGACTGCGGCGTGTCTGGTGGAGTATGGGGCCTGACTGAGGGATATTCGCTGATGTATGGCGGAAAGGAAGAACCTGCCGCATATTGCGAGCCATTCTTTAAAACCCTTGCCCCTGAAAATGGCTACATCCATACAGGTGACATAGGTTCTGGCCACATGGTCAAGATGGTCCACAACGGCATCGAATATGGCATGATGCAGGCCTATGCCGAAGGCTTCGAGATCATGGAAAAATCGCCATACAACCTGGACCTCGAAGGCATCGCCAAAAGCTGGATGCATGGATCGGTCGTACGTTCCTGGCTCCTGGAACTGGCAGGACTGGCACTGGCTGATGACCCCAAGCTATCAGAGATCGCGGGCTACGTAAATGACTCAGGGGAAGGTCGCTGGACGGTACAGACGGCCATCGACTTTGATGTCCCTGCTCACGTGATCACCAGTTCCCTGTTTACCCGATTTGAATCTCGTCAGGAGGAGTCTTTTGCAATGAAGATGCTGGCTGCCCTTCGAAACCAGTTTGGGGGTCACGCAGTTAAGAAAGCTGAGTAGGGACGGGTGAGTACCCCGACCTTACCCATTGATTATTTACCCAAACAAACACCATCACCTATCATGACTGACAATCATATACTGGTCATATTTGGCGCCTCTGGCGACCTGACCTACCGCAAGCTTGTACCTGCTGTGTATGATCTCTATGAGCAGGGAAAGCTCCCGGAAGGCTTCGCACTGTTAGGCTCCAGCCGCACTGAATATAGCGATGAGGCTTTTCGGGAGAAAATGCGAGCCGGAATAGAGGAATTCGCCCGCCGTCCACTGGAAAACGATGCCCTGGAAGAGTTTCTGGCTAAGCTTTACTACCAGGCCATCGACACAAAAGGGGAGAAATCATACGGTAAGCTCAAGTCACGCATGGATGAGCTGGATGAGAAGCATGCCACAGACGGAAATGCCATTTTTTACCTTTCCACACCGCCCAGCCTCTATTCAGTCATCCCTAAATATCTGGCCAGCCATGGGCTAAACAAAGAGAATGGCAAATGGCGACGCCTCATTATCGAGAAGCCATTTGGCTACAACTACGAGACGGCCCACCAGTTGAACCATGACCTGCTGGCCTACTTTGATGAAGATCAGTTGTACCGGATTGACCATTACCTGGGCAAGGAAACCGTTCAAAACCTGCTGGTGACTCGCTTTGCCAATGGCATCTACGAGCCGCTCTGGAATAGGAACTACATCCATCACGTAGAGATAACCTCCTCGGAGGACATAGGAGTAGGGGATCGCGGAGGCTATTATGATTCCTCCGGAGCGATGCGTGACATGATCCAGAATCACCTGCTGCAACTGGTAGGACTGACCGCCATGGAACCTCCTCAAATAATTGAGGCTCACGCCATCAGAAATGAAATTCTAAAGGTGTTTCAGGCTTTACGCCCCATCCGGGAGGACGACATTGCTACTCATACCATCAGAGGCCAGTATACTTCTGCCGAGGTCAAAGGTGAGTTGGTCAAAGGTTATCGTGATGAGCATGAAGTACCGGATGACTCCCGGACCCCTACCTTTGTAGCGATGAAATTTTTCATCGACAACTGGCGCTGGGGCGGTGTACCGTTTTTCATTCGTACCGGGAAGCGACTGCCAACCAAGGTCACGGAGATTGTCATCCACTTCAAGCAGACTCCTCATAAGCTCTTTGTGGACGAGTGCGATATGCCCACCGATATGCACAACAAACTGGTTATCCGCATTCAGCCCAACGAAGGAACCCTGATCAAAATGGGGATGAAGGTTCCCGGAGCCGGATTTAAGGTAGAGGAAGTCAACATGGACTTTCACTACAGCGACCTCAATGAAGCCTACCTTCCCACCGCTTATGAGCGACTGTTGCTTGATGCCATGCAGGGAGACCAGACACTCTTTACACGAGGAGACGCAGTGGAAGCAGCCTGGAAGTTTGTAGATCCGATCCTGGAAGCCTGGGAAGGAGAAAAAAGCGATCAGATTCCCCTTCATGGTTACCCTGCAGGGACCTGGGGCCCTGATGTAGCTGACCAAATGATAGGGGACGGCATGACCTGGCGCTACCCCTGTCGGAATCTGGTTGAGGATGGCAGTTACTGCGAATTATGAGTAATGCGAATTAACAGTTAAAATGGCCAATCAGCGTTTATGCTTTCTGAAAGCGGCTATTTGAAGAAGAAGACGAGCGTCAGAGACGCGAAGACGCCTCGTATCGGCTTAAAAAGCCTAACGAGCCAACTGTTAATTGGCATGAGTAAAGAACACGCTTGTTAAATAAGGCAACACACCTGTGTGTTTTTGCAACACTCACAGTGACTCGCACTCAGAAATATTGTCTTAAATGTGCATATTAGGAATAGCTCCTGATACCAGGCACACCCGAAGAATCATGACAGGGGTTTTTGACACGAGGGACTAGCTTTCTAACGAAGGTTAGCCCTCGTTTTTTTATTTCATGGTAACTTGCAGCCATGAGCGTACGCATTCCCCCATTAACCTTACAGTTTACAGAAAAATCCCAGGTCCCTAACCCGGATCAATTGGAAGCCCATCTAAGTGAAACCACTGGCCTGAAGCTGGATTTTGCTGCTGCCAGGATCGACAAGGCAACTTTCGAAAAAGCCGCGGCCGCCTCTCCTCTTGATCTCAACTGGGGACTGGGAGAAAAGGATTTTTTTGACCGGATCGCCATCAACCACGACGACTTTGCTGGCACCATCCGAATCAGCCTGACCCCTGCCTATAAAACGGCCCGCCTCGACGTACCGGTTTTTCGGGATTACCTGTGGTGGATGACCCTTAAATCTCTCCTTCATTTCGGGGCCAGCCTCCCCGGCCAACAGATGGAACTGCCAGCCTGGACCGCCTATACCTGGGAGGATGAGCAACTTCCTACTGCCGTCAAAATGCTACGTGAGCTACACGAGCAGAAGTTCCAGTTCGTCGCCAGGGTCATGGAAGACCCCGATTTCAAGTCCTGGTCAGAAGAGGAAGTTGATCGCCGCATGAATGAAGGAGAAGACGAACTGGATCGCGCTTTTCGGGCGAAATATGGGGATTGGTAGAGAGGCTTGCTACGGGTTATAGCTCCGCAAATGGACTTTTAATACATGATTTCTGAAAGTGCTATTTCGCCTTC
>CAYFIR010000057.1:18001-39031 GCA_964343195.1 uncultured Bacteroidia bacterium | reverse complement strand
TAGGCTACTTGTTCCAATTGGAATTGAAGCCCAGAAACTCAAAACTCACGTTAAAACAGAAAACCAGTTATAGAAATGCGGCATTCACCATGAGTGAACGCCGCATATATGTTACGATACAGCAGGTAGTGTCCTACTCTGCTTCGGGATCTTCTTTTTTAGGCCTGGGCTTGTCTTCCTGAGGTTTTGGCTTGCTGCTTCCTCCGGCTCCCTTGGCTTTTTTGGGGTTCATGATCATGATCATGCGCCGGCCTTCCATGCGCGGCAGTTGCTCTACTTTTCCTACCTCTTCGAGCTCCTCGGCAAATCGCACCAACACATCTCGGCCACGGTCTTTATAGATGATGTTACGACCTCTAAATTGAACATAGGCCTTCAGTTTGTTTCCTTCTGCAAGGAACTTTTCTGCGTGGCGGAGCTTGAAGTTGAAGTCGTGGTCATCTGTATTGGGGCCAAAGCGGATCTCCTTCATGACCACATTGTGCTGCTTGGCCTTGTTGGCCTTTTCCCGCTTTTTCTGTTCATAGCGGAATTTTGCATACTCAACAATGCGGCAAACCGGGGGTTTGGCTTTGGGGGCTACCTCTACCAGGTCCAGCTCCAGATCTTCAGCCATTCTTAGCGCCTCAGATGTGCGAAAAATACCGTCCTCAAGCCCGTTCAGTTCATTGGTAAACTGATCCAGACCTACCAACCGGATTTCTGGCACCCGGATTTCGTGGTTAATGCGGTGAGGACGTTCCTGCCGTTTGCGGCGGTCCTGTTGGGGTCTTCCTCTTCTCTTTCCCAAGCTGTTAAATACTTTGGTTTTAAGGTAATTTCAAGCAAATAACTGTTTTTTGACAGAGATCAGCAAGCCTTTTAGCCTGAAAATCAATCCACAGGGAGCGATTGTAGCTTTAGGGTGGGTAGAAAAAATGGAGGATAGGCAGTGTGGGGCCTGCATATCCTCCCTAAACTCGACTTACAGCATCTACCGAGTGTACCTGCTACTCTGGAAGTTTGAAGGTAAATGGCAGGACGACCCAGGCGTTTACGGCTTCTCCATCCTTCTCCGCAGGCTCAAACTGTAGCTGATCCACTACTGCTTCCACGGCTGAGACCAGTTCCTCATGATCAGCCTGAACCACCTCATGCTCAAGGTATTCCCCATCGAGCCCTACCTTGATTTTGACGATCACCTTTCCATCCAGCCCCTGCTCTTTCATTGACTCGGGGTACACAATCTGCTGATAGACTTCCACCAGATTGACAGGTTTGGGCTGAACATCGGCCTCTTCGTCACTCAACATTTTGAACTTGAAAGGCAGGTTTACCCAGAACTTGACAGGTTTGCCTTCTTTTTCAGCAGGGGTGAAAGTCAGCTTTGCGATTTCTTCGTCTACCGCTTCAGCCAGGATTTGGGGTTCTCCTTTTGCCCACTCATGACGGACATAGTTGCCCTCTTCATCTACCAGGATACGGGCGACGACCATTCCTTCTATGCCCTGTTCTCTGGCTTCTTTGGGATACCCGACAGTTCGCTGAACATCAGCCATGTTCAGCGGATTGGGAGGTGTGTCGACCTCAACCAGTTCATCGATACCAGGAACCTGGTCGACGCCAGCCTGTTGGGTGCAGGCAGTCTGGAAAGATGCCAGGAAGAATAAGGCAATGAACCCAAAATTGATGTAAGTTCGCATAATCAGTTAGTGTTAGAAATTTTAGACAAGTTTCAACCAGCGGGTGGTGTGCCAGCACCATCCGTTTTTTTGTTTATAAATGCAGAAGTCAGGTTGCGTTAATGTGAGAGGAGGGAACCCCTTCTGGTTACTGTGGGTTAAGCGGGGAACTATAGGAAACCGAGCCATGTGAGACAGGGGCTGGTTTGGATCAACGTCTGGTGTCTCATGGTCTCAACATTTCGATATCTACTTCATCTACTTGAGCAGTTTAAAATTGAAGGGCAGGTTCACCCAAAACCATACGGGCTTCCCATCCTTTTGAGCGGGAGTGAATTCCAATTGAGCAATTTCCTGTTCCACCGCCTCGACCAGTAGTGCTGGCTCGGCCTTGGCCCATTCATGGCGCACATAATTTCCGGATTCATCGACCAGAATGCGGGCAACGACCATTCCTTCAATTCCCTGATCTCTGGCTTCCTGCGGATAGCCAATGGCCCTCTGCACTTCTGCCATATTGAGGGGACCAGGTCCCCTATCCACTTCGACATTTTCTTCGATGCCGGGCATGGCCATCATGGAAAAATGGGGCCCGAGTGCCAATATCATCAGTCCGGCTAGCACGAGCACAAGGTACCCACTCCGGACGATGGGACTTCGACTGGCGATTGCCCTTGCCCTGGCTTTTAGAAAAGATGGCCCAAAAGGCTGTACTAGAGACGGACGGGTTTGTAAAGTCCTTCGCACGAGCAATTGCAGGTAGCCTTTGTTGGGCACTCCCCCCACAGCTTCCCGATCCGCCTGTAGTTCATGGACGAGTAGCAGCTCCCGGCGGGCAAAGGGCAGCAAGGGATGAAACCACAGCAGGCTTCCCAGCAGGTGGTACCAAAGCAGGTCCCAGGTGTGGCCCAGCCGGACATGGGCACGCTCATGAGTCAGTATGTAAGCACGATCCTGCTCGCTCAACTGTTCCTCCTCATCCCACAAAATATAGCCAAAACAGGCGCTTGTGGGCAGTTTGCCATTGGTCAGGATCATTCCGTCCTGGTTCTGGGGCCAGCTTTTGATCTTGACCAGCAGCCGAGTCCATTGGATGACCCGATAAGTCAACAACGCCAATGCCGGAAGGGCGTAGGCCAGCCAAAGCCATTGATAGGGATTGTGATTCCCAATAGCTGTTGCAGAGCCTGCTGCGATGGTCTGTACGGGCATGGTCCATTCCGCAATGGCACCGTCTGCTAGCCAGGGAGACCAGGTACGCAGGACCGGAAGCATCAAGGCAATGGCTGGTGCGGCCAGTAGGTAAATGCGATGAAAGCCTGGCCAGCTCCGTTGTTTCATCAGCGGCAAATAGAGTAGTCCCAGCAACAGCAAGAAGAGGCTGCTTTCGAGGAGGTATATGCCTAATTGAGGAGTTTGCATGGCATTCGATTGATTCGTTGAGAGAAAAACTCAAAGAGAATGGGCCTATTCATCGTCTTCCGCCAGGCGCATTACTTCGTCCAGGTCCTTGAGATTCAGGTCACCTTTGCGGTGAAAAAAGCTGAGCATCTGCCTGAAAGAGCCATCGAAGTAGCCATCCAGAAAATGGCTGAGGTACTCACGGGCATAGGTTTCCTTGCTGACTTTGGTGAAGTATCGGTGAGACTTCCCAAAAGCTTCGTAGTCCACAAATCCCTTTTCACGCAAAATCCTCAGAATGGTGGAAACAGTGCTCTGCTTGGGCTTGGGTGCTGGAAAAGCCTCCATGATTTCCTTTAGGAAAGCAGGTCCGAGGTCCCATAGTACCTGCATGAGCTGTTCTTCGGCCTTGGTGAGTTTTTTATCCATCGTCTTGGGTGAAAAGAGAGTTCGGTGGAAGGATATAACAAATGTATATTTAAAAAATTAAATCACAAACTAAATGTTTAGATATGTCGCTTGTTACCTTTCCAAAGGACCTCAAACAAAAGGATCAAAAATGGGTTTTGATGGGGGAAATACAGATTTTTGTAGTTTCATTGTACCCAGCCGATAGTTTGTTTTTCTGCATCGATAAACACGAATTTTACTTCCATGTGGCAGTCAACCTACCAGCGTTTTGCACAACACCCACATTCGGGTGTCATCATGGCCATCCTTGTAATTGCCCTGTGGAGCATCCTGCTGGTATATAACCTGGCGTTTTTTGAGGTGGACTACAGTTCGCCCTTCACCTATCTGTTGCTGCTTTTGCAGATACACCTTTTCACTGGGCTGTTTATCACGGCCCACGACGCCATGCATGGTCAGGTAGCACCCGGAAATCCCCGGGTTAACCATTTCATCGGTCGGCTGACTCTCCTGCTCTTCATCTTCAATTCGTACAAAATTCTCCGTCCCAAGCATTATGAGCACCACCGCTACGCCGGTACGGACAAGGATCCGGATTTTCACCATGGCAATGGAAATTTCTTCGTGTGGTTCTGGCACTTCATGATGGAGTATATTACCTGGAAGCAGATCCTCGCAGCGGCCATTACCTTCAACGTGCTCAAGCTTTTCCTACCCCAGGAAAACCTCATCCTCTTCTGGATTGTGGCCTCGGTTCTGAGCCTGTTTCAGCTCTTTTTCTTTGGGACTTTCATGCCCCACATGGGGGAGCACAACAACAAGCATCACTCCAGTACCCTGAAAAAAAACCACCTTTGGGCCTTCCTGAGCTGCTATTTCTTTGGCTATCACTATGAGCACCATGACTCGCCACAGACTCCCTGGTGGCGGCTGTGGGAGGTGAAGGAAGAACAAATAGCGATGGACAAGGAAATTTAGCGAGTATATGGGCGGTATGCTGCAAAGGTGATTCAAAACTTCGGATCCAAGTTTACACCATATTCCGTATTTCCTTTTGCCGTTTTTTCCACCCTGCCTTATCCCGTATTCCCTATACCATTTCTCCCCAGATATCGGCTACCCTTCCGCAATCAAATCAAGCAATCCGAGGCAATTTTTGTCCCTAGCGGATAAGGGGAGAATCCGTAACTTGCTGTTCCCGCAGTGGGGGGTTGATGACTGCTTGTATGAAAATAATTCCTTTTTTTCTGCTCATTTTTACCACGGTATGGGGGGTAAGTGGCTGTAAATCAGATCCATGTGAAGTCAGGTCCTGCCAGAACGGCGGCGTTTGCATCGATGGGTTTTGTGACTGTCCGGAGGGGTTTGTCGGGGTTAACTGCGAACTGTCCACCGATCCCTGTCTGAATAAAAACTGCCACCCGACCCAGGCTGCAGACTGTGTTTCCAATAATGACGGCGAAGCCCTGTGCATCTGCGAAGATGGGTTTGAGGGAGAGCTATGTGAAGATTTGTGGACGGATAAATACGTCGGACAGTATTACGTGGCAGAGGTCATCAATGGGACCAGCACCCAGGAGTTTTTTGCCAGGATAGAATCCGGGCCACGATTCAAACAGTTGACAATTTCCAATTTCCATAATCAGACTAGCAGCGGCACAAGCGCCAAAATCGTCGTCAACCTGCTCCAGGCCAATGTCTTTGACATCTATGAGCAGTTCATGACCTTTGGTGTGGTAACGGGAGCCGGTAGTTATCAGCTCAGTACGGGTAACCTCAGTCTCAACTACCAGATCATCGAGTCCAGCGGAGATACGCTCAATTGTGTGGCGACCTTTGAGTTGGAGTAGAGAGATAGTTCGTAGTTTGTCGTTTCGGGTTCTAAGTTCGTCGTGCTGAGACGGTTGTGCGGCACTGTACGTGCAGCCAATAGGTTTTAAACGCGCATTGAGATTACGGTTAACAACGGGGGAGAGTATCCCCCAAGTATTCTCGGCTCCCAATCCTGTCTGTTTCCCGCTTTAGGGAATGGGATAAAAAATCGGGGTTCAGAGCCATTTCCTATAACTCCGAACCCCGAACTGAAAACTTCGAGCTACGACCTACACATCAAACTTGATCCCCTGCGCCAGCGGCAGGTCATCCGACCAGTTGAGGGTATTGGTTTGGCGACGCATATAGGCGCGCCAGGCATCAGAGCCGGACTCGCGGCCTCCGCCGGTTTCCTTTTCCCCACCAAATGCACCTCCAATCTCAGCACCGGAAGTGCCGATGTTGACGTTGGCGATGCCACAGTCAGAACCGAGGTGACTCAGGAAGTACTCGGCTTCCTTCATGTGGTCGGTGAAGATCGCGGACGAAAGACCCTGCGGCACGTCGTTGTGCATCTTCATGGCTTCGTCCATACCCTCGTACTTCAGTAGGTAGAGAATAGGGGCAAAGGTTTCAGTTTGCACCATTTCAAACTCATTGTGGGCCTCAACCAGTGCAGGGGTGACATAGTGGCCATTCTCAAAACCTTCACCACTCAGCACTTCCCCTCCGAACAGCAGTTTGCCGCCTTCCTGCTGGACCTTTTCCAGGGTAGCCTGCATCTTGGCTACGGCATCCTTGTCTATCATCGGGCCGATCAGGGTATCGGGATCGAGCGGGCTGCCGATTTTGGCAGGCAGAGACTCGTATGCCCCTTTCAGTTTGGCGACAAAATCGTCGTAGATCTCGGCGTCGATGATGAGGCGACGAGTAGAGGTACAACGCTGTCCACAGGTGCCTACTGATCCGAAGACTACGGCTGGGATGGCCAGTTGCAGGTTGGCATTTTTGGTGATGATGATGGCGTTGTTGCCCCCCAGTTCGAGAATGCTTTTGCCCAGGCGCTGTCCCACGACTTCCGAGACGGCCTTGCCCATGCGGGTGGAGCCGGTAGCAGAAATCAGCGGCAGGCGACGGTCTGCGGCCATCTTTTGGCCGATCTCACGGTCTCCGATGACCAGATTGAACACCCCTTCTGGTAGGTCGTTATCCTTCAGCACCCGTGAAATGATGTTCATACAGGCAACTCCGGTCAGTGGGGTTTTTTCACTGGGTTTCCAGATCATGGTATTGCCACAGACGGCGGCGATCATGGCGTTCCATGCCCAGACAGCGACAGGGAAATTGAAGGCCGAGATAATGCCGATGGGTCCCAGTGGGTGCCACTGTTCCATCATGCGGTGATGGTAGCGCTCAGAGGGCAAAGTCTTGCCATACATCATGCGGCTCTGCCCTACGGCGAAGTCACAGATGTCGATCATCTCCTGAACCTCTCCCAGTCCTTCCTGATAGATTTTACCCATTTCCATGGAAACCAGACGACCCAGTGGCTCTTTGTACTCGCGCAGGGCACCACCGATCTGACGCACGATCTCGCCTCGCTGTGGTGCAGGGATCTCACGCCAGACTTCAAAGGCTTCCTGAGCCGCGGCTACGACCATCTCGTATTTTTCTTCATTGGCCATCTGAACGGAGCCCAGCAGTCGGCCATCGATGGGAGAATGAACAGGGTGGTATGGCAGGTCACTGTCGTACCAGGTTTCGGTTCCGGTATGAACTACAGGGGATTTCTCCTTGATTCCCAGTGCGTCCAGGGTTTGTTGCCAGTCAGTTTTATTTGCAGTAGTATCCATTTGCTATGTTTCTTTTCAGATATAGATTGGGTATGAACTACAAATGTCGCAAAGTCAGGCAAAATGCAAAAGGGTTCGGAGCAGCAGTTCTTTTCTCAAGGGTGATGGTTCCCCTCAGGTTGGGCTATTCTTCTCGCGCATAAAAGGTGCTCAGAGCGGATGACCCATAGATTCGACTCTCTTCAAAACCTTCGATTTCCTCAAAATTGAGTTGAGGGCTATGTTCTACGATGAGGATGCCGTCGGGGGTCAGTAGTTCGCCAGCCAGGATTTGCTCCACCAGTTCTGGCTGACCGGGGAGGGCATAGGGAGGATCCATGAAGATGAGATCGAATGACTCTGTGGCTTGTGACACATAGCGTCGGGCATCCATCCGGATAACGCTACCTCCCCTGATCTGAAGATCCCGCAGGTGTTGCTTGATGGTGCCGACACAGCGGTGGTGCTGATCCACAGAAACTACCTGCCTGGCTCCCCTGGACCAGAATTCCAGGGTCATATTACCCGTTCCAGCGAATAGGTCGAGTACCTTTATACCGGCTAGCTCTACGAGGTGATTGAGTCGGTTAAAGAGTGCCTCTTTGGTGCGATCCGTAGTGGGCCGCACCGGCAGCCCCTTAGGGGAGCGGATGGTGCGGCCCTTGTATGTTCCTCCGATGATGCGCATTACAAAATAAAGGATATGCCAGCTTCCATAGTCGGAAAAGCCGGATTGCGATAAGCCTCAGAATCAACCGGGCGGAGGCCCTCATTGGTAAATTCGTCCAGCATGGGGCTCAGACGCAGGTTGAAGTACAAAGCGGCCCATTTATAGCCTACGCGGCCAAAAACACCATAACGCAGGCGTTGCCATTCGTCCTGAAGCTGATGGAGGCCTCGCTGTTCTTCGATTACATCCAGTCCCAATTCATTGATGTAGCGGCGCTTGTAGCTACCGGCCATCATGAAACTGGCGTATCCACCGCCTTCGATGAAAAACTCAGAATCACCATCTTCATCTTTGGTGATATTGAAAACCACGCTGACGGGTAGTTCCAAATAGAAAAACTGATGACGCTCCTGTGTCAGGTTAAGTTTGAGAGAATCTGGAATGGTGGGAAAGGTCTTGAGGTCATTCTGGCTGTAGGCCAGACGGGCCCAGGTCACGCCAGGAGCTAGCCTTAGGCCGATGATGTTCCGAAAGAGATCGATCTTGATGGAGTTCTGTAGAGAATAGGTGCCGGATGCAAATCCACTTAATGGAACGGTATCCAGGGAGGTCGCGCCCAGCATGAAACCACGGCTGAAGATCAGTTGATCAATTTTGGGATCTTCATCCTCATAGCTGTTTTCTTCTTCCTCGGGATCCCCAAACTCATCTTCCAGATATTCTCCGGGCTCAACCTGAGATTTGATATCGTTTTCAACAGCGGTGCTATCTTCCTGAGCCCACACCTGTAGGCCAACCAGACATAATATAAGGGTAAAAGTTTTCTGAAACATTGTAACTAGGTTTGATGGGTTGTATGATGAGGGAATTCGTGATTGTCAATTTGTAATTCGTGATAAAAAGTGCTGCTGGTCAGAGGAACTCAACAGGAGGGAATAGGTTATCTCATTGTGCAAGCAGTAGTTCATTCACCCTTCCCATGCAAAAACAGGCTACTGTTGCATACCTCGATTGAGCTTCCTAAACCCGACTTCATTCCATTCAAAAATCAGTAACTAAAACATTCAATAACAAAGTAAGTGGACACAATTAGGAGGTACAAAGGCTTGTGTGTGGGGTAGCTGAAATAACTGAGGAAATGGAGTGAAATCGCTGTATGGGACCTCCATAACTCCATACCTTTCTTTATACTTATTTTTGCACAACAACTAATCTATGGGTCGTTTCAATATCAGGGTGTACGGGATTTGGGTAAAGGATGGTCGGCTTTTGGTTACCGATGAGATTCGCTTTGGACTCAGGATGACAAAATTGCCCGGAGGCGGTCTGGAGTTTGGGGAAGGCCTGGAAAAATGCTTAAAACGAGAATGGCAGGAAGAACTTGCCATTGACATTGAGGTGGGCGACATTTTCTACGTAAATCCATTTCTGCAAATTTCTGCTTTTGATCAGCAGGACGAAGTAATGGCCCACTATTTTTGGGTTCAACCTCTTGCTGTTCCTGACGTACCTTTTACGAGCAAGCCGTTTGACTTCCCCGATTCCCGAAACGACCAGCAGGTATTTCGGTGGATACCTGTCCACCAGCTAAAGCCCGAGGACTTTACCTTTCCCATAGATCAGTCTCTGGTGCCGAAGCTAAGAAAAGCCCTCCTGCCTGGCAAAACCGCCACTCTCTGAATGCAATTTCTCATTCGACTCTACCTGGCACCCTTTCGCGGACTGTCGCGAGAAGTCTGGTTGCTATCCCTGGTGATGCTGATCAACCGCAGCGGCACCATGGTCATTCCCTTTCTAAGCCTTTACCTTACTCAGGAACAGGGGTTTACCCTTGAACAGGCAGGTCTGGTACTCAGTTGTTTTGGTATCGGTTCCATGGTCGGGACCTGGATCGGAGGCCGCCTGACCGACCGCTTCAATTACTATGAAGTACAATTCTGGAGCCTGCTCATGGCGGGATTGCTGTTCCTTTCGCTGAAAGAACTCAACAGTCTGCCGATGTGGTGCTTCATGGTCTTCCTGACCAGTACGGTGGGAGATGCCTTTCGCCCGGCCAACATGGCTGCCATCGGGGTGTACTCCAAACCTGAAAATCTGACCCGTTCCATCACCCTCAACCGCCTCGCCGTCAACCTCGGCTGGGCGGCAGGCCCTGGAGTGGCTGGTTGGCTGGCCCATACAGTGGGGTATGAAGCCCTATTCTGGGTTAACTGCATGGCCAGCATCTCGGCGGCGATTGTGTATCGTTTTACGCTGCGGCCCAGGCCGGAGGTGGAGGCCGAGAAGAAAGCGGCCCAGGCGGAGGCGCAAAGTGACGGCGCCAAAAGCGAGCCTTTGGCCAATCCCAAGTTTCTGTACTTTGTGTTTCTTCAAATGCTGGTGATGGTCGGTTTCATGCAGATTTTTTCGACCCTCCCGATCTACCTGGAAGAGCATGTGGGCATGACTGAGGGAGCCATCGGGCTGCTGATCTCGGTAAATGGGCTCATCATCGCCCTGACCGAAATGCCCCTCATCGCCTGGCTGGAGCCAAGATTCCGGCCCATGCGCCTCATCCGGCTGGGGATGCTGTTCATCGGAGGCTCGATTTTGATCCTGCTATTTACCGAAAGCTCTCCCATCATCATCTGGCTATACATACTCGGAATCACCATCGGCGAGATGGTCAATTTCCCATTTGGACAAACCTATGTGCTGAACCTCGCCCAGCCTCATAACCGTGGCCGTTACATGGGGGTGTATGGACTTGCCTTCTCCGGGGCATTTATCCTGGCTCCATGGTTAGGGGCGAAACTGGTTTCCCTCTTTGGCTGGTCCCCTCTGTGGCTGATTCTCAGCGGGGTAACCATCGCTGCGGCATTTGGGATGAGCTTGATGCCTGGGGGAAAACGAAAAGAAAAAAGCCTGGCCTAAGAGGCTGACAAATGCTCACTAGCCGGAGACCGATGGCTTCCGGCTAGTCATTAGTTTCGCGGTTCAAAGTTCAAGGTTGAAAGTTGCCTGGGCTACGCAGAGCCAATTAGTGGCTATTGCCCCAGAATTAAATGCATACCTTGGCTAGGCTAAGGTAGGCCCAAAATTCAAAAAGGCAAATCTGGACTCTCATAGGCCTTTTTGATAGGTCGAAACTAATGGCTAGTGAGATGCTGCTTGACTCAGGCTATGCGACCCTATGTTACAAATCAGAAGTGTCAGTACCTCAACACCTTGAACTCCGTCCGGCGATTTAGCTGCCGATTGTCGTCGGTGTCATTGGGGGCCATGGGCTGGCGTTCACCGAAGCCTTTGGCGGTCATGCGCTCGTGCGCGATGCCGTGCTCCAGCAGGTAATCTACTACAGACTGGGCCCTGCGCTGTGAGAGCAGGTCGTTGTAATCCAGCGAACCACGGCTGTCAGTGTGACCTGAAATTTCCACTACCAGTGTCGGGTTGTCGTTCATCAACTTCAGGAGCTGATTCAACTCGGTGATAGACTCCGGTCGCAGGAACCATTTATCAAAGTCATAGTAGATGTTGCGCAGGACGATCCTGGCCTGTGGGGCCAGAGGCTTCAACTGGATGTCATGGCGAATGTCAGTACCTGATTCATCCGGGAAGGCCACAAGATGAGACACGTTGAAAAAGTACCCCTGGGCAGTTGTGGCGAGATCGTAATGGTTGTATGGCAGGCAAATACGATAACGGCCCTTTTCATCCACCATGAAGCTGTCAACCGGAACTTCGAAGGTATCCCTGACCATTACCCATGCGTAGGGGATGGGCTGAGAGGTTTCTTCATCGGTGACAACTCCCCTCACACAGACGATTTCTGGACGGGTGAGGGCAATGTCCACCTGCTTCCCATCAGGTACATCGGAAGCGGCCAGGGAAAATGTGCGACCTTCGGTCTGATATTCAGGATAGCTGGCCCGTACGTGATACCCCCCAAAAGGAATGTCAAATCGGTAGTATCCGCTGGTATCGGCCTGCTGAGTGGCCAGTAGCTGATTTCCTCGCCCAAATAATTCTACCTGGGCCTGCGGAAGCGGAGTCCCATCTTTTACATCGGTGATATATCCCTGCACAAAGCTGTTGCGGAAGAGGTACACATCCTTTTCCAGGGGCTCGCTCGGCATAAAAAATGCCTCGCGGTACTGTGGCCAGTCTGGAGCCTGGACTGCGAGCAGGTAATTGCGCTCCAGCGGAGGGCATATCCTGTAGTGGCCAGAGTCGTCGGCTCGTTCTACGGCTGTGCTACGTGAGCCCTGCTGTGGTGGCCTGAGAGCGAGAATAGCGTTGCCAATCGGCAGGCTGTCTTCACCGCTATACACCGTTCCTGTCAGACAGGCAGGCGGCGGTGGCGGAGCAATGAGATCGACATAGAGGTTGTGATGCAGGTTGACCATCCCGTCATTGACCGAGGCCGTAACAAGATCAATGTCGCCATCCCCATCGAGGTCGCCGGAGCTCAGGCCAGCATTCCATTGCCCTGAGCCGAGTTTAATGCCATTGCCGAAAGTGCCGGAGCCGTCATTCATGTGCACGTGCATCGCATCGTCGATGGTGGAGCAGGATATCAGGTCCGGTCGGCCGTCCTGGTTGAGGTCGGTAGTGATCAGGTCAAAGTTGTGTGATCCGGAAAGCACTTCGTACCGTGAAAAAGTGCGGTCGCCCTGGTTGAGGTGGACGCTGAGGGATTGGTCAAGGTAACATCCTGCGGCAAGGTCGGGGAGGCTGTCGCCATTGAAATCGGCCACTGCCAGTGCCCAGTTATTGGCGGTGGCGGAGATGAACTTTGGGCTTGGGTTGAGGCGACCATTTTCGTCCCGAAAATAAACCCAGACTTTCCCGTCGTCTGCCCCTACCAGCAGGTCTTTCTGATGGTCTCCATCAAGGTCGGCTATCAGGAGTCTCCGGGGTTCCCGGCCCCCTTTGAAGGGTTGGCGGTGTCTGAAATTGCCACTACCGTCATTCACGAGCAGAAACACCTGGTGTTTCCAAACCGCTACTGCAGCCAGGTCCAGGTCTCCGTCACCTTCGAGGTCCAGGGCGACGACATCATGTGGCATGCCGCTCATCGGAATGGTTTGCTGATGTCGCAATCGGCCATGACCGTCATTGAGGAGGACTTTCAGCCCTTCGGTAATCCCGATAGCAGCCACATCGGGTGCGCCGTCGCCATTGGCGTCGAATGTGTGGACTGCCCTTCCGTCACGGGGGCCAGGAAATGTGGCCCGCTGAGACAGATTGCCCTGCCCGTCGTTGTAGTGTACGTTGATGTGCCGGTCATTTTTGGAAATGGAAACCACATCCAGGTCCCCGTCTCCGTCCATGTCTACCGACTCCACGTCCCAGACCTGCTGTCCGGAAGTAAAAGATACCGGTGGCCCAAAAAACTTGACCACGGCTCCCTGTACCGTCATGTCCAGTGAATCCTGGCCTATGGCTTCTCCCCATCCACCTATGGTCAACAGATAGCACAGGATGCTAATCCCCAAATGCTTCATTTTCCCAAAGTTATCGAATCATGCTATTTTGCAATATTACAACTATTCGGGCAGTCATAGGATTAAGATTTGTTTAAGGGCTTACAGATACATGCAGAAGGGGCAACCCGAAGGCTGCCCCTGATAGTAGTAGTTAGAAAAATCCCTATTCGTTATTTCTATCGGTTACGTCCGTACTGTTCGTGGCTGGAAACCCAGTCTGAGGAGGAAATCGCAGATGCAAGAGAAAGCTCTCCTGCGAGGATGGCTCCTGCTACGATCTCTGCAAATTTGTACACTTTATCTCGTCCATAACATCCCAGAATGTCCAGAGACTCGCGCTGGGTAGCCAGGCTGGTCCCTCCCCCGTAGGTCGCTACAATCAGGGAAGGAATGGTAATGGAGAAATACAGGTCATACTCATCGGTGAGTTCGGTGTATACGATACCGGCGGAAGACTCGGAGACATTGGCGACATCCTGCCCGGTGGCAATGAAGATCGCCGTGATGGCGTTGGCGGAGTGAAGGCCATTGTTATTGGCACCAGAAAGGATGGCCCCGACATTGGCTACTCCGGCGTGATAGGCGAGGGTACGGGTATCGACTCGCATGTACTGGTTGAGGATGTCGCGTTTGATCAACACTTCGGCTGTTACGCGCTTGCCCCGGGTGTGCATGAGGTTAACCTGAGAGGCCTTTTTGTCGGTCGCGAGATTGGACTCCAGGTAGAAGTGCTTGAACTCGTGGTCCTTGTAGTGGTCGAGGATCCAGCTACAGGCTGCGAAGGTTGCGCGGCCCACCATGTTTTGGCCAGCTGCGTCACCGGTAGTATAGTTGAATCGGAGGTAGGCAAATTTACTCGCGAGATAGGGGTCGATATACTTGAGCTTTCCGACGCTGGTAGTCGCCTCTGCATGCTCGGCAATCTGATCAAAGTTTTCCCTTACCCACTTTACAAACTCCCTCGCAGCGCGTGCATCCTTCATCACAAAAACCGGAGCCCGCTGCATGGCATCGTCCACCACAGTGCATTTTACCCCGCCACAGGCATTGACGAGTTTCATGCCCCGATTGTAGGAGGCAACAAGGGTGCCTTCAGTTGTCGCCATGGGAATGAGGTATTCGCCATTGGCGTGTTCTCCGTGAACGACGAGCGGCCCTGCTATTCCCAGTGGAATCTGGGCCACGCCCGTAAAATGCTCACAGTTGCCCTGGGTAGTGTGAGGGTCTATGGAATAGTGGGTGATGTGGTCGAGCTTCACGCCCGTTTGCTCTTCGGTGAATTTCTGGCGGGTTTTGATGCTTGACTCTGAATAGTCATCTGTCTTGTCTCGGGGGATAACGACTCGCTCTTCGCGTGTTTCGTGGATACCGTCTTCCACTTTCAGGGTAAGCTTCCCAAATGGCTTTGCTTCAAATCCCACCTCTATTTTATGCTTGCCTTCATCCAGGTTGTCCATAACCAGGTCCAGCTGCAGCACGGACTTGAGAGGAAACTCCAGGGGTTTGGCTTCTGTGATATCTGTGGGATGCAGTTTGCTCCCATCTTCGAGTACCAGGGTTATCTTTTCCAGGGGAACTTCATGTCCTGCGACAGAAACCCGATTGACGGCTGTGAGTTGAGCATCACTCAACCGGTTTTTGAGAGAGAGTTGAACGCCGTGGGCATTGTTTTCCAGGCTGCCGAAGGTGTACAGTTGCTTGAGTAGTAGGCTAGGAACCAGCATAGATGGGTTTCTGATTAGGGGTAGTATATAGTAGTGTTTCTCTGAATTTACAGAAATCAGAGAAACATAACCAAGGTGATCAGTTAATAATCTGCCTACAAATCCTGTAACGTGAGTCGGGCCAGGTATTCGTAGTGGCTCCCCAATGCCAGGCATTCACATTTGAACCCAAAGTGTGAGGCATGCTGAGTCAGTTTTTCGAAGTCCAGATACAACCACGAAAAGGCCTCTCCCTGTATGTGGCCAAAGCTCATCTGGTAGCCAATGATCCCATGATAGCGATCATTCGGCATGGTCGTGAGGTCGCTTTCGTAGATGTATCGGATGTCAGAGGAATCCATGAGTATCTGCCCCCCTGGCTTGAGCCATCTGCGAGCTGACTGGAGGAATTGGTTGAGGCCATGAAGATCGCCCACCAGTCCGATCCCATTCATCATGAGAAGGAGGGTGTCATACTGTTCTCCGTCAAACTCAAACAGATCTCCGTGCCAGGGACGCTTCACGCCTCGCTGTCGCATGGTCTCCACCGCTCCGGGAGAAATATCCATAGCCAGCACTTCATGTCCCTGTCCCTGCAACCAAAGCGCATGGCTGCCGGCTCCGGCTCCTACATCCAGGACGCTCCCCTGGCAGTAAGAGAGTGCCTTGCGCTCCCACTGCGGCATTTCGTCATAGGTGCGAAAAAGATAGCGGGCGGGGATTTCATCATCTATGGCCAGGTCAGAATAAACATTGACATGGGCATGCTTATCCCCAGCGAGATACGCCAGCATGGCCTGTCCCATGGGATCGCGTTTAACATCCTCTATCTTCATGGGGCAAAAATAGGAGCTTCTCATTCATTTTGTCGCTGTCGAAACCTTCTTCCCCTTGATTTTCGTTATATTGGAGTAAGTGCCGTCAATTTTTTAACACGACCATCCATGGATTTCAAGAAGATTTCCCTTTTTCTGGGTCTATCTATAGGGCTAAGCATTATCGGGCAATGGCTTCCTACCGTTTTTTTGGAAGAGGGCAATATGATCCTGCCATTCCTGCGAATGGTGCTATACAGTTGGGGGCCTGCCTTTGCGGTCATGATCATCAAAAAGCTCATCTACCGTGAATCTCTGAGTGGTCTGGGCTGGAACCGCCGGTATTTTAGCCTGCGTTGGATAGGAATTGCCCTGGCGATGCCCATCCTCATTGTGGCAGCGACTCTGGGGACCGTATTTTTACTGGGAAATCTGATGCACCTCCCTGGATTTGGGGAAGTAATCCTGAATGCTGCCGGAACCTCTCACTCTCTGGCGACAGCCTATCTGGCTGATCCCAATATCGTGGGGCTGTCGGGGATATGGCAATGGATGAGCTTGCCCATGATGCCTCCCGAAATAGGCACCTTACTGGCCCTGATCCTCGCCGTAGGAATCATTGGCGGTGCAACCTTCAGCCTGATCTTTCTGGTAGGTCAGGAACTTGGATTTCGGGGCTTTCTGCTCAAAGAGACTCGTTCCATGGGCTTCCTCGGAAGTAACCTGGTCATCGGAGGCATCTTCGGACTTTGGCAAATGCCTCAGTTGTTCATGCTGCAGCCGAGTCTGATGGCTGATCCAGGGCTATTCTGGTACCTGCTGGCGACCATGGGATTTGCAATAGCGGTTTCATTTCCTGCTGCCTGGTTGGCCATCCGTACCCGCAGTGTATATGCGTCGGCTACTTTCCTCGGAGTACTGACCAATATTGCTCCAGTCTCCTTTTTCTTCACCTACAACGTGAATCCGCTATTGGGCGGCATCGAGGGCTTTGCCGGAATGATGGTATTGCTGGCCATTACCTTCTGCCTTATCCGCTGGGATAAGTTGATGGGAGACGACTATGACAAATGGGTGTTTTAGGTAGATTGGAGTTGAAAGCTGGAGGGCGCATACCTCCATGCCATTCATTCCCCTACTCGGTCATTCCTGACTACACTTGGTGCAGGTTCCTTCCAGCAGCATGTTCACCTCCTGAAGCTGAAAACCCTTGGGGAGATTTACCGCTGGAATGGGCACTTCATCCAGGCAAATGGTCTGACCACAGTCTCTACACTTGAAATGCACATGGTCATGGCGGTGAACCTCGCCTCCGTGACAATCAGAGGGACAAAGTGCATATTTAACCGAACCGGTATCATCCAGCACCTTGTGTAGAATTCCCCGATCCATGAAGGTTGACAGGGTGCGGTAGATGGTTACGCGGTCACAATTGACGCCTACTGAATCTTCCAGTTCCCGTTCGCTGAGGGCAATGCCCTGGGCCAGAAATACATCCAGGATGTCCTGACGACTCTGGGTAAGTCTCAACTGATGCTGCTTGAGTATTTCTGGAGCCTGCTTCATTTCTACTGTTTACGAAAATCCTGGAGTCGGGATATCGGGATTAGCGATAAAGCAAAAATACAAAAGTTCCAATCCATCCCACAATGGTTAGCTGCAGGAATAAATCTCGCAGAAACAGCTTGGTGGGATTGCCGCTGCGTCCTTCGACGAAGGTGATCTGCATGTATCGCAAGACTCCCAGCAATACAAAAAACACCGTCACGTAGAGGTTTTCATTTTGAAAGTGGGCCTGAACGTCAGGTGAAATGGTGTAGGAGATGTAAGATACTATCAGAACCGAGGCCATGATCATCATGGCTCCATTGATAAACTCGAGGTTATAGCCGTCGATGTTTTTGCGGACTTTTCGGCCGTCGGCGGCTAGCAGCACGTCGTCGCGGCGCTTGGCCAGACCCAAAAACAGTGCCCCCAGGAAGATGATCAACACCATCCACATGGAGATCGGAATATGGGGCTGAGCCAGGGCTGCCCCTATGCCAATTCGAAGCAGGAAGCCCAGCGCGATGATGAAGATATCGATGATGGGGATGTGCTTGAGTCGGAAGGTGTACAGCACATTCATGAACACATAGGCCGATACCAGATAAAAAGCCAACTGATCCAGAAAGTAGAAAGAGGGAACCGCAATCAATAGCAGCCCACCCATCAGCAGCAGCGCCTGATGTGGTGCTACGCGACCCGACGCCAGGGGGCGGTCTTTCTTTTTGGGATGCTGACGGTCTTCCTCGCGGTCGAGGTAGTCATTGAGGATATACACTGCACTGGCCACCAGGGAAAATCCGATAGTTCCCAATGCCATGCGAAGCAAGGTATCCACTTCCGTGATGCGCAGCGCAAAGAATGCCGGCGCAAACAGGATCAGGTTCTTAATGTACTGATGCGGCCGCATCAGGGTGATGAAGTCTCGGACCATACCCACAGGTTTCGGCCCCAAAGCTAACGACTTTTGGGGAGTAGGCCCAACCTCAGGAGGTTAATCGAGCAGAAGGATGTCCAGGGAAGTTTTCAGGACTGTTTTTGTCGCACAGCTCGCTGTCTTTAAGGTTAAGTTGTTACCCCTCGGCAGCCTACTCCTCCCAATATCCGAGGTTGCACAGGCCAGACCTATGCAGGCAAAAACCAAAAGGCACAGAGCGTTTGCTACGCCCGGTGCCTTTTTTGTTCTGGTGCATGGCAGGTAGGGCTGCGACCTACTCTTCTTCTCCCGCCTTGCGGTTCATCAGTTCCTCATTGAGCAGGTAGAGGGCACTGTTGTTGCCTTCGGCGAGTTTGAGTTTGGCGATGAGGCTTCGGAACAGGCTTTCTTCTTCTACCTGCTCGGCGACGAACCACTGAAAAAACTGGTGGGTCGCATAGTCGCTCTCATCCAGGGAAGCCTTGACGATATCAAAGATATTTTTGGTGATGTACTGCTCGTGGGCCAGGGCTTTTTCAAAGACCTCCAGGTAGGAGCTAAATTCGTTGTTGGGGGCATCCAGGGCACCGTGGGTGATCTTTCCATCGACTTCGTGTACGTAGTCGTACTGCCGCATGGCGTGGTCCATTTCTTCCTCGGCCTGGATGCGGAAAAAGTTGGCGAAGCCGTCCAGATCTTCAGCCAGGAAGTAGGAACTCATGGCCAGGTATTGGTTCGCAGAAAATAACTCGCGGTGATATTGGGCATTGAGCAGCCCCTGCATGTTTTCGCTGATCATATTTCGATTGTTTGGGATACTATAGACAATCCCTGAAGTTAGCATTCGGGGCGCAAATCGCAAATGCGCTATCACAGCCTGGGTATTGAGATGTTACCCTCGTCGGGCTTGCAGGTCAACGTACATGGGATCTTATCCTCTGCTTTTTCCAATCCCATTTTCCAATTACCCTCGATACATGCTCTTTGTGAAATACCGGCTTTAGGAATAGTGAAAGTACCCAGATCATCATGAGACAGGGCCATTTCCTCCAATGGCATCATTCGACTTTTATTGAAAAGATCAGGAGTGGAGGTTTTGCTGCAGGATCTGCCTGTTCCTATCTCATGTGAGATAACAGGGTAGAAAGATCTTCAACAATTGGGGAGAGGGGATGGAAGTCATAAAATATGCTCAGGGAGGACCTTAACCCCTGTTTGAGCTATTCTCCCCTTTCTTTTATCCAGAAACCTTTCTCAAGCGTCAACGCCGTTTGGATAATTTTCGCATCACTCGTGTAGATTCTGACTCACCTTCGTCAATAATGGACAGATTCTAACCTGGTTTCCCTGGGAAAGAACCTCACTGGCCATGATTCTATCTTGGTAAACCATTAGATTTCCTGTTCACCTACCTGAGATCTCCCTGCGAAAAGTACTAACTATCGCTAAGCTCAAAGTTCATGTATCACAAGCACACGCTTCATCCAACTCTTTCAAAACACCTTGCTGCTACTCCCCTCCTGATTTTTTTTATTTCGGCCATTATGTTCTCTGGAATACAGGCGCAGACTGTCCTGGCTCCAGGAGATCTGGCTTTTCTGGAGCTTCAAACCGACGATCCTGATCGCTTTTCTTTTTTTACTCTGGTGGATCTTGATCCAGTTACGGAAATCCGGTTTACCGACGCAGGGTGGTCCGACTCTCAGGGAAAACTCAACGAAAATGAAGATGGCGTAATCACCTGGATGGGCCCCTCTATGGGGATGAATGCCGGAACCATCGTCACGATAGAAATAGATTCGCTTGGATTTGTTTCTGCGAATGTCGGCTGGGCTATGAACCAGCATTTCTATGACCCAGGCTCTTACACGACAGATTTTGACCTGTCAATTGACGGGGACCAGGTAATCGCTTATCAAGCTACAGATTTGTGGCGACCTGCTAGTGGATTCATTGCGGCGATCTCTTCCGCATCTACCAAATGGGGAAGTATATGTTGTACCTCAGGTGGGCAACCGGATTCGACTACCTCAGATCTTCCTCCCGGACTGACAGATGGGGTTCATGCAATTTCATATGGATCAGGTACCGGATACTCAGACGAATACGATAATATTCAGTTTTTGAGCACCAAATGTAGCCTACTCAATGGACTGGCCAGTTCCGTCCTAACGATAGTGCACGATGAAGCTTATTGGAGCGGGTCTGATATCCCCATAACTGCGTTCAATACCCTTGGAGGCACCTGTGATTCTTTTAACATCGTCACATCAGACACCATTCCCCCTGTGATTACCTGCCCAACGACAGGAATTCTTTATGCGGGAAGTTCTTGTAGTTCCACTCTGGGTGACTGGACGGGATTTGCGGCAGTGTCAGATAACCTTGATCCAAATCCGACGGTAATCCAATCACCTTCCAGTTCTACCATCATTTCCTCACCCACAACCATGGTATCGCTGATTGCTTTTGATGCGAATGGAAATGATGACACCTGCTCCTTCATAGTTTCTTTAGTGGACACGGTCCCTCCGGTAGCTGTCTGTCAGGATATCACGCTGTTCCTGCCTTCGAGTGGTACTGCGGTCATTTCTGCCAGCGACATCGACCTCGGTAGCTCCGATAACTGTGGCACCGTGCAGCCCTGGATCACCGATTCGCTGTTTGACTGCTCCCAAACGGGTGCCAATCTGGTGACGCTGCATGTGAGCGACGGCAATGGCAACAGTAGTTCCTGTAGCGCCACCGTTACGGTGTTGGATACCATCACACCCGTGGCCGTCTGCCAGGACCTGA
>CAYFIR010000057.1:0-17901 GCA_964343195.1 uncultured Bacteroidia bacterium | reverse complement strand
AGACGGGTGCCAATCTGGTGACGCTGCATGTGAGCGACGGCAATGGCAACAGCAGCTCCTGCAGCGCCACGGTTACGGTTTTGGATACCATCACACCCGTGGCCGTTTGCCAGGACCTGACTGTTTTTCTGGATGGGTCTGGCCATGCGCAGATATTCAGCTCTGATATCGACGGGGGAAGCAATGATAATTGCGGGGCCGTGCAGACCTCCATTTCTGATACGGCATTTGACTGCTCAGATGTCGGTCCCAACTCCGTGACCCTGACCGTGACGGATGGGAGCGGGAACAGCGCCACGTGTACTGGCACTGTGACCGTGGTGGATACCATTCCTCCCACCGCTGTCTGTCAGGATGTTACGGTGTATCTCGATGAGACAGGGAAAGCCCAGATCTCGAATGTTGACATTGATGCTGGCAGTTCTGACAATTGTGGGAGCGTAAGCCTATCACTTTCGGACACAACCTTCGACTGCTCTAATATTGGGGGAAATACAACGACCCTGACCGTAACGGATGGAAGTGGGAACAGTTCCACCTGTTCAGCAACAGTAACGGTATTAGATACTTTTCCGCTCACCATCAGTTGTCCAGGCATCCAGACCCTGGCCAGGACTACCAATTGTGCCGGAATACTACCAGATTACAGCCCCCTCATAGAGGTGAATGGGAACTGTACTCCTGTAACCACGCTACAACTTCCAGCACCTGGCACCGAAGTTTTCGGCCCAATAGTGGTTAACATAAAAGTCAGCGATCCCGCTGGAAGCATGGATTCATGCAACTTCCCGGTGGTGCTGACGGGAGTAGGGCGAACTATCCTTTCTACTCAGAAAAACACCTGCTTTCCTTCCGAGGTTGGTTCAGATACCCTCTTCTTCACCACTCAAAGTGGGTGTGATAGTCTGGTGATCAGCAACTGGGTGCTTCGTCCCGGGGACACCGTTACAGTAGATACATATACCACAGACTCCGCGAAAGTCGGAACAGACAGTGTGCTGCTCTCCAATCGATTTGGATGTGACAGTCTGGTGATCACGGAAACCTTGCTGGACACGACGGTATCTTCGATTAATGGACAGGCATTGGGGGGATTTGTGCTATCTCCCAATCCTGCCCAGGACGAGGTTATCCTTCGCACGCATACCACCACCCTGAGTCAGGGCTATAAAGTTAGGTTAACAGACCTACGGGGCCGATTAGTGTTACAGCAATCCCTTGATCCGCAACAGTCTTTCTGGCAAATTCCTTTGTCACATTTGCCGGAAGGAATGTACTGGGTATATCTGCAACGGGAAGATGGGGCATACCGAGTGTGGAAGCTACTGGTACAGCCATGACGAAATACGCAGAGAAAGAGTTTGAGCCTATCACCCCGGTCGGGTATGATAGGCTCATGTCTTGTATCTGATTACAACAGGGGGAAGCTGGAGAATCCGCGTAGGAGGGATGTCATCTCCGCTTATTTTGTTGACATTGGCACTGGTATCGCGGTCATCAGTAAAACAGGTATTAATACCTGGGTTCACCTCAGCGCATGGGGGCGGTGATAAAGAAGAATGCCTCGCAGGCTTTATTACCTGCGAGGCATAGTGAATGTCGCTGCGAACGAATTATTTCCTACAAATTCCCCCTCAGCGCCTGCTCACGCTCGATGGCTTCGAACAGCGCCTTGAAGTTGCCCTTGCCAAAGCTGCGGGCTCCCTTGCGCTGGATAATCTCGAAGAAAAGCGTCGGGCGATCTTCCACCGGCTTGGTGAAGATTTGTAGCAGGTAGCCTTCATCATCCCGGTCTACCAGGATACCCAATTCGCGGAGATCCTTTATTTCCTCATCAATATCGCCTACCCGGTCGCCAAGGTCATCATAGTAGGTCGTCGGCACGTGGAGGAACTCCACCCCCCGGTCGCGAAGCTGCTTGACCGTCTCGATGACGTTGCCAGTCCCCACCGCGATGTGCTGGATGCCCGGCCCCTGATAAAAGTCCAGGTATTCCTCGATCTGGGACTTCTTCTTGCCCTCCGCTGGTTCGTTGATGGGAAACTTGACCTTGCCCGTGCCATTGGTCATGACCTTGGACATGAGGGCGGTGTACTCGGTGGAGATGTCCTTGTCGTCAAAGGAAAGCAGTTGAGAGAATCCCATGGTATTGGCGTAGAAGTCGACCCATTTATTCATCTCAAACCAGCCAACGTTCCCGACCATGTGATCGACATACCGCAGCCCAACGGAGGGAGGGTTGTAGTTGCTCTCCCAGGGTTGATAGCCGGGGAGGAAGGTGCCGTCGTACTGCTCGCGCTCCACAAAGAGGTGTACCGTGTCGCCAAAGGTATGGATGCCCGACATGGTTACTTTGCCAGTTGCATCTTCATAATCGCTCGGCTCCAGGTAGGGACGAGCGCCTCGCTTGGTGGTTTCTTCGTAGGCCGACTGCGCATCGGGCACGGTCATGGCGACAGCCTTGACTCCGTCGCCATGCTGATGGATGTGAGCGGCAATTTCGCTGACAGGTGAAAGCGGCGTGGTCAGCACCAGACGGATTTTGTCCTGGATCAGCACGTAGGACGCCCGATCCCGTACACCCGTTTCTGGCCCCGCGTAGGCATAGGACTGGAATCCAAAGGCCGTTTTGTAAAAGTGGGCCGCCTGCTTGGCGTTGCCGACGTAGAACTCAATGTAGTCTATGGCCTTGATAGGCAGAAAGTCATTCATGGGAAGTTGGTTAGCGTGTGGTAGTAGTTGCGAGTCCACCGACTCATCTTACAAAATACGGGTTAGGGAAGAAAGGGAAAAACAAAAAGCCGATTCTCCATGATGGGAGAATCGGCTCAAGGCCAGAAACAATGCTATTTTTCAGGGGAAATATGGTGGATAAGGGAAATACGGGCATTTAGCATCCAAACCATTATTTCCCCTATACACCTCCACTAGTTTCCGCCAAAGATCAACGGCATGCCCTTGTCGCCAGATCCGACGATCACGGTTTTGGCACCGGGCGAAGTGGCCAGTTCCAGGGTGGCCTCGATGCCTTTGTCCTGAAGGATGCGGTCGGTCAACGAAGCGTTGAGGATGCGGTTTGCATCTGCTTTGGCTTGTGCCTCGATGATCACACGCTCGGCTTCCTTGCGCTCCTGCTCCAGCAGATATTCATACTCGAGGGCCTTTTGCTCTGCCTTGATTTTGTCTTCGATGGCGGTCTTAACCTTGTCTGGCAGCTCGATGTCTCGGATCAGGGTAGCACGCAGGTCTACAAAATTGATTTGCAACACGCTGTCAACCTCGTCCTGAATTTGTGTTTGTACCTCGTCGCGTCGTGTAGAGAAAAGTTCCTCAGGTGTAAATCGCCCCAGCACTTTCCGTACAGATGATCGAACCTCAGGTCTTACCAGGCTGGTGATGTAGTCCTGCCCAAAGTTTTCGTGGAGGTAGCCGATTTTCTCATGGATGGGGTTGACACGCACGGTGATGTCCACCACGATATTCAACCCGTTGCTGGAAAGTACTTCCATTTCTTCTTCCAGTTGCACCTCACGTACATTGTAGCGATACATGGTATTCCAGGGAGCGATGACGTGGAAGCCTGGATTGTAAATGGTTTCCTTGTCCAGACCATCTCCGAACTTGTGGAATAGGACACCTCTTTCTCCGGCATCAATCGTGATAAACGCCCCAGAGGTAATGAAGACGAGTAATAGGAATCCAACAAACACCAGTGCGGCTGTGGATATAACTCTAGACTTGTTCATGATAATATTCTTGAATTAGGGGGAATTAGCTTGGGTTTTGACTTAATTTCCGAAAAGATAGGCAGAATTGCTAGATAAGACTGTCCTGGTCAAAGATCGGGCAGGTCTGTGATCGCTTTCCACCTGGATCATATAGGTTTAAGGACTCACCTTGAGGAGCTTGCGTTGGAAGGACCTGCCCAATGGGTCACTTACTCTTAGCTGGTAGACACCGCTGGGCCAGTTTTCGACATCGGTAACCCATTGTGGGGCCCCCTCCTGATGATACATGAGACGACCCATGAGGTCAAATATTTCAATTTTCCACCCCGACTGACCTGAGGCAGATGTGACCTCTACCCGCAATTGCTCTCGCATGGGCTGAGGGCCTATTTTTAGTTCCTGACTCCAGCTCAGGATATTGGAGGTGCCCGCTCCGACCATGTCCAGTGTCATGGTCAGTGGCAGGTGGTCTGAAGTATTGTATAATGCCGTGCAGACGGCATTGGGGAGGCCCGAAGCACAGCCAATGGACTGGTTGTAAAATGAGCCGTCATTTCCCAGGGCTTTATATGATCCAGCCTGGAACTGCGCTCCAATGCTGCCATCCAAAACTTCGTCAGAAGTGAGGATAAAGTCAAAGCGGTCGTCCAATCCGCCGCCCACAAAGCACCCGGAACCACTCGAGCGCGTGGACTGGGTATGGACCGCCGCATTGCCCGCCCCGGTCCATCCAGTGGTCTTGTTGATGGGGTCTCGGAAGCTAAGGGCTGCGTTGCTGTTGTTGATTAGCGTCTGAAATGCGGCCTCACCCGCATACCCGATATTCAGGTCGCCCAGCAGCATCACGTTCTTGTCGCTGGCGTTGTTGTTGATCCAGCTCATGATTTGCTGTGCCGACTGATTGCGCTGGTTTTCATTTCCCGCGCCATCACTGGCCTTGAAGTGTGCTACGATTAGGGTGAGAAAGGTCGTGTCGCCACCGTTTGCTACTGAAGGCTTGAAGAATAGCTCGTACACCAGGATGTCGCGGATTCCGTCGCTACTTAGCACACAATCATCATTGGGGCAGGGCAGGGTGCCCAGGTAGCCAAATAGAGAACTGTCATAATACAACAGACTCGTCCGGTCGGACTGCCTCTCCATCACCAGCGGAGCTGCCTCCATGCTATTGGGGTACTTCATGCTCTGGGTGATGATATTTTGCCGATAGAGTTCGCTTGGCGCAATTTCGTTGACGGCCAGCAAATGCGGACGATAGTGGTCGAGCACCGTTCCCAGTGAGCTGTATCGGGCGACATCAAAGGTACAACCATTGCCTGGCGACAGGCCGAAGGCCATCAGGTTGTACTGCATCACACGGATCTGATAGGTAGAGTCCTGTCCCAGCAGGGTCAACCCCCAGGCCAGGAGCCCGATTAGGAGCCATATTTTTTTCATGGAGAATCTAGTTTTGGTTGGGAGGCCGAAAATCGGACATTCCGGCAGAGATCGCAAACCCTGATCAATTTGTTAACTTTGCGGCCTGGCTAGCCTCGGGCCTGGATGAAGAGATAATTGCAGGTTGGGAGAAACATACCATATGGCTTGAAGGTTAGCTGTGACAAATCATTGATCCACCTCAAACTTTGACATACGTGAGTACGAACTCTCCATCTTCACATACCAAAGCAGTTCTGATCGTTAACCTGGGGTCCCCAGATTCCCCTACTCCTGAGGCCGTCAAGCCCTATCTCGATGAGTTTCTGATGGACGAGCGGGTGATTGACCTGCCTTTCTGGGCGCGTAGTCTTGTAGTCCGTGGGATCATTCTCAATGTACGTCCCAAAAAGTCAGCCGCGGCCTACGAGAAAATCTGGTGGGACGAAGGTGCTCCGCTGATTGTAATCACTGAGCGACTCTTGGACAAGCTCCGCACTCAAGTGTCCTATCCCGTTGAGATGGGCATGCGCTATGGCAATCCCTCTATCGAAGCAGGTCTGAAAAAGCTTACCGAGGCACATCCTGAGTTGGAAGAAGTATTTCTTGTGCCCCTTTACCCCCACTACGCCATGTCTTCCTACGAGACCGTAGTGGTAAAGGCAGAGGAAGTCGCGAAAGCACATTTTCCCCAGCTGAAAATGACGGTCCAGGAGCCTTTCTTTGAGGAAGCATCCTATCTTGATGCTCTGGTGGAGACCATGAAGCCCCATTTGGAAGATGACTACGACCACTTCCTCTTTAGCTACCACGGGGTACCCGAACGACACATCAAAAAGGGCGATCCTACCGGCTGCCACTGTCTGAAGGTCGAAAACTGCTGCGAAGTAGCCTCACCTGCCCATGCAGTTTGCTATCGGCATCAGGTGATGGAGACCTCGCACAAGGTGGCTGCCCGACTGGGTATCCCCAAAGATAAATACACCGTTTCCTTTCAGTCTCGTCTGGGACCAGACCCATGGCTGAAACCCGCCACAGATGATACCCTGGAAGAGTTGGGCAAAAAGGGCGTCAAGAACCTCAAAGTAGCCTGTCCCGCATTTGTCGCAGATTGTCTGGAAACCATCGAAGAAATCGGCATGGAAGGTAAGGAGGAGTTTCAGGAAGCTGGCGGCGGTGCATTCACGATGATTCCCTGCCTTAACGACCAGGATCCCTGGGTAGAAGTGCTGGCTGGATATATCAACGAGCATTTCACCCCGAGCAGCCAGCCTACAGCCGGGGCCAGATCATGATCCGTCTGACCGTAGAAATCCACTCCTTCATCCTTGAAGTTTTTCAATCCGCTGAATCTTTTGCAGTTTTAGGGGCAGATTTCGCTAAATCTACTCCCAATGAAAAATCACTATTGGCTGTTCCTGTTGGGCAGCCTTTTATTTGCTATGCCGCTGGAGGGTTGGAGTCAGCGTAGCCTATCGGTGGTGACAGAAGAGATTGAATCTACCTCTTCCGTTACCCAAAAAGTCAACTTGCAGATTGAAGCAGCGGGGATTGCCGAACAAAATAATCAGCGTGAACTGGCCATTCAGTTCGCCCAGGAGGCCATCCAAACGGCGCAGCCACTACGTGATAGAGCTCTGAGTGCCAAGGCTTTTGATAACATGGGGGGGCTCTATCGACGTCGGCGTGACTATCAGCGGGCCATCCCCTATCTGGAACGCGCAATAGCTTTCCGGCAGGATCTGTACAAGCAGCGTCCCAGTCGGGCATTAGCCGTTACCCTTTCTCAAAACCACCAGACCCTGGGGGTGTGCTTTGAACAGGTCGGTAACACCGCAAAGTTTGAGGAAAACCTCCGCCGTGCGGCTATTTATGCCCGTAACCACGCCAAGGACCCCGCCCTCGCAGCACGAGCCTACAATACATTAGGCGAAGCCTACCGGCGTCTCGACCGCCTTCAGGATGCCTTACGGGCATTTCGCTATGCCATCGACCAGGCCAATCAGGCCAACATGTCGGACTATGTCATCGAGATGGAGCGGAAGTACGAGACCATTGACCGACTGATAGCCGAACGGGAAGCCAAAGAGGACAGCGAAGAAGAAGTCGAAGAACTGATGGATGACCTTTTCATGCAGGCTGAGCAACTGGAAATTACCCAGGACAGCCTGGCCTCCGTTGCAGAAGATCGTCTGGTCCAGATCTCAGAGCGGGAACTTCTGGAACTTCAGGTAGCCACGCAGGCCGCACAGATTGAAGCCAAGGAAGCTGAGATCGAAGTGAATGAGCAGCGTGCCCAGCGCCTGGAGGAACAGGAAGCCCGCCTCAAGGCAGAGCAGGAGCAGTTTCAGGCGGAGCAGGAACAGCTTTATATTGCTGGCGCAGGTGGAGTTCTGGTCGCATTTGTCATCATTTTTGCCCTGATAGCTCGTAGCAACGCCCGGAAGAAAGCCAATAAGCTGCTATCCGCCGAGAAGGAGCGTTCTGAAAAGTTGCTGCTCAACATTCTCCCAGCCACCATCGCAGAGGAACTGAAAACCCATGATGCGGTAGCGCCGGTCAAGCACCCCAATGTCTCCATCCTCTTCACCGATTTTGTTGGATTTTCTTCCATTGCAGAACAGATGAATGAGGAAGATCTGGTGGAAGAGTTGAAAACAGCATTTGGCGCATTTGATAGGATCAGTGCCGAATTTGGGCTGGAAAAGATCAAAACCATCGGAGATGCCTATATGGCTGCTGCGGGACTGGTAGAAGAAGATCCACACCATGCCCTCAATGCTATCGCCGCCGGAATGGCCATGCAGGAATTCATGAAAGCCTGGAACAGAGACCAGATCAGTAGGGGCCGGACTCCCTGGAAACTCAGGCTGGGAATCCATAGTGGGGAGGTCGTGGCCGGAGTCGTAGGCGAGCGTAAGTATGCCTATGACATTTGGGGTAAGGCGGTAAACCTCGCCAGTAGAATGGAGTCAGCAGGTGAAGCCGGAAAGGTGAACGTTTCAGCTAGCACTTTTGAGCTTACCCGCAACATGGTGGAATTTGAGGAACGAAGGAGTGATTACGCCAAAAACATCGGAGAAGTGGACATGTATTTTGTCCGCAGGATAGTGGCCCAGCGTGCCCCAAAGGCGGCAGATGAAGGGCCAAAGAAAAAGCGTCGCCGGCTTTTTGGCAGGAAACGGTAAGGGCATGAGCAGTATTGGAATGGGCTTACGCAAATAGCCAATAAAAAAGTCCCTTAACCGAACGATTGAAACCTGAAAAATTGAAGGATTCTTGGTAATCTTGTAAACCTATTTCCAAGCTTTAGCCCTTGGAGTTCTTGTACCTGGAGAGTTATTGCTTCAAAACTGGCGCAGATATTCGCATCTGCGCCATTCCTTTTTTAGAGGCTGTTTAGGTTTTGGTGTTTCGAGGCCAAACGCAGGATTTTCGTTGTCAGGTTGCAAAAAGACCAGTTTGGGGCCGATAAGGAAAAATCCAAACCGCCACTTAGCCGGATCAGTCAATTTTGGACCAGTTCTCTCGATCTGGATTCACATGTTTCGCCCGGATTTTGTGGCCTTCCCAGATAACCGCCGGGTGCTTACGCAAGTACCAGAGGACATCGGTAGCCCGTCGGGAGGTTTTGGCAAGGTCCACTATGGGCCCTGGGTACTGTTGTCCCACCTTAAAGTGATAGAACTGCTGCTCCATAGGCGTGGCGCGCCAGGGCTCATGGATGAGGTGATCTGGAAGATCAGCCAGTTCGGGTACCCATTTTCGGATGAAAATGCCATCTGGATCGTGGTCCCGCGACTGTTTGATGGGATTATAGATGCGAACAGTATGAATGCCGGTAGTGCCAGCCTGCATCTGGAACTGCGGATAATGGATCCCCGGTTCGTAGTCGAGAAACATCTGCCCAAGGTGCAGGGCACCCTGCTGCCAGTCCAGCCATAAATGATGGGTCAGAAAGCTCACCAGCATGGCCCTGCTGCGAAAGTTCAGATAGCCCGTGGCATTGACACAGCGCATGGCGGCATCTACCATGGGGATGCCGGTTTTCCCTTCTTTCCAGGCCTGGAAGTACCCTTCATTCCACTCCTGTCGGATCTGATCAAAATGCGGATTCTGGTTTTGGTATTCCATCGACGACTCCGACTCAAACTTCTGGATGAAATGATCGCGCCAGACCAGTCGCGACTGGAAGTTGCTGAGTGCATGGCGGTGAGAAGACTCCTGCTTACGGCTTTCTGCCAGTTGGAAAACCTGTCGCATGGAAAGACAGCCCCAGGCCAGGTATGGGGAGATGCGTCCGCAACTGGTACGGCTCAGTTCCGGTTTGGAGATGTGTTTCTGGTAATTGGGATAACGTTTGTCGAGGAAACTCATCAGATAGCGCCAGGCATATGTCTCGCCTCCAGGTTGGAAGGTCGGGTCTGGTTGTTGCCATTCTGCTGGAATCGGAGCACCTCCGATGGCGGCTGCCAGTTCTGGCGTCAGGGCAACCGGTTCCAGAAGAGAGAGGTCGACCTGTGCCTGTGGGGTTTCCAGGAAATCGAAGAGATGCTTGCGCCAGTTGGTTCTGCCCTGTAGCCCCCGGATAACCGCGCTGTATGGAGTTTCCTCCCAGTGCACGCCATGGCGACGGCACCATCGGGTTACCTCCTTATCGCGTTGAAAAGTCTGGTCGATGCCTACTTCCTGATGGGAATATATGCCCTGAATGGAGTAATGTTCCCCGATCTTGTCAAGAGTGGGAAGTACCTCGGTATGGCAGCTATACAGCGGAATACCATGCGGATCCAACTGCCGCCTCAGATCCTGGAGAGATTCCCAGACGAAGCGCCAGTGACGCTCATGGTACTTGCTTTTATCCCCCTTGATCAGCGATGGCTCGAAAAAGTAGAGCATCAAAATGGGAGCCCCTGCTTCGATGGCGCGTTGCAGGGCCGGCTGATCGCGCAATCTCAGGTCTCTCTTAAACCAGAAAATATGGATAGGGGGGCGTCGGCTCTCCATGTGGGGAAAACCAGGGGATGAGGGCAATGTTTGATGGCCATGAAAAAAATGGCGAGAACCTGCGGTAGCAAGTCGTCGCCATCCTTTCACACGTCAATAAATTTTGGGGATCTCTCTTTGGGGTTGATTGAAAATAGACCTGTAAAGTAACCAAAAGAGTGATCACGCGGGCTCATGCTCCCGATGAAAAGTCCGGGTAGGGTTAGCATTTTTCCGACGGTTGGAGAATCTCTCCTGCTCGCGGCGCTGTGCCCTTGCATCCTGAATGATGAATAATACTCCAGCAAGTACTACAGCGGCGATCGCGGCAAATACGATGAATTGAATAGTAGATAGTGCCATAGGTGTAGTTTATTGGTAAAACAATACATTTAGGAGTAGTATTCATTAATCTAAGTAATTTTGCGCGAAAAACCTAATCATGTTTGTCACTGGATCAGCTGACTTTCTTCATGCCATAAGCAGGTGGCTTTTAACCGCTATCCCATAAATTCTTCCTAACTTTCCCCTCCATACCAAAATGATCAAGGGCATGAGCAATTCCGAGCAAATCCTGGTGACCATGGAGGGGGCGGTAAAGACCATTACCCTCAACAATCCCAAAAGAAAGAATGCACTTAGCAACAGTGCAGCCCAGCGGCTCCTGGAAGTCATTCAGGAAACGGCTGAGGACGATTCCCGTGTTGTGATCCTGACTGGGGCAGAAGGAAACTTTTGTACGGGGGCAGACCTGGACCCTAATCTGGTGAATGGGCAACCATTTGACGTGCAGGCATTTCTGGAGAGTACCTATACTCCCCTGGTGCTGGGTATTCGCAACATGAACAAGCCTTTCATTGCCAAAGTCAAAGGGAACTGTGTCGGGGTTGGCTTCAACTTTGCCATGGCCTGCGATCTGGTCTATGCGACTCAGCAGGCGCGCTTCAGCCAGATATTTACCAAGATTGGACTTTCTGCTGATGGGGGCGGTTCATTTTTTATGCTGGAAAAACTGGGGCACCACAAGGCCTTTGAGCTGATGGCCAACCATACCATGCTGCATGCCGATGAAGCGGAAAAGTACAACCTGATCAATGGCATCATGCCCGAGGACGAAATCGATGAGGCGGTAAGAGACTTCGCAGAGCGCCTGGCTACGGGTCCTTACGTTGCCATTCAGCACACCAAGGCCAACCTGCGTGCTGCCCAGGGAGGGCTGGAAGCGGCCCTCAAGCAGGAAGCTGAAAGCCAGGGACGAAACTTCCGGACGAGTGATTTCCTTGAAGGCATCATGGCCTTTCTGCAAAAGCGTCCGGCTAAGTTTCAGGGTAAATAGAATCTCAAACCTTCTGATTTTTGGTTGGTTGGAATCCCAAACTGAATTTATACTTTACTCTGATCAGACTTTATGATCGAAACAGATATTTGCATAATCGGAGCCGGTCCCGTGGGCCTGTTCGCTGTATTTGAAGCGGGTTTATGGAAGTTGCGTTGCCACCTCGTGGACGCCTTGCCTCAGGTGGGTGGCCAGCTCACGGAGGTCTATCCCCATAAACCGATCTATGACATTCCGGGTTATCCCTCTGTCCTTGCAGGAGAGTTGATCAAGAACCTCGAAGAACAAATTGCTCCCTTCAAACCGACCTATACCCTCGGAGAGTCGATGGAAAGCCTCACACAGCTTGAGGATGGGGGCTTTGAGCTCATCACCTCAGAAGGCACCAGGGTGCAGTCCAAAGTGGTTGTCATCGCCGGTGGTCTGGGTGTTTTTGAACCGAGAAAGCCTGCCCTGGAAAATCTGGAAAAGTTTGAGCGAAAGGGAGTTGATTATATGGTCAAGGATCCCGAAAAATATCGCGATAAGCGGGTAGTTATCGCCGGGGGAGGAGATTCTGCACTTGACTGGACAGTATTCCTGGCTGATGTCGCCTCAGAGGTTACCATGGTTCATCGCCGGGACAAATTCCGGGGGGCACTGGACACCGTGAGCAAAGTGGAGGCCCTCGCCGCAGAAGGTCGCATCAAGCTGGTCCTTAACAGCCAACTGCATGCTCTACACGGTGGCGAACAGCTGGAGCAGGTGGAATTGACCCAGAAGGGTAGTGACAATGTCACCGTAGATGCTGATTACCTCATCCCACTCTTTGGCCTGAGTCCCAAGCTGGGCCCCATCGCCAACTGGGGGTTGAATATTGACAAGCGAGCCGTGGAGGTGGATACCCGCGACTATTCCACCAATGTCCCGGGAATCTACGCCATAGGAGACATCAATACCTATCCAGGCAAACTCAAGCTGATTCTCTGTGGATTTCACGAGGCAGCCATCATGGCACATAGCGTGTACCAGTACCTTAACCCTAATGAAAAAACAACCCTCAAATACACCACGGTAAATGGTGTCGGAGGATTTTAATTATAAGTACCAAGTTCATGATCAAAATTCACGTTACCGATACGGATGGCAGCGAACGCTCCATCGACGTTAAGCCGAGTCGTAACATCAGCCTCATGGAGGTGCTGACCCGCGAGAACTTTGACGTTCCTGCCATTTGTGGTGGCATGGCTGGATGTGGTACCTGCCACATTGCCGTTCTGGAAGGAGCTGAGGTCCTGGAAGCTCCGGAGAACGACGAAGAATTCATGCTCGATAGCCTGCCCAACTATGATGATGACAGCCGTCTTTCCTGCCAGATTCCGGTGACCAAGGAACTGGACGGGATGAAAGTTCGCATCAAGGGGGACGGAGCATAGCCAAGTGTCAGCAGCATTCGAGCCTGTTCTCTGACCGCTGCATTTCACAGTACACAGAGGTAAAAGATAAGGCCCACCGGAGTTTTCCGGTGGGCCTTTAAGTTGTTGTACGCTATCAAACGGACTTATGCTGCCGCGTAGAACTCGTTCACTTTGTCCCAGTTGATGACGTTGAAAAATGCGTCAACGTAAGCAGGGCGCTTGTTCTGATACTTCAGGTAGTAGGCGTGCTCCCACACGTCGATGCCAAGGATAGGCGTACCCTGCTCCTCAGCTACGTCCATGAGAGGATTGTCCTGGTTGGGAGTAGAAGTGATGGCGATAGAGCCGTCAGCTTTCTTGATCAGCCAGGCCCAACCGGAACCGAAACGGCTACCGGCAGCAGCTGCAAACTGCTCCTTAAACGCGTCATAAGAACCGAAAGTGCTGGTGATTGCGTCTCCTACAGCACCCGTAGGAGCTCCCCCACCATTAGGGGACATAACCTCCCAGAAGAGGTTGTGGTTGTAGTATCCACCACCGTTGTTGCGTACTCCGGTAGAGTGAGCGGAAACACCAGAAAGGATGTCTTCGATAGACTTTCCTTCCAGATCGGTGCCCTCGATAGCAGCATTTAGCTTGGTGGTGTAGCCAGCATGGTGACGGTCATGGTGGATTTCCATGGTGGTGGCGTCAATGTTTGGCTCAAGTGCGTCAAATGCGTATGGTAAGTCGGGAAGTGTAAATGCCATAATTGTATTTGGTTTGATTATGAACTCGTTTAACTGGTAACTGGGAATAAAGTTAAGAAGCTTTGGCTCAAACAAAAGCCTCAGTTCCCTTTCGCAAGGGCAACCATCATACTTTCGAGTTTTTGGCGCATGGCGCTAGCTCCACAGGCACAATGGTTGATCAGCATGGCAAAGGCAACTGTTTTACCATCGGGTAAATCCACATAGCCGGTATAGGCCCTTACCCCACCGATGTATCCGCTTTTGGCACGGAGGTTCCCTTCGGCGATCGTACCTCTGAGCATGCGGCTCAGTGTCCCGCTACGACCCGCTACCGGAAGGGAGGCATTGAATACCTCTCCATAGGAAGAGCGGTAGGCACGGCCCATGATCTGGGCCATTTGGCGGGCTGAGACAGCATTGTTGGGCGAAAGCCCACTGCCATCCTTGAGGTACATCCCGCTGACATTGACTCCCTCTGCCTGCCAGTAGTTTTCAATAACGTTGACAGCTGCCTCCGTGCTGCCAGGCTGATCCTGGGCCACAGCCAGTCTTTTGGCCAGTGCCTCGGCATAGAGGTTGATGGACTCGCGGTTGGTCTCACCGACGATCTGACTCAGGGGGGCGGACTGGAAAGTGTGAATCACCTCCATCTTGGAATGCGGCAGGTCGTTTTCTGCCCACAGCACCCTTGTACTCGTAAAATCTCCCACAACTTCAATCCCGCAGGTATTGAGTTCTTCGTGCAGCCACCGGGCCGTTGTCATGGCTGGGTCCGCCATGGATCCCTTGATGGAAAATACCGAGCGGTTGGGAGGAATAGTCCCACGCAGGTAGCGCACATAAGTAAAGGGTGCTCCAAAAATATAGGCATTGTCTCCGCTTCCGGACCGACCAGCCGTTACCTCATTCACAAAAGTAAGGTCTGCCATGGCGGGCTCGGTACGCAGCACCTGAGTCAGGGTCCCGGTTCCTCTGGATCGAAAGTCGAGCCGGTACATATTTTCATGGATGTTGAGTCCGGCTGCACCAGCTCCATAGTAGTTACCCATGTCTTCCCAGGGCCACTCAGATGGGGTCAACTGACTGGTAAAAATGCGGTCGTCGGCGATGATGGCCCCCTCTACTCGCTTGATGCCAGCTTCATGGACGGCTTCTGCCCAGGTACTGAGGACCTGTTCTAGCCCAAATTTTTCGCCCAGTCGGTCACTTCCAAGCGTGGGATCTCCATCCCCCTGAATGTACAGATTTCCCTTCAGGACACTGTCCTCTATGATGCCGTCATGGGCGAGATGGGTCTCAAATCGAAAGTCAGGCCCGAGGATTCCCAGAGCGGTAGCCGTTGTGATGGCTTTCATGGTAGAAGCCGTCGTAAGGCCCCTGTATCCATCATGTTCGAAGAGAATTTTTCCATTTTCCGGATCGACGACAGCAACCCCCCAACTTGCGCTACGCATTTGGGGGTCGTTTTCGAGTGAGGATACTACCCGGGCAAGTTGGGTAAGTTCCTGCCCAAAGGTTGACAGGGGGAGCAGGCTCATAAGAACAAGGAGTCGCCAGATAATTCGTGACATAAATGGTGTATTGGGGTTTTCAGGTACCTGAATATTTGGAGATACAATTTAGGTTGGTCAACGGAATCTTTTTGAGGCAATCTCTTTCATGGGGTATACATCCGTAAGAAATCCCGGCTTGAGGGTCTGGTTTTGAATATTAATACTGGCATTTTCGGAAAAATCCCTCTTTATGCCCATGAAAACTTCAGCGTGTATTTCTTTCCTGGTTGATGTGCTGGAAAAAGGTCTTTCTACTCAGCCCAGGCTGCCAGATTGGCTGCAAAGGTTGTACCGCTATAGTGTGCCATCGAAATTTGCCAGTACAGATTCAATGCCCAACCTGAAGGCAGTGGCAGGTGTTACCATGATGATTGGGTTCTTGTGGCTCGGCCTTTTTGGTATGCTGCTCATGCGCACCAATCAGTTGACTCGTGGGGGCACAACTCCCCTTGCAGCCTATGAAACAGAATGGCAGGTGATGCCTTCGGAGGCCAATCAGCGGGGATTGCCCGCAGTGGTACTGAATGAACAGTTTCTTCGCAGAGAAATTTACGAGAGCCTCACTCATCAGAGCCGGGCACAAGCCGGAAATATCATGCTAAAAGTCAAGGTAGGCCCTACCGGACAATACATCACCCATGAAGTCCTGTATGCCAGTTCGGAGCAGCTAACCGACATCGCGGAGAGCCATATTCTTAAAATCGACTGCCTTCCGGCACTTATGGAAGGCAAAGCTGTTTCCTCCTGGATCAGGTTGAGTTTCCAGTTTGTTCCCCATAAATAGGCACTCAGGCAGGGGAGCACCTGAGTGTTGTATCTCTCTGTGGGAGCACCTGCTGCAGTCTTAAGTGACTATACCGGTATAGGGCTTCAAAAAGTCAAATCTACGCGAAACGGTTCATCCGAAGGGCCATCCTCATCTCCACATCTGGTTAACTCCACTTGCAGAGTTTTCGTATCTTAAGCCATGGCTTATGTAAACCCATTTGATTTGCTGGATGCTCCGTTTCAACCACCGCTTGATGCAAGCAGGTTAAAGCGGGAACGAAAGCGCTTGATGGCCGAATTTGATCTGTCCCAGGAAGTAGAAATCAGCATAGGCGGACATCATCTGGATCGGGCTTCTGTGATCAGGCTATTTGATGAGCTTGAGAATCATCAGACCCAGGACTTTCATTATCAGGTTCACCAGGATGCTGCGCTTTCCGGATTTCTTGGAGAGGCTACTCTTGATTTGTTTTATGATGGAGGAGTCGGGCAACTTGCCAATAGGGAGGAAGAATTTCTTCGCTGGATTGCGCCATTTTTTGCCGAATCATTTAACAAGCGGCTGGTTAACGCGGTGAAGCAGTCCGACCTGGAAGAGACTCGTGTCCTTTGTCAGGCTCCTCTTCCCATTCCTGCCGCCTATCAGGCTGCCTGTTTTCAGGACAGTTATCGCTATCTGCATGAACAGATCAAGGAGGTAGATGCGCTCACCAAAAGCATTGACAAAGGAGGGGCTCCTACCGGGAAGGTTCAGGAAGTCTGCGACGAAATGCTGATCGACCTGCTCAACCTGTTGCCTACCTATTTTGATGGAGTTCGGGATCGCTACGGATTGGCACTGGAAGCACTGGCCCTGTCGGTTCAAAACCAGCATCAACGGGTACAACTTAGCATTCTGATCGTAAAACAGGGGCTCAAGCTCAGGATCAGTGATGACACCCGCAGCAGATTGCAGTATATATTGGATCAATTGATGAAACTGGCGCCCATGGAGGGCATTATAGAAACCCTGACCAGTGACAGTCCGGACTCCAAAAATCGGCGAAAACAGCTCATCTGGTGGGCTGTTGGAATTGGAACTGCAATTGTGCTGCTTGCTGGCTGGCTATTGTAGCCACAACTCATCTAATAACTTCGACTCTATCTGGTTCGCTGCTTTTTATGAAGAAACTGATTATTACCATTGTCCTGATATGCTTCAGTTTGGGCCTCTCCGCTCAGAATGCCGCCAATGCTCATTTCAAAATCGGGAAAATGCGCTATCAGGGCGGGGGAGACTGGTATTCCAATCCCACAGGTCTTCCCAACCTGATCGAATACATCAACCAGAATACCAATACCAAGGTCTTCATCTCTGAGGAAATCGTCGAGCCTGGTGGCTCGCAGATTTTTCAATATCCCTACGTGTACCTCACGGGGCATGGCAATGTGTCATTCACAGACCAGGAAGCCAGAAACCTGCGGATGTATTTGATCTCGGGAGGATTTCTTCACATAGACGATAACTATGGGATTGATCCCTACATTCGTCGCGAAATGAAGAAGGTTTTTCCTGAGCTGGAGTTTGTTGAATTGCCTTTCTCACATGGGATCTATCATGAACACTTTGAATTTGCGCAGGGACTGCCCAAAATTCACGAACACGATGGCAAGCCGCCCAAAGGGTATGCCCTGATTTTTGAGAATCGGGTGGTATGTTATTACACCTATGAGTGCGACCTTGGCGATGGCTGGGAGGATCAGATCGTGCACAACGACCCCGAAGAAATCCGTCAGCAGGCGCTCAAAATGGGCACCAACATCGTGCTATGGGCGATCAATCACTAGTGGGATAAGTTCGGAGTCGCTAGTTCGGAGTTTAAAGCGCTGCTGATCAGGAATTTGTTCAATTTTAAATTGACTCATTACTTCACTCTGAAAGCAGTAGTGGGATAACGTGAGTTTCGGGTATTACCGACTGTTTATCAAAGGTTTATGTAAAAAAGA
>CAYFIR010000056.1:0-39113 GCA_964343195.1 uncultured Bacteroidia bacterium | reverse complement strand
AAAACGGAATGGTCAGTAACATGGGAACTTTGAACCGCGAAACTGATGACTAGTGTTTTTGGAAGGAAGTAATGAACCAATTTAACACTGAGAAAAGTTCTGATCAGCAGCACTTTAAACTCCGAACTCCGAACTCCGAACTGGATCCACTAGTGCTTTGGATTCGAAATTCGTGATCAGTAATTCGTAATTGAAAGTGCTGCTGGTGAACATTTTATACGAATTACGAATGGGTAATTACTTAATTCCGCAGGCACTAGCTATCCGCCACCTGTATAGCTTTGGGATAAATTTCCTGCCCTTCATATCCTTCCTGTTCGATTTTGAGAATCGCGGCCACATGGGCCATGGCGATGGTATGACGGGTTTCTTCCTGCATCAGCAGTTTTGCCTCCTCAGGATGGGTGTAAAAACCACTTTCAGTGAGAACAGCTGGCATGGAAGTATTGGCCAGAACATAGAAAATCTTGCTGCTACCCGAAGTGTGCGACTTGATGCCTCTGTCCTCCCAGGTAGGCAGGTAGGCCAGGAGTTTTCGATGAAAGGTCGATGCCAGGGGTTTCCCTGAGTCGCTATTGGGATAATGCCATACCTCTAGACCGCGGGCATCCGAACGCCATTCGTTTGAGCCGGCGGCATTGGAATGAACTGAGAGGAAAATTTTGGGCAATCCAAGTGGAGAAGGCTGCTGGTTAGCGCGGCTTACCCGTTCTTTCAGGAAGGACCCAACCTGATCCTCAGGAACCACGATGAAGTTTTGTACTCCGATTTCATCCAGCTTGTCTGCAATTCTGCGGACAATGTCTCGGTTGAACTCCCATTCCTCAAACTGGGTTCCATCCTCAAATTTTGGAGAGCGCTTTCCGGGTTGCTCGCTCCCATGACCATTGTCGAGGCACCATAGGAAACGGGGCTGATGGACCACTATGCCATGGTTCCCTGAAAAATCAATCACTTCTTCTGCCGCAGGTTCAGACAGTGAGCGGGTTCTGGTAGCGAGGGGATGGTTGGGATTTTGGGTATCCTCAGGCAGGAAGCGCTGGTTAAGGGCACCTAGGTCAGCAGCGTCCTCGATATGTGGAGCATTACCGTCTCCCCCAAACATCCTGCGGATAGCAGCAAAAAAGCGATTAAGCATGATTCATTTATTGGGATGATCAAATATAGGGAAAAATTCCCGTCCCAAAACGACTCATCTTCTCAAGCATTTTTTTCTACAATTGATTCTCCCACCCATTGGGCTAGGGTTGCCCTGAGTTTATCCAGTTTGATAGGTTTGGTCATGAAATCATTCATTCCTGCTTCATAACTGGCCTTTCGGTGCTCTTCGGAAGTGTTGGCTGTCAATGCGATAATGATGGGTTGGGGGGATAAGTTCATCTGGCGAATATGTTTTGTCGCCGTGATCCCATCCATTTCGGGCATTTGCAGGTCCATGAACACCAGAGGATAGGCCTGTGCCTCGAAGCGTTCGAGTGCTTCTACTCCATTGCAGGCAATATCCGCAGAGAGATTTACCTTTTCCAGCATCTTGATGATGATTTTCTGGTTAACAGAGTTGTCTTCTACCACGAGCACCCGGCCGATTCCGGGATTCTCGCCATTGAAGCAGCTTGGCGTTTGCTTTTTCACTTCTGACATGACATACTCCCTGATTGGAATTTCGAATGAAAAACTGCTCCCTTTTCCCACCTCGCTTTGGACCTGGATTTGTCCGCCGAGGAGTTCCACAAGTTTGTAGGAGATAGCCAATCCCAGTCCGGTACCTCCATACCGACGACGCATAGAGCTGTCGAGTTGGGAAAAATGTATGCCAAGATATGCCAGTTTTTCTTCTGGGATGCCGATGCCAGTATCCTGGATTTCAACCTTCAGATGCTGACTGCTTTGGTCAAAATCCAGGTGGAGGGCTACCTTGCCATTATGGGTGAATTTGATGGCGTTTTGCAGCAGTTTTCTGATGACCTGACTTAACTTGTGCTTATCAGTAGCCAGTCGTCGTGGGACTTTAGAGCTGGGATTGATCTCAAGCTCAATGTTTTTTTCCTTCGCAATAGGGCCGGAAGTGGCCAGGATTTGACGCAAAAATTCCGACAGATCAAATTCCTCCTGAAGGATCGAGGCATTTCCTGATTCAAGATGTGAATAGTCCAGAATATCCTCAACGAGGTGGAGCAGATTTTCACTACTGGATTGAATGGTCGAAAGGGAATCTTTTAATTCCCCCTCAAGATCTGCCTCTGCCAAAATACTGGTCATCCCTACGATGGCATTCAGTGGGGTTCTGACCTCATGACTCATGGTGTTGAGAAAGCCGGTTTTGGCTTCAGCGATCTCTTCAGCCTTTTCCTTTGCCACCCGAAGGGCATTTTTGGCCTCTACGTGAGATGTAATGTCTGAAATTCTTATTCTCAGAAATCCTTTGTCTTCCCAGTGGGTATTGGATGCAATGAGAGTGCCCCAGCGGGGAGAATCGTCGGAATGGTTGATTCTTAAAATCAGCTCAGGACCATTTCTCAACTCCTGCTCGGTAACCATTGGGGGAAGGTCAACAACCTCGGAAAGGTGAAGTTCCTTGCCCCCCAGCTCATCAGGTAACTCCATAAGTTTGACCGCGGCCTGGTTGTACGCCTTGATGAAAAGGGTCTCTGGTTCTACCAATATCAAGGCGTCGTATGCCTGATCAAACAGTGCTTTTAGCTCTACTTCTTTGCTCTTGGCCAAAGTGGAATAGGCCTTCAGAGACAGGCTGCTAAAGTAAAAGGCAATGATTGAACAGAGTAGTAAGGTGGAAATGTAATTTTGAGTTTCCAGGTTGGTGGCATCTACATTTTCCACGGGAATAAACCCTCCAAGTAGCTGGTAGTCAGTTAACTTCATGACAAGGAAAGCGGCCAGGCACAGGCCCACCGAAAGTGTCAGTGCCAGTTTCTCTTTAGGACTGATGAGCAGAAACGCCAGCATGGCGATGGAAATAAGGCCCAGCTCTTCACTCTGTCCCTGTCCCAGGGATGACCCAATAATAAAAACATTGGCTGCTCCTATACTGATCAGCCACATCCCAGCCATCAGGTAAAGGCCCCGGATATTAAGAAACCATGAGACAGTTATCCCCAAAATGGTAATCAGCTGAACCACCACGGCAAGTGGCGAACCAGCCTGGATGTAGAGAAGTAATTGAGGGGACAGCAAAACCAGGGCAAAAAGTGCAACTCGGTTGGTGAGGACCACTCGCCTTTCATCGAGGGGGGCAATATCTGGGGAAACGCCAAGATTGGATATTTTGTCCCATACAGAAATGACCCATTTCATGGTTGTAGCTTATAGTGGCTGAAACAAACTATTTCCAATTTGGAAAAAATCTCCCGACCAGAGTAAGTAATCGACTAATGTATCTTACATATTATTTCGATATGGGTGACGGGCAAACTTGCTTGTTTTCCCCAACTTTGAACCTGAAATTTGGCGCGACAATCACAGCGACCCTCTAGACAAACTCTACCTATGTCCCTATACCAAAGCATCATAAGGCCTCTCCTGTTCAACATGGACCCGGAGAAAGTCCACCACCTGAGCATGAGTGGATTGGCCTTGTCCACCGGAATTCCCGGAGTACGCGATATCATGGCGAGTGCCTGGAGCCATGCCGATTCCTCGCTGGAAAAAAAGTTATGGGGACTTACCTTTAAAAATCCGGTTGGCCTGGCTGCCGGGTTTGACAAGGACGGCTTACTGGCAGATAAATGGAAATACCTGGGGTTTGGCTTTGTCGAAGTAGGTACTGTAACTCCCCGTCCCCAGGCAGGAAACCCCAAAACCCGTCTTTTCAGGCTGCCTGAAGACCAGGCAATCATTAATCGGATGGGGTTCAACAACCAGGGCGTAGAGGCCATGGCCAGGCGTCTGGAGCGCAGTTCCAGAGGAGACGTGGTCCTGGGTGCAAACATCGGTAAAAACAAGGTGACCCCCAATGAGCAGGCCGTAGACGATTATGTGATCTGCTTTAATCGGCTACATGACCTGGTAGATTACTTCGTAGTCAATGTCAGCTCTCCCAATACTCCTGGGTTGCGTAGCCTGCAGGAGCGTGAGCCTCTGACCAGGCTGTTGGGTACACTACAGGAACTGAATCAGTCAAAGGCTACCCCCAGGCCTCTGTTGCTCAAGATCGCCCCGGATCTGAATGAGTCTCAACTGGATGACATCGTGGCAGTGGCAGGCGATACGCAGCTTAGTGGGCTTATCGCTACGAATACCACCATCAGCCGTGAGGGGCTTAGCACCCCAATAGAGCGGATAGAGTCTATCGGAGCTGGTGGCCTGAGTGGAAAACCCCTCACCCAGGCTTCTCAGGATGTGTTAAAGTACCTGTATCAGCAGACGGATGGGAAATTACCGCTGGTGGGTGTCGGAGGAATCATGGACGGACAGGATGCGAAAAACAGACTGGAAGCCGGAGCATCTCTCGTTCAGGTTTACACAGGTTTTGTTTATGGAGGGCCAGGTTTTGTGAAGAGTATACTCCAGCATCTATAATTGGCAGGCAGAGAGCTCTGCTTCGTAATGAGTCAAAAAAATATTACATGAAAAAAATATACCACCTTTCAACCTGCGATACCTGTAAGCGCATCCTGAAAGAGCTTCAGCCTGACGAAGGGGTTGAACTCCGCGAAATCAAATCGCAGCCCCTATCCGAGCAGGAAGTCGATGAGATGAAGGGGCTGGCAGGGAGCTATGAGGCCTTATTCAGCCGCCGAGCCAGAAAATTCCGTGGCCTGGGACTCCACGAGATGGAGCTCACCGAGGACGATTACCGAAAATATTTACTGACCGATTACACATTTTTGAAGCGTCCGGTGGTCATCGTTGATGGCAATATTTTCATTGGAAACGCTAAAAAGGTGGTAGAAGCGGCTAAGGAAGCCCTGGGATAACAGGAGCACGGGACAAGGATTTTTCGGTTTGTCAACACTTATCCCAGATCCTTTCAATGCTATGAGGACATGGGCAGAAAAGAAAGGGTAAAAGGTAAGAGATGTAGTACTTTCGGAATCAAGTAATTGAACATTCGAAATTCGTATAAAATGCTGACCAGTAGTATTTTTAACTGCGAACTCTCGACTCCGAACTTTCAACTTATTCCACTAGCCCCATACCGAATACCGCCTTTCTTCTGTCCACTTGTTTAGCCTCTGGAATTCAAAAAGATCAGGGTCAGCACAATAAATGACCTGAGATATTGGGGTACTAAAAGGGGAAAGGGTACTTTACCTGTTCCTAACTACTACCACCATGCAAATGTCTCAGAGCCTGGCCATTCGCACGGCCGACTTCGTGTTCAAGTTTCCTCCATTTTCATATCTGGATTATGAGGATGTCGTGAAACTTGCAGCGGAGATCAAAATCCGATACTATTCTGACGGGGATTTTCTCTTCGAAACAGGAGGGGATGGCAGCCAGCATTTTTTCCTGCTGCAAAAGGGGCAGGTTGAACTTCTGGGAGCCGATGAAGATGGAGCCGAACGGGTATATGACCTGTGTGAAGTGGGAGATATGTTCGGGGTTCGTGCGATGCTGACAGAGGGGAAATATGTGGCCTCTGCACGTGCGACGGGAGACTGTCTGGTTATGGTAATTCCTCGTCCGGCTTTCATCTCTCTTACCCGCAAAAACCCCGATCTGGCCATGTTTTTTGCTTCAGGCTACGCCGCCGGGATGACCGTGGTGAGAGAGGGGGCTCATGACTTTGCCCGCGCCAGAAAGTCTCTGACCGCTAACCACAATCACTCCATCACCTTTCGGGAGGAAGATGTCATTGTGATGAAACCAGTGGAAGAGGTTGCCTTCTGTACCCTGCATAACACGGTGGGGGAGGCCGCAGAAATAATGGCTCAATACCGCATCGGTTCCCTCGTAGTGGCCGACGAAAAGCTCCACCCAGTTGGGATTGTCACCAGTACCGACTTTACACGAAAGGTGGGGACCGGTAAAGTGCGAATAGATGAGTCAGTGACCCGCCTGATGAGCAGCCCGGTCAAAACCGTCGCCAAAGGCATTACGGTGGCCAAAGTCATCCTGGAGATGATGAAAAATACCATCCGCCACCTGGTCGTAACCGAAGATGGCACTGCCAATTCCCGATTCATCGGCATCGTCTCGGAACATGATGTCCTGCTCACCCAGGGCAACAACCCGGCGGTGCTGGTCAAACGCATGCAGAAAGCGCGCGCATCAGAGGAGCTAGCCGATGTGCGACAACGGGCAGAGGAACTGATCCACAGCTACCTGGAGCAGGAGGTTTCCATTGAATTTATTACGGGAACCATGACCGAGATCAACGATGTGCTGATCAAGCGCGCCATCGAGCTGAGTGTGGAGAAACTCAGAGAGCAGGGAAAACCCATGCCAGAACTGACCTTTGCCTGGATGAACCTCGGCAGTGAAGGAAGGGGAGAACAGTTGTTGCGTACCGATCAGGACAATGCCCTCATTTACCAGGACCCTCCCCCCGAACTGGCAGACTATGCCAGAGAGTTTTTCCTCGCGTTGGGAACAGCTGTGACGGATATCCTGGAGGTCTGCGGATTTGCGCACTGCCCCGGTGAGATCATGGCCAGCAATCCCCAGTGGAATCAGCCCTTGAGCGGGTGGAAGAAAACCTTTAGCAACTGGATCAACACTCCCGATCCCAAGTCATTGATGCATGGCACTATTTTCTTTGACTACCGACCCGGGTATGGGGACAAGGCGCTAACCGACGCCCTAGGGCAGCACCTGTTTGAGGAGATGGAGAAGAAAAATACCTTTATCAACTACTTCGCTCAAAATGCCCTCGGGAATCCTCCGCCGCTCAGCTTTTTCAAAAACCTCATCGTGGAGCGTGGAGGAAAGCACAAAGATGCCTTTGACATCAAGCTCCGGGGTATGATGCCCCTCTGTGATGCGGCCCGGGTGCTGATGCTGCATCACAAAACGACCGATATCAATAACACAGCCTCCCGCTACGAGAAACTCGCACAGCTGGAGCCCCAAAATGCCAAACTCTACCAGGAGGCTGCCATGGCCTACGAGCTGATGATTCGCTATCGTGCCCTCAATGGCTTTCAGCACAAGAACTCAGGCCGCTACCTCAACCCGGACGAACTCAACAAGATTGAACGCCAAACCCTGAAATACGCCTTCCGAACCATCGAAGAACTTCAGTCCATCCTGAAAACCCGTTTTTCCCTGAGCTATTTTGGTCAATAACATACATTGCCCATCAGTCATTGGTCAGAAAATGGATGGCGAACAGGTTGATCCCGGTTGGGCCAGTTTTGTTTCGCTATATGAACCCTGAACTACTCCCATGTTTGAACTCTTTCGTCGGCATAAAAAGACATCGCCCAGTCGCCCGGAAAGCTATCCGGTGTATGTCCAGGAATACTTTCGGAGGAAGCAGACCCTGAACCGCAAAGCTCCGTGGGCGGAGGAGCGCATGGTGATTTTCGATACGGAGACGACCGGTCTAAAAGTAGGGAAGGACCAGATTTTGTCGATTGGGGCAGTGGCTGTGAAAGGGGAAGAGATTCTGGTGGGTGACTCCCTTGAACTGATTATCAAGAGTGAAGCCTCACATGACCCTGAGGTGATCGCCATCCATGGCATTACGCCAGAGGAGGTGAAAAACGGGGTGGAGCCTGAAGAGGCCATAAAGCTGTTCCTGGACTATATTGGGGGGGATATGCTGGTGGCGCACCACGCTGCGTTTGACATCGCTATGGTGGAAATGCTGGTTACTCAGGAAACGGGGGAACCGTTTGTGTTACATAATCCTCGCCTGGATACAGCTCATTTGGCCCGGAAAATAGAAAACGGAAACCGCTCCGCAGACATGGTTAACCATAGCCATTACAGCCTCGACCGGCTGTGCAAGCGCTTTGATATCACCATGTACGACCGCCATACTGCCTGGGGCGATGCCCTCATTACCGCCAAGCTATTGCTGAAGCTCAAGCGCCAAGTGAGGGAGCACAATCCCCCGGTACTGCGGAGTCTGGGAATGTAGAAAGGGACAGGCGTGCCCGGGAATTCGCCCCTGGATAAAATGCCGTTCTATTTCTGCTCAATTGGGGACGGTTTGAGTGCATTATGCCTCCTTTGCCAAAACTCCCAGGCCATAAACCCAAGTGTAGCCAGGTAGATGATCGCAGTCAAGTATAGGTTTTCCTCGTAGCGGGTGTCGCGATAGGTGTAGTAGCTAAGCGGTACCAGCGTAGCAAATACCAGGGGCCAACGCCAGCGGCTGAGGCTGCAGCCTGCGACCAGCATCACAGCGTACCACGGGTGTACGATGGTCGCAAAAAGGAAGTAAATCCCAAGGGTCCACATCATTCCGGCCGGAAGCTTCTGTATGCTGGGTTTTCGTTCCAGCAGGGCAAACAGCAGGATGCCAATTACGGCCGCGAGGGCGAACCAGGAACCTACTAACAGGATGATATTGCGGTTATAGATTTCATATCCGATCCAGCGCACTACATAGTAGAGGCTGGCATTGAACTCAAACCTGTGAAAGTACAGATCTATGCTCTGGCTGAGATTGGCTACCGTTTCAAGGTCGAGAATCGGGAGGAAAAGTAGCATGGTGATGCCCATAACCACGGCTCCATAGCCGATGGCCTTCCACCAGCCTAGTCGCTTGATAAGCAAAGGAAGAAAAATCAGCGGAATTAACTTGGTCGCAACAGCCAGTGCAAACAGCAGGACAGATATCCACCAGCCCTGGGTAGTTTTTCGGGCAAGAAACCAGATGCTGCCCAGTAAAAAACTGATCATCAGGGCCTCGAAGTGGAGGTTGCCCGTGAGTTCTACAATCACCAGAGGATTCAGGGCGTAGAAAGCCAGCCACCATTTGGGGAGGCTAAACCTGGTCAGCAGCTTTAAAATGAGCCAGAGAGAGAAGGCCTCTGCCAGCAGAATGAACGCCTTCATGACCAGTACCGATCCATAAATGGATTGTGGAAACAGGGCGGTGGCCAGCCAGAAAATGAACTGAAGAACAGGAGGGTAGATCGTGTAGTATTCCGGGGAGTTGAGCCCGGTAAATAGCTCCTGGGTAAGGCCAAGTTGGCTGGCAGATACGGGGTCCTGCATATAGGCTGCCGGGAGGGAACCAAACGGGTTGATCCCATGGTTCCAGAGCCTGCCATCCCAGACAAACCGGAAGTAGTCATCGCTAAGTTCGGGAAGTGCAAAACTCGCGAACAGGCGTATGGCAATACCCAAAAGGAATAGGTCGCGTGTGGGGATGGGGGCTCCCGAGGTCTTCCTGCTTCCTTTATTTGTGATCCATATTTGCCCCCAAAATACCCCAAACAGCCAGGCAAAGCATCCGAGTACCCAGGGCCATGCTGTCCGCTCGATGCCGTATAATAGCATGAAATAGGCTGGCAGACTGAGGACTGCCAAGGTCCAGAAGATGCTACGTTCCCGATTCTGAAGCATAGACCAATTTTACACAAACAATTCGGAATCCTCTGTCGTTAACTTGACCTTCATTTTCATAAACGTCAATCTATGTCCACATACTTATCCGTTGGAAGTCCCGTGCCTGAGGTGACCGTTACCGATCAGGAGGGAAATGAGCTGAAGCTATCTGATTTTAAAGGCAAGAAACTGCTGCTCTTCTTTTATCCCAAAGCCAGTTCCAGTTCCTGTACCAAAGAAGCAGTGAGCCTGCGGGATGCCTACGCGGATTTTCAGGCAGAGGGATACGAAGTATTTGGGGTAAGTCCCGACAAGCACCGTGCGTTGCAAAATTTCATCAACAAGCAGGAACTGCCCTATCGCCTGTTGTCTGATCCTGATAATGAGCTGACCAAAGCATTTGGGGCCTGGGGAGAGAAGAAGATGTATGGCAAAGTGTACGAAGGGCTGCTCCGAACCACTTTCCTTATCGACGAAGAGGGAAAGGTCTCGCACGTGATCGAAAAAGTGAAGTCAGCGACTCACGCCGACCAGATCAAAGAGCTGATCGGGTAGATGGAATGGGGAGACGTGGTTTGTGAATTGGGTCGTAAGCTTTGGGGAAACCTCTTTGAGAGTCTCATGAACCTTCCTACTGCCTATCCAATATCTCCTCTGCGTTTGATCTCCTGAAACAGAAGTTCCTGATACTCCAGGTATCGGTCGGCCTGATCCTGTCTTCCATGTCGCTTGAGGTCCTGCACACACTCCATCAGGATGTGGATAACGACGTCGGCAGCTTTGACTTGCATCTGACTGGGCCAGGTGAGATTCCTGCGAGAATACTCCTCCAGATAAATGGCAGACGAACGAGGCAGAACCGCTCCCTTTTGAATAGGATTAAAAATTTTTACCCCACCGTTTCCAACTTTCATGATCATGAAGTGGCCCTGAAGCTTGATGGTATAAAGGGTGAGATTGGCGCGACGAGCCAGCAGGGTGATCAGGGAACAGACAATCAGGGAGCTACCAACGCGGGTTTCCAGGAGGTGCCCTACCTGATGTCGGCCAGGGTCTTGCCAGAAACTATCAATGGCTCTGATACCGAGGTCCTGAAATACAAAGGATACCAGGTCAGCTCCTGTTCCTTCAGGGAACTGATATCGAAACTGGTCGGCCAGATCGTCCATGAGTTCAGAAACACAAAATTCTTCCTGGCCCTCCAAATAAAGCTGATTCAGGCTGATAAGGCCTTTTTCAAGGCGGTCAGCCTCTGCAGCATCCAGCCAAAGCAGAGAAGAAGGCTGGTGTTCAAAATCCGGAAGGGGAGCAATGATTTCCTGGAGTCTTTCCTTTTGCATGGGAGACAGGTTCCCCATCAATGGCTCCACAAACTTTTTGAGGTTGGGGCCAAAAGACTTGAGGGCTTCGGAAATCTGGGACCGTACCTGGGGGGTCTCATCGTCCAGTAGCTGAAGTAAGAAGGGTAAATCTCTTCGGCTAGCCATAGTATTACGTTAATCCTGGTGCTGAACAAGTGTAAAATTAACCCACAATAGACTTGTTTTACAAATGGGAAACTCCATAAATAAAACAAGACGAAATTTCAAAATTTCGGAAGTCCTTTACTTCTTGCTCTGCACTAACAATCACAAGGATTCACAGTTTAGTTAAAAAATCGCAATTTTATGGTCTCCACTCGAGATTGATTAAAAAAAACACCCTATTTCGCCCTATGGAGAGGTCTTCTACTGGTTCCCGTGGCCTGATGAGTGCCAAGATGGGGACATGGCTGTTGATGATAACAGTCGCAATACTTTTTGGTAGCATCAGTCTTGGCTACATAACCAATGGACATTCACCCCGAAATTTTTCTATTCCCTGGACTTTCTATCTCAACACACTCATCCTGATTGTGAGTTCAGTGATGTTGCATATCGGGTGGATCAATCGGAATGAAAAGGGTAGGGGGGGAATGCTGCGGCCCGCCGTCCTGTTGGGGATCCTTTTTCTGGTCAGCCAGTCCTTCGCCTGGTATCAGCTTTATTCCGGTGGAACGGATTGGGCTTCTTCCGGACAAAAGGTCTCATATCTCTATGTGTTAACTTTCCTGCATGCGATTCACCTGGTAGGAGGAATTCTATTCCTGGCTTACGTATGGGCACGATTCGATCGCAATGGGCAGAAGTATCTTGATTCCGCAATCTTTTTCTGGCATTTCCTGGGGATTCTCTGGATTTACCTGCTATGCGTTCTGCTGATAAACGCATAGTGCTTTTTGGGATGCTGAATCTTGGCCATGATCCAGAAAAAAGAACCAGCAGATTTTCTCCAGGAAGTGTGAGAAAATCTGCTGGGTAATGATATTTCAGGTCAATATCCGGGTCTCCCTTTGGTTCGCTACAATAAATCCAGCGGTGAACCTACCCCGAGAGGTGTTTCGCTGATAAAGCCTTCTCCCATAGTGGCCCCAATCAGGTGCCCTGTATTGCGTGCACGGCCTTCGACAAAGTTCAGAAAGTCAGGGTTGGAGATATATGTTTCGGGCTCATCGGCAGCGGCTTCGTATTCCCCTGGGGCAAAAAACTGAGAAGTATAAGCCAAAACAGCTTTTTTCTTGGTCTCCCAATGGTCCGTGATGTCGATTACAAAGGTGGGGGTGAGGTTGTAGTCCTGGATAAAGAAAAAAGTCCGCCTGGGGCGCCAGAACTCCTGTGGCTGTCCATTTTCTTCGGTTTCAATCTTGCGCAGGCCCGAGAGAAAAACCGCATCGCGGATGAGTTTGGAAGCCCTGCCATGGTCCGGGTGTCGGTCTTCTGGTGCATTGGCAATGACCAAATCGGGTTGATAGCGACGAACCACCTTGATGATTTCACGAATGTGTTCCTCGTCATGGGTGAAGAATGCATCCCGGAAGGCCAGATTCTCCCGAACCGAAACACCCAGAATTTCTGCAGCACGGGCCGCTTCCTGGTCCCGGAGTTCAGCGCTGCCACGTGAGCCCATCTCTCCACGGGTAAGGTCCAGAATGCCCACTTTCTTGCCAGCAGCCACTAGTTTGGCGATGGTACCTCCGGCTCCGAGTTCTGTATCATCGGGATGAGGAGCCATGACGAGTACGTCGAGTTTCATAAATAGCGATTGAGTGATTCAATTAATGTTGGAACAAAGTTATAAGCTTTCTGCTCCAAAAGGTTACCAAAGGGTTTTTTAAACCGTCTTATATTAAATTTGTTACCCAATGAAATGCCTCCCCGCATTTGTCCCATCGAAACCTGTTCTATATGCAATCCTCTCACCACCTACACACAATTCTGGTTTTACTCGCTTGTCTGGTGTTTCAGCACATCTCAGCCCAGACCCATATCATGCCTTTGGGCAACTCCATCACCCAGGGCGAAAATGGGTTCATTTCCTACCGGGAACCGTTGTGGGACCTGATTCAGACCAATGGCATCAATGCAGACTTTGTCGGGAGTCACTCCAATCTGTTTCAGTGCAACATCCCAGGCGGATTTGACATTGATCATGAAGGGCATTGGGGCTGGCGCATCAACGAGATTCTGGATGGAAGTGGGAACACCAACAACTGTGCATCACAAACCCCTCCTGGAGAAGGACTAGCTGACTGGCTGACCTCCTATACTCCAGACATTGCCCTTGTACACCTTGGTACCAATGACCTCCTGCACGATAATCAGCCACCTGCCAACCTGATCCTGGAACTGGAACAGGTGATCGATACCTTGCGTGAAGACAACCCAAACATCGCCATTTTCGTGGCGACGCTGATTCCCAGCACTGACACTACCCTCACCAATCGCATCATTGCTTATAATGCCTTGATGCCCACATTGGTGGCAGACAAAGACAATTCTGCTTCCCCTGTATTTCTGGTGGATCAATTTGCAGGCTACGACCCGGCGGTAGACAATTATGACCCCTATCACCCGGATTCTTCCGGGCGCGAGAAAGTCGCCCAAAAGTGGTTTCAGGCGATTCAGGACTACCTGAATCCGGCCTTCCCTGTAAGCTGGGGGCATTTTTCTGTCCAGGCTCAAGGCTCGACCGTACAACTCAGCTGGCAGACGCTGGAGGAAAAAAACAGCCAGGGATTTACCGTTCAATATCGACCAGAGGAAATAGGGGCTTTCCAGCCTTTGGGATTTGTGCCAAGTTCTGGAAACAGCGAATCGGTCAACCAGTACAACTTTCAGTCAGAAACATTGCCGCCGGGGCGCTATCTCTTCCGCCTGCAACACATGAATCTTGATGGCAGTGTCCAGCACTCCAACACCCGCATCGCCGAAATCTCCCGGCCTCAGACGGCGATGCGGGTTTACCCCAATCCTTCACAGAACTGGGTTCACGTACACATCAGCCACTTCGAAGGGTTGAGCTTTCTGCAATGGAAACTACTCGACGCCATGGGACGCCCTGTCGCTCAGGGACTCGAACACAACCCCGCTGAAGAGATCAGCATTTCCACTGCGAATCTTCCTTCAGGATTCTACCACGTGCAGGTTCAAATGCCGGGTGGGAAGTTGATGCAGGAGCGGGTAGTGGTGCAGCGATAATTAGTGCTTCGCATTCGAAATTTGTAATCAGCAACTTCCCGCTCCGCGGGATTTCGCTACGCTCAACGTGTTTGAAAGTGTTGATGGTGAGCATTTTATACGAATTGCGAATGGGTAATTACCTAATTCTGAAGGCACTAGCCCAATAAAAACTGGGAGGGCTAGTAGCAATACCTGCTGCTAGCCCTCATTTCTTTCGATGAAAATGCCGTGTTCCTTATCCCGCCAGTACCCCTGCGCTCCAGGCAAGGCCAGCCGCTGCCTTGCGGAATTTGGCTTGTAGTTCCAATAACTTGATCCTTGCTTCGATGAGCTTGGTCTCGCGGCTGTTGATCAGGAAGAGGGAGCTTTCGCCCGCTTCGAATTTGAAAACCTCAGCTTCCAGCAACGCCTCGTAATTGCGCACGGTCTGCTCGTAGAGCTCCAGTTGAGCGGTCAGGTTTTCCAGCTCCGCCAGGTAGGCCAGTACTTTATTGGTCAGCTCCTGAAGCTTGAGGTCCTGCTTGTATTCCGTATCCTGAATCTTCAGGCGCGCCAGTTCCAGATTTCCTCGCTCCTCACGCAGGAAAATGGGAAACCCGATGCTCAAGCCCCACTTATAATTATTCTCCAGGATGTTGGGATATAAGGGGGCAGGGTCATCGCCAATCAGAACCGGCCGGTTGATGAGGTTGTAATTTACATAGACTTTGGGCTTGAGCTTGTCCGCCTTCAGTCGGCGCTCAACTTCCAATTCTGCCAGTTTAAAACGCAGCAGCTGCATTTCAGGGTGGCGCTGAGCGAGGCCCTTGAGCCAGGTAACGGTTGAGTCAAAAATGGCCGCTTCCTGGGGATTGGCCAAAGGTACCGAATTGGGCGTCAGGCTCTGGTCGATGATCAGCGGTTGACCATCCGGATTCCACAGGTAATTGGATACCATCAGGCGGGCCTTCTGCTCCTCCAATTGAGAGGACAGCAATCGCTGCTGCCGAGTCTGCAACTGAATCAATGCTTCCAGCGTATCCACCCCCGGTTTATCTCCAAAACGAAAACTCTCCACAGTGGCATTGTAACGCTGCTCGGCAATGGCAACGGCTTCTTCCTGTACGGCCAACACTGACCGCGTCTGACTCCATTCCCAATAGACCTTGGTCGCCTCAAGATAGAGGTCATTCAACAGTGCCAATTGCTCAACCGAGCTGGACTGTTGGAATATCCGGGCCTTTCTGAGGGCAGCCCGACGGCTGTCGATCAGTAGCCCCTGCCCCAGTGGAACGCTGATCCCGGCGTACATCAGCCCCTCACTTGGTGTATAGGCTTCTGGATTGAGATTTTCCCCTATTCCCTGCTCATAGCCAGCCTTTACCTCAATACCGGGCAGGGTCATGATTTTGAGTCCCCCGTCCAGGTGTCGGTAGTAATTTTTGCCTTCGAAAACCTTTTGATCCGCCTCTCCAAACAATTTGGGATCATAGGCTCCGCGGACCAGTCTCAACTGAGCAATGGCCTGTTCGGGTAAAAGTGCCGCCTGCCGGGCTACAGGGTGATTGTCCCGTAGCAGGTCATAGTATTCATCCAGGGAAAGGGTATCTACGGATGTTTGGGCTGGCAACAACCAGGGGAGGGCCAATAAGAAGACGCTCCAACAAATATTTTTTGTCATGGACATCATACCAGTATGATGGGCTTTGAGGTGGTTCTATGGGCTACTTTTTCTTGGCACCGCCGGATTCGGACATGGTAGAGGCACCGTCCCCCTGATAAAAGTTCGGGGGGAACCCATTCAGTTGACGCCAGATCTCGAACCAAAGTGGGACATCGTCCAACAGGGCAAATCCATTGGTACCCGCCCCAGGCCGTAGAAGCTCGGGCCAGTCTTCATCCTGGGGATCAGGTGAAATCAGTACACGGTAGAGACCATTGTTGCTGATATTGGTTTCTACGGCATAGACGATTCCTCCAAACGTTCCAAAGGATGCATTGGGCCAACCGGAAAACACGATGGAGGGCCAGCCATCAAATTCCAGGCGCACCTGCTCTCCCTTTCGGATGAGGGGTAGATCAACCGGACGGACATACAGCTCGGCAGCCAGATGATATTGCAACGGCAGGATGCTGACTACTGCTTCCCCAGCCTTGACGGTCTCCCCGATCCCTGGCTTCAGAGCGCGGTTGATAAATCCATCCTGGGGAGCCGTGATGTAGCGAAAGTTGACCCGTTGCTCGTAATTGGCCACCTGATTTTCCAGTTTGGAAACATCTGCCTCAGAAGCATACTGAGAGGACAGAGCGCTCTGACGATCTGATTCCGCCTTCGCGATCTTTTCCTGATACTCATTTCGCACGTTGCTCAGTTCGATCCGGGCGTTGATCAATTCATTCCGGGCGATGTCCAGTTTGTTTCGTTGAGAGACAATTTTGGCCTGGGCTTCCTGGTATTTATTTCTTTTTTCTTCCCATTCCGTGCGGGACTTGATCTCACGCTTGTAGAGCGTATCCCAACGTTGAAACTGTGCTTCCGCAATACCCAGTGCAATGTCAGTAGCGATCAGGTCGATGCTATCAGACTCGACCTTTAGTTGTGCCTGCCGCACCTTGTTTTGAAGCTGATCGACTTTGAGTTCCATGGTGGCTATGAGGGCCTCGATTTGTCGACTGAGGGCGCGGGCTTTGTCGGAATAAGAACCAGCTGCTGCGGCTTTTGCTACGGCCTGTTGACTGGTTCGATCTACCAGCTGTGGATCAAAGTATGCGTCCTTGATTTCGGAAAGAAACACAATGGTATCGCCCTGGGAAACCGTGTCCCCTTCATTGACAAACCAGTATTCTATTCGGCCATCAATAGTTGAGTGGATGGTCTGTGGCCTTTCTCCCGGCATGAGAGTTGTCAGTTTTCCCTTGGCCTGAATGTTCTGCGTCCAGGGCATGAATAACCCTATGACCAGCAGGCCAAGTATCCCGAGGAGCCAGTAAGCCAGGCTTCGGGCCAGGGGAAGGCTCAGGATCTCCCGAAAGGATTCGTATCGTTCCTTCTGAATTTCTTCATCAACCCTGTTGCGCGATATATTAAGCATGATGATTCTGTATTGGTAGAATTGGAAAGTGAGGATAACAAAACATCGTGGTCCCGTGCTTAATCAGATAGGGGAAGGTTGAACAGGTCATCTGCGTAGGGTTTCTCCCTGATTTCATCGAACGTACCCTGATCAATGACCGCTCCATGATTGAGCACGATCACTCGGTCACATCGTTGGGCAATAAGGGAATCATTGGAAGCCAGAACTACGGTGTGTAACTCAGTACAGGTAAGAAAGTCCGCTATGCTCTCACGGTCCTTGCGATCCAGCATGAAGAGGAAATCCTCGACAATAAGCAGCTGGGGGTCTTTGGCGAGGCACTTGGCCAGGATCAATTTGCGTATAACACTCGGTGGAAACTGGGGACCTTCGGGGACAATCTCAGTATAAAGCCCTTTTGGAAGATCCAGAATAAGGTCTTTAATATTAAGACGATCCAGCGCCCACATGATTCGCTCCATGGTGATCTCTTCTTTTCCCATGGTCAGGTTTTCCAGGAGCGTCCCCCGGAACAGTGTTTTCTGCATCAGGCAGTCCCCTATATAGGCCCTCAAGGCTATGGGATCGAAGTTTCCTGCTGGAATATCGTTGTAGGCTACTACTCCGGAATATTGCTCATAAAGCCCTGAAACAAGGTTGAGGAGAATTCCTTTTCCGGAGCTGTTAAAGCCGGCAATACAGATTTTTTCGCCAGGATTCACATCGAAGGAGACGTGATAGAGTGATGGGTGCATTTCTCCAGGGAAGGTAAAAGAGAGGTCTCGTACGGACACCTTCATCCCCTTTTGATCGGGGGTCTGGCGAAATGGTAAACCAGTGTGTCGCTCCAATGGGAGGTCGGTCACCTTTCCGATTTTTTCCATTGCTGTGAGTACATCATAAACGGTGTCTGCACTTAGGACCAGCTTTTCTACCGAGCTGATAATCAGGATGATAATGATTTCTGAAGCGACAAACTGCCCCAGGTTTATTTCTCGCTGAATCAACAGGATGGAGCCCAGAATCAGCAGCCCGGCTGTGACCACCGTTTTAAAGCCCACGATGTTGGCGTACTGGGTGATCAACACCCGGAAGTGACGCTTGCGTGCACCCAGGTATCCACTTACCAGCGAATCGGTCTTTTTCAGGGCCAGATCAGTTTGGCCGGCAAGCTTAAAGGTCCGCAACGTTCGCGCAACTTCTTCCAGCCAGTACACTACCCTGTATTTATAGTCAGATTCCTGCAGGCTGGTTTCCATCCCCTTTGGACCCGTCAACCTGATGATGAGCCCTAGCAATGACAGCAGGCCGAATCCGAAAAACACAAAAAATGGGTGGTAGAACGAAAGCAGAATCACCCCAAAGATCATCTGGAGGATGGCCGAGGAAAAATCAATCAGGATCTTGGGTAATCCTTTTTGAATGCTAAGTACATCAAAGAAGCGGTTTACCAGTTCTGGAGGATAGTATTTACTCAGGGCTTCCAGTTTCAGCCTGGGGATGCGATAGGCAAACTCAAATGCAGCCCGGGTAAAAACGCGCTGCTGTATGGTCTCTGTGATGGTGGTCTGCATGATGATCATGGCCCCGGCTGCGATTGTTCCAATCGTCACTACAACAATGAGCAGAATCCAGGAACTGGATATCTCATTTGCCAGGGTAAGGTTCAGAATAGCCTGGATTCCCAGCGGAAGGGATAGGTTGATCAGACCATTCATGATGGCATACAGGTACACATAACCAATCTCCTTTCGCTCGAGAGACAGAAGCCTGAAAAAACGCTTGAGTGGCTTCCCTGTCAGATCTTGAGGATTAGACGCCATATAATAATTCGGGTATGGAGTGAAGGTTAATAACATGATAGTAATACTATCATTTAGGTGGCAGCAAGATAAACGTAGAATTGAAGGATTAGTTGCTGAAAATTGAACAAAAGTTTCCCTGCATTTCTTCTCTTTCTACGAGCCGCTTTACCCCATTAAACAAAAAGCCAATTTGAGTAAACTTTGTTTGCCATTCTGCCCAAACTCATGAAAAAAACATAAAGTAGGAGTCCCAAAATAGCTATAAGAGGGAGGTTGGGAGGAAATGGAGGCGCTGCCCTGAGTGCCGCCGAAGGGTCTGAAGGCCTTAAGCAGCGATTTGCCTCCATATCCTCATATCCTTCATACCAAATAGTTCTGTCCAACTACTTATCCAGCGATTTCTGATCATACTTCCAGGCAACAGCCAAACCGATTTTATTCTTTCTGGTGGTGAGAGATCAGGGATTTGTCCATTGGCGGCTAGTAAGTTGATTTCATTAAAAAAATGTACAGGAATATGCCTGCTGATTAAAGTCCGGCAAACAAGCAGGATGATTCCTTCCAATTGAAATATTTTAGACGAAATAAGGTCTCCCAGCCCCAAATGGTTATCTTAAGCTCGCAAACCAATAATCAATTCTGCTAGCACCATGTCTACCCGTCGTCTTGCCGCCATTATGTTTACCGATATAGCGGGTTATACCGCTATGATGCAGGAGGATGAAGCACGAGCCATCCAGATACGTCAGCGGCATAGAGAAGTCTTTGAGCAACAGCATGAAGCCCATCGGGGGCAGATCATCCAGTATTATGGGGATGGTACACTTAGCGTATTTGACTCTGCCATCGATGCAGCGGCCTGTGCTGTAGCCATGCAAAAGGAATTTCAGGAAGAGCCCCAGGTGCCGCTTCGTATCGGCATTCACAGCGGCGACATCCTTATTTCAGAGACAGAAGTGATTGGGGATGGGGTTAACCTTGCTTCTCGCGTCGAATCCATGGCGGAAATCGGATCGGTTTTCGTCTCAGAAAACGTATTTGATAATCTTAAAAACCAGCCAGAGTTTTCAGGGGAATCCATGGGGGTTTTCACATTCAAGAATGTGAGCAAACCCATCGAGGTATTTGCGCTCTCAGGCGACGACCTCGTAGTACCCGACCCCAAAAAGCTAAAAGGTAAATTCATAAAGCGGGAATCGGGGCAGCCCAATCTCTGGCAGCGACTTCCGATATGGGCCCAGTATGGAGTTGGACTACTGGCTTTTGTGGCTCTTGCTCCATTTGTATATGCGCCCATTACCTCGTTGTTTGAGGCCAGTGCCAATGAGAATGGTTCTGCACTCTCGGCGCAGTCTTTGAGGAAAGGAGCCATTCCCTTTGAAGAGAAAAAGAGGGTCGTGATCGCCGACTTTGAGAATGTTTCCGGTGATAGTACCCTGGATTGGGTTGAGCTTATGGGTCCGATGACCATCAGCATGGACCTGGACCAGGATCCAAGCGTCTTCAACCTTTATCAGCCATACCGCCCCCAGGCATCCTTCAAGGATTACCTGGATTTTGCCCGTCAGCAGCGTTGCCAATATGTTCTCGATGGAAAGATCGATACATCCGATAACCAGTATCACCTCACCCTGGATCTAAATCCGGTGGATGCCTCCCTGGAACCCCAGTCCCTTACCTTTGAAGCCCCCACTTTTGGAGCATTGGCGGACAGAGCGAGTCTGGGCCTGAAGGATGCCCTGGGAGTACCCGAGCAGCGCCAGAAACAGGTTACTGACCTGCGGGTTTCCCAGTTTTTGACAGATTCGGAGGAAGCCCTCGCTGCGATGGGGAAGGCGCTTTTTACCATGAGAAGTAACCCGCAGGAGGCATTTATCATGATGCAGAAACCTGTCGCCATCGACTCGACCTTCGCATGGGCCGCCTACTACCTGGCCAATTTCATGCAGGCTTACCAGATGAGCGAGTCCAGGGTCAAATCGATGATTGGGCAATCCATGCGCCATCGCAACCGAATGCCGGATATTTTCGAAGCCCGTATCCGGCAACTGAACTACCGGGTCTCAGGCCAGCTGGAAAAGGCGCTGGAACTCACGAAGCTATTCGCAGAACTGGAACCTCAAAATCCACAGTACCTCACTGCCCTGATCGAGGAAAGCTATGTGCAGGGACAGTATGAAACGACCCTGGAGGCCATTGATCAATATGAGGCTCAAAATGGAAACCTTGACAGCTGGGCTGTATTCAAAGCTCGCAGCTATATGTTTCTTGGAAAACCCAAAGAGGGGCTTAAAGTCATGGATGCCTACCTGTCCGAAAACCCCGAGAACGAAATGGGGATTTTGCAAAAAGGAGAATTGGAACTGGCCGCAGAAAAGTGGGAGGATGCCATTCGGACCTTTAGCCAGGGTTCTCTGTTGCATCCCGATAACGAGATGTTTGACATGCTAATCCGTCACGCCGAACTGGAGGGCAACCCCAGGGAAATTGAAGGAATCCCTCTGGAGGAATTTGAGGGGCAGTATAGGGCATATGTCAAAATGCGCTTCCAGGCTCCTGTAGAGGTGGAAAAGGGCCGGCTGACGATGAAACTTCCGGGACAACCTGCCTTTTGTCTGTATCACCTTGGAGATAGCCTTGAGTTCATTTCGCCCCCCGGATACCGGATCACTTTCCGAACAGATTCTACCCATAGCGGCATAGATGGGTATATCTTTTCCAATCTTAAATATGGGCAGAGCCAGGCTTACTTTCGACTCCCTGAAAGCCTGGAGCAGTTGGCTCAGGCGTTCATGAAGGGAGAACTTGATCGCGTGGCTGAGCTGCTGCCTTCAGCGAAGGAAGACAAACCGGGATTTGCATTCCTGGAACCCATAGAAAGTGCGATCCAGTGGCGAGAAGACCATCCCGAGGCTGATACCGCCTTTCTCGACCAATTTGTGGGTATTTACGATTATAATGGAACCAATCTCTTTGCTGATCGAAAAGATAACTACCTGTACATCAGTCAGTCTGGGTATTCCTGGGCAGAAGATCCGATTCGTTTGATTCATTATGGAGAGAATCAGTATTTGATGCAGGATGGCATGGGACGAGCGATTACTTTTAAGAAAGAAGAAGGAACCTGGACCCTCAAGGCTCACTGGACAAATGGTGAGGAAGGATACGTTTACCGAAAGGTAAAATAGGGTTATCTGGTAGTGCAAAGATCTTCATTCCAATCCTTGGTGGCTGGGGTTTTTACCACGAGCCAGTTGGAGGATTTTCGCAGGAGGATGATCAAACGAGTGGCTTTTGAAATCATGGGCGCTTCATACGGGATGTCTATTAACCAATAGCCCTTTTCTGCTCCTATGTTGCTCACCTCAGCTCCTTCGTCAACAAAACCGCTTAACAGAAGCCGAAAGGCCTGATGTTCCATGGGAGTTTGTAAACCTGGTTTCAGCGAAATCCTCAGGCGATCTTTGCCCATTCGTTCCGTGATGGCCTCAAAGTCCTGATCTGAGTGCAAAGGATGCGACATCCGAACCGCAAATTGAAGGTTCTGAGCCTGACCCGCTGCATCGGTGTCTGCGCCTAGCCAGACCTGTTCTGGTCTCAGGCTGTCCAGCAGCATCTGGACGAGTTGCAGTTGCCCATGGGAATAGGCACCTCCGGTACTGAGGTAAAGCCTTTGCTCTTCATCTGATGGCGGGAATAATTCGTGGTAGGCCAGTGCGTCCAGTGCACTTTCCGTGATCAGCATGGCCTGTGGCGCTCCTTTTAGTTCGGATACGGATGAAAACCAGCCCCCGGATTGCTTACTGGACCCGGCAGCATAGCCCTTGAATTCGTGGTTTCGCAGTTCCAGCCCAACGATGGTTTTTCCCTGGTACAGGGGGAAAGCCCAGTTGCGGTGGCCCTTGAGGGTATAGTGCCCAATCCGATTTTTGAACCAGGGATGGTCCAACGTGGCGTCAGAGATGCCACGCTTATGCAAAAAACTGCGATCGCTCAATGGCTCCAGGTCGACTCTGGGTTGAGAAGCATGAGGGCTGGAGGAAGCTATTCTCTCTGGTGGGAAACTTTGCAAGCCGAAGGTGATCAGGCGATGCTTGAGAAGTTCCCAGTCTCCTCCTTCCCGGTTGAGGATAAAATCGATTATGGTACCTTTATCCCTGTCGTCATGAGGATTGAAGTAACGGAAAATCCCCTCTGAGCCCGCTGCTTGAACGATGAGCCGTTCTCCTGTACCGGAGTGCACAAGGACTTTTTGCCTGACCCCGGATCGGGATCGGGAGACTTCATACCCATAATAGCTGGTCGCGATTGCTACCAGGTCCAGGTTTTGTCTGGCCCGTTCAAAATCAACTTCCCATGGCATGCCCCAAATTAGGAACGATGTGCCTGATACCGCAAGCCCTACCCGAGAAAAAGGTGTCAAGCAGGTACAGGCGGCTCTACTGTCTTGAGTACGCCTTTTAATTTGGCGTACCAGCGAATACACTTATGGAAAAAGTCAGGTGCGAGAAACATCATGGGGCATCCTCCTGTGAGCAGGCTAATACCATGTTGCTGGGCAAATTCCTCGGCTTTTGCATCATAGCTTCCAGCATTCACCGACCGGTGGATCCAGGCCCTGGAGATTCCCAATTCATGGCAGGCCTCCAGTGCCGCATGACTTGCCTGCGGCGGGGTACAGATCATGGCTGCCTCTATTTGGCCGGGCACCTGGCTGAGGTTGGGATAGAGGCCTTGCTCAGGATCGGATTTCAGGCGTGGATTGATGCCAAAAACTTCGTACCCATTCTCCTGCAACTTCTTGAAAATACCATTGGCGGGAGCCATTTCGTCGCTGGTGGAATACCCCAAAACAGCGATTCGACGACATTTCAGAAATGCCGAAACCTGGTTTTGATAGGATGCATCCATGGTGATTGGTTTGTTGTGGACCAAAAAGTTCGCAGGCCGAATAGGGAAACGCATCCTTTACTGGTCATCTGCGAAGATGACAATTGGCACTTCGTTCCGGAGCCGACCCAATCCCGGATACTGGAGGGAAAGGAACTCCCACCATCTATGTTGGTCTTTTAGTTGATTGTGCAGGAGGACAAATGCTTTTGGTTTATCCTTCTGCGCTGGGCATTAGTTTCGCCCCACGAAAAGGGCTTGAGAGCGTCTCCTTATGCCTTTTTGAATTGTAGGCCTACCTCACTCTAACCAAGGTGTGCACTTAATTCAAGGCCAGTAGCCGCTAATTGGCTTTGCGCGGCTAGGGCAACTTGGGCAACTTACTATTTCGGAGTCGAGCCTCGGCAAGCCGCCTCTAATGGCGCTCAATATGGTAAAGTCGGAGACAAGAAGACATCAGGTGTCGGCTCTAGGTACTTCACTTCGTTCAGCACAGGCTCTCACCAGCGCCATCCTGGGGATGGTCATGGCCTCAAGCACTGCTTTAGCAGTGCCGCTCGTGAGTCCTGTGCTGAGCAAGGTCGAAGCATCTCCGAAGCGAAACGTCAAGTCAAAGCGTCTCTGACGCCAGGCACAATTGAAAACGGAATGGTCAATAACATGGGAACTTTGAACCGCGAAACTAATGACTAGGTGCATCTCATTTTGTTGAATCGGACTCCGGGATGGGTTTAAGTGACCCCCCTGTGCTGGAAGTGCACCTGTGTAGGAGTGAATTTCCCTATTTCCTACTGAAGCTGGTCCTGTTTCTGGCTCAATACAGTGCCATGCTGAAGTGTGGGCGGTATTTTTGGGTCAGCGGATGTTCTTCGCCCAATAGCCTGAAAAGTCCCAGGACTGCTCTCCGTGGCATTTCGTTGGCGTAGGGCTTGTAGATCATGATGGCCTTGATCAGGGGTTGCAGGGATCCCTCGATGTCCAGTTGTTCAAATGCCTGGCGGGCCTGTTCAACGAGTTCGGTAACTTTAGGCTGTCCGTCTTCAGTGACCATCATCATTTCGCCCAGAGCGATTACTCCTTCGGCCTGATCGTATAATGGATGTTCCTGCGGAATGTTCATGACCATTTCCTGAGCCTTCATGGGGTCTTCTGCTGCTTCAAGACCTGCTAACAGCACTAACGCCTCTGCAAATCCCGGATCCTGAACGACTAGCTGTCGGAGCGTTTCCCTGCTCCCCACAAAGTCTCCCTCTATCATTTGCTGGTGCACTGCTGCCAGCTGTTTCTTTTCTTCACTTGGGAGGTTCTCATCCAGCCAGGCTAAAATTTGTCCTTTGGGAAGGGCTCCGGCAAATTCTGCAACAGGCTGCCCCTTCACAAACATTTTAACGGCAGGAATACTCATGATCTGGTATTGACGTGCCAGGTCCTGATGGGCCTCGGTATCGACCTTGACTAACTCCCAGCGCCCATCGGCTTCCTGGGCCAGTTGCTCTATGACCGGCCCCAACATGCGGCAGGGTCCGCACCAGGCTGCCCAAAAATCTACCACCACGGGTACTTCGTGGCTGCGTTCTATAACATCTACCTGAAAGTTCATTTTATTACGTTTTTGTAATATGAGTCTATACGGAAGCCAAAGGTAAGAGTTGGGTGCTTACAGGTAGAATGAGAAATGGTCTTGTCCAGTCTACCTTTTCCTGTTCACCATAGAAAAACGCTGGCAGGTGCTCAAACCTGGCCAGCGTTAACAAAAGTGTTATCCAATCCCGAAAAAATCTATCCTAAGTTCATCATGGAAACAGTTTTGGTTGGTAGTTCAGAATGCCCCATCAGGTAGGTATCGGCAGCTCGGGCTGCTTCCCGTCCTTCTGCGATGGCCCACACTACAAGCGACTGCCCTCTTCGGGCATCCCCTGCTGCAAATACGCCTGGAACAGAGGTTGAATACTCCTCAGCTTTGACATTCCCTCGTCGGTCCAGCTCCAACCCAAATTGCTCCAAAAGGCCTTTCTGCTCCGGGTGCTTGAAACCAACAGCAATCAGTGCCAGGTCACAGGGGAGATCGCGCTCGCTGCCTGGAACTTCGTGGTAGCCTTTTCGGCCAGGGTTCCATTCGATCTTGACGATTCGCAGCGCTTTTACATGTCCGTTTTCATCACTGACGAATTCCTTTGACAGGATGTTCCAGTCGCGTTCGCAGCCTTCTTCATGTGAGGAAGTGGAAGTCAAAATGGCCGGAGTCTCAGGCCATGGATTTTCCGCTGTGCGTTCAGTTGGAGGCTTGGGCCCCCATGTGATTTGGGTGATGGAATTTGCATGCTGGCGATTGGCTGTTCCGATGCAGTCAGAACCTGTATCCCCCCCTCCGATCACAATCACATCTTTTCCATCAGCGACAATGTCATGGGCTGTATCCCATTCTTCGCCATTGATCTTTTGATTGGTAAGCGTAAGGTATTCCATCGCATAGTGAATGCCCTTCAGGTAACGCCCATCAAGCGGCATGTCTCGTGGTACCGTAGCTCCCGTACAGATCACAACTGCATCGTATTCAGCTTTTAGTTGCTCTGCACTGATGTCCTCTCCTACAGAGATATTGCATCGAAACTCGATCCCTGAGGCTTCCATTAGTTCAATCCGGCGCTCAACGGTCCACTTTTCCAGCTTAAAGTCCGGAATTCCATAGCGGAGCAATCCACCAGGGTAGGCGTCCCGTTCAAAAACGATGACGTTATGTCCCGCGTGGTTGAGTTGATCGGCGGCAGCGAGCCCCGCAGGACCCGAACCGATAACGGCGACTCTTTTCCCGGTGCGATGATCCGGAGTAAAAGGCTTCATCAGGCCCAATTCGAATGCCTTCTCCGCAATATTCTTTTCTATTTGTTCAATGGTAACCGGAGGATGGTTGATTCCCAGCACACAGCTACCTTCACAGGGAGCAGGGCAGATTCTTCCGGTGAATTCCGGAAAGTTGTTGGTGCTAAGCAGAACTTCGGTAGCCTGCTCCCAGTCCTCGCGGTAAACCGCATCGTTGAATTCCGGAATATTATTCCCTAATGGGCAACCGTGGTGGCAAAATGGCACCCCACAATCCATGCAGCGAGCTGCCTGCTGATGGATTTTCTCGGCCTTCATGGGAAGGTAGATGTCTTTGAAATCCCGCTTACGCTCTTTGGGATCTCTGGTAGGAGCTAACTCGCGGTCAAACTCTGTGAATCCGGTTGGTTTGCCCATAGTAGTATATCGTAATTCGTGATTGGTAAATGGAAGATGTCAGAAGTCAGAGAGTCGAAAAGTCTGCTTTTACTTCTAACCGAAAGGGGAAATCGGTCTTACCCTTCTCGGATGGATTTGCATTGGTGCAGCGATTTGTGTTAAGCGATCTCTGCCTGTCTTCGCTGATCCATGTCGCGCTTCAGAAGCACTTTCTTGTACTCCGTTGGGATAACCTTGATGAAGTCTCCAATTGCATTGTTCCAGTCCGTGATCAGGCGGAGGGCAGTACGGCTGCCGGTATGTGCATAATGCTTTTCCACCATCTGACGGACCATCTCGGAATCGTGGAGGCTGAGTTGATGCTCAAATTCAACCAGTTCCTGGTTACAGCGAGGGATAAAGCGCTTTTTGGGGTCGTAGATGAAGGCCATACCCCCACTCATTCCCGCTGCGAAGTTTCGTCCTGTTTTTCCAAGCACTACGACAACCCCTCCTGTCATGTATTCGCAGCCATGATCTCCGACGCCTTCTACTACTGCATTGACCCCTGAATTTCGAACCGCAAATCGCTCTCCGGCTTTTCCCCGGATGAAGGCTTCTCCAGAAGTGGCACCATAAAAGGCAACGTTGCCGATGATGATATTGGCACTTGGCTGAATCACGGCTTCAGGGTGTGGCCTTACAATGATTTGTGCGCCAGAAAGCCCTTTGCCCAAATAATCATTTGCTTCTCCTGTCAACTCAAACCGGATTCCTTTGGCACCAAAAGCCGCAAAGCTTTGCCCCGCTGAACCGGTAAATTTGAGGTGAATGGTGCTCTCAGGTAGCCCTTCCTCCTTGTACAGCTTGGTCAGTTCATGCGAAAGCATGGTGCCTGTGGCACGGTCCACGCTTCTGATCGGAAAATTTCCGAATACAGGTGCCTTATGCTCAAGAGCGGGTTTGGCAACTTCCATCAACTGCCAGTCGATTACCTGACTGATGGCATGATCCTGATCCTCCTGACAGTACAGGTTTACATTCTGTGAAGCAGGCTCTTTGAAAAGGATCGGGGAGAAGTCAAGTCCTTCGAATTTCCAGTGTTCCAGGTTGTCGCGGACCTTCAGGCGGTTGACCTGACCGACCATTTCATCTACGGTGCGGAATCCCAGTTCGGCCATATATTCACGGAATTCCTGGGCCAGGAAGTTGAAGAAGTTAACCAGGTGATCTGCTTCACCGGTGAACAGCTTCCGAAGATTTGGATCCTGAGTGGCAACCCCTACAGGACAGGTATTCAGGTGGCACTTGCGCATCATGATGCAGCCCTCGACTACCAGGGCTGCAGTTGCGACGCCCCATTCTTCTGCTCCCAGCAGGGTGCCGATGACCATGTCCCGCGCTGTCTTGATCTGCCCGTCTACTTGCAGGCGGACACGTCCACGTAGTTTGTTCCGGACGAGGGTCTGATGCGTCTCTGCAAGTCCCAGTTCCCATGGAAGTCCCGCGTGGCGGATAGAACCAAGCGGAGAGGCCCCGGTTCCTCCGTCAGAGCCGGAGATCAGGATGTGATCAGCCTTGGCTTTTACCACACCTGCAGCGATGGTGCCTACGCCTGCTTCGGAAACCAGCTTCACGCTGATACGTGCGTGGCGGTTGGCATTCTTCAGGTCGTAAATCAGCTGCGCCAGGTCCTCGATGGAGTAAATATCGTGGTGGGGTGGAGGAGAGATAAGGCCTACACCAGGGGTGGCATGGCGTACCTTCCCAATCCAGTCGTCCACCTTGTGGCCGGGAAGCTGCCCGCCTTCGCCCGGCTTTGCCCCCTGGGCTATTTTGATCTGTAGTTCTTCTGCTTCGCTCAGGTAGTAGGACGTAACACCGAAACGCCCGGATGCCACCTGCTTGATGGCTGAGCGCATGGAATCGCCGTTCGCGAGTGGCTGATATCGCATGGCATCCTCCCCTCCTTCTCCGCTGTTACTCTTGCCACCGATCCGGTTCATGGCGATGGCCAGGGTACTGTGTGCTTCGTGAGACAAAGAACCAAAGGACATGGCGCCTGATGCAAACCGCTTGAGAATGTTTTCAATCGGCTCGACCTCCTCAATGGGAACAGGCTGCTGATTGGTGAAGCCAAACAGGCTCCGTAGCGTAACTGCTTTTTTGCCCTGCTGATCTACTTTCTGAGCATATTTCTTGTAAAGACTGTAGTCATTTTGACGGCTACTGCGCTGCAGCAGGTGAATGGTCTCAGGGTTGAAAAGGTGGGTCTCGCCATTGGTTTTCCACTGAAATACCCCTCCAACTTCCAGGCGGTGACGTGGCACAGGTCGTGCGGGAAAAGCAGACTGGTAACGGGTCAGTGCCTCACGTGCAATGCCGTCATAGGTAAGACCTCCGATGCGGCTAATGGCTCCGTTGAAGCACTCATCGACCACCTCTTTGCTAATCCCCAGGATCTCAAATATTTGAGATCCATGATAGGACTGAATGGTCGAGATGCCCATTTTGGACATGATTTTCAATAGCCCCTTGCCTATGGCCCGGATATAGTTTTTATGAAGTTGATCTTCTCTGAAGCCTTTGAAATCCGGGTGAGAGGTCGGCAGGTCAGAAAGCGATTCGAAAGCGAGGTATGGATTTACAGCTACGGCTCCGAATCCAATCAGGGTCGCAAAATGGTGTACTTCCCGTGCATCTCCGGTTTCTGCAATCAGAGCGGTATGAAAACGCAGGTCGGTACGGATAAGGTGGTGGTGGACGGCCCCAATCGCCAGTAGAGAAGGGATGGGGACCCGGCCATTGGCAGCGGCGCGGTCACTGACTATGAGGATGTTTGCTCCGCCATTGATAGCGTCAGCAGCATCCTGGCAGAGTTGTTTGATGGCAGCTGCAAGGCTGCTGTCAGGAGCAAAAGTGGCATCCAGGGTGGCACTTTTGTATTCCCTTTGATCGTAATCCCGCACGGCAGAAAGCTCTGCATCAGTCAGTATGGGGTTCTTGAGGGAAATGGCCTTACACTGTTCGGGCGTTTCCCCAAAAATATTCTTTGACCCACCGATCCATGTGCGTAGGGACATTACCATGCGTTCTCGGATAGGATCGATGGGCGGGTTGCTCACCTGAGCAAACTGTTGCTTGAAGTAGTGGCTGATGTGCTGACTCTGGTTGGAGAGCACGGCGAGCGGTGTGTCCGCCCCCATAGCGCCAATTGGGGCTTTGCCCTGGCTAGCCATGGGAGCTAACACAACACGTAATTCTTCATTGGTGATCCCGAACAGCTTTTGACGCTGAATCAGGGGGATATCACTTGGTTCTGCTTTTTTTCCTGCTGGCAGATCGCTCAGATTCAGTCTTTGCTCCCTTAGCCATTCGCCATAGGGCTGCTGAGAACAGATTTTATTTTTTAGCTCTTCATCGTCAATCACACGGCCTTCTTCAAGGTCTGCTACCAGGATTCGTCCCGGGCGAAGCCTGCCACGGTAGGTAATTTCTTCCGGAGCGATGGGCAGTGCACCTGCCTCAGATGCCAGTACAAGGCGTTCATCCTTGGTGATCACGTATCGACTGGGACGTAGGCCATTCCGGTCCAGGGTCGCTCCTACCAGTTTCCCATCCGTAAAGCAGAGGGAGGCAGGGCCATCCCATGGCTCCATCAGGGTAGCGTGATAGTCATAAAAATCCTTTCGTTCGGAGCTCATCAGGGTATGATCCTGCCAGGCTTCCGGGATCAGCATCATCATGACATGAGGCAGAGACCGGCCTGACATGACCAGAAGTTCCACAATTGAGTCCAGGTTGCGGGAGTCAGATACTTCGTGGTCACAAATCGGCTTGAGCATCGCCAGTTCCTCTGGTGTAAAATACTCAGAAGTCATGATGGACTCCTTGGCCTGCATCCAGTTTACATTACCCCGGATGGTGTTGATTTCTCCGTTGTGTGCGATATATCGGAATGGCTGAGCCAGGCGCCACTTGGGAGTGGTATTGGTAGAGAATCGAGAATGAACCAGTGCCAAAGCAGTATCCACTCGTTCGTCTTCCAGATCCGGGAAATAGGGGCCTACCTGATCGGTACGAAGCTGGCCTTTGTAAACCAGGGTCTGGTGTGACAGAGACGTAAAGTAGAAGTCATCCCCAACCATGTGACCGATTTCTCTCTGTATGCGGTGGGCTGTGCTGCGGCGAAGGATATACAGGCGTCGCTCGAAAGCCAGCCCCTCAACTTTTTCTTTGGGTTGTACAAACACCTGCTCCCAGTGCGGCTCAGTATCACGGGCTTCCTGTCCTATAAATGCTCGCTGGCCGGAGGTCGGGAGCACCCGATATCCCAGGAGCTCTAGCCCAAGTTTTTGGGCCTGGTCTTCAAGTATCTCACGACACTGGAACTGGAGGTCAGCACTCTGGGGGAGGAAAAAGTTTCCGACCCCATACGCTCCTGCTTCTGGCAGGTGTATGCCTAGAGCAGGGGTGATTTCCTTAAAAAATGTATGTGGTACCTGGATCAGGATACCTGCCCCATCACCAGTTTGAGGATCACATCCGCATCCACCCCTATGCTCCATGTTGATCAACATTGCCAGAGCATCTACAATTATCTGATGTGATTTTTTCCCCTTTAATTGAGCGATACAGCCGATGCCACAGGCGTCATGTTCTAGCTGTGGCAGGTAAAGTGATTCTGGTCGTCGAGCATGTTGGCCCCCATTGTTGGGGCAGGATTGGACACTTTCCATGTAGAGCGTTCGGAATTGAGGGTTACGGCAAAAAATCCCTGTCCACTCAAAAAGAGGGGCAGTTTCAAGAAAGGGAACAGCAGAATCCCCAGGAATTGATCCGGCCTAACCGGGTTGAGCTGGAGCTACTCAACAAAAAATAGTAGGCTCCTTCTTAATCGATTGGGAAACAAAAGTAAGGATTTGTAAGGATATTTACAAATGTTCCAACAAATATGTAGGGTATTTGATAATATTATATTTGACTAGATGGTTTGTTGTATTGTAGCGAAAATAGCGGGCCGAAAGGGTAGGAATAGTGTATAATTGACAATATTTACAGGCTCTGAAATTTTTCTAACTTTGGCTAACGGACGTTAGGATGGCACATCATGCTATTAGCATATGACCACTCTGGCGAAAACCGGAGTTTCCGCTTTAACTGTGAAAAATCGAATATGATGGAGTGAGGAAGCGTATGACAAGATTTCAGCAGGAGCATTTGCCGCTCGCGCTAAATTGCTTTATATGAGGTCATTGGGGAAGGGAGGGGGCTGAACCGATCATTCAAAACCTGAAAGATAGGTTTTGGTCATGGTTGCAGGCACTACGATGATAAAGTCCGCTTTTCCCAGGTTTTCCTCTTCGACTTCGTCAATATTTTCCTGCTCAACAACTGTGATGTTGGCGATTTTGATACCAGGCTGATAGGTGTTGAGGTACCATGCTATGCCCTCCTTGTCGTCAGAATGGTATGAGCCATTCATATGATAGAAAAGCTGGCCTTCGCGGTGGTTTGTCAGGATAAAATGCGCCATAGTGGCATCCTTGATGGCCTGGGCAGCGATGAAATAGTCCATGTTCATGCCTCCGGTATGGCCACCCATCATTTCGCGCATATGCGCATAGCTGGGGATGTCATAGTCAATCGGATAGGGTAGGGGAGCCAGGAGGGCTTTTTCTTCATTCGGAAGGCTATCCAGAGATGCGGGCCCCTGGCGGCTTACCTGTCGGGCATATTTGCGTGGGACATTGGTGGCTACCACAGGAATTCCTGCCGAGATGGAAAACCTGACCACGGGGCGGTAGTCTGTGTCATAGTTATTCCACATGCTAGCTTCTTCTGCAAATTTCTTTTCATCCCATTCGGCAGATTGCAGGCTGTCCAGTGCAGCCTGTTGGTGGGTTTCAAACATCTCCGCCCCAACTACCAGTTCCCGTCCGGCCTCTGTGTACAAATCTTTCAGTAGTTCGAGTTGCATCCAGTGGGCAATGGGGTTGTTGTGCAATTCCCCAAATAACAGTACTTCCGCCTCAGAGACTTCGCGGAGTAGTTTTCGGTATTTCACGGGTTTGCCTTCGGCGTTAAATAACTGATAGGCAGGCTTGTCCTGTGCGAATGAGGTTGTCATGCCGAAAAGTATTAGGATGCTTATTATCAGTCTCATTGTAGGTAGGATTCTGTTCTGTTGTGGAATAGACCTTATCGTTGTAATAGTTTGAATGCGATTTGGCGTCCCATTCCCTGGGTAGTCCCCAGCCGAACGATCAGGGTAGCCATGGATTCCAGCAGGCGGGCACTGTTTAGAGGACCACAATCAACCGGTTCAAAGTCCGTAGCCTGGATTAGGCTGGCGACAGCTTCTTTGGCCGTGGGGTCATCTCCGCAATAAAACATAGAGCCGTCTACCGGGCCGAAATATGGGCCTTGTTCCAGTAATTCTGCAAAAGCCGTATTAAAAGCCTTGACCACCCTAGCCTCAGGAACCATAGCGGCAATCTGCTCGGCGGCTGAGGTGGTATGCCCCAGGGCCAAATCGACCATGCCGTCAGTCCAGATGAATGGATTGGTACAATCGACGATGATTTTTCCGCGAAATCCATCGGAACTTCTGAGGACTTCCGGGACGGCCTTATATGGGACTGCCAGGATGATGACCTCTCCAAAGTGGATGGTGCTGGATATGGTCCCGGTTTGTCCAAAACGCTCCAGTTGCTGGGTGATGGCCCGTGCCTTATCCATTGATCGGCCACCGATCATGACCTGGAAGCCGGACTTGGTGAATGCGACTGCCAGCGCTTTGGCAACATTTCCTGTGCCGATGATGCCTACTTTCATGTGGGATGGGGTTGGTAATGGAGATAGTCCCTGGCCTGGGTAGCCTCTCTGGTCAGGTAGACTTTTTGATCAGGTCAGATACAAAGATAAATTCCTCCAGGGCGGGAGTAGTATCGCCCAGAATTTCCTTGTTGCTTCCCTGCCATTCTTTATGGCCTTGGTATAAAAACATGATGTTGTCTCCTATGTTCATGACGCTATTCATGTCATGGGAAACAACCACGGTAGTCATTCCTGATTCTTCTGTCAGCTCCCGGATCAACTTGTCAACTACCGAGGCAGTCAGGGGATCCAGTCCAGAGTTGGGCTCATCCACAAACAGATACTTGGGGTTCATGGCGATTGATCGGGCAAGTCCCACACGCTTTTGCATCCCCCCGGAAAGTTCGGCGGGGTACAGGTCATGAACCGTGGGCATCTGAACCCGCTCCAGACAATAGTCTACCCGGTCCTTTATTTCAGCAGGAGTCCCCCAGTTAAACATCTTGAGAGGAAAAGCCACATTCTCTCCAGCAGTCATGGAGTCAAAAAGAGCCGAGCTTTGGAACAGCATCCCGATGTTTTGTCGGATGCCTTTTAACTGCCGGGAGTCTGCTGCATGAAAGTCAATGTCATCATACAGGACCTGTCCTTCATCTGGTGGCAGCAAGCCCACGATACACTTGAGCATGACGCTTTTGCCACTCCCACTAGCCCCAATTATCATATTGATTTTCCCTGGCTCAAAGTGAAAATCTATGCCCTTTAGGACCTCTTTTTCCCCAAATGATTTACGAAGGTTCCGGATTTCAATTGACATCTCGGTGAATATTCAATGGCCTGTGGAATACCAAACAGCCTGACGCAATAAATTTCATGCTGGCCAGTCTGTGCAATTTCGCCAAATAAGCCTGTTTTCCAAATCCGGGAAGTACACCTGGCAGCCTTTTGGTATCGCCTTGATGGATATTTTATCTAGATTGGGATTTGTATACATCGCTGTGTACGGAATAATCTGGTAACGACGGACAGGAGCTGATATAAGTTCTCTCCTTTCCTGTTTTGAGGAACTGTATGAAAAACCGCAAAGTCAGGATTTTACTTGGGGATGACAGCCATACCGATGCGGATCTGGCGTTTATCTCGCTTAAAAAGCTGGGAATAAAGGAAGAGGAAATCTATTGGGTTGAAAATGGTGAAGCAGTGCTGAATTATCTGATGGAAGGGGAGGACCTGGAGTCCAGAACTGCTGCATTACAACTGGTGATCCTTGATCTGAAAATGCCGAGGGTCAGTGGCAAAATGGTGTTGAGAGAGCTACGGAAATACTATCCAGTTTATTCTCTACCCGTAGTCATATGGAGCTCCTCAGCTTTAAAGGAAGACATTGAGGACTGTTATGACCTGGGGGCCAATAGCTACCTGATCAAGCCCATCCAGTTCCGTGAGTTTCAGGAAAAAATGGAGCTAATAGTCAAATACTGGCTGGGAATTAATAAAACTCCCTCGTTTGGGGCGCGTCCCTAGGCAGGGGATTCGCTATAATCCTCGAATTATTTTCTTTTTTTGCTTTCAAATGGAAGCGAAATGGTCATTCTAAACGGTCGATTGTTCGAACCTGGGGCACCCGAAGTCAGCTTGTTGAACCGAAGTTTTAAATATGGCGATGGCCTGTTTGAAACCATCCGGATATTCAGGGGGAATTTGCTGTTTATGAACGATCACTTTCGGCGTCTGACCAGGGGCATGCATATCCTCGGGCTGGAGGTTGATCCGGACTGGCTCAATCAGGTCCGTGCTGATCTGCGTCGCAGTTTATTGGCAAACGGGATCGATGATCATGGCAGGGTCCGATTACACGTGTACCGATCTGGAGTAGGCGCCTATGCCCCGGTGGAGGATACCCCATATTACCTGATTGAGTCATATTCCCTCAAGGAAGACAGCTATCAGCAGGCGGGAGGAATTTCCATTGGAGTTTATCCTGACTGGCACTTAACCCCCAACCCGCTGTCTGGCTGTAAATCAGCCAATGCGCTTCCCTACGTGTTGGCTGCTCGATATGCCCGTGTGCAGGGATGGGATGAATCTCTCATGTTGGGTCCCAATGGCCTTGCAGAAGCTTCATCCTCCAACCTGTTTATCATCAGGCATCAACAGTTGATCACTCCGGCGGAGGACAGTGGTTGCCTGCCGGGAGTGATGAGGCAGGTTGTAATGCGGGTAGCAAGAGAAGTAAGAATCCCCGTGAAGGAGAAGAGAATTTCCCTGCGCGATCTCAATCAGGCCGGGGAGGTTTTTCTGACCAATGTGGTCCGTGGAATCCAGCCTGTCGCCCAGATAGCGGGGCGAAAGAGGAATATTGTAAACTGGCCACTCACGACCTTTTTGCAAAATAGCCTCTACCAATATGTCGAAAACCTCATGTAATATTTGGCGAATTATCGTACTTTTACGAAATGAGCAAGAACCGTAAGCGTAGCAATGGTATCGTTTACTCCACCGACCCGGACTTTTCCCCCGAGGAAGAAGAATGGGATGAGGTTGAAACGTTGCCCCCTACCAAGCAGGATTTGAGGATTAGCCTGGATCGGCTCAAAGGAAATAAAGTCGTAACCAGAGTCTGGAAGTTTGTCGGAGCTGAAGAGGATTTGAAGGATCTGGGCAAACAGCTGAAGCAGAAATGCGGCTGTGGCGGTGCGGTTAAAAATGGGGAAATACTACTACAAGGTGACTTTCGTGAGAAAGTCGGACAGGAACTTAAAAAACAAGGCTACCGCTATAAATTGGCGGGAGGCTGATATTGGACCATTCTCTCTCTTCTCTACTAGATTATCTTATGAAACAGCTTTACTCCGTTTCATGGCGCCACTTATTATTGCTGGTGCTGCTCTCAGGGGCGGTTTTGACCTCATTGGGGCAAATATCAGTCACCTCTGGTTCACCCTTTTCACAATGGGCAGATGAAACCCTTGAATCAGAAGGGATTGACATCTATGATGTAGTGATTAACTGTGATACCCTGAATCAGCCCCCTCAGATGGGGCGGTTTGATGATCCTACCGGTGCGACCTCTATCGGACTGGATTCGGGACTCCTGATGACCACTGGTGAAATCGACTACGCGTTGCCCACCACATTGGGGGTTGGGGCTTCTCTTGGTAACCCCGGAGACCCTGCCCTGACGGCTATTGTTGGGAATACCAATGACGCCTGTGTGGTTTCATTTAAATTTCAGGCACAGTGTGACACCGTCAGGATGCGGTACGTCTTTGCCTCCAACGAGTATCCTTCCTTTACCGCAAGCTTTGAGGATGTATTCATCGCTCAGATTACCGGGCCTGGTTTTGCGGCCAATAGCAATATCGCCCTGGTGCCCAATACGACTCAGCATATCAGTATTTTCACCATAAATGCTACCACCAATGCCATTTACCACAACACCAATCCCATCGGTGTTGGCTATAATGAGCATTCGGTAATACTGGAAGCTGTAATCCCGGTTCAGCCCTGTACGGAGTATTCCCTACGACTGGCCATCGCGGATGAAGGAGACGCCGCTTATGATACAGGGGTATTCATTGAGCCCCTGAACTGTAATCGTACCGGGCCATCTGCCCTGGCTCGCAATGTCAGCAATCCAGCCAATGATACAGCCTATGAAGATTGTGCTGATGGTATGCTGACCTTCTTCCCATCCGGTGGATGTTTTGGAAGCATCGGTGGACCCGGAGCTACCGATGTAACTGTTCACTTTGGTCTAACCGGGACTGCGACTAATGGTCAGGATTATATCATCAACACAGATTCAATTCTTATTCCGGCTGGAGTAGACTCTGTAAACCTTCCGGTCAATGTTCAAAATGACGGCATCGCAGAAGGGATTGAAACCCTGGTGCTGAATATTTATGATGCTCAGGGCAACCTGATTCAGGACTCTGTTGCCATCCTCTACATCAAGGACACCTCTGGATTTGAAGCCATGGCTGGCCCCGATCAAAATGTCTGTTCCGGGCGACCCGCTCAACTGGGGCCTGCGGTGATTCCTCCCGCTGGAACAAGCTACAGTTGGGATCCTGGAATAGGGATGATCGGCCCGCTCAATAGCTTCAATCCCACCGTCGGATTTACCACGGTTGCTCCACAGCAGTTTTCCTATGTAGTAGAAGGAATCAGCCCGGATGGCTGTCTGGACAATGATACAGTACGTGTTACCTATCTGCCTACTCCTCAATCCTCCATCGTGCTGGATGAGGACACCATCTGTGCCGATGAATTTGCCACCGCGACCTACGGCCTGGCCCCCGGCCCCGGATTTACCTATAATTGGGACTTTGGCAGTGGCCTGAATCAGGCCCTTGGCTCTGGAGCTGGCCCATTCCTATTGGACTACAACACACCTGGTGACAAAGTCATCCGACTTTCGGTTAACAATGGAACCTGTGAGTCCGATACCGTTGCCGTGAACCTGCGGGTTCACCCCGTTCCCACGCCGAACTTCGTTCTGGCCGACACAGTATGTGTAAACGAGTTTACGCAGCTGAGCTACAGCGGCAGCGCTACTCCTGGAGCGACTTACACCTGGGATTTGGGCAATGCGAGCCCGAACACGGTAAGTGGTCCTGGACCCCACTTCATCCAGTGGAGCCAGACGGGCTTCCAGCAGGTAAGCCTGACGGTTGAGGAAAACGGCTGTGTGAGCGCTACCGAGACTCAGACGGTTCTGGTGGTACCCGAGCCTGTTGCGACCTTCACGCTTCCCGACTCCATTTGTTCGGGAGAGCTCTTGACAGTGATCTACAACGGTCCCAGCGGTCCGAGTGCGACCTACAGCTGGAACTTTGGCAACGCGATTGTCCTGAGCGGCAGCGGCGCAGGTCCCTACCAGTTGTACTTCCCGACCCCTGGCAGCCAGAGTGTCTGTTTGCAGGTAGGCGAAGGCGACTGTCTGTCTCCGGTCCTTTGCCGCGACGTAGAAGTCACCGGCCGTCCGGTGGTACAGATCAACCCTGTGGCTGATCAGTGCTTCCCCGGCAACAGTTTCAACTTCAGTACGGTAGGTGGCCCCGCCGATGTCTATCAGTGGGACTTTGGCGCAAGTGCCAGCCCGGCGACGTTCCAGGGCACAGTGCCCCCGACAGTCACCTACCTTTCACCCGGCGAAAAAACCGTACGCCTGATCGTCTTTGGCAACGGTTGCCAGTCCACTGATACCGCCGAGGTAACCTTCGACGTAGTCGATCCCCCGAGCGCTAACTTCAACGTATCGAGCAACGCGATCTGTGCGGATGCGACGGTGAACTTCAGCTACGCCGGACAGGTGCTGGGTGCAACCCAGACCTACTTCT
>CAYFIR010000055.1:0-40804 GCA_964343195.1 uncultured Bacteroidia bacterium | reverse complement strand
TTTAAGCTTTGACATTTAATCCAACCTATGGATTTTTATGCAAAAGTTGAGTTTAGAAATTCAATTTCCCCGCCACTGGATTTATCTCGATGGGTCTCATATACGCTCAACAGTTCCAGGCAAAATCTCTGTATGCTATGGTACCAAATTTTTCGTCTTAGATAGGCGCTAAAGCGATGCTGCATTGCTCAGGAATAACTTTGGTTGTGGTGCTTCTGTCAGTGGCAAGATATACTTATGCCTGATATTATCGCGCTTTGATTGCGTTAATCCCCATAAAGGATCGGAAATCATGGTTAATTCGAGGGCTAGAAAGCTGATTATGGAAAATTATAGGATAAGTGAGTTCGTACTGGGAAAATACGGTAGGTTATGGGCTAAAGTCATTTAAACCCTCCAACTTTACTCGACCCATTTAACTCGACCCAAAAGCAAAATCGCCTCTAAATACTTGATTTAGAGGCGATTAACTTGTTTAAAAGCGGTCCGGACGGGACTCGAACCCGCGACCCCATGCGTGACAGGCATGTATTCTAACCAACTGAACTACCGGACCAACGGTATGTATGTCAAAAGAACGGTCTGGACAATTGAGAAGGCTGAGACCCTCCCGACTCGTCGGGATATGCTAACCAACTGAACTACCGGACCAACGGTATCTATGTCAAAAGAACGGTCTGGACAATTGAGAAGGCTGCGACCCTCCCGACTCATCGGGATATGCTAACCAACTGAACTACCGGACCAACGGTATCTATGTCAAATAGAACCAGATTCCCTTCCGATTGAAGGGGAGGACAAAGGTAGCGGTTTTTGCCATTTGTCCAAAACCAACGCTGCTTTTTTGTGCAAAAAAGTGGGCGAGACGCTGACTGGGTTCCCCGGCGCTTAGTGCTTATGGAATGAAGGAATGAGCCAATTTATATTTGAGCACATTTCTGATCATCAGCACTTTTAATCACGTTGAGCGCAGCGAAATCTCGCAGAGCGGGAAACCCCAACTTACTCCACTAACCGTGGTGCTGACGCTTGTACTGCATGGGGGAAACGCCCATGACTTTCTTGAATATCCGCGAGAAGTAATAGGCATCTTCATACCCTACGGCCCTCCCCACTTCATGGACCCTCATCGAAGAGCCATTGAGTAACTGGCAGGCATACTGTATCTTTTGGTGAATGAAATACTCGATGGGAGAATGTCGGGTCCGGTCTTTGAACAGCCGTGCAAAGTGGGAGGTGGAAATGTCCAGTTCTACTGCCAGGTCCTCAAGCGTGAGGGGACGGTCGAGGTGCTGCCTCATGTGGTTGATGGCCCGTTGAATCAGATCGCCTTCCTGGGGGTTGATGATGCGGTGGAATTGCTCGTAGTACCGAAAGGTGGCCAGGAGCCGGGGAAGGCACAGGTGGACATAGGCGAGGGTATCTTCGCTGAAGCCCATCGAGAGGGTTTGAATCATCTCGTCAAATAGCCGTAACCGGGCCTCGCCTTTTGGAGTGCTGGAGGGAGGCAGGTCGATTACCTGTGAATGCATGTGATTAAAAATCCAACCCTTGTCCCCTTTACCAACAAAATGTAACCAGTAGATGCTCCAGGGCGATTCTTCATCCGCCCGATACCAATGGGACATCCCCGATGGAATCACCACAAACTGATCAGCCTGAAGGGAGACTTCATCCCCTCCAATGCAAACTACCCCGGCTCCGCTGATCACATATATCAGAATATGCTCATCCGCTCCATTTTTTCTTTCCCGGTAGTGAAAAGAAGCATGTGGATAATAGCCAATATCAGTCAGATACAATCCCGAAAACAGAGGATGCCCACGAAGCTGCCTGCGCGTACGCTGAGGAAGCGTAACGCTCGATTGTCCTGCAAATCCTTCCTGTTTGGTAAAAATCATAAGATAGTCCATCATTTGATGAGATGAGCCATTTCTCAAGTTATAAAAAATTGAGAATTTGGTGATTAATGGACGCTACAACATACTACCCTTTGACTACATAGTCTATGAATGCTCGCTTCAACCTTTCCTATATCATAGGAATCTCCTTCGCCGCTGCCCTGGGAGGCTATCTATTCGGCTTTGATTTCGCCGTAATCACTGGCGGTCTGCCATTCCTCGTCGATCACTTCGGACTCGGTGCTGAAGGCGAAGGCGGACTCACCGCTTCCCTGGCCCTGGGGGCCGTGATCGGCTGCCTCGTAGCAGGCTACCTGGCTGATACCTATGGGCGAAAACCCGGCCTTTTAATTGCAGCCCTGATCTTTGCAGGATCCTCCATCGCAATGGGCGTTGCAGGAAACCTCACCGTTTTCATCGCGGCGCGTTTTGTCGCAGGAATCGGAGTCGGCATTGCCTCTATGCTGTCGCCCATGTACATCGCCGAGGTGTCGCCTGGTCCGCTAAGAGGACGACTGGTTTCGATTTACCAGCTGACCATCGTACTCGGTATCCTCATCACCCACCTCGTAAACTTTGGATTGAAGGACCTCGGGCCTGACGCCTGGCGCTGGATGTTTGGATCTGGGGCTGCGCCCTCTGTGCTGTTTTTGCTGGGTGTGCTCGTGCTGCCCGAAAGCCCCCGCTATCTGGTCAGCAAAGGCAAAATTGATCAGGCTTTTGCCGTGCTGAACAAAATGGGGGGAGAAGAATTTGCCCGAACGACCATTTCGGATATCCAAAAAACCCTACAGGGTTCAACTGATGGAGATGTAAGCGTCAAAGAACTATTCAAGAAAGCCTACCTCCCCATTGTAGGCCTCGGCATTGGACTGGCGGTGTTTCAGCAGTGGTGCGGCATCAATGTCGTCTTTAATTATACAGCAAAAATCTTTGAGGCCATCGGTGCAAACCGTGAAGAACAGTTGATTCAGGCCGTATATATCGGCATCGCGAATCTGGTCTTCACCCTGGTGGCCATGACCCTGGTGGACAAATTTGGCCGAAAGCCGCTCATGCTATTTGGGGCAGGCGGACTGGCGATTCTGTACCTGGTCATCTTTGGCATTCTGCAAAGTGGAGACGGAGGGCTGCTGTCGCCTTTCGTCATCGCAGCCATCGGCACCTATGCCATCTCATTGGCTCCCGTTACCTGGGTGCTGATTTCGGAGATTTTCCCCAATAAAATCAGGGGAAAGGCCCTTTCAGTCGCCACGATCTCTTTGTGGATCGCCTACTCCGTGCTGGTCTTTACCTTCCCGATTTTAGCGGAAAATATGGGCGAAGCCTCTCCTTTCCTCGCTTACGCGGTCATCTGCGTGCTGGGCTTTTTGCTGATCTGGTTCAAACTGACCGAGACCAAGGGAAAGACCCTGGAAGAAGTGGAAGGAAGCTGGACGGGCGGTGGGCATTGAAAAGAAGTTCAAAGTTCGTCGTTCAAGGTTGAAAGTTGCCTCCCTGCTCGCGCTCGACCCTGTCGAGTGTGTACCAATCCCGGACTCTGTCCGACTTCTTGATCTTACAAATTTAGAATTCTACTCCGATATGCTCGCACGAATATTAATCGCCTTATTGCTCGCCCTGGCCCTCAGCCACTGCCAATCCCCGACCCCGATCCAGCAACTGGACCTGGCCGGAGAATGGCGCTACCAACTCGACGAAGCCAACGCTGGCATTGAGAGCGAATGGTTCAACCAGACCTTCGAAGACAGCCTGACGTTGCCTGCCGCGCTTCGGGATCAGGGCATCGGAGAAGTCCCCACACTGCAAACGCAGTGGACCGGCAGCATCTACGACAGCTCCTGGTACTTCAACCCCGCGATGGAAAAGTACCGCGAGGCCACACCGCCCAAGTTTCCTTTTTGGCTGACGCCCGAGACCCGCTATGTGGGCGCGGCCTGGTACCAAAAGGAAGTTATCATTCCAGAAAACTGGGCCGGAAAGCCACTGGAACTCTTCCTGGAGCGTCCCCACTGGCAGACACAGGTCTGGTTCGACTCGACCTTGGTCGGTGATCAAAATAGCCTGTCAACCCCTCATGAATTCTCCATCCCGGCAGAACTCGTGCAGCCGGGCACTCACCGCATCAGCATCCGCGTGGACAACGCGATCCGAGAGGTCGACCCTGGCATCAACTCCCACAGCATCAGCGACCACACCCAGGGCAACTGGAACGGGATCGTGGGGGAGATGAAACTTTCGGTGAGAAATGAACAGCGCATCGCATCACTGACCGTCTCGCCTATTCTTTACACAAAAAAACTATACCTGAGTGTCGCCCTCCAAGTTGCTCCCACGCCCGGTTCAAGCCTCGTTGCGGAAATCGCAGGCCTCAACCACGAGCATCAGCTTGAGCCGCTTCAACTTGAATTGGACGAAGCAAAAGATACCTGGGAACTCGCCATCCCGATGGGAGATGAAGCAAAGACCTGGAGCGAATTTTCCCCCAACCTCTACGAACTGACCCTCACCCTTCAGGATGAATCGGGTGTACTGGATGTGCAAAAGCGAGTCTTCGGGATGCGAGACTTTGCCTTCGTAGACAAACGCTTCACCATCAACGGCACCGAGATTTATCTGCGAGGCACCACCGATTGCAACGTCTATCCGCTGACGGGTTATCCACCGGTAACAGAAGAAGAGTGGGCAAAAATTTATGACATCTGTCAGGCTCACGGCCTGAACCACATGCGCTTTCACTCTTACTGTCCCCCCGAAGCAGCATTTATCGCAGCAGACAAAGCAGGCATTTACCTGCAAGTGGAAGGGCCGAGCTGGGCCAAATACTCGGTTACCCTCGGGGACAGCCTCCCCATCGACGACTACCTGATGGAGGAAACCAGGCGCATCATCGACACCTACGGGCATCATCCCTCTTTCTGCATGATGGCCTACGGCAACGAGCCTTCGGGCAACTACGTGCCCTATCTGGAGAAATGGGTGGATGTCTTCAAACATTACGATCCAGGTCGCGTCTTCACCGGGGCTTCAACCGGACGTAGCTGGTCCATTATCGAAAACAGCGACTTCATCGTGCGCTCTCCGCCCCGTGGCCTGGCCTGGCGAACCCAACAGCCTGAAAGCGAATTTGACTATCGCAACAATACCGAGGGCCAGGAACGCCCCTACGTCACCTTCGAGATGGGCCAATGGTGCGTCTTCCCCAACTTCGACGAAATCCCCAAATACACCGGGCCGCTCAAAGCCCGCAACTTCGAGCTGTTTCAGCAGGATCTGGCCGATCACCACATGGCCGACCTAGCCGACGACTTCCTGATGGCCTCGGGCAAATTGCAGGCGCTTTGCTACAAGCAAGAGATCGAAGCCACCCTGCGCACCCCCAATCTCGCGGGCTTTCAGTTGCTGAGCCTCAATGACTTTTCCGGTCAGGGAACGGCGCTAGTCGGTGTACTGGATGCCTTCTGGGAGGAAAAGGGATATATCTCGCCGGAGGAATTCAAGGCGTTTTGTGATGAAGTGGTGCCGCTGGCTCGGTTGTCGAGGTTTACCTTTTCCAGCCAGGATACGCTGTATGCTGCTATCGAAGCCGCCAATTTTAGTGGCCAGGAACTGACGGACATCACCCCTGGATGGGAACTGCTCGACGAAGCTGGCGAAGTGGTGAAGTCAGGCAAATTGTCGAGCGGAAATATTCCCGTTGGAAATTGTTACGAGTTGGGAAGCATTGCGTTCCCGCTAAATTTTGTGGAGCAAGCAGGTAGATTTACCTTGAAAGTTTCCTTGGGCGAATATCGTAACCAATGGAATATCTGGGTTTATCCGCCCGCAAATATTCCTCAACCAGCCCGATATATCGTCATCAGCAAAGGCTGGGACCGAGCCACCGAAAACGCCCTGAAAGCAGGCAAAAACGTTCTCTTGCTCGCTGCGGGTAACGTAGAAAATGGCAAGGATGTCATCCAGTATTTCAATCCAGCTTTTTGGAATACCTCCTGGTTTCGGATGCGGCCTCCGCACACCACGGGCGTCCTCATTCAGGATGAGCACCCGGCCCTGACCGATTTTCCTACCGACAGCCACAGCGATTTGCAATGGTGGTCTCTAGTCAATCGACAGCAGGTCATGAACTTGGAAAACTTCCCCCCAAACTTTCGCCCCATCGTGCAGCCCATCGACACTTGGTTCTTGAATCGGCGGTTGGCCATGCTCTTCGAAGCGAAGGTCTACGAAGGCAAGCTGCTGGTCTGTAGCGCGGATTTGACGGGAGAAAATGCCCATGACATCGTCGCTCAACAACTGTATCAAAGCCTGATGACCTATATGACTTCGGATACATTCACCCCTGCCCATTCGATTGACGCTGAGGTAATTGCTGAGTTATTCGAAGAAAAAGAACGAGAAGTCTGGAAGTCTTATGTGAAGGAAAATCCTTGAATTCTTCTCAAAATCAACCCGCATGCAAGAAGTCAAAGCTTGGAAAGAACTGGTAACCATCCCGACCTACGAAGTCGGGGAGCCTGAGAAGAACCCCGTATTCCTCGAAAAACGAGTGTATCAGGGGAGCAGTGGGGTGGTCTATCCCCACCCGGTGATCGAAAAAATCTCTGACGAGAAGATCGACAAGGAATGGCAAGCGGTATTCATCGAAAACGCTTACCTCAAGATCATGATCCTCCCCGAACTGGGCGGTCGGGTACAAATGGCCTACGACAAGGTCAAGCAGCGCCACTTTGTCTATTACAACCAGGTGATCAAGCCTGCGCTGGTCGGGCTGGCGGGTCCGTGGATTTCCGGTGGGATCGAGTTTAACTGGCCGCAGCACCACCGGCCTTCGACCTATGATCCAGTTGACTTCACCATCGAAGAAAACGCTGACGGCAGCAAGACCGTCTGGTGCAGCGAGATCGAGCGGATGTTCCGCACCAAAGGCATGGCGGGCTTTACCCTGCACCCCGACAAGGCTTACCTTGAAATCAAGGTCAAGCTCTACAACCGCACGCCGCATGCGCAGACCTTCCTCTGGTGGGCCAATCCCGCCGTGAAGGTCAACGACCACTACCAGTCGGTTTTTCCGCCGGATGTGAACGCTGTCTTTGACCATGGCAAGCGCGATGTCTCCGACTTCCCCATCGCCACGGGCACCTACTACAAGGTCAACTACGGGCCGGGCACCGATATCTCCCGCTACAAAAACATCCCCGTGCCGACCAGCTACATGGCCATTCGCTCGGATTACGACTTCATCGGCTGCTACGAGCACGACAGCAACGGCGGCATGCTACACGTGGCCAACCACCAAGTTTCGCCCGGCAAAAAGCAGTGGACCTGGGGCAATGGCGACTTTGGCTACGCCTGGGACCGCAACCTCACCGACGAGGACGGCCCCTACATCGAGCTGATGTGTGGCGTCTATACCGACAATCAACCTGACTTTAGCTGGCTCATGCCCTATGAAGAAAAGACTTTCAGTCAATTCTTCATGCCCTACAGCGAGATCGGCGAGATCAAGAATGCCACGAAGGAAGCGGCGCTAAAGCTGGCATTTGAAGACGGGAAGATCGTTATCGGTGTGTACGCCACGGCGGCCTATCCCGGAGCAGAAATCATCCTGACGCACAAAGGCGAAACCATTTTCGAAACCAGCTTTGACCTGTCGCCAGAGAAGGTATTTGAACATTCATTGGCACATAAGGGCGCAGAAGAAGACTATGAACTCGTCGTCAAGACCGCCAAAGGCAAGGTGCTTGTTTCATGGAAGCCAGAAACCGAGCTTCCTTCGGAAACTCCCGATCCCGCCAAAGCGGCCAAAAGCCCCGAGGAGATCGAGCACATCGAACAGCTCTTCCTGCGGGGCTTGCACCTGGAGCAGTACCGCCACGCAACTTTCCGCCCGGCGGATTACTACCGGGAAGCCCTGCGCCGCGATCCCGGCGACGTGCGCTGCAACAATGCGGTGGGCCTGCTGGAGATAAAGTGGGGGAATTTTGAGAAGGCCGAAGGCCATTTCCGCCAAGCCATTGAGACGCTCACCGAGCGCAACCCCAATCCCTATGACGGCGAGCCCTACTTCAACCTGGGGTTGGCCCTGCGCTTCCAGTATCGTGAGGATGAAGCCTTCGATGCCTTCTACAAAGCCGTCTGGAACGATGCCTGGCAGGCTTCGGGCTACTTCCAACTGGCCCAAATCGCTACCAAGCGCGGCGACATCGAAGAGGCATTGGAACTCATCGAAAAATCTCTCATTCGTCAGTGGCACAACCACAAGGCCCGCCACCTAAAGGCCTCCCTGCTGCGCCTGAGCGATCAAACAGACAAAGCCCAGCGACTGATCGCGGATTCCCTGGAACTGGATCGCTTCAACTTCGGGGTTTCCTTCGAGCAATACCTGCTTACCCAGGATGAGCAGGCTTTGGAGGAACTGAAGCAGCTCATGCGCGGCAACATCCACAGCTACATTGAGATCGCGCTGGACTATGCCTGGACAGGCTTGTTTGAGGAGGCACTTGCCCTGATGAAGGTCGGAGTTTCCGAGCAATCGGGAGATGTGTATCCATTGGCATGGGCCTACATGGGCTGGTTTGAGCAACAACAAGGCTGCACCGAAGGAGCCAAAGCCTATTACCAGAAGGCTGAGCAAGCCGATCCCGGCACCTGCTTCCCGCATCAGTTGGAGTCTGTTTTGGCCCTAAGCGACCTCATGGATCTGATGCCAAATGCGGCAAAAGCTCCTTATTATCTGGGGAATTTCTTCTACCACAACCGACAGCACGAGCGCGCGACGCAACTCTGGGAGCAGTCGGTGAAGCACGATCCAGATTTCCCGACCGTTCACCGGAATCTATCGCTGGCCTACTACAACAAGGCTGGCAAGCCCGAAGCCGCTTTGGAAGAACTGGAAAAAGCATTCGCTTTGGACCAAACTGACGCTCGGGTCTTCATGGAGCTGGATGCACTGTATCAGCGGGTCGGAAAATCCTATGCGTTCCGGCTAGATCTGCTCAATGAACATGCTTCATTGACCGAAGATCGCGACGATGTCTATCTGCAAAAGATTGCCCTGCTCAATTTTCACGAGCGATTCGAAGAGGCTTACCGCCTGATCATGGCGCGGATGTTCCACCCCTGGGAAGGCGGCGAAGGCAAGGTGACGGGGCAGTATGTGCTGAGCCTGGTCGAATGGGCCAAATCGGACATCAAGGCGGGTGATTTTGCCGCCGCCATCGACAAACTGGAACGCGCCAAAACCTATCCGCGAAATCTGGGCGAAGGCAAGCTTTTCGGAGCCAAAGACAATGACCTCGACTTCTGGCTGGGCTATTGCCATGAGCAGTTGGGCGCGACGGAGGAGGCCAATCGCTTCTACACCCAAGCCGCCGCCGATGCAGGCGAGCCGTCAATGGCCCTATACTACAATGACCAGCCACCGGAAAAGATTCTGTATCAGGGACTTGCGCTAATGAAAATCGACCAGCAGGAAGAGGCAAAAAGTCGTTTCCAGGCGCTGGTAACTTATGGGGAACAGCATCAGAACGACGAGGTGAAGATCGACTACTTCGCTGTCTCCTTGCCCGACCTAATGATCTGGGATGACGACCTCAAACAGCGCAATCAGCAGCATTGCCGCTACCTGATGGCCTTGGGATACCTGGGATTGGGAGAGGCCGACAAGGCTCAGGAACTTTTTGATGGTCTGCTAAGTGATGCACCCTATCACACGGGCGTGTGGGTGCATGGGCGGTTGATTGGGTTGGGCGTGTTGGCTGTCCAATAACCCTGCTCGCGCGGGAGTCTCTTCGGCGTGTATGCTCGACGGACTCTGTCCGATTGACTTTCCGGCGGTCAGAGACCGGAGAAATGCGACACTGGACGGAGTCCAGCGCCAGCGGGGCGGATGCCTTTATTTGAGCCGCTGGTGAGGCTTTGAAAGCCGATACCTTCAGTCATCAAGTCTCTGACTTGCGAGAATCCGGGCGTCAGAGACGCGGTGACGGTACATTTCGGCTTGTAAAGCCTCACGAGCCTCCTAATCTGACGATCCACAGGATTTACCACATTCCCTAAACCTACCCCAAAAATGCTAAAACTCATTCTCCCATTTCTCCTCGCATTCTGCATAGGAATGTCACCAGGTCTTCTGGCTCAAACCATTGAAATTGACGCTAGAATCGAACTCCCCTCCCCCACCGGCACCCACCTCCACATGGGTAATCCCGGCCCGGCAGGAGCCGAACTGACCCTCAACAACAAGTACCTTTCCCTGGGTGGCGAGCCGATCATCCCGGTGATGGGCGAGGTGCATTATTCGCGGGTCAAACGAGAGAACTGGGAGGACATCATCCTGAAGATGAAGGCCAATGGCATCAACATCATCGCGTTTTACGCCATCTGGATTCACCACGAGGAGAGCGAAAGCATCTTCGACTGGTCAGGCAACAAAGACCTGCGGGCATTCGTGGAATTGTGCCAAAAGCACGACATGTGGGCCTATCCACGCCTTGGTCCCTGGTGCCACGGTGAAGTGCGCAATGGCGGTTTGCCCGACTGGCTGGTGAAGCGAGAGGACATGAAGGTTCGCAGCAACGACCCTGCCTATCAGCACTACGCAGAACGCTGGTACCAGCAAATCGGCCAGCAACTGGCAGGGCTGTATTACAAAGACGGCGGTCCCATTATCGGGGTACAGTTGGAGAATGAATACTGGCGTGGCAAAGGCGGAGAAGATCACATCATGTGGCTGAAGCAAACGGCGCAGCGATTTGGGATGGACGTGCCCATGTACACGGTAACAGGCTGGCGCTCGGCATCGGTGCCTGAGGGAGAGGCCATTCCGCTGTGGGGAGGCTATCCGACTGCCCCCTGGAACACCAACCTGGGCAAGATCAGCCGTAACGAAAGCTACGTCTTTCGCATGCCGATCAACAGCCAGGCCATTGGCAACAAGGACAACAGCGACCGCTACCAGCCGGACTATTCGCTGTATCCCTATTTCACCTGTGAGCTGGGCGTCGGCAATCAGCTTTCTGAGCATCGCCGCCCGGTAATCGATCCGATGGATGGAGCGACCATCGCCCTGTCCAGCATCGCGTCTGGCAGCAATCTGCCTGGCTACTATGTCTTCGCTGGCGGACTAAATCCCGTCGGAAAATTTACCACCCTGGAAGAAGACCAGCTCGAGTCGGGCTATTGGAACGAATACCCAGACATCTCTTACGACTTTCAGGCGGCGATTCGGGAGACGGGAGAGATTGCGCCTTCTTATCACAAAGTCAAGCCCCTGCACTACTTCCTGAATGAATTTGGCGACCACCTGGCTCCCATGCAGCCCATCGTACCGGAAGGACAGGAAGAACCAGATGACCTGAAGTATTCATTTCGCACCGATGGCGCATCGGGCTTTCTCTTCATCTCGAACTATTATCGCGGCTACACCAATTCGACCAAGGAAGACGTGCAGTTCACGGTTCAGCTTCAGGATGAAGAGATTACTTTTCCTTCGAAACCAGTGGACATTGTGGACAGCGCCGTGTTTTTCTGGCCGGTGAATATGCAGATGGGAGAAGCGATCCTTGGTTGTGCAACTGTACAGCCTATTTGTCAGATCAGCAATGGGGAATACCAGGACTGGTATTTTCGGCAGTCAGGAGACATCGAAGTGGAATTTTGGCTAAAAGGTGAAGCAATCGAAAAACTAATCGTGGGGGGAACATCTGTAGCTCCAGTTCAGCGGGGATCTGAAAGTTATCGACTTAGTGGATTTCCACGCGATCTGACCGAGCCGATAATATTTACCACAGATGATGGCCAGACACATCGAATCTTTGTCCTGACCAATAAGCAGGCCGAGCAGTTCTGGTATTTTCAGGATGCGGGGCAAGAGTATGCCTTCCTTTCGACTGCCAACTTGTATATGGATGAACATCAGCAACTACATGCCTTTTCGACGCATGAGGTGGATACCATTATTTCTTTGGGAAGAATAGAAGCGAGAGGCGAGAAGCGAGAGATTCTGCCCAGCGGATTTTCTCGCTATACCATTAGCTACCCATCTGAGTCAATAGCCATTCGACTCAACCCCGCTGACCTGATCGACGAGGCCCAGTGGCTCTCCATCACTGCCGAGCGACAGGGCGGCAGCCGTACGCTCGATCATCGTCAGTTTTTCAAGAACTTCAGCCTGGAGCACAGCGCGGATATCCGAAGGGCGACCTTCTACTTTCTGGGAGAAGCAGCCTGCAAGATTCGCCTCAATGGCCGCTGGGTCAATCAATCTGTTTCAGCGGACGAAGTCAACAAAATCGACCTCACGGGCTATGTGCAAAAGGGGCTGAATGACCTGATGCTGGATTTTGCCTATGCCGATACAGCCAGGGCATTCGCAGGGGTGCTGGAGGTCGAGTACTATACTTCGGACAAAATTCAGATCGCCACCGATAGCAGCTGGCTCACGGTGCAGCAATACAAAATTCCCGCTCCATGGGAAGATCCCCGTGGTAAAACCCAGCCTACCATCACGGAGCGACCATACTCGCCTGATCACCCAGGGTTTTCCGATGCTCGCTATGCGCTGTCCTTCAACCAGGGGACACAGAAGTTTGAGAATGTATTTCTCCGCATCGACTACAAGGGAGACAAGGCCCAACTGCGCATCGGGGAAAGGCTCGTTGCCGACAACTTCAACAACGGCACGACCTGGTCGGTCAACCTCAGGGACATGCCTATGGTGTATGGCGAACCTTTGATCCTGGAAATACAGCCTTTGACTGAAGATACACGACTTTATACGGAGCGGGAGTTGGTTCGGGACTGGGCAGAACTGGAGATCATTGAAGTTGAGATTGAACAGAAAGTGATTTTTGAATTGGTTCCGGGCGAGTAAGCAGTGTGCTACCTCAGAAAATGCTATTTCGCCTTCCCGTTTCGCGGGATCGCGGATCAGCAGGAGCTACCTTTTTTCATAGCTCCGCAAATGGATTTCTAATATAATTCCTCTGAAAGTGTTATGTCGCTTTCAGCGGGACTTACTTCTTTTTTAGCTCCGCCAGTTGATCTTTAATATGGTACCTCTGAAAGTGCTATTTCGCTTTCAGCGGGACTTACTTCTTTTTCTAGCTCCGCAAATGGATTTTTAATATTCTGCGTGTTTTTCAAGTGCTATTTCGCCTTCAGCGGGACTTACTTCTTTTTCAAAAGAAGTAAGCAAGAAAAGTTCGGCATTTCAGGCTGCCCTGCAAGCCGCCCCGAGCGCCAAATGCCGGGCCAGCGCCGCCCCAAGCTTGCTTTTGACCTTTGCCCAGTGCCACTGCGAGTATTTCCCTTTGGAGGGAGAGGCTTGTGCGAAAGAGGGAGGAATCAGAAAGTTTAAAGAGCTACTTGCTCTCCTACAAAAGAAGTAAGCAAGAAAAGTTCGGCATTTCATTCTACCCGCAGGCCGCCCCGGTTCACCAAATGCCGTCCAACGCCGCCCCAGGCTTGCTTTATTGTTCTTTTTGAGGGGGGGGCAATCGGCAGGCTTCTCTCTGTACTTACCGCTATGCGGCATCTTCGATCTGCGTGAGAAAAAAAACGGTGTATTATTCTTCAATTTGCTGACCCAATTGGAAGACCCCAATTATATCCCCGCCAGCGTACCTTGCTTCAAAAAGCCTTCGGTTTCTTCGATATTGGCACCGGAGATGCGTACCTGCACCCACTCACCAATCTGATCAAGGCGCTCGACTTTGACTCCTTCGTGGAGGATCATCAGATCGGTGGGGCCATCGGGGGCATCTTTGAGGTATGCGTTGGGGGCAATGACGATGGCATACCGATGGGCCTTGATATCGGCCTGTCGGTTAATGGCGAGCCCCAGGCTGCCCAGCGACACCAGCGCGAATACTCCCGCCAGCACAAAAGCCATTCGCCTCAATCCTCCCCCACCGAACAGCAGCAGGGCTACCGCCCCCAGCATGAGCCACATGAACAGCACCGCAGCCATTCCCCAGAAGGAAACCGGCTGTCCGGTGGTCAGCGTATTCCACCAACGTGTCAGCACAAACTGTGGTTTGGGCTGAATCCGATCTGCTACCCGCTGCCGGGCGAGTTTCAGGTTGAACTGGGCATCGTCATGTCCGGGATCGATCGCCAGTGCCCGTTCGTAATTGAGCACCGAAAGCCCGGTGTGACCCTGACGAAAATGCGTGTTCCCAAGGTTGTAATAAAGATCAGCTGATACCTGACCAATGCTGACGATGGAGTCATACAGGGCCTGGGCCTGCTGGTATTCTCCGGCCTGATAGGCATCGTTGGCCTGATGGTACAGGGCTTCAGCGTCCTGGGAAAAGGAATTCCCCCAGGCCAGCATCAGGGCGAGGATGGCAAATATTCTGATGGGTGAATTCATAGTTCTTCGAGGTCTGTGATGAGTTTTGAAGCAGTTTCATAGGTGCCCTGCATGCCACCAGGCGCGGCACTTGGGGCGTAGAGGGCCATTTCGCAGGTATCGATCAGTTGATTTAACTGCTGGGTCAAAGGCTCCGGCGCTCCCTTGGAGGCCAGTACCTGTCCGGCCTTCTCGCGGTTTAGCTCGCTGGGGCGAAGGGAAAACTTATCCCCCAGGTACCCCCAGGTAGCACGCACCAGCTCATCGTAAAATTCCTTGCTCTTCCCGGCTTTCAGAAACTCCTCTGCCACCTTTAAGCGTTTCTGGGCGACTCTGGCGGCTTTTCGTCGGCGGGTGCCAGCGACATCGCGACGACTTTCAGCCTGTTGCCTCCGGCTGAGGTAGAGAACAGCCGTTCCGGCGATTGGTAACAGGAGCAGCAGCCAGTACCACCAGTTGGAAAGCAGACTACTGCCTTTGGCACGGAGTCCTGGATCGCCTACGCTAATGAACCGAATGTCCTGGTTCAGAATCGATGGCTCCGATCCGGTTCGTTCGCCACTTCCATTATCAGCCAACACAATGGGATCACCCGTTACCTCCACCTCAAAGGCTTCTGTCCTCAGCGATTGGTAACGCTTACTGCCAAGATCGAAATAGGCTAATTCAACGGACGGAAGCGTGTATTCGCCCGGATTACGGGGAATGATGAGGTATTCATAGTTTCTCCAACCCTTCAGAGTTCCACCAGAAAGTCGAATACTTTCGGTCATGGTAGGGTCGTACACTTCAAAATCCGGTGGAAAGTTCAGTTGAGGTTCCTGTAGCTTTTTGAAGTTTCCTTCTCCTTCAATTCTCAGGGTAAAGGTTAAGGGTTCACCGACTTCCACAGAGTTCGTGTCAAGGGTCGATGTCAGGCCAAAGTCTCCCACGAGTCCGCTGAACCTGCCTGGGGCAGAAGTTGGCAATGGCTTAACCTCGACGTTGATGGCATTGCTGGCAAAGCGGTACTGGTAGTTGTCGTACTGCCGGATCAGTTGATCGAAAATGCTTCGCTGCCGTCCTGGCTCCGGTGGTATTTCGATTCGGACTACTGTAGAAATCTGGAAGGGATCGATTTTCAGGGAACCGTTTCGCTGTGGAAACAGGACATCCTGACGGATAACATAGGTTCGATACCGGACTCCTTCATACACCTCAATTTTGGGGGTAGGATTTCTGAGGTCTACATTTTCTACCCAAAATCCTTCATATCCCGGAGTGGCAATCGGGCTTAACTCTCCTGTTGCAACGCGCTCATAAAGTTTGTAGGTAACGGTAAGTGGCTCTCCCTGGTAAACGGACCTTTTGGAGGGTAGGGCGCGAAGGAAAACGGAGTTCTCCAATTGTGCCTCAATATTCGCATTGCGCTGATTGCTGCCCCCATTACTCCCCGTTTGCCCTGAACCATTGCTGCTACGGGCATCTACGATTCGAATGGTGATGGGCTCACTTTTCAAATCATCTCCTTCAGGTGTGCTGATCGTAGCCGGACCGATGGTAAAATTGCCCGTTCTGGTGCCTTGCAGATAATATGAAATACTCCGTATTTCAGTTACCCGCCCGTTGACCATTTGGACGCTTGTCCCCTGGTCTGGACCTCCCCGAAGCTGAAAGTCATCGAGGTCAGGCATGGCTAGCTGGCCGCCCTTGCCATTTACCAGTTGAAATGTCAGCTTGAACACTTCTCCCAACGGCACCTCACGCTTGTCGACGAAGGCAGAAAATTCCTGCCCCCAAAGTCCCGAGCTGGCGAGTAGCAGCCCAACGATCCATATGATTCTTCTGGCGTTCATATTCAGGGTTTCGATTGCTGTATTAACTGGGTTAGTACCCGCCTCATTTCCTCCGCAAGTTCCATCAACCGCTTCCGCTTCCGTTCGATTTCTGGTTGTCCCTGGCTGTCCACCAGGCTCAGCCAGTAATGGGTATTTCGGGTATCGGTCACGCACTTTTTCAGTCCTATGAGGTAGTCATTTCGGTTAATGGCTCCGGTTGCTTCGATGTAGCTGGCGCCAATTGCTCCTGAGGAACGGGTCAACTCTTTCAGGTCCTCAACATTGGCGACAGTCATGGGCAGGCTTTTGCCAAATTCTCTTACTGCCAGGGCAAATTGGCGTAGCTTTTCTTCAATGGGATTGGACTGACTCATAGCTACCAGTCTTTTTCCCCTGCTCTGGCTTTACCCTTCGTCGCCTGACGCTGCATCTCTTCTCTCAACTGCTGCTCCTGATACCTCAGGGCTTCCAGCATTTGTTCGATCTGTTCCGGACTCATCTGCTGCGTCTGTCCGTTTTGTTGCTGCTCGTTTTCGGAGGATTCATCCTGCTGCTGCTGTTTATCCTGGTCTTCATTTTCCTCATTCTCCTGGTTCTCCTGATCCTGATTTTGATCCTGATCATCCTGATTCTCCTGATCCTGATTCTGGTCCTGGTTTTGATCCTGATTTTGCTGTTGCTGCTGACGCATTTGCTCCAGAGCATAAGCCAGGTTGTAGCGCGTTTCCTCATCCTGGGGGTTGCGCCTGAGTGCCTGTTTGTAGGCTTCTACTGCCTGCTGCCATTCGCCCCCGCTCTTTTGCGGATCGGTCTGTTGCAGCGAAAGTGCCTGTGACATGTGGGCATTCCCAAGGTTATGGTAAGCCTGGGCCTGGACATTTGCATCAGCCGTTAGGTCCGCGGCTCGCTGAAACTGGGCCGCGGCGTCATCAAACCGATTTTGTCGGTACAGGGCATCCCCCAGGTTAAAAGCCCCTTTGGCATTGTCGGCCTCAACCTCCAGCGCACGCCGATAAGACAGCTCAGACGCCATGAAATCCCCACTTTCAAACGCGCTGTTGCCGGAGCGAATGTGCCCTTTGGCCGGGTCTATCAGATCCTGCCCCATCAGCAGGCTGCCGATCATGATGATTCCGATAAAGCTGAAAAGTCGAATCATAGTGGAGTTCTTGAGTTGCTGATTTTTAAAAAATTACCTCAGCAGTTGGACAGACTTAAATAGGTATGAAGTATATGAGGATATGGAGGCAAGTTGCTGCTTATGACCTACATAACTTTATCCCTTCATACCTTTCATTTGTAGTTATTTTTGGATCCCTACTCACTTCTACCTGACTACCAACCCCTTGCATTACGAATTACAAATCGCCAATCACGAATTCTTCTCCCCCCCTTAATTCAGATAATCGATGCGTGAGAGCAGACGCACTCTCCGCTCGCTGATCAGGTACTCAATTAGCAGCAGCACCAGTCCGATAAATAGCAGCCACTGGTACTGGTCTTCAAAGTCCGTGAACTGCTCCGATTCGTATTGTTTCTTTTCCAAAGCGGCCAGTTCACTGCGCAGGGCATCGACCGGATTGCCTCCTGCAGAGAGGCGGAAATAGGTACCGTTGCCTGCTTTTGCCACATCCTTTAACATTTCCTCATTGAGCTTTGAAAGAATGATGCTGCCACTTTCATCCTTTTTGAAGCCCATGTCCCGTCCGTTCTGAATATCAGGAATAGGGCTGCCTTTGGAAGAGCCAACCCCCACTGTGTAGATCGTCATACCATTCTCAGCCGCTTCGCGCGCGGCGTCAAGTGCCTCCTGTTGATGGTCTTCGCCATCGCTGATCAGCAGCAGCACTTTGTGCTCGGATTTTGCCCGATCAAAGGATTCACGGGCCATCTCTATCGCCGCTCCAATATCGGTTCCCTGGGTTCCTGCCAGATCGGTGTTGATGATTCGGGTAATGGACTTGACAGAAGCGTAGTCTGTTGTAATAGGTACCTGCAAATAGGGATACCCCGCAAAAACGATCACTCCTACCCTATCGCCGCCAAGCCGATCGACCAACTGGTTGAGAAACAGCTTGGTGCGGTCCAGACGACTCGGGGGCACATCTTCTGCCAGCATGGACCGGGAAATGTCCACCGCTACGAACAGGTCAACGCCCTCTCGGGTCACGGTTTCGGTTTTACGGCCCATTTGAGGATTTGCAAGCGCCAGCACCAGAAAGCTCCAGCCAAATGCCAGCAGGACAAACTTGAGCGTATGCTTGCTCCTGGGCTTATCGGGCATCAAACGGGCGATCAGGCTCCCCTCCCCCAGCCGACTTATGGCCTGCTTTCTTCCCCAAAGAAACCATGCAAAAAGCCCTCCCAATGGGATCAGCACCAGGAATAGGTAGAAGGCTTCAGGATGTTGGAATCTCAGCATATTATTCGTTGTTCATTGAACAGGGATCATTGGTCAGTGCTCATTTAATGCTGATCAATGTTCTCTGAAACATGTTATGGAATGCTCCGCACCACAGCGTATCTCAAAATCCATTCGATCAGCAGGAGCATGCCTCCAATGATCAGAAACCAGTGAAACTCCTCTGTTTTACGGGTGATGCGGGTGACCTCTATCCGCGTTTTTTCCAGTTGGTCTATTTCCTGATAAACTTCTTCCAAAGCCGCGTTGCTACGGACGTTGAAGTACTTTCCTCCGGTCTTCTCGGCGATGTTGCGGAGCAGGTCTTCATCCAGCCGCACGGCCTGGTACACGGTTCGGTAGCCTCCCAGGCGACTGGCCATCCGGAAGGGTGCTTCGCCATTTTTGCCAACTCCGATGGTGTACACCCTGACGCCATTCTGAACAGCTGCCTCCGTGGCCGTCAAGGGATCAACAAAGCCGGAGTTGTTGTCTCCGTCGGTCAGCAGGATGACGACCTTGGACTGAGCGTCTGAGTCCTTCAGTCGAATCACCGAGGTAGCCAGTCCCATGCCGATGGCGGTGCCGGGCTCACGCAACATGCTGAAATCCAGCTCTGCGATCAGTTGCTGGATCACTCCTTTGTCGGTGGTCAGCGGGCTTTGGGTAAAGCTTTGTCCTGCAAAAATCACCAGTCCGATGCGGTCATTCTCCCGCCCGGTAACGAATTCCATGGCGCGTTCCTTGGCAGACTCCAGGCGATTGGGGCGAAAGTCCATGGCCTCCATTGACTGGGAAATGTCCATGGCCAGGACGATGTCAATGCCTTCTGTATCCACATTTTCCTCCTGCATGGATCGCTGCGGACGAGCCAGGGCCACAATCAGAAATGCTAACGCCAGGACACGCAGGACAAAGAGATAACGCTTGATATAGCCACGTACAGGCCGGCTGTGATCCTCAACTCCTTTCAGGATAGGAAGCGTAAGGGTCGGATAAAGCCGTCTGTATTGCCAGAAGTCCCATCCGATCATCAAAACGGGAATTGCCAGCAGGATCAGCAACCAGGGATTGGCAAATTCCAATGTTTTCAGGAATGTCATCATGAGTTGGAAATTGCTTCTGTTTCTTCCGGAATTGGATTGGTAGCAGTTGGTGTTTCAGCCACCCTACGGGTAGCCTTGATGAATTCACGGGCTAATTCCATGGAGTGCAAATTTTCCTTTGCCTCGGGCTGAGACTTGGCAAATTTGGCCAGGTCAGCCATGGGGAGCAGTTGTTCCAGGTCTTTCTGCTGTTTGTCAGGCACTCCCTTCCCCTGTAAATCCCTAAGAATCTGAAAGGTAACCGACTCCATGGCAGGGACCTTATACCGTACTTCCAGGTATTCTCGCAGAATGGTAGTCAGTTCGACGTAGTACTCCTTCACCTGTCCACCCTGCCAGAGTTTTTGACTCTCAAGCTGGGCCAATCTCCGCATGGCGGTTTCGTCTTCTGGTACCGGAGGCTTGGGACGGGCGGCAGGCACGACAGGCTTCTTTTTGAACAGGCGATATACCACCCAGATGATTCCTGCCAACAGCCCCAGAATCCCTAAGGCCAGTCCTGCCTTGATTAGGATTTCTTTTAAGGTAATGGGTTCTTCCTGGACCCCTTTTATGTCCTTGAATTTGGCTTCAGCGTCAATGGGAATGGTTTCCACCTTCACCTGAAATCCCCCGGTAGTTACCCGTCGGACATCCCCACGGCCAGGAGTGAGGTAGCTGATCTCCTGAGGAGGAATGCGATAGGTGCCGCTATCAAAAGCCATTAAAACCAGCTTTTGGCGCTCCAGAAGTTGATCTCCTCGGCTAATGGTATCAATGGGAAGGACCTCAACGATATCCAGGTCCCCCAGTTTACTTGCCCACTCCGGCCAGTTCACGGTCAACCCGGCATCCCGGTCCACTTCCAGGATGTATCCAATTGGCTCACCGATTCGAGCCTGCTGGGTATCCAGTCGTGCATAAGCATTGATTTCCTGCGCTTGTATGGTCCAGGACCACCAACCACTCAGAAGTACAAAACACAGCCAGGTTTTTGACATAGAAGCGTCTGCCTATTCTTTAAGTATATCCTATACAAATATACCAGTGAGACTCCCTGACATGTTGTTAATGAAAAGTTAAACTCTGTTTGGGAATTGAGGGTAAACCGAGAACCTCTGCTTAGCTGGACTTTATGTATTTTTTTAATGAGGAAAATCCCCACACAGGGTCTGGAAACCATATTTTAGAATTAATCAACCTCAGGGTTTCAGGCTGATGTTGATTAATTCTGAGCACAGATCAGCTATTAGCGGGCGTCGGAGACGCTTTGAAGGTGCGTTTCGCTTCAGAGATGCTTCGGCAAGCTCAGCACAGGGCTCACGAGCGGTACTGCTATAGCAGTACATAGCTATTGAACCATCCAAAGGATGGTGCTGGTGAGGCTCTCTGAGCCGACACCCACCGTCTTCCAGTCTCTGACTTCTGACATGCCATAGCGCTTGGAAATCAGTGCCATTTTGGATAAAGTACAGCTTAGGAGCTACGAATTATTCCATTTACGGTATTCCTAAAACCCTAGGGTAATTCCTCCCTGAGCTGACAGCCCCATCCCCTGACCAGGAGCCAATAAGCCAAATGCCTGATCAGCAGCGGCAAATATTGCCAATCGGTACCCTGATGCGACTGGAACCAAAGCCTGTACCCAGGCTCCTGCCCCGTAGGTATCGATCGTTCCCCAGGTGCCGTTCACTCCCGCACTAAGCCACGTGAGGGGATCATAACGATACCCGACGTATACAAGCAGATTGGAGGGATACAGCGAAGTGGGGCCTGCCGCCACCGCAAGCTGCACCTGATGTTGGGAATGAAGTTGCCAGGATACCCCAATATGCCCCCGCACAGGTAGATTCATCACCTGCTGTCCCGGAACCGAATCGGGCCAAACTTCTCCCTGAAGGCTGTCGATGGGTGGGGCAATGGAAAACGAATCGGGATTCAGGTTCAGGACATTGCCCAGGTCGATTCCTTCATAGCGAAAATCAAACTGCGCACTACGCATGGCCCCATTCCAGTTGATCCGCCCCAGGTCGGTCATCGCCAATTGAACTGACCATTCGGGTGCGGGTTGATAAACAGCCCCAAAATCCAGCCCAACACCCCAACCAGCAGTCGTACCACTTTGTGTCTGAAAAAATTCATAATCTCCCGCCAAATCAAGGTATTCTCCAAAGGGAGCGGTGTACAGGCTTATGCTGTTGACCTGATAGTCCTGAAACTGAATGCCTCGCAAGACCTTCAGCCGCAACCCCAGTTGCCAGTTGCCATGCTGATACCCTCCAGAGAGCGCATACTCATCCCAGTTGGCGAGTTGGAACCCTCCTTCGCCCATAACTGTCTGATCCTCAAAAGCTACGTTCCCTTTCAAAACCAACCCCGGCAGTTCCGCGCCTACCACCTTACCTGACGTTAGCAACCGCTGCTGATAACCAACCCCAACGGTCCATTTTCCCAATCGGCGATTGACGGCGCCTCCATAGGCCAGGCTTTGCCCCAGAAGGATATCTGATGGAAGCTGGCTTAACAACTCATCTTTCCGCTCTTCCGATAGCGTAGCCCCCAGGTTATTGAGCGTCCCAATGGGTAGAGCGTTATTCCGCAGGTCAAAGCTGATGCCCCCCCCCACGCTCCAGGTTTGGGTACTATCCAACCCCTGATAGGCAGGCTGAATCCACTGTGCCTGATTTTGTTGGGGTAAAAAGCTCAGCGAGAGGCTCGATTGGGCGAAAAGGGACCCGCAAATCAGGATGGAGGTAAAAACTACAGATTGCCAGAAGCGAAGAAGCATAGTGGGAATAGGTATGGGAGTATGGAGGTATGGAGGTATGGAGGTAATATGAGGAATTACGAATTACGAATTACAAATCAACGAACCCCAGATTTCGACTCAGTCCCCTGCCAACTCAACATCAAACTGCACGGTCAGGGCGGCTTCAATGCCATAGTCGGCGAAAATACGAATTGGAGCACCTTGTGGAGCAGTATTCACCACCGCTTCAAGGATCAGGTAACGGCTCTCGGTGGGCCAGGACTGAGCCTGCTCCCTTGACAGAGATTTTTCCAGGACGGATCGCGTTGGCTCCTCTATCTGCCCGTTGCTGCCTGTAAGACCAGCGGCCAGGACAAATTCCTCCGCCAGTATTGCAACGGGCCCATAAGCCTCATCGACCAACCGGGCATTGAGTTTTGCCTCGATGGGGAACTGGTTATCGAGCAGTAGATACAGAGTTCCTTCACTGACCTGCTCCGGTAAATCCAACGATTCCCAATTGACCTCAAGCGTATCGCGCAAGATGAGCCTGTCCACGACCCCGCTCAGGGGCAGGACAAAGTCCAGATAGGCCTCCACCTTACTACTATCAGTAGCAAAATTATCGCGCAGCCCAAGGAATCCATCAGGGTTCGTAACTACCGTGAGGTCATATCGAACTTCATTGGGCAAAACACTCAACCAGCGGTTCAGATTGCTGTTATCAGGGGTAAAGGGCAAGGCAGTAATGGCCTGACCGAAGGTGTCAGGCAGCACAGGATTGTCCAGCTCTACCTCTCCTACCACCAGATCGCTGCTCACCAGCGAAACCTCCTCACCCGTCCGGGAACTACTGGCAGTTAACTCCTTCAGTTCGACTTCTGCCGGGATCCCCACAGAGTTGTTGAGCACAATGGAGGCTTCGGCCTCTGTAAGTCGAATACGGTCCAGATTGATTTTATCAAACAGGTCAATTGCCTCGGTACCAGCCAACTCAATTCGTTGCTCACCCAGATAACCCTCTACGTAGGTAGGCTCCAGGTCCAGCAACCCAAAGAAAACTTCCACGCTGTCCTCATCGCTCAGGGTGACGATATTCCCCGAGCTTCGGAGGGATACCCTGATACGCTCCTGGAGGGTGTTCCAGCTGGTTCCATCGTCGCTGAGGTCAATGGTGAAGCCATTGAGGTCAAATATTTCCGTTCGCTCGCTCGGAGTCCCAGGCGTCGCTGGCGGCAGGGTCAGGGTAACCAATGGGGTATCCCCCTGCCCATCAAAGGCACTTTCCAGCAGATATGCGAACTGAATGGAATCCTGTACCGTGCTGCTGGCCCGGGCTTCGATGCGTCCACTGCGGATTTTTACCCGCGTGATCTGTACCCCATTCAGGTCTCCACCAAATTCATAAGTCGTCTTTCTAAGCGTATCTACCAGATCCTGGTCCGGGAACACCGCCTCGGCATAGCTGGCCTGTAGCCCCTCGGCAATTAGCCGCAGTTCGACATAATCGTCGAGATTGACGGGAAGTACTTCTGCGGAATCCAGGGTGGCCTTGGTCAACTCTGCCTCCAGACTGCTCTCGACCGTCTTGCCAGCGAGATCATAGGACTCGGTCCGGTAGGTGTAGGGAGCAATGTTTACAAACGTATCGCGCAGCAGCGGAGGCCCTGGCAGGTTGACGTTGCGTACCTCGAAGATGAGGCTGTCAATTCCGACGGGAAATTCATTGACAATTTCAATGGTCAGGGTGCCGGATTTCAATTCGGCATAGTTGAAAAACTCGGAGGCATCCACCGGAATCACGCCCAGCCCAAAATCATCGATTGGCGGCACATTGGTCAGGGTGTCGCCGTCTGAGCTGAGCAGCAAAATTCCCAGAAGCTGAGTAGCAGGATCAGTGCTGTTGGCAAGCTCTGTCGCTACCGAACGCAGGTCACGCCGCTCTGAGATGGTATCGCTGTCCAGAGACAGGGTATCCAATGTAACGCTGAGCCTCAGGCCCGTGTCAGGCAATACGAGCCCCTGTTCCAGAAAGCTGATGCCCAGTGTATCGCGATAAACCAGTTGCAGGACATTGTCTCCATTGGTTTCGAAGAGCGAATCGCCCAGTGCATCGCCTATGGTGAGGTGGCCTTTGGCAATGGGAGCCAGTAAATCGGTTTTCCAGGAAGGAACTTCACTCCCCAGGTGGCAGGCCGCCAGAAACAGGGAAATTAGAAGCAGAATGCCACCTGGGCGAAGGGTACGTTTGTTCATAAGGTAAGCCTCAGTCTCTTGTTCTAACGAAGGTCCACGCAAAATGCGTCAATGGAGCGGGTAATTATTTAGTATCGTCCTCATAGTTGTATCAGCAGAGCGTTCCAGGTAAACATCCTGATCGGTGGGTCTGAGCAGGAAATGATCGCATACATGATGATTTCCTCCCATCCAAACTTCCAGCCGGATATCCGGTGCGGCTGGCTGGAACTTCACCCCGGCGCGAGACCAGTCGCCATAAATATCCGGGGTGTGGGACGGTTCAAATCGAATTTCCGAAAGTAGCTCCTTCCCCTGGTATTGCCTCAACCAACTCCTTGGCAGATAGTCATTCTCTGTGCTGATCTCCAGCCAGAAGGACAGTTCCATCTCCTGCTCAGGTTGCAGCCCGGCGAGGTCGATGGAATAAACAGGGCTTTTGGGGCGATTGCCCTCAACTATTCCTCCGCCAAACTCCCCATACTTATCATCGAAGGTCTCCACGTAAACGTTGGTTAGGTCGGTGGCAAAAAGTGGTCCACGACTCTCCAGGCTATCTTTTTGATCCCGAAAGCGCTGTAGCGAGCTTGTTGCCATGTCGCTAGCCAGATCCGCTACCTCCAGCTTCGCCATGTGCAGGAAATCCGTCTGTACAAACCACTTGCCCTGACTCATGACGTACAATTCTCCCGGCCTGAATGATTCCCCCGTCCAGATCAGCAGGAGGGGGCGGACGTCTTCCGTTAGTTTGTCAGGCAAAGTCCTGGGAAGGTATGGATGGGCGGTCAGGCTCAGGGTCTCCATGGTCGGCGTAAGCGGCGCCCGGGCGCTGAGGTTGTTGACCAGGGGCAAGCCTGTCTGTGCACTTACCGCCATGCCTGCCCGACTGGCAGCCCAGTCGCTGGTGTTGAATTTTTCCGAGCCCAAATGAAAGTGCGGGAGGGTCAGGACCGCCTGAAAGTCCTCCACCTGGTATCCCGCCTGCTCGATCATGGCCGTGTAATCAACCTGCTTTTCCGGGAAATGGATCAGGTGGTTATTGAGAAATTCCACCCGGCGGGAATGGATCAACGAAGCTCCGGCCAGCGCCCAACTGAACATCGCCATGGCCATGACCGCCACCCAGAGTCGAGAGAGTTTTGTGCCGCGGGTATGAATGCGGATGGCTCGCCAGATTGCGTAAAGCCACCACGCCGCCAACACCATGACCACGTAGTAGAAAAACCAGGCCAGCCGTCCTAGCGATCGAAACTGCTGGATGGGGCCCAGGACTTCCTGCCATTCGCGGAACCAGTGGAGCGGATAGCCCATCGCAATGACCAGCAATAGAACCGCAGGCCAGATCGCCGCACGCAGGTGATCCGGCATCACGGGGTTCAGGATGCGGCTCCATTTTTTGCTTCGCCCCAGATTGATCACCCGCCCCAGCAAAGCCAGCACGATCAGGGTACCTGGCAGCCCGATATAGGCATAGCCTTCGTGGTCAACGCTTTTGACCTTGATGAAGAAATCCCAGACCTCGCTAAAGGGCGGAAAAAAAGGCAGAAAAATCGTTTCGGGATGTGCTACGTAGTAAAATAGCCCAAAAGGAGCCGTCACCAGGTCATCCGGCCCCTGCCAGGTCATGGCCTCCCATATTTTCAAAGTAATTCCAGCGAGTATGGCCGCAACCAGCACCAGCCCATAGCGCAGGCGATTCTCTTGCCACTGACGGTGCTGAAAGTGGTAAAAAAGGGCATAACTCATCAACCAGGCCGCTCCCAGAAAGGCATAATAAGGGTGCATCGCCCCAAATAGCAGCACCACCGCCGCAAAGGCTATCAGCCAGATTCCCCATTTTTTCCCGCGATCAAATACCCCCAGAGACAGCCACCAGATCATTGGCACAAAAAAGGTGAATGCCAGGGCAAAGGCTCCCGTCATCCGCATGATCTGGGGGGACAGGAAGGTGATCAGCAGCGCCATGATCAGCGAGTAGCCGGGGGGTAGCTTGGCCCTGCGTAGGAGACCAAACACCAGCCACGCACAGGGCATCAGGCTGAGCATCATCAGCAGGTTGAGGATGGCGCGGCTATAGTCGGTTAGGTCCACAATGGGCTGAATGGCCTTCAGCGCACCCAGCAGTAGCGGGTTGACGTCGAGGTAGAGCAGGTGATTGCCATAGGGGTACTGGAATCCCTCGTGCCAGCTTCCTTCACCGTGCTGCAAATAATAGTCGAAGGCATGATACGCCTTAAACATATCTCCCGCATGGCTAAAGAGGTAGTCGTTGGGGTGCCAGAAAGCTTCCCCAAAGGCCAGGGCCGTCAGCCCCAGAGTCGCCAGGGTCAGGATGAGGTACCAGTGGAGGGGTTTCATCGAATCTGGATCAACTGGTTTTCAAGGTGATTTTCCTGGATGGCCCGCAAGAGGTAAATACCTGCTGGCATGGCTATTCGCTCTGCAGGCAAGTCCAGCCGCTGCCATTCGCCATCAGAGATAAAAGACCAATGCGCCAGTTCCTGCCCTTGCAGGTTCGTGAGGCTCAAGTCGGTTTGCCCCGTCGGCAACCTAACTTCGAAGGTAGAGGAGACAGGATTTGGGCGAATGCTGAAGGAATGAGGCACCGGATCGGGGCTGCTCGTCGCCGCGTCAAACTCAAACGCGCCGATGTCAACGTGTTGATTGACCAGTCGATTGTATCCCCGCTGATCGGTCGCATAGGCACTACTTGCAGCGCCCGCATCGATGGCCGGGCTTCCTGCGCGCAACCGATGCGTTGGGGTAATTCCTCCGTAGCTTCCCAGGGGATCAACGTCCGCATAGACCTCCACCAGGTCAGTGGATTGTGGGGTCCATTGAATCCCTGAAGTTCGTCCGATAAGGTTGTGGCCCACCGACGTGATCGCACCATATACATCGGGGCCTTCTTCGCAGGAATTGGTCCCAATCAGGGTGTGATCGAGCACCACCTGTCCTGCCCCTTCGTCCACAAAAATTCCTCCTCCCCGGAAAAGGGCTTCATTCTGAACCAGCGTCACGTGAGTCAGCGTCAGGTCGGCTGCATGGTCATAGGATCGGTTGTCAATGGCCCCGCCGGTAAAATCAGTTGAGACATTGCCCGAAAGGGTACAATGTCGCAGGATCAGGGAGCTGCTGTCCTCATTGGCATAATTGGCGATGGCACCTCCCGCGACCGCCTGATTAGCAAAAAACGTACAGCCCTCAAGGGTCAGATGCCCCTGATTGAAGATGGCTCCTCCTCCTTTGGCCACACTATTTCCCTGCGTGAAAGTAAATCCTTTCCAGCTAGTGGTAACACCTGGGGAGACTTCCATAAGATTGGTGGACAGATTTCCTGAAAAGACTATCTGTCGAGAACTTTCAGAGGCATTGTGAACCACGATATCTTTGTCCACCAATATGGGACTGGTGAGGGGAATCTCTCCGCCAAGACTGGCAATCCAGATGGTATCACCGGGACAACTCAACCTGATGACCTCTCGAAGGCTATTTCCGCCATCATCCAGGAGGTTAGTGACCGCCAGGTCCTCGCTGACAGATCGCTCATGAGCCCCAATATCCGACAGTCCAATCCGCCCACGACCTCCCTGGTCAACTAGCAGCGTATCGTCGGATTGGCCTGCATCGAGAGCCGGACTTTCACAGGCCAGGCTATGCGTTGGAAGGCCGGGATAATATTCCCCCAAGGCTCCTAATCCCGGATCTGTGGTGATGGAATCGGTAGGGTCTGGGGTAAAACTGAGAGCCCCATTACCGATCACATTGTATCCACGTGACCTGACCGGGCCATATACATCTTCAACGGCTTTTTGGCCCTCATTTCCTGAAATGATGCAATGATATAGTCCCAGGGGATCTGCCTGTGAATTTTCTACTCCTCCTACCCCATCATCACAGGAGTTATCGGTGATGGTACAGTGAATCCCCTCAAAATTGGTATTTCCTCCGGGAAAATGAACCAGGAATATTGCCCCTCCATCCTTGCCTGCATGGTTATTGGAAAAGGTGCAATTAACGGCTACGATGTCCACATCCCCTCCATATCGCCCGTCCGAGTAAATTGCTCCCCCAACATTCGGGATCTGATTTGGAATCGCCGGAATATCGGTTCTGTTGTAGGAGAACGTGCAGTCACGAAAAAAAGCCGTAAACTGATTTCCGCCATATCCTTCAAAATAGATGGCCCCGCCAGCGATCCCGACGTTCCGGGTAAAGTGACACCTGATGGCGTTGACGCCTCCTTTGGCACGAATGGCTCCCCCAAGAAAAATCACTCCCCCTGGGTCGCTACCAGCATTTCCATCTGCTAGTGAAAGGTCTATCAGATTCAAGGCGGCATTTTCTTCAACTTCGAAAAGCCTGGTCTGGCCCTGCCCGTTTATTTCTGTCTGATCTGCCCCCAGCCCCATAATGGTCACAGAATCCATTACTTCGATCTGGCTATCCAGGGAAATGGTACCCGCCAGGGTAAATTCCAGCGTATCCCCTGAGCTGGCATTCCCAATGGTCTCGCGAAGTGTCCCCACTCCGGTATCAGCCAGGCTGGTGATGGGGATGATGGTTGCGGATACGGTAACGGGAAGGGCAGCAATCAAACAATGGAGCAATGCAGAGCGAAGATTTAGCATTCGGCGTAGATTAAAAGTCAGGAGGGCTATCATACTCCTAGACAAATTTGACAGGATTTTCAGGATTACAGGCCTGCCCTGAGCCTGTCGAAGGGACAGGCAGGATAAGAAAGCCGTGATAATCAATCTTGTTAATCCTGTTATCCTGTCAAAAAACATAGGTCAAAAATGAACATGTCTAGCAGTATGGAGGGCTATGCCTTACACAACGAAGAGGCAACGGAATTTAGCTGCTTCGAAGGTACTAAAAACAAAAAATCCGACTCAAGGAGCCGGATTGATCTTATTGGAAGGACAACCGAGATTGCTACTGGTTGTCTTTCAGGAATTCCTTTACCATGTCGGTAGGAACCATTTCTTCGCGGTAAGTGTAAGCCCCGGTCTTGGGGTTCTTTACAGCGCGTACCACTTTGGTCAGGGTTTTAGCCTGAGAGCGGTCGCGGTATCCTGCTACGGTTTTCTTTGCCATGACTCGTGATCTTTAGTATTCGTGAGGTCGTTACTTGATTTCCTTGTGGAGGGTGTAGCGACGCAGAATAGGATTGTATTTTTTCAGCTCCAGACGAGCGGAAGTGTTACGACGGTTTTTGGTGGTGATGTAGCGAGAAGTACCTGGTAGACCAGAGTCTTTATGTTCAGTACATTCCAAGATCACCTGTACTCGGTTAGCTTTACTCTTCTTGGCCATGATTTGGATGCGATTTTCTAAAAACGGAGTACAAAGGTAGAAAGTATTGTCCAGAGTTAAAAGTGCAAAACGAAAAGTTTGAGGTTTTCCGCTTTGGCTTTGTTTGCCCATGTTAGCCTGTGATTCGTATCTTTAGCATACACACGAAAAACATGCAGTTTATGTATCCTTCCACCCAAAGCCTGACCCAGGGCCTATTCATGAGCAGCAAATTGCTTGGCAAAATGTCACCAGAAGACTTTGCCCAATTCTGCCATGAACAACGCGACCTGCGCATTGAGCGGAATGAGGCGGGAGAAATTGAAATCATGGCACCAGCATATTCCCTGACCGGCAGAATGAACGCGGAGATAAACTACCAGTTATCTCACTGGAATAGGAAAGCCCAATTAGGGCTTGTCTTCGATTCCTCCGCAGGTTTTTTCCTTGATGAAGACAAAGAGGTCATGCGTTCTCCGGATGCGGCCTTCGTTTCACAGCAGAAATTTGATGCTATAAGTCAAAAGGATCGCAAAGGATTTCTGCCCATTTGTCCAGATTTCCTAATTGAGTTGAAGTCAGCAAGCGACTCGCTCCACTTCCTCCAGCAAAAAATGGAGCGTTACATGGGGTATGGCTGCCAATTGGGTTGGCTGATTGATCCAGACAACCAAATCGTATATATCTACCATGCCGACGGTGAGCGCGACGTACACAAAGGCTTTGACTCACCCCTATCGGCCAGTTCGGTGCTCCCAGGATTTGAGCTGGACCTGGCCGAACTACCATTGGAAAACAAATGAATCATCTCCCCCTGGCTACCGCCCAGTTTCCTGTAAGTGCTGATATCCAGTCCAATCTGGCCCACATCCTCCGACAGATGCAGGAAGCCAAAGACGCTGGCGCTGCTCTTATCCACTTTTGCGAAGGTGCCCTCTCAGGCTATATCCCCATCGACCGCCCCAACTTTGACGGGTACAACTGGGAGCAGCTAACGAGCGCCACGGAATCCGTTATGGCCAAAGCCCAACAACTTGGCATCTGGGTCATCCTGGGATCAGCCCATCCGCTTTCACCTCCTCACAAACCGCACAACAGCCTGTACCTGATCGACCATCAGGGAAAACTGGCGGATCGTTACGACAAACGTTTCTGCGCTGGAAGAAACGAGCAGGATGAAGAACTGGCTCACTTCACGCCGGGTGACCATCCGGTGGTATTTGAGGTCAATGGCTGGAAATGTGGCCTGCTCATCTGCCACGAGTACCGCTACCCGGAGCTATACCGGGAATTGGTCAAAGAAGGCGCGCAAGTCGTTTTTCACTCTTTCCACGCAGCCAGCATGGACGCGGACAGGCAACAGTTCATGGAATCGCAAGTCGGTTCGGAGAACTTTGCCCACAACCCCGGTCGTACCCTGCCGGAAATTACCATGCCTGCCACGCTGATTTCCTACGCAGCCAACAATGCCCTGTGGATCAGTGCCGCCAATAGCTCCGCACCAGAGAGCTGTTTTGGAGCCTTCATGATACGCCCGGATGGGGTGATAACAGGCCGGCTTCCCAAAAGCCAGCCTGCCCTGCTCATCAGCCAACTCGATCCTGAGGCCGCGTTTTACGACTCTACCAAAGCCTGGCGCAGACGTGCGATGGAGGGACAGTTGCACAGTGGGACGCTGGTAGAGGATATTCGGGCAAAAGACAGGTGGAATTTGTAAACATATTTTAGACCTTCGGGAAAGCGTCAGAAGTTCTAGCCTCCCAATTGGCTTACGAACATTCGTTATTATATTTATCCCTTATCCCGAGACCCAAAACTTCATATTTCATGCAAAAAGGTTTTTTCAACATTCCCACACCGGTAAATGAGCCCGTATATGGCTATGCTCCCGGCTCTCCTGAGCGAGCGGAGGTACAGGCCAAAATGGCCGAGATGAAAGCCGAAAAAATAAATGCTCCTCTTTTTATCGGAGGAGAAGAGATCATGACGGAGGAAACCAAACCCATGAGTCCTCCTCATGACCACCAGCATATCCTGGGGCAGCATGCCTGGGCCAAGCCTGAACACGTCAACCAGGCCATCGACGCTGCACTGGGTGCGAAAGACGAATGGGAAGCCATGTCCTGGGAACAACGGGCCTCCATTTTCCTCAAAGCCGCTGACCTGATCGCTGGGCCATACCGCGCTGAGATGAACGCCGCTACCATGCTGGCCCAGTCCAAAAATGTGCATCAGTCCGAGATCGATGCAGTCTGTGAGCTGATCGACTTCCTGCGTTTCAACGTGTACTTCATGGGAGAAATCTACCAGGAGCAGCCCATTTCCAGCCCAGGCATCTGGAACCGCCTGGAATACCGCGCCCTGGAAGGATTTGTATTCTGCATCACGCCTTTCAATTTCACCGCTATCGCGGGCAACCTGCCGACTGCTGCTGCCATGATGGGCAATGTCGTCGTTTGGAAGCCTGCTGACAGCCAGGTTTATTCTGCTCAGCTGACCATGAAGATCTTCAAAGAAGCAGGGATGCCCGACGGCGTGATCAACCTGATCTATGGAGATGGCCCCATGATCGGCGACATTGTCTTCCAACACCCCGAATTCTCAGGGTTGCACTTTACTGGCTCAACCGCTGTGTTCAAGCACCTTTGGAAGACCATCGGCGAGAACATCGACATATACAAAACCTACCCCCGCATCGTAGGTGAGACGGGTGGCAAAGACTACATCATAGCACACCCCAGTGCCAAACCGGCCCAGGTAGCTACTGGCATTGTCAGGGGAAGCTTTGAATTTCAGGGCCAAAAGTGCTCCGCCGCCTCGCGGGTTTACCTGCCGGCTTCGCTCTACACCCCCATCATGGACATGGTGGTCGAAGAGGTAAAGACCATCAAACAGGGAGCTCCCGATGATTTCGGCAACTTCATGAATGCGGTGATTGACAAGCGTGCATTTGACAAAATATCTGGCTATATCGAAAAGGTGAAGGCCAGTGAGGATGCCGAGATCATCTGCGGAGGCGGATACGATGACAGCAAAGGCTACTTCATCGAACCAACAGTAGTTCTGACCAAAAATCCGCACTCCCTGACCATGGAAGAAGAAATCTTTGGTCCGGTCGTCACCATCTATCAATACGACGATGCGGACTGGGATGAGACCCTCAAGCTAATCGGAGAAACCAGCCCCTATGCCCTGACTGGTGCCGTATTTGCAACTGATCGAAAGGTCATCGACGAGGCTGCCTGGGCGTTGCGCAACACTGCCGGCAACTTCTACATCAATGACAAACCCACTGGGGCGGTTGTGGGTCAACAGCCATTTGGGGGAGCACGCGGCTCTGGCACCAATGACAAGGCTGGCTTCAAGGTCAACCTGCAACGCTGGGTTTCCATGCGCACGGTTAAGGAGACCTTTGTTCCCCCTACGGATTACCGCTATCCCTGGAATGCATCGTAGTTCGTAGTTCGTGGTTGAGTTACGGACAAACGATAAAAAAGGCCCTTTCCCTGGCGGGAGAGGGTCTTTCTTTGGTTAATGGGTTCACCATCACCTCATCTCTTGGTCAGCACCTCCAGCTCATCAAACGCCTCTGGCTCATCTGCATAGGCTTTAACCAGTTTCTGTAGCTCCTGGGTATCGGCAGTCAACAGGACAAAGCCATCACTGGGTGTTTCGAATTGGATGCTGTACTCACCGTCCTCTACTTGGGTGGCCAACCATTCTGTGTTGAAGCTGGCCAGTTCCAACTGATTCCCCTGTTGGGTAGGTTTGACCAGTAGATGAGTGCCAATCAGGGTCATAGCGGCGAGGCTGTTTTCGAGGTCAAGGTCAACCGGGGTGAGGTCCAGGTATAGGGTACCGTCAAGTTTGAATGGAACTGCCTCGAAAATCACGGTATCAGCTTCTCCAGCTTCTACCTGCGTGAGCGAATACCCAAGAGTTTCTTCGTCCTTCTCGGCAAATATCCAGGTCCCACCCGGGATAAGGGTTTGCTTGCCCGTGCTATCGGTTAGGGTAGTGGACTGGCCCTGCCAGGTTCCTTCCAACCAGGTCACTTCTACCACATCCTCGGTAGTGAAAAAGGGATAAATCGAAGTCAGGCAGCCTGTCAACGTCAGAATGAGTGCAATGCCCAGCAACATTAGGATTTTTTTCATCTTGTTGAATGTAATGGGTTCATGATAGTGGGGAGATAATATTCCCCGGATTACATAAACAAGATCCTCGGAAAGTGCCACTCGTCCAATGATATGTGACCGATTGCTGAAAAGCTGGGATGAATAAGGGTTTTACTTATCCAGCATCACCTCTACCCCACTCCAATCGGAGGGAACGCCTTCCTGCTCAAATATCCGGGCCTTCTCAACATATCGCTGGGCTGCCAGGTCAAGTGGGTGCACTGTCAGGACTTCCCCGAAAAGCCTTATTGCGTTTTCGAAGTCCTTGTCCAAATAGGCTTTTAACCCTGATGTGAAAAGCTCAAAGGTTTCCTGCTTGAGTTCGCGAATTTCAGGCGGATCGGCTTCGAAGAAATCATAAATCGGAAGCGGCTGTCGTCGTCCCTTGACGATCACTTGCCCTACATACCGAAACGAAGCCGGGTAATCTTCGGGCAATAGCGCTACAATGGTCTCGCTTACCAGCAGACTCGACCCAAAATACTTTGTCAAACCCTCCATACGGGCGGCAGTATTCACCGCATCAGCGACTACGCCAGCGTCCAACCTATCCTCATTGCCGATGATCCCCATCATCAGGGGACCGCTATGCAGACCGATCCCGACCCGAATGGGAACCTTCCTTCTGGAATTGAAACGGGCCAGAGCCTCCTGCATCGCCAGGGCCGATTCAAGGGCGGCGGTAGGATTTTCTATGAAAAGGGCCATGATGCCATCGCCCAGAAACTGGTTGACGAAGCCCCCTTTTCGTCGTATTTCGGGAGCAACCTCGCCCAGATAATCGTTGATAAACTGGAAGGTCTCTACCGGGGACATTTGTTCCGAAAGTGTCGTATACCCCCTGATGTCGGAAAACAGGACTGCGACCTCCTTTTCTGCGCTGTCCCCTACCCCAACCTCAAGTACACTGCTTTTGCCGATTGCCTTCAGAAATTCCATTGGCACAAACCGACTAAAAGCCTGATTTAGGCGACTCAGTTCCTGGTTAAGGGCCTGTTCAGCCTCCAGCTTTTCGCCCTCCAGCAATCGCCGCTTTTGTCCCACACTCATGGCCATGAAGCTCAGCTGCAGGATGATGCCGATTTCCAGCGAGTTCACCAGCCATCGGAGGGAGAGCCAATCGGGCTGATTTTCGATGAACGAAGAGGCAATGGTCATCCCTACCGGAGCCAATACCCCCAACAGGAGCAGCCCTTGCGCCAGCAGAAAAAAGCGGGCAGGGCTGTATCCTCTTTTGAGGCTTCGCCAACTCATGACTACTCCCAGGACCAATGAAGTCATAAAAAGAACCATCACCACGAGAATGGCGATTAGAAATATTATCCCTATCACAAACTGGAAATTCTCGATCAGGTTAACCAACCTCAACAACAATACAACCAGGATGGGGATTCCGATGGTAACGGGCATGGCCCACAGCAGGCGTCGCAACCATTTCCGCTTCAGGGGAACCTGATCAGCAGTTTTTAGGAAGTGATAAGAAAACAGGACCAAACCGTAATAGCAGGCCATCCCGGAAAAAAAGCCGACTCCCACCTGCCACAGGTTCGCTTTGGGCACCCAATCACTGATGTACCCAAAGGTCAGGGTAACACCTATTAATCCACTGATAAACAGCACATATGCCGCATAGCTTTTGTCTCGGGTTACCACGAATAACAACAAAAAATAAACCGCCTGGATGATCAAAATCCCCAAAAACAGGGCCCGGTTGCCCGTAACTGCCCGTTCGGCTTTGAGCCAGGTCGTCAGGTCAATCTGCCTGACCATGAACTTCGGGTTGGACGTCTGTCCCAGTGAAGGCCCAACCTTGAGGTACAGCCATTGATCACTTCGCGGAGGAACGATCAGGGGCATCATGGTGCCTACATAGGGCAGTTCTTTCCCCTGCATTTCGGGATCCCACCCTGTTACAGATAGTTGCCATGACTGCCCTTCGGGCTTCCACCAGGCCTCAATTTTCTCCCATGTTCCGTCTGCATCATCCTCTGTCCCGAACTGAAGGTAGGCCCGAATCATCTGATCGCTGCTGTTACGAAGTCTTAACTTTACCCAGGCCCCCATACTATCGATATGTGGATTTTTGACCAGTTCGAAACGTCCTGGATACTTTTGAACCGAATCCCAGGGCCAGCTACTCAGGCTGTCAGGCAGAAAAAATATTTGGGGAGAAAAGGAACTATGGGCCACATGAAAGAGGGCCGTGGAGTCGACAAGGTCCTGGCTGAGGTCCTTGCCCCAGTAGGCCCTCAGGCTATCCCTCGTTTCACGCCACAGTCTCACCCGCTCCAGTGGCCCTTCACCAGAAATAACAATTCCGGAATCGCTGCTGGTCACCTGTACATTCAGGTTCTTTCTGGATCCATGAGCTCGATTCTCATATAAAATAAGGCTATCAATTGACTGCAACCATGCCAGGGTATCTTCCAGAGACGATGCCATGGTACGTGCTGAGTCGAACTTCGCAAGCGCCCCCTCATAATTGCTTGCCAGGCCTAAAGCCGACCCCTCGTCCAGTAACTTATCGACTGAAAGGGTATCATTGCCAAACAGAGGCATCGAAAGAAAAAATCCACCCAGAATAAAAAAGAGGCACCTTAACATGATTGAGGGGTGTTGGTATACTTCGGGTCCAGGAAACAAATGGATAACACAAAGCTGTTTGTCAGATAAATTGGTTATATCTGACCAAACTTACAATCCCAGACCCAAGGACTCGTCTTATTTCTAATCGTCCGAAGTTTTCCCCACTTTGCACTAAATACCCTAGTAAAAGCATGGACTCGGTTCAGCACTATATCAAGGAGGGGATTCTATATGAACCCATCATTCCCAACATACATCAATGGCCTATTGCCCAGCTTTTCCAGGAGAAGCCTGCATTTGTGAAGGAGGTGATCCAGTATTCGATGGAGCAACTTCATGCCCAGGCTGGATTTCAGTCAGACCTCAAGGCTGACATCCTGGCCCGCACCATGTACCTTGAGCGTACAAGGATGAAGGAAAATCCGTGGAAGGTCGATCCCAAAGACGAGGGAAAGTTCTGGACGGACATTAAAAAGCGCCTGGTTCACTTTGAACAGTATGAAGACAAGGCCGAAATTGTAGACCAGGGGATCGAAGCCATGATGAATGACGTGGTGAGTCGCTATGCCTACGAGATAGCCAGCGACTTTAAGCCTGGAGTCTATCATTTTGCCAAGCGCTTCCTTCCGCTTTTCTTCTCTACCCTGCTCAATGCCTCAGCAGGCAAGACCTTTCAGGCGGTCATCAAACATAGCGTAAAACTTCAGGAGCGGGTACACCTGATGGGTCATGTGGACCACCTGCGTAAACTCGGCAAAAAGGGAACGATCATCCTGGTTCCGACTCACATTAGCAATGTGGATTCCATTCTGGTGGGCTGGGGATTGCATGCCCTTGGAATGCCAGCCTTCATTTACGGAGCAGGCCTCAATCTGTACAATAACAAGATTCTGGCTCACTTCATGAATCGCCTGGGGGCCTATACGGTTGACCGCCGCAAGCGCAATCCCATATATCGCGCTACACTGGATTCTTACGCCACCATTGCCACGTTACAGGGCGTCCACGGGATTTTCTTTCCTGGAGGGACCCGCTCACGCTCCGGTGCTATCGAGAAACATCTGAAACTGGGACTCCTTAGCACAGCGCTGGAAGCCCAACGCCGCAACTTTATCTACCCCGTCCGGGCTCAGTCAGAAAAAGTATTCATAGTCCCGCTGGTGATGAGCTATCATTTTGTGCTGGAAGCGGCATCGCTGATTCGTCAGCACCTGAAGCACACGGGCGAGGAACAGTACTACATCCTGGATAAAGAATCAGGTGACTTGATGAAGGTCCTAAAGTTCGCGTGGTCCACCTTCAGCCGAAGCTCAGACATTGTACTTTCCTTTGGCAAACCCATGGATGTGTTGGGGAATTTTGTGGATGAAGAAGGGCATAGTTTGAATGACCGTGGCCAAAGTGTCGATGTCAAATCCTACTTTATGACAGGCGGCCAGGTTACCAAAGATCCACAACGCGATCAGCAGTACACTCGCCACCTGGGGGAACGCATCGTAGAACGGTACCACATTGAAAATCACGTCTTTAACAGCCACCTGGTAGCTTTTGCGGCCTTTGAGCACCTAAAAAAGAAGCATAAAGAGCTGGATCTCTATGCCTTGCTCCGACTGCCTGAGGATGACCGAAGAATCCCCATGGATGAATTTCAGCAGCTCATCGAACGCCTTTACCAGCGGCTGCGCGAGATGCAGGATGCCGGGCGGGTACACCTGGCCCAGCACATGGTGAACGATATTCCAACTATCGTTCAGCAGGGAGTGGCCAACCTCGGGATTTACCATGAAAAGCGTCCCATGCGCATCCAGAGAGATGGAAGTCTCAGTGTGGAAAGCATGAATTTACTGTACTATTACCACAACCGACTCGAAGGATATGAGCTCGAATTCCTCGTCTAAAGCACCCGTAGGGGTAGTAGGAGCCGGGAGCTTTGGCATGACCCTGGCCATGCTGCTGGCTGAAAACGGTCGCGTAATCCTTTATGCGCGTCGGGAAGAAGTCGTCTCCGAACTCCAACGCACGCGACTTTATCGGGGAAAAGACCTTGCCCCAGCCATAGAGTTCACCCATGAACCGGAAGTAGTCGCCAGTCAGTGCGAGCTGATTTTCCTGGTGGTTCCATCGCAAAGCTTTCGCAGCATGTTGCGGGATTTTTCCTCCTTTCTCAATCCCACTCACAAGCTCATCCATGCGACCAAAGGGCTAGCGCTGGACCTCCCTGCCCCGATCGACTGGGAGCACCTGCCACCAATTCGCAAGGAACTGGTGCGCACCATGAGCGAGTTGATACGGGAAGAAACCGGCGTGCTTCGCACGGGGGCACTATCAGGCCCCAACCTCGCGGGAGAAATCATGGACGGCCAACCAGCCGCTACGGTGATTGCCAGCAAGTTTGACGAAGTAATTAGAATGGGTCAGCAGGCCTTGAGAGGTGGGAGATTTCGGGTACACGCCACGCACGACCTCGTAGGAGCCGAACTGGCCGGGGTCTTCAAAAACATCATGGCCATCGCCGGTGGGATTGTCGCGGGACTAGGCTATGGAGACAATACCAAGGGCATGCTCATCACCCACGGTCTGGCTGAGATGATCCACATCGCCCAGGCGCTGGGCGCAGAGGTGAGGCCTTTCCTCGGCCTTGCAGGGATCGGCGACCTCATCGCCACCTGCTACAGTCCCAATAGCCGCAACTTCACCGTCGGCAACCGCCTCGCACAGGGACAGTCGCTCGATGATATTCTGGCAGGTATGGAGGAAGTAGCTGAGGGTGTCAAGACCGTTGCCATTGTCGATGCCCTGAGTCGGCAGTACCGCTTTTCGGCCCCCATTACCCAGACACTGTATCGCATACTCTTCGAAGGCATCAGCATAGAACAGGGCTACAAGCTGCTGATGGAGCTGCCTTTTTCGGAGGATGTGGCGTTTTTGTAAGAAGAGATCGCTGCGCTGTCAGAGGCGGGACCGCTCCGCTGTGAGAAGTCAGCCCCGGAAGTAGCTCTCTTATTTGACTTCTACAACAAAACAACTCCGCCGCAGCCAGGCCACAACGGAGTTAATTTGTCTATCAAATAGGATCACCTCGATAACCAGGATCACCCAGATATTCTTCCTTACTGATCAATGTTCAATGAACCATGATCCCTGTTACGCAACTACGCGCTCACCTTTGACATACTTGTCCATGTTGGTCAGGAAGTCCTGGTACACAGACGCGATGCCGTCGCGGAGGGTAACCTGAGGACGCCATCCGGTGTCAAAGAGGCGCTTGCTGTTCATCAGCTTACGAGGGGTTCCGGTTGGTTTGGTGGTATCGAAGTCGATTTCACCTTCGAAGCCGGTTACTTCCTTCACGATGAAGGCCAGGTCCTTGATGCTGATGTCTTCGCCTACGCCGATGTTCACGAATTGACGGCCACTGTAGTTCTCCATCAGGTAGAGGCATGCGCTGGCGAGGTCGTCCACGTGCATGAATTCACGCATTGGGCTACCATCACCCCATACTTCTACGCTGGCTTTGCCGTTTACCTTGGCCTCGTGGAACTTACGGATCAATGCAGGCAGCACGTGGCTGTTTTGCAGATCGTAGTTGTCGTTGGGACCGTACAGGTTGGTAGGCATCGCTGAGATGAAGTCTGCTCCATACTGATCGCGGTAAGCTTCTGTCAGCTTGATCCCGGTGATCTTGGCAACAGCATATGGCTCATTGGTAGGCTCCAGCGTACCCGTCAGCAGATCGTCCTCGGTCATAGGCTGAGGAGCGAACTTGGGATAAATGCAGGAAGAGCCCAGGAAAAGAAGCTTCTTCACGCCCGTTACATACGCCTGATGGATGATATTGGCCTCGATCATGAGGTTATCATACAGGAACTCAGCGCGGTAGGTGTTGTTGGCGACGATACCGCCTACTTTGGCGGCAGCGAGGAACACATACTCAGGCTGTTCTTGAGCAAAGAATTCGGTGACAGCGGCCTGGTCACGGAGGTCCAGTTCACGAGAGGTACGGACCACGATGTTGTGGTATCCTTCCTCCTTCAGACGGCGGACCAGTCCGGCTCCGACCATGCCACGGTGACCCGCGACGTAAATTTTAGCTTCCTTGTGCATGAATGACGTTCTGTTTTGCTTCTTTGATATCGTGTTGCATCATGATCCCGACCATTTCTTCGAGACCGACCTTGGGCACCCAGCCCAGCTTT
>CAYFIR010000054.1:0-40961 GCA_964343195.1 uncultured Bacteroidia bacterium | reverse complement strand
GAACTACGAACTACGAACTACGAACTACGAACTACGAACTACGAACTACGAACCAATCCGAATGAATCTTCCCAAACTACTACCATTTTTCGGTCTGCTGCTCCTCATCTGGGGCTGCGAACCCACTGCTACTGAACCAGAATGGCCTGAAATCACCACCGAAGCCAAACCCTGGACCCGATGGTGGTGGCACGGCAGCGCGGTTACCAAAGAAGGCATTACTGCTGATCTGGAAGGCCTCCATGAGGCCGGCATAGGCGGTGTCGAGATCACCCCCATCTTTGGGGTGCGGGGCACCGAAGGTCAGTTCATCGAGTTTCTTTCCCCCCAGTGGATGGAAATGCTCATCCACACCCTCAAGGAAGCCGAGCGTCTCGGCATGGGCGTTGACATGGCGACGGGTACCGGCTGGCCTTTCGGTGGACCCTGGATCACCGATGAACTGGCAGCCAGGTACATGGCCTACCAGACCTGGAAACTCAAGGGCGGGGAAAGCCTGAGCGAACCCATTCGTCTAGAACAGGAAGGTTTTGTGCGCGGGGCAGGCGGTCGCCTGAAACTGGAAGACCTGGCCTACCCGGTTTCCGCCAACGAAAACCTGCAGGACCTCGCCATCGATCAGGTGCGCTTCACCAAAGAGATGGATTTTGTTACGCTGATGGCTTATTCGGAGGAAGGCGAAGTCATAGACCTGACAGAAAAAGTATCAGACGGACAACTCAACTGGACCGCCCCGGCAGGGAACTGGACGCTCTATGGCCTGTTTCAGGGCTGGCATGGCAAGATGGTAGAGCGGGCGGCTCCCGGTGGGGAAGGGCTCGTGATGGATCACTTCTCCAAAGAAGCCCTGGCAGGCTACCTGGCCAAATTTGATTCAGCTCTGAAAGGAGAAGACATCTCCTCGCTTCGCGCCTTCTTCAACGACTCCTACGAAGTCGACGACGCACGTGGCGAGGCCAACTGGACCCCGGGGTTCCTTGAGGCATTCGAAGAGGTAAACGGCTACGACCTGCGGGAGCACCTTTCTGAGCTATTTGACTCTGAATCAGATAATTATCCCCGCGTGCTGACCGATTATCGCGCCACCATCGAGCACCTGCTTTACGAGAATTTTACCAAAGAATGGAAAGCCTGGGGCGAAGCCAACGGAGCATTGATCCGCAATCAGGCCCACGGTTCACCAGCCAATATCCTCGACCTGTACGCGACGGTGGACATCCCCGAGACCGAAGGCACCGAGATCCTCAAGATCAAATTTGCTTCTTCTGCCGCCAATGTGATGGGCAAGCCGCTGGCTTCTTCCGAGTCTGCCACCTGGCTCAACGACCACTTCCAGTCGAGTCTGGCTGATGTCAAGCAAAACCTCGAACGCTATTTTCTCGGCGGAGTGAACCATGTCTTTTACCACGGCACGGCTTATAGCCCCGACTCTGCGCAGTGGCCCGGGTGGCTCTTCTACGCTGCCATCCACGCCAACGACCGCAATAGCTGGTGGGATGATTTCTCCCAACTGAACCAATACGTCGCGCGGGTGCAGTCCGTGCTGCAAAACAGCCAACCCGACAACGACATTCTGCTTTACTTCCCCGTTTACGACCGCTATGCTGAAAAAAGCTATGGCCTGTTGGAACACTTCGACATTCGCGGCCATTTCTACGAGTCAGAAGTGAAAGCCATTGGGGAAGAGCTTTGGGACAAAGGCTATACCTTCGACCTGATCTCTGACCGACAGGTGCAGGAACTGGGCGTGGTAGGCAAAGAACTGCTCAGCCACGGCAACCGCTACCAGACCATTCTGGTACCCGCTACGGAGTACCTTCCCCTGGAAACCATGGAGGCCCTTAGGCGTCTGGCCGATGATGGAGCCACGATTCTGTTTCACAAGCACTTGCCTGAGGACGTACCCGGTTTGGGCAATCTGGCAGAAAGGCAACAGGCTTTTGAGGAATTGAAAGCAGGGATTGTGGGCAATGTAATCACGCATGAATCGCTGGATTCTTTGCTCAGCCATGCGAAGGTTGCCCGTGAAGACCTGGCCGATTTGGGCTTGCAGACCATTCGCAAGCACGACGGAACTGGGCAGGTGTACTTCATCGCCAACTGGACTGATAAGACCATCGATCAATATGTTTCTTTGGGCAAAATGGAAGCATACGCTGCCATTTTTGATCCGATGACCGACACCAAAGGCCTGGCCAAAGTGCAGGATGGCAAAGTCTACCTGCAACTTCGTCCCGGCGAAAGCTGCATCGTCAAGACCTCCGCAACACCCTTTATGGGAGATCTGTTCCCTTACTGGTCTGAAAATGGCGCTGCACTTGCCATCAGCGGCCCCTGGCAAATGAGTTATGTGAAAGGTGGCCCTACAGAGCCAGCTTCGGTAGAACTTTCGGCCCTGACTTCCTGGCCGGGCATGAGCGAAGAACTCGCCCATTTCTCGGGTACACTGGCCTACGAAGCGACATTTGATGCGCCGGAAGGCGAGGTGGATGCCTATCGCCTCGACCTGGGCGAGGTGCAGCAAAGTGCGACGGTTTTCCTCAATAGCGAAAAGGTGGCTACACTGATTGGGCCGGATTATTCCGTGGTACTTCCTAGCGGAGCGTTGAATGCAACGGACAATCAGCTCCGCATCGAGGTTTCCAACCTCATGGCCAATCGCATCATCTACATGGACCAGGAGGGCATCCCTTACCGAAAGTTCTACAACACCAACTTTCCCGCCCACGACCGCGAAAACCGCGATCCCGAAACGGGTCTCTTCCATGCCGATCATTGGGAGCCCTATCCTTCGGGGCTGCTTGGACCCGTGCAGTTGGTACCGCTGGGGACGAAGGAATAGAGATGCAGGGATGCGACCATGTCGCATCTACTCATGTAACCTCCGCCCAAGGGCGGAGGCGCTCGTGAGGCTTTGCAAGCCGAAACGCTTTGTCCTCGCGTCTCCTGACGCTCTTTATCCGGTTGATCGACGACTCTGATTGTCGATCTCCTATAGTCTTCGAGATTCCATCTCGCAAAACCCAACCCCATGAACCGCTACCTACTCATTCTCGTTCTGCTTGCTTTCTCCTGTCAGGAAAAGACTACAACCGACAACTCCATCGATCGGAAGGCCGTCGTCAGCCGACACAACGTCTACCTCACCGAGGTCGATACCCTCAACTCGCTGACCCTGGGCAATGGCCGCTTTGCCATGACCATGGACATCACCGGCTTGCAGACCTTCCCGGTGGAATACCATCACGGCGTGCCGCTTGGCACCCAGTCCGAGTGGGGCTGGCACAGCTTCCCCAATACCGAGAACTACCGCGTCGAGGAGTCGATGAAGCCATTGGCCTCCCATGGACGGATGATTCCGTATGCGCGGCAGTGGCCCTCTGGCTCGCGTGAGTGGGCGGCTGCCAATTTTGTGCGCCAGAATCCCCACCGCATACACCTCGCGAATGTTGGCTGGGAGATCCTCAACCAGGATGGTCAGCCCGTTTTGCTGGAGGATTTGGAACAAATCGATCAGACGCTGAAGCCTTATGAGGGCGAATTGATCAGCAGGTTTGAAATAGAGGGAGTTCCGGTGGAAGTGATCTCATTCGTCAGCCAGGAAGCGGATCGACTGGGAGTCCGGGTGAAAAGTTCGCTGCTGGCAGAAGGTCGCCTTTCGCTGCGAATAAAATTTCCTTATCCCACCGATAAGTGGCTGGACGAAGCCGTTTATTACGAGGCCGATGAACAAAGCCGCTTGACGCTCGATCAGTCGGACGATGAGCACTTCAGCATTTCCCGTGAGTTGGATGCGATGCGATATGTTACCGCGGTTGCTTCCGAACAGGCCATTCAGTCCATATTAACCGAATCACATGGCTTTGTGATTCAGCCTGAAGCAGCAGATGAAACCTGGAGCTTCAGCGTGGCTTTTTCTCAAGCGGAAGTCCCCATCGAGCCATTCCAATTCACAGATTTTCGGGAGAATGTTCATGCCGACATGCAGGAATTCTGGCAGTCAGGTGGGATGATTGATTTTGGCGAAGTCGAAGACCCACGCGCCGCTGAATTAGAGCGGCGGATGGTCCTTTCACAGTACCTGACCCACGTCAACAATGGTGGCATGACGCCACCCCAGGAAACGGGCCTGACCTTCAACTCCTGGTACGGCAAGCCCCACATGGAAATGGCCTGGTGGCATGGGGTACACTTCGCCCTGTGGGGGCGTACCGAGGTCCTCGAAAACCACCTTGATTGGTACCTCCGAAACGACAGTGTGGCACGGGTAATCGCTCAGCGTCAGGGATTTGAAGGCCTTCGCTGGCAAAAGATGACCGATCCCTGGGGTGGTGAAACGGCTTCTTCCGTCGGTTCCTACCTGCTCTGGCAGCAGCCGCATCCGATTTGCTTTGCCGAGCTGATTTATCGGGCAAAAAAGGATGAAGCCACCCTGAAAAAATACCAGCAGATCATCGAAGAGACTGCCGACTTCATGGCGGATTTTGCCTGGTACGACTCCACGCTGGGGCGCTACATCCTGGGGCCGGGCGTGATCGCTGCTCAGGAACGCTTTGAGCCGTCCGAGACTTTCAACCCGACTTACGAACTGGCCTACTGGCGCTGGGCGCTGGGAACTGCCCAGCAGTGGCGCGAGCGAATGGGACTTTCCCGCAAGGCAAAATGGGACGAGGTGCTAAGCGGCCTTTCGCCCTTGCCTGAGCAGGATGGCCTGTACCTGGCCACCGAAAGCGCGACCGATTCCTATACTACCGAGCGCTTCATGACCGACCATCCCAGCGTACTGGGGACTTTCGGGATGCTGCCTGCGACGGAGGGATTTGACACCACCGTGATGCGCAACACCTTCGACAAAATCTGGAGTGACTGGCAGTGGCACGACACCTGGGGCTGGGACTTCCCGATGACGGCGATGACCGCCACCCGGCTTAATTTGCCCGAAAAGGCCATTGATGCCCTGCTGATGGATATCCAAACCAATACCTACCTCAAAAATGGGCACAACTACCAGGACGACCGACTTCGGCTTTACCTGCCCGGCAATGGCGGGCTGTTGACAGCCCTGGCGATGATGGCCGCCGGAACGGATGGCCACAAAGAAAACCTGCCAGGCTTTCCGGAGGACTGGCAGATTCGGTATGAGGGCATCGTGCCGATGCCGTGAGGTTGGATTTAGTGACACCTCGTGGGTCTCCCTTTGGAGGGAGAGGGCTGGTGCGATAGAGGGGAGAAGGCTCTTGTGTTCTCAGCGGAGGCCCCTCCCTCGCTCACGCCGGAGTCCCCTCCGGTGTGCAGCGTCCCCGGACTGAGTCCGCAAAAGAACCACACTGGAGAGACTCCCGTGCTAGCAGGGTGATGCTTAGACTTGACGTTTCGCTTCGGAGAAGCTCACGAGCGGCACTGCTGAAGCAGTGCTAAAGGCCCCGTGATCATCCTCAGTGCCACCGCGGGTGTCTCCCTTTGGAGGGAGAGGACTGGTGTGATAGAGGGAGGAAGCTCTTGTGTTCTCAGCGGAGGCCCCTCCCTCGCTCGCGCCGGAGTCCCCTCCGGTGTGTATCCTCCCCGGACTGAGTCCGCAATAAAACCACACGGGAGAGACTCCCGCGCTAGCAGGGTGATGCTTAGACTTGACGTTTCGCTTCGGAGAAGCTCACGAGCGGCACTGCTGAAGCAGTGCTAAAGGCCATGATCATCCTCAGTGCCACCGCGGGTGTCTCCCTTTGGAGGGAGAGGGCTGGTGCGATAGAGGGAGGAAACTCTTATGTTCGCAGCAGAGGCCCCTCCCTCGCTCGCGCCGGAGTCCCCTCAGGTGTGCAGCGTCCCCGGACTCAGTCCGCAAAAGAACCACACGAGAGAGACTCCCGCGCTAGCAGGGTGATTGGTTGTCTGGCTTCGCCGTCCCAGGACTCACGAGTGTAAACGGCAATACCGCGTACCCTGACGATGCTTTACTCAAACACCTTCAGCTCTTCTTCTGCTTCAGCAGCGGCGGCAGCGATCTCTCCTCCTTGCCATGCCTCACCGTTGATGGTAACATCACGGATCATGATCCCATCGAAGAGGGCGGTGTCAAGCTGGGCTTTGCCTGAGGTGAACTGAATATTTTCCAGGCTAAAGTCAGCGAGGCGATCGTGTTCGGTGATGCCAACTTCGGCGAATTTTTCGCAGTCCAGTTCGATGTTGCGGAAGGTGATGTTGCTCGACGTAGAGACTGGTGCAGTCTCCCGGCCCTGGAGGTCAAAGAACTGCGTCCAGGGACGGATGTAAATGCCGACACGAGTCGATCCGGTTACGTTTTCGATGGTGAGGTATTCGTACTTCTGTGGCGTGTCGGGACGCATTTTCAGGAAGATCAGGCGCTGCGCTCCTTCGACGGTGCAGTTGCGCATCAGCACGTTGCGGGTGTGGATGTTTTCGCTGCCGCAGGTGACGACCGAGTGGCAGAAGCCATAGGTGTTGTCTTCGATCAGGATGTTCTGATTAGGGCCATTGTTGGGGTCTTCGTCCGCCCAGGGGCCTTTACCGCCCTTCATGGCCACCGCATCGTCATTGACCGACATATAGCAGCCTTTGATCAGGACATTGGTGCAAACATCGACGTCCACCGCGTCGGTACTAGGCGCTTTGACGGGCTCGCGGGGCGCGTAAATCGAAGCATTGAGGATCTTGACATTGTTGCACTGGTAGAGGTGGGTGGTCCAGAAGCCTGAGTTTTGCAGGCGGATGTCCTGGATCTGCACGTCGTCGCAGTCCCAGATGAAGACCAGCCGAGGCCGTGACACTTCCAGGTTGGTGCATTTGGGATTTTCTTCTCGGCGCTGCCAGAAGGCCTTCCAGTATTCCAGCCCGTTGCCGTCGATGGTGCCTTTGCCCGAAATGGTAAACCCATCCACTCCGTAGGCATTGACCAACGCCGGAAAGTAGTCCAGGTTTTGTCCCTCCATGCGCGAAGGCATCTTGGGATAGTGGCTGATGTCGTTGGAGCCTTTGAGCATGCCTCCCTCCTCGACGTGCAGGTGGGTACCCGGCTTGAAAAAGAGCGCTCCCGACATGAAGGTTCCTTCGGGAACGACGATCACACCACCGCCATTTTCGGCGGCGAGGTCGATGGTTTGCTGGATGGCTTCGGTGTTGAGGATGGTGCTGTCATTGGCGATAGCTCCATGCTCGGCGATGTTGTAGGCTGTGCCGAGAGAGGCCAGTTCTACTTTGCTGGTATCGCGAAACCAGTCGGAGATTTCGGTTCCGTCGGGGAAGGTATCGACCGATGCAGTCTGGGTTTCCGGAGATTCTTTGGGCGTCGTGCAGGCGGCCAGTAAAGCCGCCATGAGGGCGAAAATGGCAATTCTCATATGCGAGGTAATATTTGCGGGGTTCAAACAAATCTACTCAAGCGGAATGCATCGGACAACCCAACGGAGCAGAACAGCAGGTAGGATTTTGAGTGATATTTTTTGAGGTAATGTCGTGAATAAAACCTTCGTCAAAATTTCACTTTCATCTACATGACCTTTAAGACCATTATTTTTTCGCTGATCGCGATGCTCTTCACGATCCCCCAATCCGAAAAACCCACCGTCTATCTGGTCGGAGACTCCACCGTAAGCCGTGGCTCAGGTCCCCGAACCGGCCTTTGGGGCTGGGGAGCATTTCTGGCCGATGAACTGGACACCACCCAGGTCGCTGTGGTCAATCGCGCCCGTGGAGGCCGAAGCAGCCGGTCCTACATTTCAGAAGGTTTGTGGAATGATGTCCACGATCAGTTGGACTCTGGAGACTACGTCATCATCCAGTTTGGGCACAACGATGGCAGCGCCATCAACGACAACCACCGGGCCAGAGGTTCGATCAAGGGCAATGGTGAAGAATTCGAGCAGATCGACAACATGATCACCGGACGGCGGGAGATCGTGAAATCCTATGGCTGGTACATCCGCAAGTACATCGCCGACACCAAGGCCAAGGGAGCCATTCCCATCGTATGCTCCCTGGTGGCCAGAAATCAGTGGGAGGGAGACTCCGTGATCAGAAGTACCGACAGCTACGTCAAGTGGGCCAGAGAAGCCGCCGAGATGGAAGGGGCCTACTTCATCGACCTCAATGACCTGGTCGCCAGCAAATACGAGGAATTGGGGCAGGAATACGTATCCAAAAATCTATTTCTCGAAGACCACACCCATACGACAGAAGAAGGAGCCATTATCAATGCCAAACTGGTCGCTGAGGCCCTCAGGAAACTGGAAGGCTGTGGGTTGGCGGAGGCGGTGAAGTGAGAGATTAGGATTTGAAAAGATGTTTTCTGCATTTATTTCTTCTATATGATTCCCACATGAACAAACCACTCCTTCCCCTTCTATCATCTCTCGCCCTGATCCTCATAGTCCTGGGATGTGCCTCTCAGCGCAAAGAGCCCAATTCTGCCGACCTCTATCCCTCGGCTGATGCGAAGGTGAAATACCACAACAACTGGACAGAGAACCACTATCGTCAGCGAATCGCGGCCTTTCGGGAAGATCCGCTGGAAGTAGGCGATATCGTGTTGGTGGGGAACAGCATCACCGAGCAGGGGAGAGACTGGAGCGAAAAATTTGGCGTGGCCCATGTCCGCAACCGTGGCATCGCGGGCGATGTGACCGACGGCGTCCTGGCCCGGCTGGACGAACTGGTGTACTACAAACCGCGCGCGGTTTTTTTGCTGATTGGCATCAACGACCTCTTCAACTACCACCACGAAGCCCATGGCCGCCCAGACCTCCTGTATGAACATACCATTCCCTCCCCAACCTATGTGGGCGAAAACATCGTCAACATCGCCCAGACCCTGCACAAACGACTGCCGGAAACCCGGACTTTCGTCTGCACGGTGCTCCCTACCCGGCGGGATTTTCTGAAGGTGGATATCCTGAAGGTCAACCAGATCCTGCAGGAGCAGGAAGCAGCAAACCCTTACGAACTGATCGACCTGCATGCCGCCTTTGTGGATGAAAATGGCGACATGGAGGAGTCCCTGACCCGAGACGGCGTCCACCTCACCCCCGCAGGGTACCAGCGATGGGTAGAAGTGGTACAACCAATCATCAAGGCCCTCTGAGCAAAGCCGCTTATCTCACGATCTCAATAATTCAAGATGAAAACAATAACCAGCTACCTACTCATCACCTTTTCCCTCCTGTGGTTCGCCTGTTCTGAGCCAGCGCCGGAGAAGCCGAGCATCGAGAAAATCTCGGTAACAGCTCCCTTTGGAGAGGTTCAGATCAATGTTCCCGATTTCAGCGCCTGTCAGCGCCTGCCCATCACGGACTTCGGCGCTGTCCAGGGCGATCAGCAGAAAACCACCGAGGCCATCGCTGCTGCCATGGACGCCGCCTCCAGCCAGGGTGGGGGAGTGGTGGTCGTTCCCAGTGGCGAATGGCTGACAGGTAAAATCCACTTCAAAAGCCATGTGAACCTGCACCTGGAAGAAGGGGCGACCCTGCTTTTTTCGGGTGATCCAGCGGACTATCTGCCAGCGGTACACACCACCTGGGAAGGCATGGAGTGTTACAACTATTCGCCCCTGATCTATGCCTTCGAATGTGAAAACGTCGCCATCACCGGGCAAGGAGAACTGAAAGCCCAAATGGACGTCTGGGAAGTCTGGTTTGCCCGTCCCCGCCCGCACATGAACAGCCTGGCGCGGCTCTACCACATGGCGGCCCAGGACGTGCCCGTAGAAGAACGGGTCATGGTGGATGACAGCTCCCACCTGCGCCCGCACTTCATCCAGTTCAACCGCTGTGAAAATGTACTGCTGGAAGGCGTGACCATCACCAACAGCCCCTTCTGGGTGATCCACCCCTATCAATCCACCAATGTGGTGATCCGCAAGGTGAACGTATTTGCCCACGGACACAACAACGATGGCGTAGATCCTGAGATGAGCCAGAAAATGCTCATCGAAGACTGTGTCTTTGACCAGGGCGACGATGCCATCGCGGTCAAATCTGGCCGGAATCAGGATGCCTGGCGCCTGAATACCCCCACCAAAGACCTCGTGATCCGAAACTGTCTCGTGAAAAACGGCCACCAACTACTGGCCATCGGCAGCGAACTGTCCGGCGGAGTGGAGCGGGTTTTCATGGATAGCTGCGAAGTAGAAGACGGTGCCAAGCTCTACCACCTGGTATATATCAAAACCAATGAGCGCCGAGGCGGCTACGTGAAGGACATCTACGTAAGCAACATCGTGTCTGGCAAGATCGACCAGGGCATCCTCGGCATTGAGACCGACGTCCTGTATCAGTGGCGCAACCTGGTCCCTACCTACGAGCGCAAACTTACTCCCATCGAAGACATCCATCTGACCAATTTCCAGTCCAAGGATGTAAAGTTCATCTCACGAATCATGGCACAGGCGGAACTCCCCGTGAAAAATATCTTCCTGGAAAACATTTCCGCAGACAGCATTCAGGATGAGATGTACATCCATGAAAACGTGGAAAACTTCGTGTCGGAGTAGCATCGCAATCCTTCAGCAAGACTGAAATGTCAAAACAGGTTCTGCCCATTTAACGTGAATTTTGAGTTTCTGGGCTTCAATTCCAATTGGAACAGGCAACCTAAAGCAAGCCTGGGGCGGCGTTGGCCCGGCATTTGGCGCTCGGGGCGGCTTGTAGGGCAGCCTGAAATGCCGAACTTTTCTTGCTTACTTCTTTTGTAGGGCAGCAATTTGAAGAATAATACGCCGCATATTATTCTCACGCAGATCGAAGATGCCGCATAGCGGTAGGCGCAAGGACGCAGAGAGAAACCTGCCTGTTTTCAAAACCCCTTAAAAAAAAGCTATAAAGCAAGCTTGGGGCGGCGCTGGCCCGGCATTTGGCGCTCGGGGCGGCTTGCAGGGAAGCCTGAAATGCCGAAGTTTTTTGGCCTACCTTTTTTTGAAAAAAGGTAGGTCCCGCTGAAGGCGACACACCAGTCCCTTAGGAGAAATAAAACCCGAAACTGACGTTATTTACGAGGCAGAACCTGTTTTTTAGCTCTCATCCTGAAGAAACCGTACAATGAGAGGGGTTTAAGGTATTGGTAATCAGCTGTTTGTCTTGCTGTCCCTAGGGGCGAGGGCTTCAGGACTTTCCTAGCAGAGGGGCCAGAATCTGCCAGACATTATCGGCAACTATGACCTGGCCTGCTGGAGTGGGATGTATCCCATCCTCCTGGTTGAGTCCTGGGATTCCGGCGACTCCCTCCAGGATAAAGGGGACCAGTAAGGTCTGTTTTTCGTCGGCGACTTTGTCAAATACTGCCTGAAACGGCTCGGTGTAAGCAGGGCCCATGTTGGGGGGGGCCAGCATCCCACAGAGGATGATCTCAATCTGTGGATATTTTGCTCGTGCCAGGTCGATCATCTTGAGCAGGTTTTGCTCCGTCACAGATGGATCTATCCCTCGGAGACCGTCATTTCCTCCCAGTTCAATGATGAGTATATCAACGGGTTGCCGTAGCAACCAGGGCAGCCTGTTGACTCCCGCCGTGGTAGTTTCTCCGCTAAGGCCGGCATTCACTACCTGATAATCCAGGCCCAGGGAGTCAATCCGGTTTTGCAAGAGACTGGGGAAGGATTGCTCCAATTGCAGGCCATATCCTGCGGCAATGCTGTTTCCCAGGACCAGGATGGTGTTTCCGGTAGTATCATGCTCTCCACCAGAACTGCGAGAGGTAGGCAATGAATCCGAGGTCTGCGATTGGGAAGCTGACTCCGTCTGGTTCTGGGTGGTTGACTGACAGGAGTGTAGCATGAACATACCCAACAAACAGGCTGTCCAGAATTGAATAGCATGGATTTTTCCCATGATGATAGGGGGTGTCAAGGATTAGGGATGAAGTTCTCAGGCTTCTGGCCCCAGGGTTTTACGGGTAACTCCATCGGTAGGCAAGGTAACAATGAATGTGCTTCCCTGGTCCATTTTGGATGATACCTCAATGGTCCCATCATGGTTTCGTACCACCTTCTTGCAGATCGCAAGCCCTACTCCGGTCCCTGGCTGTCCATTGTCCCCGTATCGGTAGAAGATCCGGAAAATACGCTCCTTCTCACTCATGGGAATTCCGATGCCATTGTCCTCAACCCTGATTTGGTAATTGGCCCCCTTCTTCTCGTAGGAAATGTTGATCCGTGGGGGACGCTCAGGATGGGCAAACTTCAGGCTGTTGGAAATCAGGTTCTGAAACAGCAGGAATAGCTCTGTTCCCCGGCCCAATACAGTAGGAAGGTGCTCGATGTTGATGCTGCCATTCTTTTCTTTGACCGCTGGTCGAATATGCTGGTAAAGTTGATCCATGAGGTCATTCAGGTCTACGGACTCCTGTGGAGCAGTATTTCTTCCCAGCCTGCTATAATCCAGCATATCTGTGACGAGTGCCTGTAGTCTGTTGGTGCCGTCCGCCGCATACCTCAAAAATTCTTTACCGGCATCATCCAGTTTGTCCTCATATCTCCTGATGAGGAGACCCTGGTAGCTGTTGATAGTCCGGAGGGGTTCGCGCAAGTCATGTGAAACAGCATAGGCCAGTTGCTCCAGTTCCTCATTCACTTCCGTGAGTTTTCGGTTTTGAAGCTTGATTTTTCCGGACTGTCCTTCCAGCAGGTGGTTCTGATTCAGAATCTCTTTGCTCCGTCTCAGGATAATCTCATTCTGCTTCTCGATTTCCACATTGCGGTCCGTCAGGACTTTCTCAGCCCGTTGCTTGTACTGATAGCGGGAATACAGCGCAATCAGGGCGATGCTAACTGCAGTGATGACCAGTAGCAGGATGAGGTTTTGGGTTTGTTGCCGCTTTTTTTCCTCCTGCAAACTTTGGATACTGGCTTCCATTTCCTCCAGTTGATATCGGGTCTGAAGTTCATGAATGCGCTGGCTGCTCACTTCTTCATATCGTTCATGGCGCATTTCCGCAAATCGTTCATGGAAGAAGAGGGCCGTCTGGAAGTCGCCTTTGGTTTCGTAGCACTTGGTCAGCTGGGCGTAAATTTCTTCGGCTTCTTTTTTAAGCCCCATTTTTTCCGCAGAGTTCAGGCTTTGAAGGTATAGTTCAATGGCCTGATCCAGGCTTCCGCGTTTTAAAAATGCATCAGCCCGCTGCTTGAGCAGACGTTGCAGGACCGGCTGTTGTTGAGTCTCCTCTGCCAGTCCCAGGGCCTTGAGATAGTACTGCTGGGCACGGCCGTCCTGCCCCTGCTCGATGAGAATGTTGTGAATGTTGCCCAGAGATGAAATGGCCAGCGAGGCAGGCAGATTGTTTTCCTGCTGGAAGTTGTAGGCCTTTTCATACAACTCCATGGCCTGATGATAATTTTCTCTGATTTCCTGGATGCTCCCAAGACCATTATAGGACATCACCACTAGGTTGAGGATGTTGAGTCTTAAGGAGTTTGCAAGGCATTCCTCCAGTACGGGTTTTGCCTGATCCAGTTTATTCAGCTGTATCTGTAGATTCCCCAGATTGATGAGGGTGTAGGTCAATCGGAGTTCATCGTCGTGGTCTTCCCACCATTTTTTTGACTCCAGGAGATTATAAAGGGCGTCTTCATATCGGCCAATCTGCTGATATAGTACTCCCAGTGAATTCACCAGGTGACCATAGTGGTCGAGATACTCTGTTTCCTTGCTATACCTCAGGGCTCTCTCGAAGAGGTCGGCAGCAATTACATTTTGCCCCTGATAGACATATCCTCTACCCATGAGGTCATATGCCATGATCTTGAACCTGATCTCGTCTTTTTTCTGGGCCTCCTGTAACACTTCTTCACAGAGCTGCACCGAAAAGCTCACAGAATCAGACATATAGCTTTCAGCAAGCCTGAGCATTGCCTCAAATTTACCTGTTCCTTCACCATAGCGATACACTTCCATGAGGCTATCACGAGGACTTTGGGCAAATGCGGAAATGGCTGAAAAAAAGAAAACCAGAGGGAGGATCGTACTGAACTTACGTACCATTAGGTAGTCTTTGGATGAACGGAAGTTCAATTTATGAAAAGTGACACAGATTGTCTAGCCCAGATGCGACTAGTTTTGCTGGTATGGGCTGATCGGACGCTGTGGCGGGATGAACTGTAATTTTTTCTGCGTAAATGGTATGGTAAAGTTTCTCCACATGAGACTTTTCAGGATTCAAATAAAAATAATCTGGGTCTTTTTGTCCCTTTTTGATGCCAATCACGGTTTAGACTGAAATATCAATTTATACGATAGTAAGGAGTTTGATTAATTTGGATATTTATGTAACGATTTTGGAATTAAATAAGCGCGATTTTATTGATTATTCACGCAAATGATAAGTAGTTGATTTTGAGGCGATTTCAGTAATTGCATCATGTTGGAAAATTTAATGCATAAAATGAATAATAATAAAACAAAAAAATATTTTTTTGTTTTATTGTGAAATTCCATACAATTGTATCGTAAACAATTGATAAACAACCACAAACTCTTAATCTTGTAATTATGAAAAAGTCATACCTTGTTGCCGCATTTGCCATCTTTGTTCTTCTTTCTATGGGCGTATCTAAAATGAATGCCCAGACTGTAGAAGGAGACCCTACTACCGGACTGGTGTTTACCCCCATCTTTGAAGAGAACAAGGGTACCTCAACAGCAGTGCCGAATCAGATGCCAATGGAATTGCGTACTGCAACTTCCCCAGATCTGGCAGTTGCTCCCAACCCTGTGGTTGATGAACTGCTCACTGTATGGTATAACGAACTTGTAGGCACTTCCCGTGTAGAAGTACTGGATTTGAAAGGTCAGGTTCAGGCAGTTGCACAGGTTGGCAGTGACCGCGAGCGCAATGGGCAGGTTACCTTCCCCGTTCAGACCATGGTGCCTGGTGTTTACTTTGTACGCCTTACCAGCGGCATGTATTCATCAGTGGTGAAGATCCTGGTACGATAGAGACGTATTCCCAGGGGAACATTCCACAAATAATAAAAGCCTTCCGGATATTTTCGGAGGGCTTTTATCTGTGTTAAATGGACCAGAAGGTTTAGGGAGACTGGGAAAGGGCAGGCCTCATAGTCCATACTTTTCCATCCGGCGATAAAGTGCAGCCCGGGTTATCCCGAGGTCACGTGCCGCCTGACTGATATTTCCCCTGTGGTGGGTGATGGCCTTCCGGATCATCAATTTTTCCATTTCCTCCAGGTTAAAACCATCAATGGGGAGCTCACCCTGACCGATTTCCCGGTCTTCGATGTGAAACGTAAAGTCCGAAGGCTGCAGGATGCGCTCTTCGCTGAGGATAACCGCTCGCTCCACTGCGTGTCTCAGTTCCCTGATGTTGCCTGGCCAGTGGTATTTTTGAAGTTTCTTGAGGGTGTTGGCGGCTACTTTCGCTCCTTTCTTCTGGTACTTCTGCGAATAAAGCTGCAAAAAATGATCTACCAGTAGGGGGATGTCCTCTACCCGATCCCTCAGAGCTGGTAGCTGGATCTCGACCGTATTGATCCGGTATAGCAGGTCCTGCCGAAAAGTCTGATCCTTGACCATCTCATAAAGAGGCATATTGGTCGCGCATATCAGCCTGATGTCTACCTCGATGGGTTTGTGGGTTCCAACCCGGGTTACCAGTCTGTTTTGTAGCACCGTTAGCAATTTGGCCTGAAGAGGAAGAGACAGGTTGCCGATCTCATCCAGAAACAGTGTCCCACCAGAGGCAACCTCAAAACGTCCCGCGCGGTCTTCACGCGCATCGGTAAATGCTCCTTTCTTATGGCCAAACAGTTCACTCTCAAACAGCGTTTCGGTGATGGCCCCGAGATCCACATTGATGAATGCCTGCCGAGCGCGATCAGACTGACGGTGGATTTCCCGGGCAATGAGTTCTTTGCCCGTACCGTTTTCCCCCAGAATGAGCACATTGGCATCAGTACGGGCGACTTTGTCGATGGTGGCATAAACCTGCTGCATGGACTCGCTCTGCCCAATGATGAGGGGACCGCTTCGTTGTTCCTCATCCTGATTCATAATCATCTGCCGCGACTGTAGCTGGCTTAATTCCTTCTTGGACTGGCTCAGCAGATAAACTGCCTTTACAGTAGCCAAAAGCTTTTCATTTTGCCAGGGCTTGCTGACAAAGTCCGTAGCCCCTTCTTTCATCGCCTTGACAGCCATGTCAACATGTCCGTAAGCTGTTATCATGATAACAGGGGTAGAAGGACTGATTTCAGCGATTTTGTGGATCCACCTGATTCCTTCGCTGCCGTCAACCTCGCCCGCGCTGAAATTCATGTCCAGCAGGATGAGGTCAAAGTCTTCCTGAGCGAGCAGTTTGGGAATGCGCTTGGGGTCCCGCTCAGTTTGTACGATGCTAAAGTGGCGCTTAAGCAATAACCTGCCACTGAGTAGCACATCGGGATCATCGTCCACAATCAGGATTTTTCCTTCCTTTTTGGCCATAACTCAAGTTACAAACCCCTCGGTGGAATTGGAAGAAGGGTAGTGGTCGGGGGTTGCAAAAAGGAAAAAGTATGAACAGGGGATTCCTATTCCGACCTGACAAACAGAAAAATCAAAGAATCCACCCGGTCTCCTCTTTCAATTCGGTTGGTTACCTCCAAAAACAAGCTATCGGGTTCCAGGGTGATGATCTCCCTGGCATATTTTCCTGCTTCCTCATATGCTCTGGCCTCAAGGGCACATTGAGTCGCAATGCGGAGGGCCTGAATTTTGGAAGGAGTTTCCTCCTCGATCATTTTTCGGCTGACCCGCAGGGCCTCATCAAAATTCTGAAGCCTGTAGTTCGCTTCCATCAGCAAAGTAAGGTACTGGTATTCCCTTGGGTAGGCTTCTGCGGCTGCGTTGAGGTAATAGATGGCCTGGTTGAGGTCCTTTTTATTCCTCAACTGGTATCTGCCCATGTCTTTGAGTAGACGGCTGTATTCCTTGTCATTTCCAATAGTCGCATACGGCTGCAGGTGTTCTATGGTAGCTGCAAGCCTTTGTCCGTATCGCTCAGGTTCACTTTGATCCTCTTTGAGAGAAAAGTCAATGATCTGGTGTGACCATGTGTGATACCCCTCAAAGGTTCTGATGCCCAGGGCCATTAGTCGCTCTGATCCGGGTTGAGGATGAGTTTCCACCCAGAAAATACTGCCTGCAAGAAGGGCAATTCCAATTCCGGGAAATAAGGCCCGCTTGAGCAAACTGTTTCCCTCGGGAAACTGCCTGAGGATTGAGGCAATGAAAATGAGGAGAAAAGGGGCCGGAATGGCCATCATGTCCCAGTCCATTTGCATGGAGAGCAGGGGGTTGACCATAAAGAAAAAGGCACCCAGGATGATAAGGTTGAACCCCGACCACAGAAGCAGCGGCTCCTGCCAGTTGATGGCCCTGAAGCGGGAAATCAGCATTCCAAACAAAACGAGAATTCCCACGGGAGCCCAGATCATGGTTTCCAGCATATAGTCCAGCAGATGGTTAAAGCTCAGGAGGTTATAGCGATCTAGTGGCGGGGCTGGAGAAACAAGTGGGAGGAATAGATGGGAATACCCGTCTGCATCAGGCTCAATGTCCCGGCTGTCCAGGTGATCCTGAAAAATAAAAAAGTAGAGAATGGCTCCAGCCACAAAGATGGGGACCAGGCCAAACAGGCCTATTTTGTTCCAGTTGGGTGCTATTTTTTTCTGACGGAGGAGATAGAGGAGTAGCAGGCCCGGAACCAAAAGTAGTGCTACTGTATGAACTCTGATCCCGAGGAGTAGCAGGACGCCCAATACCAGCAGGGTTTCCTTTTTGCCTGTTTCAAGGTACCGGAATCCCTGGGTTACCCAGGCCATCAGGATCAGGAATAATGGAGCATAGCTCTCATAGTGGCCCCAGAACAACAGCATAAAGGGGGCTGAAATCATGGCCAATGCGAGGAGAATTCGGGCAAATGGCGCGGGAATGGACCGATGAAGAAATAGCATCCAGATCAGAATGGCCAGACTTCCACAGACCCCGTCCAGAATCATGAAAGCCTGTCCATAAGTCACACCCAGTAGATAGGTCAGGTATGTAACCAGGCTCAGCACCCATTGATGTCCTGACCATGGACTGAAGGTGGTCGAAAAAAAAGCATCATGAGCTCCTTGAGGAATGGTTTCTATGGTGTTGGAAGCAAATTTCCTTAGCTGGTAGGCATCACCATAGTAGTCGTTGGCAATCGGAACGGTGAACATTAGAACAAGTGCGGCCACCGTAACGATGCTAATGATCATTCGCTCCCGGGTTTTGAAAAAATCTCCGATTTTGTCCGGAATAGCTGCTGCTGCGGAGGCCCATGGAAGTAGAACCAGGAGCAACGAAATGCTAAGCAATGAAATTTGTCCTATTGGGGGGAGAAAGGCCAGGAAATTGGTTGTCCAGAATAGGGAAGGGTAGAATACCCCTAATCCATACAGACTCCAAATGATGAGGCCGATCCAGGAAAAAACAGGAGAATGGGAACTATTCATGCTACAAAGTCCTAAGGCATAAGTAGAAGGCCAAAAATAACTATAATGAACAGGTATGGAGGAAATGAAGGCATGAAGGGCCCAGGCAGCGATTTTCCTCCATTGGCCTCGAAACACCAAAACCTAAACAGCCTCTAAGAATTAAGAATAAGGGCTATTTCCATTTTTACCAAACTTTCCATTCCTTCAAAAGGGAGATCAGACAGGGGGCACCAAAAATTGAGGAGCAAAAAATTGACCCTGAAAGATTACTCTCCAGGGTCATGGGATTATGTGTTGGATGTCGGTTTGGTTAGATCGCCTGATGATTGAACGGTTGAATCACCATCTCACTGAGCACTCCGCTGCTGGGTTGCTGACACATGAACCAAACTGCGCGTGCAGCTTCCTTTTCCACGATGAACTTGTTCCGGGCCACCTTCATGTCAATGTTGTCCCAAAATGGTGTGTCGACTCCGCCAAGGTACAGGTTGCTGATCCTGATTTCTGTTCGCCGAAGTTCCTCGCGCAGGGACTTTACCATGCCATTCAGGCCATATTTAGTAGCAGCATAGAGGGAAGCACCTGCCATCGGCACTTTGCCCAGCACGCCGGGAATGTTGAGGATGAGTCCTTTTTTGGCCTCTTTCATGGAGGGTAAGAAAGCCTTCATCAAAAGGAATGGCCCCAACAGATTGGCGTTTACCGTTTGCTGAAAATCCTCCATGCTCAGTTGCTCAAGGGGCTTGATTATGCCGACACCGGAGGCGATGATCAGGATGTCCAGTTTCTCCACCTGCTGATGGACCGAGTCCGCCATGGATTGTACCTGATCTTCCTGGGAAACATCGACCTGAAATACCCTGTCATCTGCAAGGTGCAGGTCCTGCTGTACTTCACTCAATTTGGCCGCATCGCGACCGGTAATCATGACATTGCCACCAGATTCCTTTAGCATCCTGGCGGCCTGATGGCCGATGCCACCAGTAGCGCCTACCACGAGAATGTTCTTTCCGCTAATAATTTCCATGAGAATGATTCAATATTGCTGTCCTTCAGATAGTTATTTAACCTCCATACCCAGAATGAGCTTTTGGTTAATACCTGTTTTCCCGGATGTATTCCGGCAGCAGAACTGTGAAATGCCTGAGGATGTTTATTTTAGTCTGTCAAAATCATTTGTTATAAGCATAGCATGGCGCTGCTTTTGTAGATGCTTATCCGGTTCTCGCTGCTGATTTGACCAATGGCTCAACCCAGAGAGGGCTCAGGTGAATAAATTATTACCTTTATTTCTCCAAAAAGTAAGATTCGGTATAGATAATATATGGCTAACGATATCGGCAAGAAGATAATCCTGGTAGGGTATTTTGCGACCCCGGATCAATCTGCGGATGATTTGGATGACCATGGGCTAATCCATAATTGGCTCCTGGCGGATCAGGAACGCGATGTCAAGGTAGAACGACTGGGAGAAGTCAAAGACGGGAAACTGCCCGTTGTAAATCCTTCCATGCGACAGGGGGTTGAGGTAATTCATCTGAATGGAAAACTGTTCCAATCAGAGGAGGTACTTGGTGGAAGTGACAAGCAGAAGCGACAGGAGCTGATTTTGAAAATAGCTCAACAAATCGCGGCTTTTCCTCAATTACAGTTGGTCGTATTGCCGAGTGCGCCTCATGAAGATTTTGTTCAGCAATTGCTATTGCTGGGCGTACCCATGGTGTTGGCTCTTCCAGCGGGGGCAAAAGCTGAAAATCAGCTCGGAGATTTTTACCTGAAACTGGCTCAGGGGCTCACCCTTCGTCAGGCATCTGACCAGATAGGAGTCAGTGGAGGCATAGATTATACTCCCCAGGAAGTAAAATATAATCCGGAGACCGAATCTCTGGAGTGGGATGAAAAGCAGTTCCCTGATGGACCCAGGTGGGACGGTGGGATCCTCTTCCGGGCAAACAAATGGCGGTCGCTGTCCTGGAGGGTACGATTGCCTTTGGCAATTCCGATTCAGTCCACCCGGGGCAAGATCCTTGGGCAGTTGAAGACAATGGCGGGCCAGGGGGAAAAGGTTGCTCGTCCATTCGATGATCCATCAAAGGCAAACCACAATACCCCCAACGTCAGGGGGAATTCCAGAGCGGTGCGTCGAGGGGCAGCCAAAACCCGGGAAATGCACCAGCAAATGGGGCGGGCGTCCAATACAAAGAAGCGCCGCCGTAATTGGTTGATCGGGGTCCTCGTAGCCATTGGAGTTGCCGGAATAGCGACCCCGCTGATCGTGATGCTGCGCAACCAGGAAGCGGAGGCTGATGCATTTGGTCTGATGCCCTGTCCCTTCCCGGAATCCAGTAACCAGTATCGGGTCGTAGCATTCCCCTTTCAAATAGTCGAGAACTGTGGCCCTGCTGCCAATCGATTTACCAATGCGGTAAAAGTTGAGTTGAAACGACTCCGGGACAGAGGGCTTTCCATCGATCCCAGGTATCAGGAGTTGGAAAACTGCCCTTCGACTTTTCAGGATGTCATGTCCACCGCCGAAGTCTGTAATACTGACCTGTTTATTTGGGGACAGTATCTCAGAGATAGCACCACCAAGCGAGAATACCTAAGGGTGTATTTTGTCACGGAGAATCAGGCCAGGGAGGACGAATTTATTGAACTGGCAGACCTGCATAGCCGGATTGAAGGGTTTGGCATTACCCAGGCTGATTCAATACTGTCCCATGACGTCCAGCAACTTATCGCATGGGGAATGGGAATTCGCCACCTTCAGTTAGAAGAATACGATCAGGCGATAGAGGCACTGACCATGATCAAGCCCAAGCAGGATCGACTTCGATCTTTGGTGGCGCAGGAACTAACCCTTGCCTACAGCCAGGCAGGATTATACGATCAGGCGCGCAGCTATTTTGATGAATTGATCGCTTTGAATCCTGACGAACCAGGATATTATTTTGAGCGTGCGCGGATGTTGACACTCATGGATCAGCCGGAGGAGGCCCTGGCCGATTATGAAGAAGTCCTGAGGATGCAGCCCGAAAACCTGGAAGCCCTTACGAATAAAGGCTTGATCCTTAGTCAGTTGGGTAGGTTTTTTGAAGCAAAGGATGACCTGAATGCGGCCATCACAGCTAACCCTCAGCGAGCCGACCTGCTAGCCCGTCGGGCGCAGATCTACATGGCAGAAGAGAATTACGAAGCCGCACTTGCTGACCTTGATCAGTCGCTGGAAAATGATCCTGAGCAGGCAGGCATATTCTTCGAAAGGGGAAAACTGCTTCAGCAATTAGGTCGGGAAGAAGAAGCCATTTCGGATGTGCAGCAGGCGTTGTTGTTGAAGCCAGACCTGGTGGAAGCCAATCTGTTCCGTGGGGACGTACTGGCTCAGGCGGAGAAATGGGAAGAGGCCCTCACCGCCTATAACCATGTGCTGGAGGATCGGATAACCGCAGAAGCCCTTACCAGACGAGGTTCGGTGTATGAAAACCTGGAGCAATATGAGTCAGCGGCCAATGATTTTGGTCAGGCTACAAAGTTGAAGCCTACTCTTACTGAAGCATGGATGGGGCTGGCCCGGGCCAATGGTAAGATGGGAGCCGAAGAGGATGCCATGGAAGCCCTGGACCGGGTACTTTCTCAGCAGCCAGGAAATCTTCCTGCTTTGACTCAGCGCTCTACGGTCTATCTGGAACAGGAAAAGTGGATTCAGGCCCAGCATGACCTGGATGAGATTTTGTCTCAGGACCCTGAGAACCAAAAAGGAATTTATGGCAAGGCGGTGGTATTGCTCGAAACCGGAGATGCAGATGCCGCTGATCGCATGGCAAGAAAGCTGGTTGAAGATGCAGGTCCAGAATTAGCCCTGCTAAAAGGACGTATTGCCCTCGGGCGTGGAGAATTTGCTGAGGCTGAGCGTCAATTAAACCGTGCTCAGCAATTGGCTCCGGAGGACCCTCAAATTTTTCTATATAAGGGCGTGACCCAGCTCAAGCAGGATCGCTTGGATGACGCCAGGCAGTCTTTGCAACGCTCGCTTGACCTTGGTGGCCGCCCTGCCGATGTGTATCTCTACTTTGGAGACATACAGTGGCGAAAAAGCAATCTGAATGGAGCCCTCTCTGATTATTCCCGCGCCATTAGCGAAGATCCGGAGAGGGGAGCTGGCTACCTCCGGCGGGCTTTGTTGTATCAGCAGATACAGCTGTATGATTCAGCGCTACAGGACTATGACCGTGCCATCGCCCTGGATCCGCAAAATGCGGTAGAGGCATACCTGCAGCGTGGAAAGGTGAAAGTAGAGTTGAATGAGTATAATGAGGCTCTTTTTGACCTTAATCAGGCTATCTCACTCGCACCGGGTGACATACGTGCCTACTGTGAAAGAGGGCGACTTTATCAGCTGATTGGAAACTTCCGTCAGGCAGAGGAAGATATAGAACAGGCGGAGGCGATAGTACCGGAATCACCCTGGCCACCCTATTACCTGGCCATCATATATGAAGACCTGGGACGACAGGATGAAGCCTTTGTACAGGTTGAGCTGGCATTGAGTCGTGACCGGGATGAGGCCGCCATATACAACCTTAGGGGAGAGCTATTTGCTGATTCCGGAGATTATCAAAAGGCTATGCGGGATTTCTCCAGGGCTCTGAACCTGAATCCGAGATATGCCGATGCCCACAACAATCAGGGGGATCTGGCCCGAAAGGGAGGGGATTATGACCAGGCCATCAACCACTATGATGCCACCATAGCCATTAATCCCAATCATGATAGGGCACTCTACCACCGGGGCTTTGTTCACTTCCTTGAAGGGAGGGAGGATCAGGCTATCAAGGATATCAAGCGATCACTGGAAATCAGACCTGGACAAGGCATCCGCTATGCGACTTTGGCGCAGATATTTGCCAAGCGGCAGGAGGATGAGCCATTTTTCTATTATCTGAATCTGGCACTTGAAAATGGATATCCCTCTACCGAGCTCAAACGAGATCCGGCTTTTTCTGAATACCTCAATCATCCCGACTTTGAGAGGCTGATACCATAAAATAAAGGGAGTGGATGCGAACTCATGCTGAGTTTGGAAAATGTAATCGCAAGGCTGGCCCCTTCCAGAGACGATTGGAAATTGGGAACCTTCTACAATGGTTGAATGGCTGCGCGGTCCCCAGCGCTGTAGGCGCATAACCTTTATAGCTGCCAAACAGTAAACAGTTCGACTCTGGAAGGGCGTGGCAATTTTTCCCTTTTCTTTCGATTGCTTTGGGGGATGGAGTTTCTTAGCCTAACATAAGGCCAGTAGTTCTATTCACACAGTTCAAAGTCTGATTGAAAAATAGAGTTCGGATAACCTTATTTAGCACCAGGACAAAAGAAGTAAGGTCTGAAGGGTATGGGGAAATGAAGGGAAACAGGTCTTACATTCCTATATACCTCCATTTCCTTTATACCTTTTACTGGTTTACATCTGTCCACCTGCTTAGGTAGGGAAGGGGAAGTAAACGGCGAAAGCCAGCCATCATCATGGCTGGCTTTCGCATTATGGGAAAGACTACACTTTCGAATAACTTAATTGGCTTTGAGCTTGATCACTTCCTGCTGTAGGTCCATCACGATGTTGGATAGCTTTTCGAGGGACATTTCAGGGTCTGGGAAGTCACTGCTGACAAATAGCTTGGCTTTCCATACTTCTCGTACATCCTCAAGTGAAACGGAATAGGGGGAATAGGCCTGATTATCGGATCTAAGGGTCAGGGTAATGCCACCATCACCATCGGGTTGAGCGTACACGCGCTTGTAAACTACGCCTTCGGTTTCGGAGACTACGATGTAGGTCTGACCATTTTTGATGTCCTGCCAGTTCTCAACATATTCTCCTATGACAATAGTACCCGATTTGAGGGGCAGCATAGAGTCGCCCTTGATCTCAAAGGCGCGAAAGGTTCCGTGTCCCAGCATAGGCAGCTGAAATTTCGGGAGATCCTCGATATACTCTGGGTCGGCATAGCCGTTCAGGTAGCCTGCTGAGGCTTTTTGAGGCACATACTCTACATTTTCGTTGCCATCTTTGTCGATGGTTATGGGAAGGATGCGAAGCCGTTTTCCTTCTGGATCAAGGCCCCTACGGCTTTTTTCGTCTCTTAGCTGGTCTTCCGTGTACTGAGACAGGTCCTGCTTGACCAGAAGGTCGATTGACACATTGAAAAAATCACTTATGCGCTCCAGGGTGTCGTAACGTGGAGTGGCACGGCATTCTTCGTAGGCCCCGATGGAAGATCGGCGGATGTCCAGGTGGTTGGCTAATTCCTGCTGAGTCAGGCCCTTCATTTTACGCAGGTACTTCAAGTTCAATCCTATTACCTGCTTTTCTTTTTCACTCATGGCAGCGAAGTCTTGAGGAGTTACAAAAAGACATTGCCTAATTCAATTAGTAGGCTTCCCAATCTTTTAGCAAAGTATAAAAGCATTAGTAGAAAACCTAGTGGGGGTAGAATTTTTTAGTATTTTTTTAGGAATTGCCAGTAGGATTGGGAAACGAGCCGTGATCAAGGGAGTTTTTCATTGGTCATAGTTCAGTGGGCAGTGGAAGGTAGGGGAGGTGATCTCCAGCCCCGCGCCTCGTTTCTCCCTCCGAACTCCGAACTCCAAATCACAAACCCTCCTCAATCCCTGTATATCTCTATTACAATTTCGCCATCGGCCTTTAAGTAGCCGCGGTACATGCCTGCGGTATTAAAAGGCATCGCAATGTTCCCCTGTGCATCCATGGCGATGAGTCCACCGGTTCCTCCCTGCTCCACCAGGTGTTTGTTGACCACATGATCTGCAGCCGTTGCTACTGATTCACCGAGGTATTTCATGCGTGCTGCTACATCATATGCCACCACATTACGGATGAAGTATTCTCCATGCCCGGTACAACTAACTCCACAGGTCGCATTGTCGGCATAGGTTCCGGCACCGATGACCGGAGAGTCCCCGACGCGGCCAAATCGCTTGTTGGTCATCCCCCCTGTAGAAGTGCCCGCTGCCAGATTGCCGGCCATATCCAGTGCGACGCAGCCTACTGTACCATGTTTTTTGTCCAGTGGGTCCATGCCTTCGGTTGCGCCTTCTGAGTCGTGGTCAAGCATGGTTCCCTGCTCCTGTTCCTGAATTCGTTTTAGTTGGTTGTGACGACGGTCGGTAAAAAAGTACTCATTGCTAACAATCTCCAGCCCCATTTGGCGGGCAAACTGATCGGCTCCATTGCCGGCCATCATCACGTGAACGGAGGAATCCATGACCATTCGTGCGGCCGAAATGGGATGTCTGACGGTTTTTACACCTGCGACGGCACCTGCATTGCCAGTCGCTCCATCCATAAAGGAAGCATCAAGTTCGACTGTGCCCTCGCTGGTGAATACGGCCCCCTTACCGGAGTTGAATAGGGGGCTGTCCTCCATTATATGTATCGTGGCTTCTACTGCCTCCGCACTGCTACCGCCATTAGCCAGGACAGCAGCCCCTGCCTCCAGGGCTTCTGTAAGGGCCGCCCGGTACTGGGATTCTTTTTCCTGGGTCATGGAGCCTCGTTCGATGGTGCCCGCTCCGCCATGTATCACCAGGGCCCAGTCAGCTCCTTTTGGGGTGGCCATGCAACCTGCAAACAGCAGGGGGATCAGAATTAGTATCAGGTTTCTCATTTTTTAAGGCATTTGGTCTGATGGAAGTCCTAAAAGCTAGTTAACTTACTTCTAAGCCACAAAATATTGTCTTTATGAACCCTCGTAAAATCTGGATTGTTCTGATTTGCATCTCCTTGAGTATGCTGTTTTGGTCCTCCTGTGTGACTTCTACTTCGACAGAAGAGAACGACACCGCTCAGTCGGTTTCACCCCAAAAGGTAAAACAGGTACTGGTGGTTACGACATCAGATTGGGATACTGCAGAGGGTACACTCACACAATATGAGTTGTGGGAAAGTGAAGCCGGCGATGAAGGAGAGTGGAAACAGGCCGGAGAAAAAGTTCCGGTTCTGATTGGGAAAAATGGGTTGGGGTGGGGGATAGGCCTTGAGGACTACCGGGGTATGGAGGGGCCTGTAAAGCAGGAAGGTGATCTGAAGTCACCAGCCGGAATTTTTGCCCTGGGGACTGCATTTGGCTATGCTTTGCCAGAGGAGGTGGGGGCTATGGATTGGGAGTATACGCCGGTGGTAGAAACAACCATGTGTATAGAAGATACTGGTTCGGTAGCCTATAATCGCATCCTGGATGAAGGTACCCGGGAGGCTGACTGGACGAGTACCGACCACATGTTACGGGACGATGACCTGTATGAATGGGGAGTGTTTGTGTTGCATAATGCCCAACCCGCTGTGCCCGGTGGGGGATCCTGTATTTTTCTGCATGTATGGCGTGAGGGAGGATCCGGCACGGCAGGGTGTACCTCTATGGCCAAGGGGAAAATGAAATCCATTCTGGATTGGCTCGACCCGGATCTTGATCCAGTGCTTATTCAGGTTACCGCCTCTGGCTACCCGGGCTTGGTTGAAGGCGGAAACTGGCCGGATCCTGAGTTGAAGTAGAGATGACAACGGCGAAAGGTAGTTTGGGGCTCAATATTACCCATTTACGGTCCGTAAGTGACCGATTGCGGTTTCAGGAAAGAGGGTGTTCATATCAGGATAGATTTTTGCAGGGAATGGGAAGAGTTCGGGATTTACAGGTTGTGTCTTTTTGACACAAAAAATGACCAAAATCTTTGAACTGTGAAATTCATCGTGTATATTACTTAAACGATTGGAAGTAGCGGCTGAGTAGCACAGTTTGATATTTTATTGACAGTCAAAAATATTGTAATTTTTTTATAAGAATTAACCTAAAGTGTTGAAGTTTTGCTGTCAGTTTTATTAAATTGCCCAAGTATTCAATTAACAATACAATCAGCCACATTTATTCAGTAGATTTTGATTCCACCTGCAACGCAGGATTTCAATAAAGATTTTTCATGGTGTTTGTTTGGGTTTGGACCGCTCCTATACAGGGGCGGTTGTTTTTTATTCATTACCCTTATTGCCAAACCCCGACCATCTTCTTTGGACTTGTGGCAGGCTTGCCTGACTTTCCTTATGGTTGGCTCCCAAAGCTGTAATCCTATAGGAGTACCTCCGGAGAAAAAGGGTCTGCTCGTCCACAAAAACGGTCTGATCCGATGAAACAACCCTGTAAAGGTCCGCTGATTCAATAGAGGGAAGCTCCTTTCCGCGCCTCCTGTATATCGCATAATAACGGGTCCTGTCATCCTCGTTCGGTTTCCAGGTAATCTCAACACCCATTTTGTTTGACCGGGTCTCCAGATCCAGCGGTCTTGCAGGAGCCGATATTTCCGAATACTCTAATGGAGGGATCAGTGCCTTGTATTGGTAATAATGCTGTCGCAATGAATCGGCAAATCCCATAGGATTTACGTCAAACCACCGGGCGCTAAACCAGACACTCCCCAGGGTATTGGGATTATTTCTTACCAGTTGGACCTGCATGGGAATCTGAGCGGGTGTATCCCAGTTTGTATCAGAATTGTTGGCAATTTTGTAAGGACTATGGCCGATGTATAGCCGCTTTCCGTAGGAGTTTTCGCCCCACCAGGCCAATAGCTTCTGAAAATCAGCTGGAGGATAGCCAATGCTAAAATATAGCTGCGGAACGACATAATCGATCCAGCCCAGCCTAAGCCACAGTCTCACATCGGCATATAGGGCGTCGTAACTGGTCTGGCCAGCTCGGCTTGGGGATCCCTGTGGATCATCCCGCTCATTTCGCCATACGCCAAAAGGACTGATTCCCAGCTGAAGCTCAGGTGCTACCATCAGCAGGCTATCCCTCAATGTCCCGATAAACTGGTTGATATTGTCCCGCCTCCAGTCTCCCCTGTCAGCCATAGGACTGCCCCAGAGTTCAAAACTGCTGCTGTCTGGAAAATCGACACCCGCAATCTGATAGGGGTAGAAGTAATCGTCAAAGTGGATGGCATCGATCTCATAGCGTTTGGCAATATCCAGAACTATCTGGATCACGTAGTCTCTGACCTCTGGCAGGCCGGGGTCCAGGTACAGGTTTTTTCCATAAGCTACGCACCACTCAGGGTGTCGGGTTCCTATATGGTTATAGGGCAATCGCTTTCCAGGGTACCAGTCCAGTTCTGCCCGAAAGGGGTTGATCCAGGCATGGAACTCCATGCCTCGCTGGTGCGCGGCAGATATGGCGAATTCCAACGGGTCATAGTACGGCTGAGGCTGCTTACCCGGTTCTCCTGTCAACCATTGGCTCCATGGCTCAAAGGGACTGTCGTAGAAAACCTCACCTGAAGGCCGGATTTGAAGAAAAATCGCATTGATCCCGACACTTTCCAGGGTATCAAGCAGGGTGAGCAGTTCCTGCTGTTGCAGATCGGAGCTAAGTCCACCACGAGATGGCCAGTCAATATTCTTGACCGTCGCGATCCAGGCTCCTCTCAATTCCCGGCCAGAAGGACTGTTCTGCCCCAGCACCATTTGGGACAGGAACGCAAGTACCCAAAAGAGGAGAAAGGGTTTGTAGATGGCAAATGACATCCTGGAGAAAGCTAGTCTCATGTGAGGAGAACAATTTAGGGGTGGCACAAAGTAGGGTTAAGAGCCTGACGTCAAATATATAAAAGTCTCAGGATCGCACTTTTGGCGCAATTGCACACGGATATTCATTTCTCCGTAAAAAATGTGACCTGATGTATTTTGCTACGTTGAATAATAACAAATACCCAACTAAACACCCATAACCCCTGGATCCTTGACCTGTCAAGATCCCCTGTCAGGCGGCCCTACCCAGGGCTGCCTATTTTTTTTGCCCGTATGAATGATGAGCGGAATCGGGAATATGGTATGCGGAATAAGGCGCAACCTTTGATACAGAGTATCAAATCACCCTACATACCTCATACCTCATACCTCATACCTCATACCTCATACCTCATACCTCATACCTCATACTATCCATCAAAAAAGCCCCACTGAAAAATCAGTGGAGCTTTTATGTTCAAAATTGCCTCAAATTAGGAGACAGTTTTTACAGTCTTGATGATACGGGCAGCTACCTTGTAGGGATCTGCGTTAGAAGCAGGTCTTCTGTCTTCCAGGTAGCCGCTCCAGCCATGCTGTACGGTGTAAACTGGAATACGGATAGAAGCACCACGGTCAGAAACTCCATAGGAGAAGTCAGTGATGGCAGCGGTTTCGTGCTTACCAGTCAGACGCTGATCGTTGTAGGCACCGTAAACTGCGATGTGCTCGTCAACTACAGGACGGAAAGCTTCACATACTTTCTCAATTTTCTCCTTTGAGGCAGCAGTTCTGATGTAGGTATTGGAGAAGTTGGCGTGCATTCCGGAACCATTCCAGTCAAGCTCTCCCAGAGGCTTGGGGTGGTACTCGATGAACAGGCCATATTTCTCAGTCAGTCTTTCCAGGAGGTAGCGACCTACCCAGATTTCGTCACCAGCCTGCTTTGCGCCTTTGGCAAAAATCTGGAATTCCCACTGACCCATGGCTACCTCGCCATTGGTACCTTCTACATTCAGACCGGCAGCAAGGCAAAGGTCGAGGTGCTCGTCCTTGAAGTCACGTCCAAATACATTTTGACCACCAACTCCACAGTAGTATGGTCCCTGAGGTCCAGGGTATCCACCAACAGGGAATCCAAGAGGCTTATCTGTTTCCGGATCCCAGAGGAAGTACTCCTGCTCAAATCCAAACCAGAAGTCATCATCTTCATCGTCAATCATGGCTCTGCCATTGGACTCATGTGCAGTACCATCGGCGTTGAGTACCTCAGTCATTACCAACCAGCCATTCTCGATAGCTGGGTCCGGGCATATGAACACTGGCTGTAGCAGGCAGTCAGAAGAACCCCCTTCTGCTTGCTCAGTAGAGCTTCCATCAAAAGACCACATAGGACAGTCTTCCAGTTTGCCGCTGAAGTTGTCAACTACTTTAGTTTTACTTCTGAGTGATTGAGTTGGCTTATATCCGTCTAGCCAGATATACTCCAATTTAGATTTTGCCATTTGTTGAGAGTGTTGCAAAAATGCTGATGTAAAAAAGTAATCAAAGATTGCCAATGGATTGGCTGATAGTTGAGGCGCTCAATTCTATGTCCCTGCAACTGATCTCAGGTTGACGCAATATGAGCAGTCGGGAAAATGAATGGCGCTCAATACCTAACTGTGCTGCAAATTAAAAGTAAAAAAATAGAATCGCCAAATTAAGCGGTCTCGCTTGCGGCGAAGAGTTTTGATTTGATTCAGATTGCCAGGCGGTTAGGATAGAATAGGTGGAGAAGTTGCTTTTTGCGGCGTGAATGATTCTGATTTGTTTGGATAGTATGGTTGCTGGTTGATTTTTGATCTTGTTTAACGGGGTATTTCTAATTTTTGGTCTCATTTAATGGCTTTTATGGTTGGTGTTGGTTCAGTTTTAGGTCGTTCTTGAAAAAATATGATAAAAATATGTCGAAGCATCGAGTAGGCTTAATTCACTTTGCGGTATCGGAATATTTTGTATTTGGTGTAGTATTTGGCTGCCAGCGCGCTGGCTAACAACCAATTGTTAGGAGGGTGTTATCTTAATGTTAAAATGTTGATAGTCAGTGTTTTGTGTTGTGGGCTGTTTGGGCTATATGGAGGGTTGTTCATATGTTAAATAGTTCGAGTTTGTGTATAAGTTGGGGGAGCCCGCCCAATGTGGCTTTGTGATATTTTTAATTTTATCATAAAAATTCGGACAAAATTTAATCAGATCGCTAAAAAATTGGACTAATTTTAAAAAATCTCAATATCTTTGCCCCTGTTCGGTTCCCACAAGACACATTCATTTTCATACTTTTTTATGGAACAAACTGCTCTAAACACGCTAACCACCAACAATGTGTGGATGATGCTGGCGACGGCCCTGGTTTTTATTATGCACCTGGGGTTTGCTGGCGTTGAGGCTGGCTTTACGCAAGCCAAGAACACGGTAAACATTCTGTTTAAAAACACCCTGACCCCTGCTATCGGGCTGATTACCTATGCACTCTTTGGCTTTGCCATGATGTATCCTGGTGATTGGACCATTGAAGGCGTACTTGCATTTGGGGTAGGTCTTGGAGCTCCAACCGGTGCGGATGGTAGCCTTGATCTTGCCTATAATGAAGGCTACACCTACTGGACTGACTTCCTTTTTCAGGGGATGTTTGCTGCTACTGCGGCTACCATCGTGTCTGGTGCAGTAGCTGAGCGTATCAAGATTTCTTCCTACCTGGTATTCACTGTCTTTTTTGTAGGCCTTGTATACCCTATCATCGGTAGCTGGCAGTGGGGTGGAGGATTCCTGAGCACCCTGGGTGGTGAAGATCTTGGATTCTATGACTTTGCTGGTTCTACCCTTGTACACTCTGTAGGAGGATGGGGCGCCCTTGCTGGTGTGATCATGCTCGGTGCTCGTAAAGGAAAGTACGGTCCTAACGGTGAGGTAAATGACTTCCCTGGCTCCAGTGTACCCCTTGCTGTAATTGGTGTATTCCTGCTGTGGTTGGGATGGTTCGGTTTCAACGGCGGTTCTGTCCTGTCTGCTGAGCCCGGAGGAACCTCTCTGGTACTGGTCACCACTTCTCTGGCTGCTGCTGCTGGTGCGATCGGTGGCGTATTGATGGCCTTTATCATGTTCAAGCGCCTTGACCTCGGCATGGCCCTCAATGGTATCCTGGCTGGTCTGGTAGGTATCACTGCTGGTGCGGACCTGATGAGCCCATGGGAAGCCATCATCATCGGCCTGATCGCTGGTTGCCTGGTAGTACTATCCGCTATTGGAATGGACAAACTGAAGCTTGACGACGCTGTAGGTGCTGTGTCTGTTCACCTTACCTGTGGGGTATTCGGTACCCTGGCTGTGGGCATCTTCGGTGCCAAAGCTGGCATGGACCAGTTCCTGGTACAGCTGGCCAGTGTAGCCATCGCGGGTGCAGCTGCCTTTGGTAGCGCGATGCTGATCTTCTTCATCCTGAAGTCAGTATGGGGCATCCGGGTATCTGAAGAGCATGAGGAGTCTGGACTTGACGCTCCAGAGCACGGTATCCGTGGATACACCATCGTATTTGACAAGTAATACTTGCTCGACGATATACCTTAACCTTTCCTGTTTTTCTCCTGGATTTATTTTGCCGTTGAGTATGGGGCGGCGGTTCTCCGCCGCTCCTATCCCGGCAAATTCAGGACTCGATTTTCATTCGAATTGAATTCTGGGAAGTCTGGTAGATACCAACTTCTCATACGAACCACCTAACTGACAATAGCCTTAGCCCCAAAAAGGTTAACTCCAATGTGAAGCATGAAATCGCTCTATTGATTGGGAACTGAACGGAAGCGAAGCATATGCATTCACATTGAGTAATCCCGCCCTGAACGTTTATCAGCTCACTGATCTGGTCACCTCATGATGGTGACTGTGGGAGGCGCATCCCTTACGATCGCGAGCCAAGATACCAAAAGGGCCTTTCTCGTCGATTTTCGACACTTAATCAAAAACTTACCAACATTCTTTTGAGATGAAACGACTCATTCTTGTTTTATTAGCTGTATGGGCCGGGAGCCTGGTGTGGGCTCAGGAAGAAGCTGCTGAAGAGGAAAGCGCACTGCAGATTTCCGGATCTGTGGACACTTACTATAAGTACGACTTCGGCCAAACCTCTGGCAACATCCCTACCAGCTTTGCTGGTGACCACAATTCGATCTCCATCGGTATGCTGGATCTCGTGCTGGAAAAAAGCACTGGTAAAGCCTCTTTCCTGGCCGAAATCGCCTTTGGCCCTCGTAATGCTGGCTCGGCTGGTCCTGCAAGCGGATTCTCAACTTCCGTAGTAACTCCAGAAACCGACTCTACCACCGGTACCAGCAGCATCTTCTCTTCTGATTTTGCTCCACGTATCCAGAACCTGTACGTTTCTTATGCACTGACTGAGAAACTGTCTGTGACTGCTGGTTACATGGGTACTTTCGTTGGATACGAGATCATCTCCCCAACCGGAAACTTCAACTATTCTACCTCTTATCTCTTCACCAACGGTCCTTTCCAGAACGCTGGTGTGAAGCTTGACTATGCCATCTCGGACAAGGTAGGGGTAATGGTAGGGGTATTTAACCCATGGAACGTGTACAGCGCTGATCCTGAAATCGGACCTTCCAGCTTCGGTGCTCAGCTGTATCTATCTCCCGTTGATGGATGGGATGTATATGTAAATGGTGTAACTGGTGGGGAAAGCGGATCAGAAGTTGACCTGACTACCACCTTCCAGCTGACTGATGACTTCATGCTGGGTGTGAACGCAGCTTACTACAATGACGGAGCTGACGAGGCCGGAACCTTCGCAGGTGCTGCTGCCTACCTGAACTATGCGCTGACTGACGGTGCTGCCATAGGCCTTCGTTACGAAAACTTCCAGTCAAACTTTGTTCTGGCTGATGTTGACGCAAGCGTAAACTCTTTTACCCTGTCTGCCAACCTGGGCAACGGGGCGATCACCTTCATTCCTGAGGTACGCTACGACATGGCTAGCGAAGAGATCTTCTTTGACGCTGATGGTGCTGGTAGCACCTCTGCCATGCAGGCGCTGATCGCTGCAGTTTATGCCTTTTAATTAGGCCATAGGAAAGTTGTTCGTGTAGGATGATTCCTACCCGATAGTATCATGAATGAAAGCTGAAGGTCGGCAATTGCTGGCTTTCAGCTTTTTTATCCTTCAGGATCTTTGCCTTCATCGTCATCGTTGGTCACCTCTGCCTGTCTGGACCTGACGATGAACAGGTACCACTCGCCTACACTGCGCCTGGGGGTGGATTCTCGCTGTCCGGCTATGCGGTTTTTTCTGGGGGGACCAAGGAGCATGTTGACCTCACGTGGGGGAGGCAGGTGGACTCCGGCCTCAGAAAGGGCGTCCTCATCGGGTTTTGGTGGGGTTGCATGCTGTTGTCCCGGCTCCAGGCTGCGCCTGAGCTTGTAATTGGGGAGGCTTCTGAGAGAGCTGCTTGTTTGTGAGTAGACTGGAGAAAGGAGCAGCAAAATCATCCCCAGGCCAGTCAAAAGTAGTGGTAAACGCATAAGCTGTCTTGAACCTTTTTAATCTGGTGTGGCCGGACTCCATATGGATGTTTTCCATTTAGCGGGGGTAGCAGCCCCAGAAGTCACGTCCACCTATACAAGTTAACTAACAATCGTTAGTGTTAAAAGTTGCGATGTTTGTTCTTCTTTTAGGAAAGAAATAGATATTTGTGTTACATTTAGGAAAGAAATGGCGAAAAGCACATGAAGTATAACCAGTTAGGTTCTTTTGAAGAGATAGTCCTGATGGCCATCGGCGTGTTGGGAGAGGGGGCCTATGGTGTAAGCATTAAGGAAGAATTGGCGAGTCGAACGGGTCGGTCGCCAAGCATTGGGGCTTTACACTCGGCTCTTTCCCGGCTGGAGGGAAAAGGATATATCCAGTCTCATGAAGGCGGAGCTACTGCTTCCAGGGGTGGACGCCGAAAACGCTTTTACCTGTTGACTACCGAAGGGGAACAGGCCCTGATGAGGGGACATGAATTGCGCAGCAATATGCTCAGGGATATTCCCGGACTTTCATTGACAGATCAATAGCGGGATCAATAAGGATCCACCGCAGAAATGGGGGTGGGGCAGGGGCCCCATGGCCCTGACCACTTACACCCATTCTACTTATATGATGCACTGGGCAGAACGATTATTAGGCTGGTTTTGCAAGGATGAGCACCTCGAAATTCTTCTTGGTGACCTGTATGAGCTATATGAACACAGGAAAGTGGAGAAAGGGGAGCGAATAGCCCGCTGGATGTTCATCATTGGAGTGCTTGACCTGTTTCGTCCTTTTGCCTGGAAAAGATTTTCACAACCCAGACTCTTTTATCACCTCGACATGTTAAAGCATTACTTCAAAATCGGATGGCGTAGCTTGTGGCGTCACAAGGGATTTTCCTCTATCAAAGTCTTTGGGCTGGCCATCGGGCTGGCCAGTTGCCTCTTGATGCTGCTATACGTACAGCATGAGCTGAGTTATGATCAGTTTCATGAGGACCGCGATCACATTGCCCGAGTCTGGATGCACTTTAACACTCCTGAACGAAATGTTCAGGTAGAAGTGACTCCCAATATCATTGGTCCTCTGATCAGGCGCAGCTTTCCCGATGAGGTGGAAGCGAGCGTCAGGATACAGGCCGGAGCACCTGTGGTTCGTAGGGGCAAGGCTCTGTTTCGGGAGGAAGGGTTCATTTATGCAGATTCTACCTTCTTTGAGATTTTCTCATTTGACCTGAAAAAAGGTGATCCTGCCCAGGTACTGACCGAAAAGTATAGCCTGGTCCTGACGGAGTCTGCGGCACGGCAGTATTTTGGGGCGGAGGATCCGATGGGGCAGACGCTGGCATTGGGTAGCAATGAAACTCCCTATCTGATCACCGGTATCATGGCTGATCCTCCTGCCAATTCCCATCTTCAGTTTACCATGGTGGGGCCTTTTCATTCGCTCAGGTTCGCGATGAGAGAGGAAATATTCAGCTCCGCCAATTACCTGACTTACCTGAAACTGGCTCCCGAAACTTCGATGGCCTCACTGGAAGCCAAATTGCCTGACATGGTGCTGGAACACGGAGGGGAAGATGTCGCCAATCTCCAGGCATTTTTCCTGCAACCACTGGCCGATGTGTACCTGGGGTCCTCGGAAATTGAGAATTACCTGGGCTGTATCAAAAAGGGCGACAGAGGGTACATTTACCTGTTTAGCTCCCTTGCCATGCTGATCCTGCTCATTGCGGCGATCAACTATGTCAACCTGACCACGGCAAGGTCGGTAGACCGGGCCCGCGAGGTCGGATTGCGCAAGGTAATCGGGGCAAAGCGTCGACAACTGATCCAGCAGTTTATGGGAGAAACGGTACTCATCACCCTGATCTCATTGATTATCAGTCTGTTTGTAGTTCAGTTTGCCCTCCCATACTTTGAAAGCCTGGTCGGCAAAAACCTGAATATCCAGAACCTGCTGACCTGGGATGCCCTACTCGTGCTGCTGGCCGGAGGCGCAATTTTAGGGCTGCTGGCAGGGCTATATCCCTCTCTGCTTCTTTCTCAATACCGCCCAGTCGCAGTGCTCAGGGGAAAATTCAAAAATAGCTCCGGAGGGCTACGGCTACGACAGGGGCTGGTAATATTCCAGTTTGCCATATCGGTGATTCTGATTGCGGGAGCGTTGATCGTACATCAGCAACTCAATTTTCTCAGTGAGAAAAAGCTGGGCTATGAGCGGGAGCGGGTGGTATATGCCTTTGCCGGATGGGGGGCAGATAGTAGCATCAATGTTCTGCGACAGGTACTCCTGAGTGACCCTGCTGTGGAAGCTGTCGCCACGGCTACCAACCCTCCGCATTCCATTCAGGGAGGATACTCCATTTCCCGGCCTGCCGAGAGTGAATCGGAAGGACGGCTCATTACGGCCATGATGATCGATGAACATTTCCTCGATGCCATGGAAATGGAGTTAATCGCCGGACGAAATTTCACTCCGCAGCAAACAGTTGGAGAACCGGCTGATGAGCAATATGCCTTTATCCTCAATGAACAGGCGGTATCCTATCTCGGATTGGCCATGGAGAATGCCATTGGGGAGCGATATAACCTCAACGGGCGGGTCGGCAGGATTCAGGGGGTCATAAAAGACTTTCACTTTGCCTCCCTGCATGAGCCTATCGGGCCATTGGTGCTGTTTACGGGAGATTCCCGTCCGCAGGTCATGATCCGATTGGCTGCGGGACCGACGCAGACGCAACTGGGCAGGGTCAAGGAAATCTGGGAGACGCATCTGCCAGGAAGGCCGTTTGACTATCAGTTTCTGGATCAGGCCTATGCGGCAGCATACGAAGACGAACAGAAAGTGGGAGATTTTGCGCTAACATTCGCTGTGTTGGCGATCCTGATCGCAGTGTTGGGTTTGCTGGGATTGGCGGCCTATACCATTGTACAGCGAACCAAGGAGATTGGCATTCGCAAGGTGCTGGGAGCCGAAACTTCCGAGATTGTGATGCTGCTCTCCCGCGAATTTACCTGGTTGGTTGCCATTGCATTGTGCCTCGGATTGCCAGCGGCCTATCTTCTGATGAGCAATTGGCTGGAGAATTTTGCCTACAGAACCTCAATGGGAATTCTGATCTTCGTGCTTACCGCAGCGCTAGCCCTGGTCATAGCCTGGGCTACTGTTGGCTTGCTGGCTTTTCGCGCGGCCAATACCAATCCCTCAGAGTCCCTGAAAGTAGAGTAGGAAGGTGCTTGCGGGGAATCAGCTGACATCCTTTTCTCCCGATAAACTGGAATACCTACTTCGATAAATTGGAAAAAATCGGCATAATCCGTAGCGTTGCGACCTGAATTTGTTTAGGTGAACATTCGGTGACGTCGATTTTTTCATATGGAATACTCTTTAAGCTGGAATCCTGAAGTGCTGCCTGCAGTGTTGGGGATCGCTGTTACCCTGCTAGGGTTTATCATTTACTGGTTCATGGGCCTCTCTGGCTGGCTGGCAAAGTATATGAACAGTCGCTATGGCGAGCGGGGAACGAATGTAATGGTTCCACTCGCCCAAAAATACCTCGGAGTGTTTTGGATGGGAATTGTTCCCACCATCGTCATGCTGGTGTTTTTGCCCTATCCTTTGTCCGATTATTTCCTCAAAGCAGGTGATCTGCAAATGACCTTCATCTGGTCTGTTGGCCTTGGGACGCTACTGGTAGTCCTCAACCTCTTTGCAGCCCGCCGACCCGAGACACTTGCCTATTATCCTCAGGTTCGGGCCAAAGAATGGTCGACTGGCCTGTTGGTGCAGAATACCCTGGCCTGGATCCTGTATCTGGGTGCCTATGAATTTTTGTTCCGTGGGTTGCTTCTGTTCAGCTGTCTTGTGGTCATGGACCCATGGCTGGCCATTGCTGTCAACATCGCGTTATACTCAGCTACACACATTCCCAAAGGCTTCACCGAAAGCCTGGTGACCATACCATTTGGGATCGTCGTCTGCGTGCTGACCATTCAGTCAGGTGCCATTTGGATCGCCTGGATTGCCCACGTAGCCGTAGCCCTTTCCAATGATTATGTAGCCTTGTTCCACCAACCTGAGATGCATTGGGTTCGCAAATCCAGATAATTCCATTCTCTGTTCAGGATAGTAGAATCTGGAATGAAGATTTGTGATTTTCTCCCGGATTTCCCTGGACTCTCAACTTCGAGCTGACACATGAAAGGAAAAGTAGCCCTTATTACAGGATCCAGCCGAGGCATTGGCAAAGCCACTGCCATTGCATTGGGGCAGCAGGGATGTCAGGTGGTCCTGAATGGCCGCCACACCGGTCGCCTGCAAGCAGCGGTGGAAGACCTGAAATCCATGGGAATTGATGCCATGGGTATCCCGGGTGATCTGGCCGATCCCAAGGTGGCAGAGGCCATGGTCGAGCAGGTAGTTCAGGCTTTTGGCCGACTCGATATGGTGGTGAACAACGCCGGACTCTCGATGAGGGGCTTATTCGATCAGTTGGAACCGGAGGTATTTCGCGAGATGTTTGATGCGAATGTCATCAATGCGATGCAGGTTACACGCTATGCAATGCCACATATCAAGGCTCAGAAAGGCAGTGTGGTATTCATCTCCAGTGTGGTAGGCATTCGGGCGATGCCCTACACCTCCATATATAGTTCCGCCAAAATGGCCCTTACTGGCCTGGCCGAGGCACTGCGCATGGAGGTAAAGCCACAGGGCGTCCACGTCGGTATCGTGTATGTAGGCTACACTCAAAATGCCAGCGACAAGACCGTGATGAATGCCGAGGGCAAAATGGTGCCCCTCAAGCCCCGTTCTGGTGGGGTGGCCGATACCCCTGAAGGTGTCGCAGCCCTGATCCTCAAAAACATCCGCCGTCGTAAATTCAAGACGCTCCATTCCAATCCTGGAAAGGTGACCGCCCTGCTCAATCGCCTGGTCCCATCAGTTTTGGAGCTGGGATTAGGTACCTTGTACCGTCGCAAGCCAGAGCTGTTTGAATGAGGAGAAGGCCCTTGGGGGTGACTTTCTTTACTGGCTTATTTCTCCCATCGGTATTGGCGCATCGGGAGTATGCTGTGCAAATGACTTAGCCGATACAAAAATCAGGTAGGTCGGGACCATCAGGACAACGTGTACCAGATCAAAGGTATTGAACCAGATATTGGGGTTTATTTTTAGCAGGACGATCAATCCGGCCGGTAAGGTGGCGATGATTCCGGCCAGTTTCCATTTTCGGGCAATTTGGGGGTCCCTGCGGTGTCCGTAGTACTGAAGGCTGGCCGCAAAAAGAACCATTCCAACCACCAGGTGAGGAATCAGGGTCTTAAAGTTGATTTCGACTCGTGGCTGTTGAGTCAGGTAGATGAGAAAAGCGACGTATTCTACAGAAACCAGTGCAATCCAGAATGAGTATGTGGGCTTGTTTAGCACCCTGGGACGAAGAGAATATAGACTGGCAATTACCAGGCAGGGAATGCTGCTGCCAACCAAAAGCACCATAGGGAACTTCCAGGCAGGTCCGACCATGTACTGGATGGCGTGATTGACGATTCCCCCTTCGATGGTTCCCAGTCCAAAAAGCAGGAAAAAGGCCGCAGTCCAGCGGGCAACAGGAGATTCGTTATACCTGGTCCAAAGAATAAAAAAGAAAATCAGGCATTCAATCCCTAATAAAACATCTGTTAGGAAGGTAATGGGCTCCTGAATGGTCACTCCAGCTAACTGGATAAAGGTTAATTCCATCTTGGTAAATGGCTAAGAAAACAGATTTGATGTAAGCGGGTGATTGAATGTGTTGGGCCCGAAAGATAATACCCTTTGGCGTTAAAATACACGCATCCAGGAGGTTATTTCTCCGGTTAAGCAGTTGGCCCGAATCATACAGGTATGAAGTCTTGTCCTGAGCGTGGCCGAAGGAACTAGGGATATGAAGGCAAATCGCTGCTTATGACCTTCAGACCCTTCGGCTCCGCTCAGGGTAGCGCCTACATTTCCTACATACCTCTTATTTGTAATGTGAATCAAGGGGTATGATCATGGTCTTGTAGAGGCGACCCGCAGGTTCGCCTCTACGACGTGCTACAGCCCTTTTTTGGGGGTGAACCCTCGATGTGCATAATTACTTAATTCCGCAGGTACTGGACGTCTTACCATAACTGGGTCGAGGTCGGCAACCGCTGTGGCACTTCGCGTGATTCGTTGCAGCTCGACACCGAGCCCTGCGACTGCCACCTCTTCGTCCCGACGGTCTTTACCCCCAATCAGGACGGCATCAACGCGCGGTGGGACGGTGCAGGTGGTGAGGTGATCTAATCCCCCCGACATTTCGCCGGGCGAAATGCCACCCCCCTTTTGCAAAGGGGGGA
>CAYFIR010000053.1:0-41054 GCA_964343195.1 uncultured Bacteroidia bacterium | reverse complement strand
AAGGAACTCACTCTACTATATTCTCCCTAACCTTAGCCAGGGGTGAGTCTTTCTGTTTCATTTTCCCATCGCTTTCGATGGGAGGACAAAGGTGAGACTTTTTACTGAGTTCTCCAAAAAGAGGGAGAAAAAAATTGCGCTTATTTTTTTAAGCGCCTTCAGTAGAAGAATCTCTCAATTGTAAAAAAACGATGCCTTATTCCCTAAGGCTGTGAATACAAAGATACAGGAGTTTTCGCCATAAATCCAAGAAATATGGATCCGCTAATTATCCACAAATCCACAGGGTATTGACTATCAGTAATAAACCACCTCCACGGCTGGTTTTTTCTCCTTAAACTTTTCGATTCGACGGCTAGATACTTTGGTATTATAGCACTCAAGGAGGGTCAATGCCGGTAATTCTTCAAGTGGATTGAGTTTCTTAACTTCTGTATTTCCGCAGTCAAGATGTCTCAACTGGACTAGCGAGGCCATGGGACTCAGATCGTCTACCTGGGTGCCTGCACAAATCAACTCTTCCATTGTTAAGATTCGGCCAATAGGCTCAAGGTCCTCAATCGGGTTATTTTCACAATTAAGATAACGAAGCGGCAGGAAGGAAATAGGGGTTAAATCCTGGACTGGGTGACGGGGAAATGAAAGACTCCTGAGGGTCTTCATGGATGAAAGTGGCCCCAGATTACTGACTCGGGTACCATCCAGAGTGAGCTTTTCCAATAACAGGCATACTGCTAGGGGCTCAAGGCTGGTGATCCCCGCCTGGCTAACAAAAATCTCCCGTAGATATGCCATGTTATGCAGGTCATCCGTACTGGGAGTTACCTGGAGGTTTATGGCTGCCCTGAACACTTGCTTCCATTCGGTGCTTAATCCATCCCACCAACCGGATAATCTGCTGGTGGCATAAATAACCATCACCCCTGTAGAAGCATGGAGGAATGAGCGGATTAATGAATCTGTGGCTCCCGAAAAATCTACTTCCACTCGGCTTAACACTTCGAGGTTTGCCAGGGGCATCAAATCAGAAATGGTGGTATGGTTGGCAACCAGTACCCGCAGGCTCGCTACCGACTGAAGGGGAGATAGGTCGGAAACCCTGGTCCCTTCAATATTCAGATATTCCAGTTGCCTTAGGTAGCCAAGTGGTTCTATACTGGATACCGGACTCCCCAGGCAATTCAGGCTGCGAAGACTCAGCGCTTCTGCCAAAGGACTCAAATCCGGGATGTCAGTTCTTTGCATGCTGAGAAAGGAAAGCGCCCCAAGGGGTTCAAGGGGTTTCAGCGTCCTGAGGTTGGTATATCCATCCAACACTACGCTGTCCTGTTCTACGATTTGCTGCAATTGTTCCCGGTTAGGTGATTGTCCAGGGTTGCCCTCAGGCCAGAGTATGGTGCACCATTGGGGCGAAAGGCCTGTCCACCATTCCTGGAGGGCAGCAGAGGCAAAGATCACCAATACGTCTGAACGATCACGATGAAAGCGATCGACTTCGTCCTGGGTAACCAGGGTCTTGTCGCAATAAACCCGACGAAGGCTCCCGATTCCTGTTAATGGGGAAAGGCTTAATACCCGCGTTCCATCACAGTTCAGGACTCTTAAATTCCTTAAGGAACTAACTGGCTCCAGACTTGAAACTCCCGTTCCCTGAAGTTGCAGTACTTCCAAATGGGTCAATTCTCCCAGAGGCCCCAGGTCAATGACATTGGTGTGGCTCAAATCCAGTGAGCGAAGATTTTTCAGGTTTTCCAGCCCCACTACTTCCAGCACCATGGTACTGTCCAGCTTTAGTTCCTCCAGATTGGTACACTCCGCAAGTGGAGTCAGGTCGCCAACGAGGGTTCGACTTATAGATAATTCTCGGAGCTGAGGCAACTGCACAAGATCATCCAAACGGGTCAATTCGCTGAAGTCTGCGACCAGGGTGGTCAGGGCATCGTTGTACCTAAGCGGTTTGAGGTTGTAGATGGGAGTGCCTGTAATGTCCAACCGCTGAAGGTGGGCAAGGTTCCGCAAGGGAACGAGGTCCCTGATATTAGTGTTGGTCAGGTTAAGCTCCCGAAGTTGCCTCAGTTTACTCAACGGCGAGGCATCATCCAGTTCCCGGTGCCCGGACAGATCAAGAGATCGCTTACCCAGTATCTGGCGCAACTGAGGAAGTATCCGATCCATCTCGACAACGAGGGTATCATAACGGGGGATCTTTACACTATCTCCGATTCCAAAAGGCTGGTCTGGGACCAGGCCATGAACCAGATTATACATGCTGCTGTCGCTTACCAGAACTTTTTTTCCACGGTCCCGGAGCAGGGTATCCCCTACCCCAATCATCCCATCTTCCCCAAGCAACTCACTCAGGCTCACTCCCTCTACATCGATGTCGCTCGCAAAATATCGTTTCCATTCGGGACTTAGGCCATTCCACCAGTTGGTCAGGTCTTCGCGCTCACTTACCCGACTGGTATATATGCTCGCGATCTTTAGCATTCGCTCTTCAGGGTACAGGTTAACTTCAAGGAATCGTGGCTGTGAATTGTTCACAGAATCCCCATCGATCGTAATTCCTCTGAGCCGTCTCTCAGATGAAACGAGAAAATACCATTGCCCCTCTTCATTGATGTCATACTGGACATCATTGATCAGGTAATCGAATGTGACTGATTTAAAAAAGAAGTCTATGTCCTTGAGGTAAGCCTGTACATCCTTATTGGTAACCACAGAGCGGTTGGCGATGAGATCATCCTCTATCTGGACCTCAGCATCCCGAAAAATCTTGTCGTAGCTCTGCGAAATGATAATGTCCTTTTCCCTCGGGCTAGTGGTGGGATTGCCCAGGGTATTAAAGACATAGGCCATATACTCTACCATCTGCCTGGCCTCCTCCGAGTAACTGGCGATAGATGCGGAGTCGGGCCCTACCTGAGCTGGTAGAAAGGGAATACTTATCAGAAGTAGCGAACAACAGAGCAGGAATCTCTTCATCGTCGATAGATATACTTGAGCAAAAGGTCTTTGTTGCCAGGCTCTAACTGGGAAAGTTGAGTAATCAGCCATCCCCGATTCATCCCGGGTCTGTTTATATCTGACAACTCGAAATACCAGCCATCCACCTGAAAAAAGTGGAACTTAACCTGATTAACGGTCTTAAAACTGAGATTTCCTCGTTTTATTTCATAGAAAAGCAGTGTTAAATAATCTGGCTGATAGGCCTGTTCGGTATAGATTTCAGGATATCCCCCGTTCTGGAATGCCTTGATTAGGTTCATAAAATCCAGTTCATGGCTGAGCGGGTGGATAAACTGGGGTTTGACTGCTCCCTGACCATTCGCGTCAAAGAGTCTATAAAAGGGTTCAAAGTATGCGTGAGTCATTACCCATTCTGACCCAACCTCCTCTTCCTCGAGCTTCATATACAGGATGACGGTCTCGTCCCTTCCCTGCCAACGGAAAGTTGTAGCTACTTCTGCGAACCATTCTCCCCCATGAAAATCCAGATAAACAGGATCTGAAGCCTCCATTACCTCGTTGATAAACTGTTCTCTCGACCTCCTGTCAATGGTGCGACTGGACTGATCAAACAGCATATTCAGGTACTCCTCCCGTAGTTTGGGAGTATGGTAAAGTTCATCTCCGGGATAATAGCGTTCTCCCAAAGGAGACTCTTCACAATTAAACCTGCGGAAGAACTGATTGACCTGCTTGGTTTCAGCCAACAGCACTTCTTCTCCCCCCAGATACTCATCGCCAAACTGCGCATGAAGGAGAGAAAAGGAAGAAAAGAAACAGACAAAACCGCCTAGCAAGAGGAAGCGAAGGCTCCAGGATTGATTCATATGGTCGATAATAACGCCTCGTTATCAAAAACCCTGCCTTCTATTCGCGAAGGGCAGTCGTTTCTGATACCCGTATGTCTCCTAATAACACATCCCAGAAAGATACGTTGCGGCCAGCAATCTGGGTACGCTTTCGTTCTACATAGACGGTGATATCCTTTTTGGTCACGTCGCTATACGCCACACCATCCTCGTTGAAACCCTGGAAACGCTGAAAAATGGTGATTACCCCTACATATCTCCCGTCGGGTTGTAACTCCAGGTCCGAGACATATTGGATGTTGTACCATTCTATCTCTACCTGCTGGTAATTCAGGGCCATTAGGTGCTCAAAATACCGCCGTACCTGATAGTACTCGATTTCATTTCGGTACAGAGAAGAAACACCAATTTGAGCTTCTTCCGCAAACAGCTCGACTGCCCGGTTGATGACACGGTTTGCTTCGGAGAATTTGGTATCCTTATCACCGATGATGGTGATATAACGACTAAGGTCACGTACTTTTTCCAGTGCCAGGGAGTCAATGGCACGCTTTCGTTCGGGGCTAATTTCTGTTTGAGCCTGGGCTGAAAGTCCTGTCATCAACAGGAACAGGATGGGTAGCAGGAGGCAAATTATCTTGTTGGACATATCAGTAATCAGGTTTGAGGAGTGAATATACGAACTCGGTAGAATTACAACAGCATCTACCTATTCTCCCTTACTGAGTTCCAGCAGGGTAATGCGTCCGGAAGCATCTGTCTCGATCTTGGCGATGCGATTGGGGTTTTTCTTTTGATCCTTCAGGTAATTGAGGTAGCGACCGATTGTAGTGGGTTCATCGTAGTCAGGTTCGCCGTCAAACACCCCAATGATGATGAATACAGGTGCATCTTCACCGCTAAACATACGCAGGGCACGATCTATTTCGGAGTTGGCCTGGTCAACGCTGCTCGCGTAGGCTATGCGGTTAAAAGCCTGCCCAAGAGTCGCTTTCATGGTTTGATCCTCCTGTTCCTGCTCCACTTCCTGCTCTGCCTCAGCCTGAGCTTTCTCCAGTCTGTCACGCTCTTGCTGCAGGAAGTACTCTACCTTGCGGATCATGGTCATCACTCCCGCGTCATCCACGTTCATGGCTTTGATCTCTTCCAGTCGCTGCTCGCGATCTTCCAAATCGGCAAAGTCGGCCACTGGGGTGTCCATAAGAGACTGGAGTTCCGCCTTGAGGCGATCTACCTGAGCGGCACGCGCCTCTGCTTCCGCCCGAGCCTGCTCTTCAGCCTGCTTTTTTTTGGACTTGCAGCCAATAGGGGCCACCAATACACTGGCAATAATCAGTAGGAGGACGCTTCGTCCCAAAAATGAAATTGTTGAAGAAACCATCGTATGCAAATGTTGTGGTTGAGGGTTTTCACATAAAACTAGACATTTTTCCTTAATCCCAGCACTCTGAATCGTGCTTTTAGGAAGAAGTTCATCCAGGTTGTAATAAAAATCCAGGGATAAGTTTGCTTCCAAGCTAATTTTTTGGGGCTTCGTTCGTTTTTTGATCAATAACGCCCCCTACTCCCAATCGCTCTTCCTCCCTGATGGAGGTCTGTTTAACCTGTATTCCCACGCTGAAAACTCCTCGGCGATGGGCCTGGAAACTGCTGTCTTTTATGAAAAAAGCTTTACTCTACTTGATCCTGCTGCTATCCTGTTTTCCCCAGGTAGTCAAGGCTACCCACACCATGGGAGCAGACATCACTTACACCTGTGTAAGTCCAAACCAGTACCAGGTGCAGCTTACCTTTTTCAGAGACTGTGCTGGTATTCTACCCAATAATCCTCAAAACCTGGAATACCGTTCGATCGCCTGTGGCGTCAGTGCCAGTATCAATTTGTATCAGGTTGGATCGGCAGTCGATGTCACCCCTATTTGTCCTTCTCAAATCAGTGCCTGTCAAGGGGGAAGTAGCAGCTTTGGAATTCAGCAATATACTTTTGTAGGCACCCTGAACCTGCCAACGGGTTGCAGTGACTGGTTACTCTCCTGGGAAAACTGTTGCCGGAATTTTGCCATTACGACCCTTTCAGCTCCAGGAAATCAGTCAACCTATGTAACAGCCCAACTGGATAACACCACTACCCCATGCAACAATTCTCCCATTTTCAACAATATTCCAACCCCCATTGTTTGCGTCAACCAGCCCGTAACCTATAACCATGGTGTTACAGATCCAGATGGGGACGAATTGCGTTTCTCACTTGCAGACTGTTACGAAGGCCTTTCTGATCCCGTCAACTATGCTGCCGGATATTCCAGCACGGTTCCTCTTTCTTCATCAGGAGGGGTAAGCATCGACTCCACTACCGGAACGATCACTTTCACACCTGATCAGGTTCAGATCGGCGTTCTTTGTGTAAAAGTTGAGGAATATCGGGGGGGAGTCAAAATCGGAGAAACCACCCGCGACATGCAGTTTAGCGTTATCAACTGTACCAATGCTCCACCAGTAGCCAGTGGAGTGGATGGAGATACAGTGGAATATCAGGCTGATTTTTGCGTCGGGGGTTCGATTTGCTTTGATATCGACATGACTGATCCTGATGGGGACAATGTATTCTCTTTATGGAATCAGGGGATTCCAGGAGGCAGCTTTGTCGTTGTGAATGATGGCGGTCCCAATCCAACAGGCACCTTTTGCTGGCAGCCTACTACAGCAGATATTGGTTCCCACTTCTTTACAGTAACCGTAAGCGATGACCACTGTCCGCTCACTGGTTCAGCCACCTATGCATTTACCGTAAATGTATCTGCGACTAGCGGTTCGGTAACGGCTTCACCCGACCAAACCATCTGTCAGGGCGGAAGTGTAAGTTTACTGGCCTCGTCCAGTCCGGTAGCAGACAGCGTCAGATGGACTCCTGCGCTTGGACTCTCCGACCCAACCGTCCTGAACCCTGTAGCTTCCCCACAGGTTACGACCACCTATACGGTGCTTGCCTACCTGCCAGGAGGGTGTGTCACACAGGAGGATGTCGTGGTAAATGTGAGCGAAGGGCCTGCACTTTCCATTTCCCCTCCGTCAGCCCTAACCTGTACAGGGACGAGCGTCACCCTCACCGCCATTTCCCCCACAGCGACCGGCTATCTCTGGAGCACAGGAGCGACTACCCAAAGTATCACCGTCACTCCTTCCACCACTACCACCTATACGGTGACGGCCACAGACGCCAGTAGTTGCCCCAATACGGCCAGCGCGACCGTTACGGTTTCTGCTCCGGGGTCCGAGCAATGCAACGTCGTATATGTTGCCCCCGGTGCCACCGGTGTAGGGTCACAGGCCGATCCCGCCAGTCTTGGCAGTGCTCTGACCTTAGCATCCTGCACACCAGTTGTCGTCAAAATGGACGAAGGCACCTATACCCTCGATACAACCATCACCTCCCTCCCGGCCAATATCACGCTGGAGGGCGGCTTTCAGTCCAGTCAAGGTTGGCGAAAGTCCAGTCAGGCAGGCCTGACAGTCATCCACAGGAGTGCCCTGAACCCTCTGGGACCTGTTTCCGCACCGAGAATTTCGGCGTTCGAAGTCATTGGGTCAAGCAATTTCCGCCTTCAGGATCTGACCATCACCACTGCCGATGGAGTGCTGGCAGGAACCTCCACTTATGGCTTGCACCTGGCCTCATGTACCAACTATGATGTGGTCCGCTGCCAGATCATGCCGGGAGATGCCGCCAGCGGAAGCAACGGCACCGATGGAACTGATGGACAGGATGGCAATGACGGCTCATTAGGCGGAGCAGGAGATGCCAACACCGATGATGTTCCTGGAGATGGTGGCACCGGTGGCGCAGGAGGTGGCAGTGCGAATGGAGCAGGTGGTGCTGGTGCCCAGGATCCATTTGGGTGTTGTTTTGATGGAGTAGATGGGAACGATGGAAGCGCCTCTACAAACGCTCGCAGTGGCGGCGGTGGTGGCGGCGGCGGAAGCGGAGGAGAAGCAGATAACGATGGAGGCCGTGGTGGGAGAGGCGGAGGAGTAAACAATGGAGCACTCCAAAACTACTGCGCTTCGCCCTTTGATTCACAACCAGGAATCGGCATGGGATTCTCCCCCACTACCGCACAGGATGGGAATGATGGATGTGATGGAAATGATGGTACAGATGGAACAAATGGAACCCCAGGCCCTGCGGGGACTCATTCTGCAGGATATTTTGTGCCGGGGGCTGCTGCAGGCAATGGAAGTGACGGAACAGGAGGGAAAGGCGGAAACGGCGGTGGTGGCGGCGGTGGCCAGGGTTGCTTTGCCTGTTTCAATGGTAGCGGTAACGGCGGCGGCGGCGGTGGCGGCGGCGGTGAAGGAGGCGAAGGCGGTTCTGGTGGATTCGGGGGAGGATCGTCTTACTCCATCTATCTCTATAACAATGGCGCCGGAGGGAATATTTCTTCCTGCTACCTCGAAGCTGGAACTCCAGGCCCTGGCGGAGTGGGCGGAACAGGGGGTACCGGCGGAACAGGGGGAGACGGGGAATTTGGAGGCGCTGTGGATATCCTGGAGGTAGGCCAGGGCGGCACTGGCGGAGACGGTGGAAATGGCGGAGACGGCGGCGATGGTGGTATAGGAGCTACCGGAGAATCTTACGCCGTTTACCAGAATGGAGGAGTGATGCTTTCACTCAATGCGGCAGATACTTCTCTCAACCTATCCGCTCAGCCCACGATTACCATGGAGAATATCTCATGCGTGAACACCAACTGCCAGTTCACCGGCGGGAATGGCTTCTGGGACCTGGGGCCAAATTCTGACCCCATCGCAGCTGGTATTCACACCAACCCCACCACAACCTTCACAGCCACCGGAAGGGAAGATATATACTTTCAGACAAGCCTCTATGAAGACTTTGCCTTTATCCAGGTTGGCAGTAACCCCATCCCGGAGGCGGCGACTTCAGCTCCCATGATTGACGGATATTATCGCATCTGTGTGGGGAGTAACACCAACTTTACCGCCATAAATGGCGTTCCGGGCTATGTTTATCGCTGGGATCTGGACACAGCTACGGCAACCTGGGTGTACGAAGACCTCATTTACCAGAACCTTTCCAGCATTAGCTTCAACCAGATTGACACCTTCGACATTCTCCTACAATACTACACCGACTGCTGCGGGTACACGGTGGCAGACACCCTGCCCCTGATTGTAGAAGCCGAACCTTCAATCGCCCTGAATGCTCCGACCGACCTATGTCTCGGTGATGGCCCAGCTATCCTGACGGCAACTGGTGGGGACAGTTACACCTGGACCCCCTCAACCGGACTGAGCTTTGCCAGCGATGACAGTGTATTGGCACAGCCATCGTCCACCACCACCTATCAGGTAACAGCGTATAGCGAATCGGGGCTTTGTTATGATCAGACTAACTATACCCTTACGGTAACAGACCTTTTGCTAACCGCAAATTCAACTGACGCTGGATGTTTACCTGACGGAACAGCCAGCGTATCGGTGAGCAATGGAAGCGGAGTTTACAACTACAACTGGAGCAATGGTGCCACTGGCGCAAATGTTACCGGACTTGCACCAGGAGCTTATCAGGTGGTGGTCACTGACCCGATCAATGGCTGCCAGGACTCTACCACCGTGGTCATTAACCAGACAGCCAGTAGCCTCGAAGGATATGTGGCCAGTAGCAATGCGGCGAGTTGTAACGGATTGAGCGATGGGAATGCAACGGTGAATGTAAATGGAGGAACAGGAACCATTTACTATAACTGGTCTACTGGTGGCAATACTTCCTCCATAACAGCTGGCGCCGGCAGCTACTCCGTAGACATATCAGATGATGCCGGATGTCTCACCACATTGAATGTAAACATCACCGAGCCATCCCCTATTTCCATGGCGGTACAGGATCAGACGCTGCCGGACTGTTCAAATCAGGGGAGCCTGACAGTAGAAGCAGATGGAACCAGTGGCCCCTTCACCTTTGAATGGAATACGACGCCAGCCCAAACTGGAGCTACCGCCTCCAACCTTGGCCCCGGCACCTATCAGGTTTTGATCACCGATCAGGATGGATGCCAGGATAGCCTGCAGTACACCTTAACTGGCACTGGTGCCCCCGTGGATATGTATCCCCTCAACGTTCAGGATGCTACAACCTGTGGATCCTATGATGGCACCATTACAGTCGGGGCAGCGGATACTGCCAATACCACCTTTGTATGGGACATATCTCCGGCCCAGTTTGGACCAACGCTGACAGGAGTAGGCCCAGGCTCCTACAGTGTCACAGCAACCCGAGGCACCTGCCTTGACACACTTTACTTCACCCTCGGCCCCATTTGCCCGCTGGACCTCAGCTATCTGGATCTTTTTGGCTGGGGCGTAAATGATGGCATAAGGCTGGGATGGGATGGATGGCTGGCAGATAGCAGTTCGCCAGTTTATCTGGAGCGAAAACTCCCGGAAGAAGAATTTCAGCAGTTAGCTCTTATCAATTGGAATAAGAAAAGCTTTATCGACACACTGGTAACTCCAGGAAATGCATATCAATACCGTCTGACTCAGATACGTCCCGATGGAGAAAGCCTACACTCAGATGCAGTTGAGATCCTCCTGTCAGAGGAAAATGTCAATGACAGACTCCGGATTTACCCTAATCCAACGACGGGTTCGTTATGGGCTGAAGTATTTCTGGCAGAAGAAGGAAAGTGGAAAATCTCACTTGTCAACCCAATGGGACAAATCATTCAGGAAAATACCTTGATTTTAACCGCTGGGATGAATAAATTGACAATAGACCTTAAAAACTACCCTGACGGGGTCTATCTGCTCAAGATCACCCCTGAGGATGGCACCACCTTTGAGAAAGGATATGAGCAACGAGTCATTAAAGCTCACTAAAGACTTTGTGTTGAGGTTTTGGTAAGGAGGCTGGCCCGCAAGGGTCAGCTTTTTCTTTTTACTCCACCGCAAGCACCAGGCCCTTGAGATATTCGCCTTCCGGGTGATATATGTTGATCGGATGATCAGCAGGCTGAGTCAACTGATGTAAGATCCTCACCTTTCGTCGAGCAATTGCCGCTGCCGTAAACACAGCTCTCCTGAAATCGTCCTTGGTGACAGGCTGAGAGCAACTAAACGTAAACAGGATGCCTCCGGGCCTGATTTGCTCAAATGCGCGCTGATTGAGGCTCCGATATCCTTTCAGCGCCTGGGCCAGGACCTTCCGGTGCTTACCAAATGAGGGGGGATCCAGCACGATGAGGTCGTATTCATGGTAGATGTTTTTGATAAAGGAAAACACATCTGCCTTGTGAGCTTCATGGGGAACCTCCCCGGCCCCAAAATTCATCTCTACATTGCGACGCGTAAGCTCCACCGCCCGCTCACTGCTATCGACACTTACCACCTTTTGAGCACCTCCACGCAGGGCTGCTACCGAGAATCCTCCTGTATAGCAAAACGTATTGAGCACGTCACGGCCTGTTGCATACCTGGCCAACAGGGCCCTATTTTCCCGCTGATCCAGGAAAAATCCGGTCTTCTGGCCTTCAACGAGGTCGATCTGGTATTGATCGCCATATTCCAATGCTTGGACCTCCGACTCGCTCCCTATAAGGAATTCATCTTTTGCATTGAGCCCCGCCTTGTAGGGAACCGTGTGAGCACTTTTGTCAAAGACAGCAGCGACTTCTCGCGGAAATAGTTCTACCAGCAGTTCAGCAATCATCTCGCGTATGTGCCAAAATCCTACCGAGTGACTTTGCATCACCAGTGTACGGTCATAGACATCCACAATCAGCCCCGGCATGCCATCCCCTTCGCCATGGACCCAGCGAAAAGTATTGTGATCCTCCCTGTTCAGAAAGCCCAATTGCTGACGCAGGTCCAGAGCCAGGCGCAGCTTTTGCTTCCAGAATTCCCTATTGACTTCCTCCTCCTGAAAAGTCAGTAACCGGAGGGCGATACTGCCAATCTGAAAGTGTCCTATCGCCAGGAATTTTCCACGAGAATCCAACACCTTCACCAGAGCCCCTTCAGTAAGTCCGCTGGTATCACTCGCCAATGCCCCGGAGAAGACCCAGGGATGATAGCGCTGTACAGATTGTTCCTTACCAGGTTTGAGTTTCAGAATGGGATATAAGGACTGCTGCATCGAATCGGGCATGAATATTTAAGTAGATATCGGGATATCGAGACGTGAGATCGTAAATCAGGCCAATGACTATCCACACGCTAAGCGACTACACCACGCAATTTCCTGTGCCAGGAGTACCTAGAATGGGATTAGCTTGCAAAGCTACAACTATTCTGCGGGCCAAAGGAGAGTCTCCCGAAAACAACAACCCCTGGCAACAATGCTGCTACCAGAGGTTGACTTCCGAGTCTAAACTTCAAGGGCTATTCCTGATTATGTCGTCTTACGCTGCTGTTAGTGGACTGGTTGTTTCCACCTCTTCTCGATGGTGTGGTAGCCGGAGTAGAAGTTGCGGGCCGATTTCTTTCCGTTGGCTTCACCTCCGGACTGGAGGGGCGTGTACTTCTCGCAGGAGTAGTTGATCTCCGCGTCTGGGTCGAAGGAGCAGTCCGCTGAGGAGTAGACGGTGTCTGCCTTCTCACTGTGGGCGTTTCAGACTGATGGCGCTGAACCTCGGGCTGACTCTGCCGACGTGGAGAACTCTGCTGAGTAGGGGTTGACCTCCTTGGCGAGACCTGCTCGACCTGTCTTGAAGGACTCGATTGACGGGTCGTAGGAGCCTGACGTGATCTATTGTAAGAATCGCTGCTTCTGCCAGGTGAGGTCGTCGTCCGGGTAGGAGTCGCTTCACGCTGACGGGTCTCAGTTCTTACCGGTGTATCTCTACGGGGGCTGGAAGATCGCTCCATACTAGGCGATGGATATACCTCTCGTGTCGGGACAGATTGACGGTTTGTAGTAGGACGGTTGGGTGTCTGTGTCGTCCGTGAAGTACCCCTATCAGAGGGAGCTGAACGCTGCATAGTGGGTCGATCTACCTGAATAGACTCGATAATTGCCTGATCCAGAGTCCTCGGGCCCTGCGGAACTGGTCGACCGGAGGTAGCAGGTGTGCGATCCGGCCGGGCCGTACCGGCACTGATAACCTCAGGTCTCGTCCGACGAACCTCACCTGCAACGCCCTGGATTTCAGAACGGATCTGCTGACGTTCGCGGGCTTTCCTGGCCAGAAACTCGTGCTGCTCACGACGGTTCATGCCACGCATTTCTGGAGGCAGGTCGTTCACATTGATATCCTCCAGACGAATAACTCCAAGGAAGTAGGCATCCACGAGATCCCAATCGGGCTGATAATAGGCACGAGAAGATTTCACGATGATTCGCTCACAGTAGATTCCATATCCAAGGCGGCGGGCACGGCGGTCCTGCTCAAGCTGTCGCTCACGATACGTACGCGCTCTGTAGCCGTAGGGGATATAAGTAGCATTCAAGCGGGTATTCAATCCAAGCAGACGGTCATTGTATGGACGGTAATAATCGTATTGCTCACGATAGTTGTGGTTGATGGCCATGTAACTTCCACCTCCTTCGTAGGCTGCGTCATCCCATCCCTGCCGACGACCTTTGTAGTCGTCTCCACAATAAATGGTATTGACGGTAATTCCTTTTCGGCTTGCCTGAAAAATAGCGTCCCGGCTATCTACTGGCCCCTGGTCAAAGACCTCATTTCCAGCAATGTAGATCATTTTGCGATCCACAGGTCGATAGGACCAGCGTAGTTCAGTCACAGCTGCCTGTATGGCTGCACCAGCATATTCATAGCGACCATCCGTGCGAAGGCCATAGAGGGCATCCGCTACCCAATCCAAATCGGTTGTGAAGGGCACGACCTGTCGGACATAACCACTGCGATAGCCCCCACCCTGCTCACCATACACATAAAGTGCAAGTTCTATCCGGGGTGCATTTCGGCCATCGTAAGACCAGTTGATGCCGTTCACTATGTGCCAAAGCTGAGACTTGGCCTGTTCTATCAGGCCTTCCATGCTTCCGCTGACATCGAGAATCAACGCAATCTGGATGGCATCATCTGTCCGGTAGTCCCTGGGGTAATCATCATATGGATCATAGGAACCATCCGGATATTGGGCGTGGAGCGGTATCGAAATACCGATCAACAGGATAAAGAGTAATCTTTTAATTTCCATTTTCGGGGGATTAATGGTTAAAGTATTTGGCATCAGATCCCGTTTTTTCATGGGCCTGCTGTATTTATTTACGCAAATACTTCTCTATCGAAGGTGAATCCACCCGGGTAATGACCAGCTGAGCTGCTTTCAGGGACAATGGTGTCGATTAGAGGAATATTCGCCCTTATCCAATTATCCCATCAATCAGACCATGAAAGAATTCTAGGTGATATTAGATAATTCTTATATGGACGGGAGCCATACATCTACTTTTTTATTTAAACATTTATACAAATGGAATTATCTACAAAGATGCCCAAGATGGTTTTCGCATTTGGTAACCAACTGTTATACAGACACATAATCATATTTAACCGGGTAATAAAATTGACCCATTACGCAGCCCTCCCATTCACGCATTGATAAACCCCAAATATGGATATGATGTAACAATTGAGCGGTTTTCTTATTTTCAGAGATGTCTCAGTTATGTAGTTTTGAATCATACAGGACGGTAATCCTGGAATTACAAGAGCAAGGGCTAGGGTGACTCTCCACACGGATCGAGTCCCCTAGTTTTTTTTATGCACCCAAAATATTCAGGAGGAAAAATATTTTTACTCTCCGTGTAAAAAAATTACATCAGGAGTAACTTATCAGCAAACCGCATTTTTCACAACATGCTCATAAACAGCACCATAACTACCTGTTGCTTCAGCCTTCCCTTCCATTTATCCGTGTAAAAAATTCCTCCCAATCAACCTTGCCAACCTTACCTCTGTTAGTACCTTTGAAATGAACAGGACGGTAATCCTGGAATTACAAGAGCAAGGGCTAGGGTCGATTCTCCTTCAACAAGGATAGAATCCCCTAGTTTTTTTATATCCGGATTCTGATTTGGAGCAAAAGGCATGACAAGGAAACAGGATCCCTCCACAGCATAACAGCATATCGGCCTATTCGGGAGAGTTCCGCCCCCCTCCAATTCTCCGATTAATGGTACTGGATACACAAAACAAGTTCCATATAAAACCCCGATTTCGCAGTCAGACAACATTCCAACAAAATGTAATTGACTGATTATCAGAACAAATAACCTTTGTCCTTGATGTAGTATCAATCATTCGCTATTTTTCAGCTTAAATAAGAATCATGGATACTACGCTGGAACAAATAGACGAAAGAGTTACTCTACTCCCCGTGAGAAAAGAAGTTGCTATTGCCGACTATCGGCTGATGTATCAAAGCAGACAGATAAGCATAACCGGCCGACGGGAAGTACTGACAGGGAAAGCAAAATTCGGAATATTTGGAGATGGAAAAGAATTGCCTCAGCTGGCAATGGCTCAGGTATTTAGGCCCGGAGATATCCGCTCAGGATATTATAGAGACCAGACCTTTGCGCTGGCGACCGGAATGGTAACCATAGAGCAGTATTTTGCCCAGTTGTACGCAGACTCCAAGAAGGGTCATGACCCTCATTCCGGCGGTCGGCAGATGAATGCACACTTTGCCACTCCCCTTCTTGATGAGGATGGAAATTGGAATAACCTAACTACCGGCCCACAGTCCGCAGCCGACGCATCTCCAACTGCATCGCAAATGCCCCGGCTTGTGGGGCTTGCCCAGGCATCCAAGCTATATCGCCTGATTCCGGAATTGGCAGATGCCACCGATTTTTCTCACCGGGGAAATGAAGTCGCATTTGGCACCATCGGCAATGGCAGCTGCGCTGAAGGCCACTTTTGGGAGTCCATCAATGCGGTAGGGGTCATTCAGGCACCACTCGTGATGTCAATCTGGGACGATGGCTATGGCATCTCAGTCCCCAACGAATTTCAGCTCACAAAAACCAGCCTCTCCGATATGTTGGCGGGCTTTCAGCGAACCGAAACTGAGAGAGGCTTTGAGATATTTACCGTCAATGCGTGGGACTATGAGGCGCTCCTGTCCACTTATGAGCAGGCTGCACACCTGGCTCGTACAGAGCACGTACCATCCATCATTCATGTAGTGGAAGTAACCCAGCCTCAGGGCCACTCTACCTCTGGAAGCCACGAGCGATACAAAAGCAAGGAACGCCTTGCATGGGAAGCAGAACATGACTGCCTGCCCAAAATGAGGGATTATCTGATCAGCAAGGGCTTTGCCACAGAGGAAGAACTCAAGGCCTGGGAAAAAGAAGACCGCAACCTCGTCAAAAAAGCCAAAAACGAGGCCTGGAAAGCATTTCAGGATCCGATCAAAAAGGAGGTGGCAGAACTCACTTCCCTGGCCAGAAAGATCGCGCTTAATTCTCCGCAAAAGGATAAAATCACCCTGCTCACCAATGAGCTGAAGCGAATTCTGGAGCCCAAACGCCGTGACATCCTCGCCATAGCCCATCGGATATTGCTTGCGGTGCAGGGGGAACGGCACCCTGCCATAGAGGCACTTAAAACCTGGAGCCGGGAATTGCGCGAAACTTACGCCAAGGTGTACGACTCTCACCTTTACAGTGAGACCGCCCTCTCGCCTCTTGAGGTAGAAGCCGTCGAACCAACGTACCCCAAAGCTCCCCAGTATGTCAGCGGGTTTGAGATTCTGAATCAGGCTTTTGACCATATTCTGAAAACCAATCCCTACGTAGTGGCCTTTGGAGAAGACGTAGGTTTTTTGGGAGATGTCAACCAGGGATTTGCAGGCTTACAGGCAAAATACGGTAAGCACCGGATCATGGACACCGGTATCCGTGAAGCCACCATCATGGGACAGGCCATCGGACTGGCCATGCGGGGATTTCGCCCCATCGCGGAGATTCAGTACCTGGATTACTTCATCTATGGGCTACAGACCCTCTCTGATGACCTGGCAACCCTCCGGTATCGTACGCGAGGTGGACAGAAAGCCCCTGCCATCATTCGTACCCGAGGCCACCGCCTGGAGGGAATCTGGCATGCAGGTTCTCCACTGGGAATGATGCTGAACAGCCTGCGGGGTATGCACATTGTGGTGCCGAGAAATATGACCCAGGCCGTGCGGTTTTACCACACCCTGTTGCAGGGAGACGACCCTGCCGTCATCATCGAAGTACTCAATGGCTACCGACTCAAGGAACCTTTGCCAGATAACCTGACCGAAATTTCCGTGCCTCTCGGGGTTCCAGAGATTCTTCGCTCCGGCAGGGATTTGACATTGGTAACCTATGGCGCTTGCTGCCGTCTCGCCATGGACGCGGCCGAGCAGCTCTCCGAGTGCGGCATTGAGGTGGAAGTCATTGATGTTCAAACTCTTCTCCCCTTTGACCGACTGGGAATCATAGGAGGAAGCCTCGCCCGCACCAATAAAATTCTGTTCCTGGACGAAGATGTTCCCGGAGGGGCTACTGCCTACATGATGCAGCAGGTCCTGGAGCACCAGGAGGGGTTTTATCACCTGGATTGCGAGCCCAGAACCCTGACATCCAAAGCTCACCGCCCAGCCTTTGGGGATGATGGGGATTACTGGTCAAAGCCTCAGATTGAGACCATTTTCCAGACCGTTTATCAGATGATGAATGATGTGGCTCCGGAAGAGTATCCCATTTTCTGGTAAAGCAAGATTGAATGAAAGAAGAAGGGTATGAAGCCTCATGATCGCTTCATACCCTTCGCATGTTCCAATACCGTCCGACTCGCTCTCTCCTCACTTGAAGAACTTCTCCACCTTGTGAACGGCCTTGGGTAGGGTAAATACCACGACCCGATCCCCTGCTTCTATGGTGGTCTCTCCATTTGCGATAAAGCTCTGGTCTCCCCTTACCACCCCGGCAATGATGGCCTCTCTTGGGAAGGATAACTTTTTCAGCGGAATGCCGGACACTTCGCAGGCACTATGAACGATGAACTCGAGAATCTCGGAGTCAACCCCATGCAGACTTGTAAGAGCCGCAACCTGCCCCTCTCGCACATGTCGGAAGATGTTGTTAATGGTAATCATCTTCTTGTTTATGAGGGTATCGATGCCAATGTTTTGGGAGAGGCTGATGTAGTCGATATTCTCTACCAGCGCGATGGTGCGTTTAACCCCATGGTGTTTGGCTACAAGGCAGGAGATGATATTGGTTTCGGAATCACCGGTCACGGCGATAAAGGCATCCATCTCGGCTATTCCTTCTTCCTCCAGAAATTCCACATCGGACCCATCGCCATGGATGACCATGCTGGCAGCCAGTTCATCTGCCAGATCGAATGCTTTCTCCCGGTTTATCTCTATTAGTTTCACCTTGTATCGGTGCTCGGCGAGACGGGTGAACTCACGGCCAATGAGACTCCCCCCCAACACCATCACATTCTTAACGATAATGGGCTGTTTGCCAGACAGTTCCATGAGTTCTGTAACACAGTCAGCATGACTGATAAAGTAAACATGGTCCCTTGCCTTGATCACCGTGTCACCACGGGGGATGATGGTCCGGTTGTTTCGCTGGATGGCCACCACAGTAAACCTCAACCTGGGGTTGATCTGAGCAGCCTGAATCATGTTCTTCCCGACAAGCTGGGCATCCTCCTCGATTACCAGCCCCGTCAACGGCAATCTACCTCCACCAAACTCGAATGAATCCGTGAGTGACGAAAGCTCTACCAGCCGAAATATCTCTTTGGCAGCCAGGTCCTCAGGAAACACCATGGAGTCGATTCCCATCTCGCTCAGGTCAATCTTTTCCTTTTCCAGTTGAAATTCCGGATTGGAAATACGTACGATGGTACGCTTAGCCCCCAGATGCTTGCCGAGTATGGCGGTAGTGATATTGGTTTCTTCGGAGGAGGTAGCCGCGATCAGCAGATCCGCATTCCGAATACCCGCTTCCTCCAGCAGTTTGATGGAAACCGCATTGCCTTTCAGGATGCTCACGTCGATGTGAGATTCTGCATAAGACAGACGTTCATCCGAGCGGTCGATCAGTACGATATCGTGCTCTTCATGGGAAAGCATTTTGGCAACGTGAAAACCTACTTCACCGGCCCCTGCTATGACTATGTGCATAAGTTGATTCTGGTTTGAACCCCTGATTTATGCCAAAAGTAGGTAAAAATCAAGCAGAGGAAATACGGAATCAGCCCTACATTTCCTCCTGGAGGCATAAACACCGAATCAGGGTGAGGCTACTCGTAGCGAAGTGCCTCAACCGGGTTTGCCTTGGATACCCGCAAAGACTGGTAACTGGTGGCTATCAGCGCCATTAAAAAAGCTGATAATCCGGCGATGACAAAGGCATACCAGGGCATATCCGTAGCAAAAGCAAAGCCCTCCAACCACTCACTCATAGCACACCATGCTATGGCCGATGCGAATATCACCGCAATCAATACCAGGATCAGGAAGTCTCGCACCATAATGAGCAGGATCTGAGCGCGGTCTGCTCCGAGCACCTTACGAATCCCGATTTCCTTGGTCCGCTGCCGGGCGATGAAACTGGCCAGACCAAACAGCCCCAGACAGGCAATGAGAATTGTCAGGCCACTAAAGGCGGAGAATAGGGTCATCAGCCGTGTTTCCTGGTCATACTGAAGAGAAAAAAACTGGTCGAGAAAGAAATAATCAAATGGCTGACTGGCCAGCCTTGATTCCCAGACTGTCTGCACATGCTCCAGTCCCTGGCTTACCTTTCGCCCGTCAAGCTGCACAATCAGCCGATTCAGACCGGCTGGGGCATACAACAGCACCAGGGGTTCAATCGGATTATGCAAAGAGGTATGGTGCCAGTCCTTCACCACCCCGACCACCTGTCCGTCATTGGCGGCCTGATTATCGGCCATGAGTCCCCATTGCATGCGTTTTCCCAGGGGTTCATCCCAGCCGAGCTGCTTGACAAAAGCTTCATTGACCATAAAGGCCTGCTGGGGATCTGTTCCCCGATCCCGATCAAATGTCCTTCCTTTCATGACTTCCAGCCCAAGGACATCGAAGTAATTGTCGTCCACCCATATCACGTTGAACTGATCCTCCCGCAGTTGCCCATCCTGCTCCACTCGCATCAGCAAGGCACTGGTATTTTGACCAGGGAGTCCGTTGCGTGAAGCGGCGACTGTTTTGACAGCAGGATTGTTAAGCAATTCCTGTTGTATACCGGGCAGGACGGCCTGTGAGAGGCTGTCGAAGGCCACTTCTACCACCATCATCTGATCCTGCCGGAAACCCAGATCCCGGTTCTGCATATAGTTCATCTGCTCGCGGACCACAAGTGTTGCGATGATCAGGCCAATGGAAATGCTAAACTGAATGACTACCAGGGTTTTGCGCAGCCAGTGTCTTCCTCCAAGCGAAAGCTGCCCCTTCAGCACCTGTATGGGTTTCAGCCTCCCCAGAAACAATGCCGGATAGCTTCCGGCGGCCAATCCTGCGAACAGCGATATGGCGATGGTCAGCAAGAGTATGTCACTTCTAAAGACCAGTCCGGATTCAAAATTTTTCCCGGCCAGCTCGTTGAAAAACGGAAGGCTGATTTCCACCAGTACCAGTGACACCGCCATTGCCAATAAGGATAACAGGATTGATTCTCCCAAAAACTGGCCAATCAACTGTCGGCTGCTCGCTCCAGTGGCTTTTCGAACACCAACCTCGATGCTTCTGCGTGCACTCTGAGCTATGGCCAGGTTGATGTAGTTAAAGCAGGCGATCAGCAGTATAAATACCGCTACCAGCGAAAAAATATACAGGTAGCTTTTATTCCCTTTCGGAGTGTCATAGCTAATCCCTTTCACGAAGTGCAAATCCCGTAGGGCAGTCAGGTGATAGGTCATCGACCCCGTAACGCCATTTTCCTGCCAAAATGGAATCACCCGTTCATCCACAAAGCTCCTCAACTTTTCGTCAAAGCCTTTTACCCCATCAGCCCGCTCAAACAGCAGGTAGGTGTAAAAGGTAACCCTGCCCCAATCCTGCATGAAGGTAGGTAAAATAGCCTCCGGAAGGGTACTCATGGACAGCAGCGCCTGAAACCTGAAGTCGGTATTGTCCGGCAGATCAGCCATCACCCCGGTTACTTCAAAATCGGTCTGCCCGATGCGCAACCGCTTTCCCATCGGGCTTTCATCCACAAAGTATTTTCGGGCCAGGCTCTGGGTCAGCACGACACTGCTAGGCCGCTCAAGAGCACGCCTGGGATCCCCTTCCAGCAATTGATAGGAGAAGACTTCAAACACCTGAGGGTCAGCCAGAAAGATAGCTTCCTCCTTAAATATTTTCTCCCCATACTTAACCGTTCGTGCATTGCTGGTGTACATAAAGCGCGTGAACGTGTCAACTTCCGGGTATTGATTTGTGACCTCGGGACCTACTGCCATGCCGCTCATGGCATAGTGGTCCAGGTTGCCCCCCATCTGCATTTCGGAGGAAATGCGGTAGATGCGATCAGCCTTTTCGTGGTAGTCGTCATAGGCCAGTTCATGCTGGACATACAGGCTGATAAGCAGGCAACTGGTAATCCCAAGTGCCAGACCCAGCAGGTTAATCAGGCTATAGATGCGTTGCTGAATCAAATTGCGCCAGGCTGTCAGGAGATAATTTCGAAGCATAACGGAAATAATTATCTGAGGCTATTTTCCCAAAGGTACATCCAATAGCCCCTGAAGAAGGGGGGTAACTTGCGAATAGAAGCAACCGACGACCAATGCAGCTTCGGACTCGACCAACCCTTTCCTCGGCTCCACAGCGATCTCATGACTCAGACCTGAGATTCGAAAAATTCTTTTCCATTCGGGGGGTCGTAATATTTACAATTTCAGTTTTGTCTGCTATTTTTGTCACTCCAAAGGGGTCCATCCAGCCTATGAAGTTCCGTAGCTTATCTGTCGTTTTTGTAACTCTATTCATTCTACTCCTCAGCCACGGGTGCGGGGGAATCACTCCGGTATGGAAGGGGGAGGCAAAGCTGGATACGCTTACTCTGTTTTTCTCCGAACCTGTAGAGTTCGAAATTAAATTTACTCATCCAGAGGAGGAACTGCCCACAAGACTCGAATTGTCCATCACGTATGACCCTGGAATCAACCGGGAGCGGCTCCCCCTTTACCTGACCATTGAAGACAATGAAAATCATCAGGTCCAGGAGTTTGACACTTCCGTTACCTTGAAGGAAAACGGACAGTGGCTTGGCGAAAAGGAAGAAAATCAGGTGGACTATACCCTTACCTATGACGCCATTGATGAGCTCACCATTAAGCCATCACAGACTTATGAGATGAAAATCTTTTCCAACGATGAGGAGTCGGAAAAGATTTATGGCATCATCAAAGTAGTCGCCAGGCTGTACCCGATAGCAAAAGAAGGATAAGCTTTTCAGCCGGGATCCGAAATTTTCCGAACCTTCTGATAGGTGGTAGCCGCATCGACCATGCGCAGGTAGGATACTTTCTCACCCGAGGCAAGCGATTCATATTCATATCCTGCCCCATCACCTTCAATCAATCGGCAGGTACCCAAATCGTATCTTAGGGATTGCACCAAATCCCCCGTAGCCAGGGGGGCTCCGTCGATGTCCACTAACTTCAGGGACTGCTTGCCATGGGATTTCCCGTTCCCATTTTTGCGAAAAAATTTAAACATAGAGACTGCCTATTCTGGGGAATACCGTTGAATCCACCCCCAGAAATCAGTCGGCTTGGGGAAGCAAAAGGCTGCACCTCTGGAAATGGGATACCTAATGTACGCAATATATTCAGGCTCTGATTGCAGGGACCAGGCTGGGGTTTTCCCGGACTTCCAATTTATCCCTTCAGCCAAGGTGTAAGATCTGCGGTGGAGTGTTCCGCTTTGAAACAGTTTTTTGTTCCAGCTTGGAACAGGAAAACGTAATTTTTACCTTACTGCAAAATAAAGTATCCTCACAATCAACTACTTAGCCAATGGCATATTGTTGGCTTTATGATCGAAGACGAACCAAGTGAACCTGAAAGATATCTAGCATAAATGGATCGAGTTATAGAGAAAAAAAGATGGACCCCACGGAAGATTCTACTCTACATAGGTCTTCCGGTTACCATCATTGCCCTGATCGCGCTCGCCATGAGCAACATGGGTAAGTCCCGTCTGAAAGTCCAGCGTGAGCGGCTTTCAATTGCCACGGTCCAGGAAGGACCATTTCAGGAGTTTATTCCCATAAACGGAGTGGTTCGTTCCAAAAACGCCGTACAGGTAACGGCGGTAGAGGGTGGACAGGTGAAGGAGATTTTTCTCGAAGGAGGGGAAGTCGTAGAGGCCGGGGATGTGATCCTCAAGCTTACCAACCCCGGACTGGAACTGAATTATATGAATCTCCAGACCAATCTGCTGGAGCAGGCTGACCAGCTTCGCAATACCAAGATCAACCTCGAAACAAGTGAGCTGATTCTGAAAGACCAGCTTGCCCAAATTCAGTTTCAGGTGGCTGACCTGGGTCAGCAGTATCGCCGCAGCGAGCAATTGTTCAAAGACAGCGTAATATCTGAACAGGAGTTCGTCACGCTTCAAAACAACTATCAGCAGTTCCTGCGTCGTGAAAAGCTAATGCTGGAGCGAATCCGCAAGGACTCCATTCTTCGCATTCAGCAGCTAACGCAGGTCGATAAGTCTTTGGCTCTGGTGGACCGAAACCTGGATGCCATCCAGCGCAGCCTGGCCAACCTGACGATTACCGCCCCCATCGACGGACTGCTTTCTACCGTAGAGGCAGAACTGGGCCAGCAAATTGCTCAGGGCCAGCGTCTTTCGCAGGTTGACGACACCACCTCCTATCAGGTGAGGGCCAGTATTGATGAACACTACATCAACAGAATCAGCCCGGGCCTGAGGGGAAGCTTCCCATTTGACGGAGAATCCCGGGGACTGGTCATCACCAAAGTCTATCCAAATGCGACCAATGGATCATTCGAAGTGGATATGGATTTCACAACAGAATCCCCTGATCGCATCAAACGAGGGCAAAATGTGCAAATTAGGCTGGCCCTTAGTGACGAAACTCAGGCTATATTGATCCCTCGTGGTGGATTCTACCAAAGCAATGGAGGTAATTACATCTACGTCCTCAGCGAAGACGGAACCACCGCATATAAGCGCAGCATCCGCATAAACCGTCAGTCTGACCGCCACTATGAAATAGTCGAAGGCTTGCAACCTGGCGAGCAGGTGATTACCAGCAGCTATGACATGTTTAATGACGCTGAAGAATTGATTTTGCAGGAATAAGAAAGAGCGCTGCGCTGTGAGGAGTCAGACCGCTTTGCTGCGAGACCACTTCGTTGCGAGAAGTCAGAAGAGAGATAAGATAGACTGATTCTTCTCTGATTTCTCTCTTCTGACAGGCGAAAGCCGATCTGACTTCTACACAATACCGACCAACGTTCCCTGTTCACCGATAAATGAAATCCTATGATCCGCACTGTTAACCTATCCAAAGTCTACCGTACCGAAGAAATCGAGACTACGGCCCTCAATGAAGTGTCCATTGAAATCAAGGAAGGAGAATTCCTTTCCATCATGGGGCCTTCCGGGTGTGGCAAGTCTACCCTGATGAACATCCTGGGACTGATCGACAATCCTTCCAGCGGAGAATATTACTTTGGCGACACCGAAGTCTCCAAGTTCAATGAGCGTCAGCGTGCCAATCTGCGCAAGGAAAACATTGGCTTCGTATTCCAGAGCTTTAACCTGATTGACGAGCTGACTGTATTTGAAAACGTGGAGCTACCGCTCATCTACACCAAAATGAAGTCTGCCGAGCGTAAAGACCGTGTGGAGAACGTACTGGAAAAGATGAACATGATGCACCGCCGCAATCACTTCCCCCAGCAGCTTTCTGGTGGTCAGCAGCAGCGTGTGGCCGTAGCCCGTGCCATTGTCAACGAGCCTCGCCTGATCCTGGCGGATGAGCCTACCGGTAACCTTGACACCTCCAACGGTGACGACGTGATGAAAATGCTCACCACCCTTAATGATCAGGGTACTACCGTGGTCATGGTGACTCACTCACCTCGCAACGCAGAATTTGGTAACCGCATCATCCGCCTGCTGGATGGAAAAGTGGTTTCTGAGAATAAGATTGCGAAGCATATCTAGCAGGTATAAGTTCGGAGTCAAGAGTTCGTAGTTTAAAGCGCTACTGATCAGCAATTTATCCAATTCTAAATTGGTTCCTTACTTCACACTGCAAGCACCAGGGGAAAGAATTCGATAATTGTGGTTCATGAGCTCCCATAGTTGTTCATGAGTTATGCCAATTAACAGTTGGCTCGTTAGGCTTTTTAAGCCGATACGAGGCGTCTTCGCGTCTCTGACGCTCGTCTTCTTCTTCAAATAGCCGCTTTCAGAAAGCATAAACGCTGATTGGCCATTTTAACTGTTAATTCGCATGAGTTGCGGGATTCTTGATCCTAAGGAGTAAACATACGGATATATTGAAGGGAAAATTTCCTGTCAGAATAGCCTGAGAAGTGGGCAGTTCTGACCATGCTCCCGTTTCAGAGGGCCTTCTCTCTGAAGCGGGATTTCTATTCCCCTCCCATGGTGGGAGAAGCTGATTATCAGCAACTTTCACCCACTCAGCGCAGACAACCAAACACAACTTCATTCCCTCTATCTCATAGCTCGGACTTCTTCCGGGTTTCCAAGAAGTGCTCCATTATTTCCAATTGCTATGTTACAGAACTATCTCAAAACCGCTTTCCGCAACCTAATGAAACAGAGGTTTTATGCCATCATCAACATCCTGGGGTTGTCGGTGGGGATTGCCTGCTGCCTGATGATCTCGATCTGGGTCATCGACGAGTTAAGCTATGACCGATTTCATGAGAAAGCCGACCGGGTTTACCGTACAGTCGTGGACCTGAAGTTTGGCGAAATGAATTTCAAGGGTCCCAATATGCCAGCTCCTTTTCGGAGTGCTGCCGTTCAGGATATCCCCGGAGTGATACGAGGCGCCAGGTTTAGGGAAACTGGCAGCCGCCTCGTCAGGGTTCCAGGCAAAGAAATGAGCAATATCCGCGAGCAAAGGGTCGCCTTTGCCGATCCGGAAATATTTGAGATACTGACTTTCGATGTGCTCTCCGGAGATCCTATCAAGGATCTGGTGGAGCCCAATACCATCGCCATTAGCAGAAGCCTAAAGGAAAAGTACTTCCCTGAACAGGAAGCCATTGGCCAAACCCTGCTCATTAACGATGACGAAGAGTGGCGCATCGTGGCAGTTTACGAGGACCTCCCTGGAAATTCCCACTTCCACCTGGAGCTGATGCTTTCGATGGAAAGTCGGGAGGAATCAAAAAATACAGAATGGCTCAGCCATAATTTCTACACCTACCTCGAACTGGAACCACAGACTGACCCCTCAGCCGTTGAAGCCCAGTTTGAGGAAATGATCAACAAGTATGTAGCTCCACAGGTACAACAGTTCATCGGTACGGATATGGAAGCCATGGCAGCTTCCGGCAATTTTATCCACTATAATTTGCAGCCGCTTGAGGATGTTCATCTGGGAAGTGATGGATATTTGGATGCTTTTGAACCGGGCGGCAGTATGGCCTATGTGTACATCTTTTCGGCAGTGGCACTATTCATCCTGATCATCGCCTGCATCAATTTCATGAACCTCTCAACCGCACGTTCTGCTGGTCGGGCAAGGGAGGTAGGAGTCCGGAAGGCACTTGGTTCTCAGCGGCACCACCTCATCAGTCAGTTCCTCACTGAGTCCCTGCTGGTTACCGCCATCGCCTTCGTACTGGGGCTCCTTTTGGCAGACTTCTTCATGCCCAGTTTCAATCAAATTGCCAATAAAGACCTCAGCCTTCCCTGGGGAGAATGGTGGTTCGTCCCTGGCATCCTGGGAGGGGTGACCCTGATTGGTCTCATAGCAGGAACCTACCCTGCCTTTTTCCTTTCTGCTTTTCGGCCTGTAGAGGTATTCAAAGGTTCGGTAAGCCGTGGCGCTCGTAGCGGAAGATTAAGATCCGCTCTGGTGATATTTCAGTTTGCCACCTCTATCGTGCTGATCGTTTCCACCGGTGTGGTATATCGACAGTTGGGATTTGTGCAGGACCGGAAGATCGGCTTCAACAAGGACCAGGTCCTCATTCTGGACAATGTGTATAGCATGGGTGATGAAAAGGCAAGAGCCTTTAAGCAGGAATTATTGAATCTACCCCAGGTAGAAAACGCCTCTTTGAGTGGCTTCATTCCTGTATCCGGGTACAACCGCAGCAATACGGCGTTCTGGCCTACCGGTAACCGCACCCAGGAAACCTCGGTCATCATGCAGTATTGGCAGGTCGATCACGACTTTGTGGAAACCATGGGAATGGAAATCGCCCAGGGCCGCGACTTTTCCATCGAATTTTCAACTGACTCACAGGGGGTGATCATCAATGAGGAGGCCCTGCGCCAATGGGGGTTTGAAGATCCCATCGGCATGCGGATTTCGACTTTCGCAGGCTCACTGGACCAGGATGGGATGCCCAATACAAGGGCCTTCACCATCGTAGGAGTGGTCAAAAACTTCCACTTCGAATCCCTCAAGGAGAAAGTATCCCCGCTCGGCCTGTTTGTGGGAAATAGCACCAGCAACCTGGCCATGCGACTCGAAGGCTCCGATGTCAGCGAGATACTGGCCAAAACCGAGCAAAAGTGGAATGAATTTGCTCCGACACAACCATTCTCCTACAGCTTCATGGATGAGAAATTTGCCCAGATGTACGATCAGGAGCAACGGATAGGAAATATCTTCGCAGCTTTTGCTGGACTCGCAATTCTAATCGCCTGTCTGGGACTCTTTGCCCTTGCCGCCTTCATGGCTGAGCAACGCACCAAGGAGATCAGCATTCGAAAAGTATTGGGAGCGGATGTGAAGCAGATCGTCATGCTTCTCTCAGGCGACTTCCTGAAACTGGTTGGAATCGCACTGGTAGTTGCCATTCCCGTGGCATGGTACAGCATGGATCGTTGGCTGGAAGGCTACGCCTATCGCGTCAGCCTGAATGTCTGGGTCTTCCTGCTGGCTGGGGCCATCGCCATGGGCATAGCCCTGCTAACCGTCAGTTCACAGAGTATCCGCGCCGCCCACACCAATCCCGGTGACGCATTGAGGAATGATTAGCTTTTCGTTCGCAGTTCGTCGTTCGGAGTTAAAAAGTTTCAACCTCGGTTGGCACCACCATAAACTGCGAACACCGAACTGCGAACACCTTTACGGTCTTCCCTAAATCGACATCGAAAACAACTGGCTCTCTGGCTTGCTGGCCCAGAGTCGTGCGTCGAATGCCATGCAGATGTTGCGAATAAAGGGCTTGCCAGCTTCTTTGACCCGCAGATGGGCAGGCATGAGTTCAACGAGGCCGTCGGTTATGGGTTCAGCCAACCGCTGAAGACTGGCCTGTAACTCGGGGCACTTGTGGCACAAGAGCCAGTTGGTTTCAAACCGGCACATCAGGTCGAGGATGTGCTGACGTAACCGAAGGTCAATTTCGCTTAGCATATGCCCCCTGAAAACGGGAATTTCACGCGCCTCTATGCGGGCATAGTAATCTTCGAGCTTTTTCTCATTCTGGGCAAATCCATACCAGGAGTCACTGATCGCCGAAACTCCCAACCCAATCATTAAATCGGTTCGATCCTCTACATACCCCATGAAGTTGCGATGCAGGGTGCCCTTTTGCACAGCCTGGTACAGGCTATCCTCTGGCAGGGCAAAATGGTCCATCCCGATTTCGACATAGCCCATTTCACGTAAGTGTTCCCCGCCGATTTCGTAAAGACGGCGCTTTTGTTCATTGTGGGGCAGGTCCATTTCGGAGAATTTCCGTTGGCCATTGCCCTTAATCCAGGGAACGTGAGCATAGCTGTAGTAAGCGATCCGGTCGGGGCGCAGTTGCCTGATCTTGGCAAAAGTGTCGTTTATGCTGTCTTCGTTCTGGAAGGGCAGCCCGTAAATCACGTCAAAGTTGATGCTTCGGTAGCCTGCTTCCCGAGCCCATTTGGTTGCGACCTCCACCATCGCGAAGGGCTGTATCCGGTTGATGGCCTCCTGTACCCGAGGGTCAAAATCCTGGATACCAAAGCTCACCCGATCAAAGCCAAGCTTTGCAAGAGTCGTGAGATGTTCCTTTTCGATGGTCGCCGGGCTGGCTTCGAAGCTGAAAGAAGCATTGGGATGTCGCTCTCCACGGCTCAGAATGCCTTCCATCAATCGCTGCAGGTTTGCTGGCGAGAAGAAAGTTGGGCTTCCTCCTCCGATATGTAAGTCCCGGATAATCGGAGCAGCGGGTAACTGCTCGCAGTACATTTCCCACTCTGTCAGGACTGCTTCCAGGTAGGGCTCTTCAACTGAGTGGTTCCTGGTGATGCGCTTGTTACACCCGCAAAATGTGCAAAGACTTTCGCAAAAGGGGAGATGGATATACAGGCTGATCCCTTCAGATTCATTGCTTTCACTAAAAGCCCGGACGGCGGTGGCCATCCAACCAGCATCAGAAAATGTATCAGAATCCCAGTATGGGACGGTTGGGTAACTGGTATAGCGCGGAGCGGGGATGTTGTACTTTTGGATTAGGGACATGGATGGTGAGTGAATGGTTTCTCTATCAGGCTTTTTGCTCGCCCAAAAATAGAAAGCTCACTCCTCCCTCCATTTGAACTTAGGCAGTTTCAGCGAGGACTTATCTCACCCGTGAAGAGGGGTTCATGATCTCTACACCTGGAACAAGCGGTTCCATTTTCCTGATGTTTCTTCATTCCCTTTGACCACTCTTCTCCCGCACGCGCCGATACACCCTCACTCCTATCATGAGTGCGACACTCAATATCAGCAAGCCGAGCAGCCCCCATATCCAACTAATGGCACTTTTGAGCACCACAATAAACACAATGGCAAACAGAAACAGAGTGGCCACTTCATTCCACAGGCGGAGTTGATGGCTGGTGTAGGAAAATACTCCGCCTTGCATACGGTTCATCAGCACCTGACAGGCGAAGTGGTAAGCCAGTAAACCCACAATAAAGCCGAGCTTGACCCACATCCAAGGCTGGGTCCAGGCAGCCATGGCATATAGGAGGTACCCACCGCTTAACACCGTAAGGACCATGCTCGGTACCGTGATGATGTTCCAGAGCCTGCCCTCCATCACCCCGTATTGCTTCGTCAGGATATCTTTTTCAGGCTCAGGGTAATCCTGGGCCTCACGATGGTAGATAAACAGCCTCACAATGTAAAATAGCCCGGCAAACCACGTTACGACGAATATGATGTGAACGGCTTTTATATAGGCGTAGGTCATCGGTTTCGATTCTCAAGTTTAGATGGGCAAATTAGTTGAAAGTGGAACCCCAAAACAAAAAATGGAGCCTCGAAAGGCTCCATCTCTATTTATTTCGGGTGAATCAGGGACTAGTGCTCTGTCAAATCCCCAATGATGGGCGATCGCTGCATCTTTTTCCGCATCTCTTCGTTGAAAAATGCCTCGTTTGGCTCGCCAAACTCGGATTTTCCGCCTTGATCTGCGAAAAAATCTGCGACCGCTTACCCAGCATTTTTCACTTGACAAAGCACTAGGCCTCACTCACTTCAGAAACAACTTTGGACTTGATAAAGTCAGCGTTCATCCGTGCAATATTGGTCACAGAAATGCCTTTAGGGCACTGAGCTTCACAAGCTTCGGTATTGGTACAGTTACCAAATCCAGCTTCATCCATGGCAGCGACCATTTTCTGAACGCGGCGCATTTGCTCAGGCTTTCCCTGTGGCAGTGCGCCCATGTGAGAGGCCTTCGCAGAAACGAACAGCATGGCAGAAGCATTCTTGCAGGAAGCCACACAGGCACCACAACCGATACACTCCGCAGCGTTCATCGCAGTATCGGCGATGTCCTTACTGACAGGGATCTCATTGGCGTCAGGTGCAGAGCCTGTATTCACGGAGATAAACCCACCTGCCTGTACGATGGCATCAAAGGCAGAGCGATCGACCATGAGGTCCTTGATCACGGGGAAGCCTTTGGCGCGCCATGGCTCGATGTAGATGGTGTCACCATCCTTGAAAGTACGCATGTGTAGCTGACAGGTCGTAGTACGACGAGATGGCCCGTGGGCCACTCCGTTGATTACCAGACCACAGGCTCCACAGATACCCTCACGGCAGTCATGATCAAATGCGATGGGCTCGGTGCCTTCCGCGATCAACTGCTCATTGAGAACGTCCAGCATTTCCAGGAAAGACATCTCTGGAAATACTTCGTTCAGTGTATAGGTTACCAAACTGCCCTTATCCTGGGGTCCTTTTTGACGCCAGATCTTAAGGTTTATTTTCATTGCTTTTCCGCTCATGGCAGTAAAAGTTGATTATTCGGTTAGAATGAATTAGATGTCAGAGGTCAGATTGGCCACGCCTGTCAGAAGTTAGATAAGAAAGCCAATAAGGTCTTTATCTCAGTTCTGGCTTCTGACAACACTGTGGTCTGACTTCTTCTTATTTATAGCTTCTGGTCTTCAATTCAACATACTCAAACTGAAGCTCTTCCTTGTGCATGATCTCCTGCTGGTTGAAGCCCTGGTATTCCCATGCTCCAACGTAAGCAAACTCATCATCACGGCGCAGTGCTTCCCCTTCAGGAGTCTGGTACTCTTCGCGGAAGTGGCCTCCACAGGATTCCTCACGCTGCAGGGCATCGTCGATCATCAGTTCTCCAAGTTCCATGAAGTCAGCTACACGCCAGGCCTTCTGAAGCTCAGGGTTGTAATCTTTGTCAGAACCGGGCACGACAACATCCTTCCAGTACTCGTTGCGGAGGTCTTTCACGAGGCCTTTGGCCTTCTTGAGCCCTTCTGCATTACGGGCCATGCCACAGTAATCCCACATGATTTTACCCAGCTCCTTGTGGAAGCTGTCAACGGAACGGGTGCCTTCGTTGTTGGCGAGGCGGTTGATCTCGTCGTCCACCATCTGCTCGGCTTCCTTGAAAGCGGGGTGATCAGTGGTGGGGTGGTCATTGAGTGGCTGACCGGCAAGGTAGTCACCGATGGTAAAGGGAATCACAAAATACCCATCTGCAAGGCCCTGCATCAGGGCGGAGGCCCCCAGACGGTTGGCACCGTGGTCGGAGAAATTGGCTTCACCCAGGCAGTAGAGACCAGGGATATTGGTACTGAGGTTATAGTCAACCCAAAGTCCTCCCATCGTATAGTGCACCGCTGGGAAGATCATCATCGGCGTTTCATACGGATTATCAGCAGAGATCCGCTCGTACATCTCAAACAGGTTACCGTAACGGGCCTCAACGGTTTCCTTGCCCAGACGCTTGATGGAGTCTTCAAAATCAAGGAAAACAGCCTCTCCATTGGCCACTACTGAGCGACCTTCGTCCGTTACATACTTGGCATTACGGGAAGCTACATCACGAGGTACCAGGTTACCGAATGAGGGGTATTTACGCTCCAGGTAATAGTCGCGCTCATCCTCTGGCACAGCAGTAGGCTTGATCTGCCCGGACCGTACCTTCTCGGCCATTTCCTGGGTCTTGGGCACCCATACGCGGCCATCGTTACGCAGAGACTCTGACATCAGCGTCAACTTGGACTGATAGTCTCCATGCTGTGGGATACAGGTAGGGTGAATCTGAACGTAGGCCGGATTGGCGAACAATGCTCCGCGTTTGTGGGCACGCCAGGCAGCAGAAGCGTTGGAGTTCATGGCATTGGTAGACAGGAAGTATACGTTTCCGTATCCACCAGTGGCCAGTACAACCGCGTCGGCTGCGTAGCGCTCTGTCTCACCGTTGATGAGATTCTTGACGATAACCCCTTTGGCGTGGCCATCGACGAGGACAATGTCCAGCACCTCCCGGCGAACGTGGGACTTTACTTTGCCCAAACCAATCTGACGGCTCAATGCAGAGTAGGCTCCTAGCAGTAGCTGCTGTCCTGTCTGACCACGAGCATAGAAAGTACGCGATACCTGAGCCCCACCGAATGAACGGTTATCCAGGTAGCCGCCGTACTCGCGTGCAAAGGGAACCCCCTGAGCAACAGCCTGGTCAATGATATTTACAGACACCTGAGAGAGACGGTACACGTTGGACTCACGAGAGCGGTAGTCCCCGCCCTTGATGGTGTCGTAGAAAAGACGGTAAATGGAGTCACCGTCGTTTTGATAGTTTTTGGCTGCGTTGATACCTCCCTGTGCCGCGATGGAGTGGGCACGACGGGGGCTATCTGAATAGCAGAAGGTGGTCACCTGATACCCAAGCTCGGCCAGGGTAGCAGCTGCAGCAGCACCTCCCAAACCGGTACCCACCACGATAACGTGGAATTTCCGCTTGTTGGCCGGGTTGACCAGCTTGATGCTGAATTTATGGTTATCCCACTTTTCGGCCAATGGCCCTTTGGGAGTTTTTGGATCGAGTTTCATAGAAAATTCGTGATTCGAAATTCGAAGAAAGTAGAAGTTAGAAGTCAGATTGGCTACGCTGGTCAGAGGTCAGATTCCCTGCTTTATGTTTCGCTTTTCTGAGCGAAGCGAAGTCCCGTTAGTCTTGGATACCGCGAAGCGGTGCGGGATCGCAGATCAGGCGCGACGAGCGCCAGAACGATCTGACTACTCTCAGCGCAGCGGTCTCTTTTATCTAAAATAGAATACCACTGGCATCAGAGCAAACAGGATGGGGATCACAACAGCAATCACAAATCCGGCTCCCTTTATTAAGGGCATGTATTTCACGTGAACTAACCCAAGAGATCGGAAAGCACTCTGGAAGCCATGCGCGAGGTGGAAAGCCAGCAATGCCATAGCCAGGACATAGAAAACCACGATGTACCAAATGGAGAATGAAGCCTCCACCACACTAGTCATCGAAATTCCCGCAACCTGCTTGTCAACCAGTCCGGCGTCCTTCAGGAGCGTCAGCTTTTCAAGGGTCACATAAGTGTCTTCTTCCAAAATCACCTGTCCTTCAGATTCAACTTCCTCGAGTACCTTGTAGGAGTAGGTATAGGCATCCTCGATGGAAACCTGCTTGACTACGTCCATCTCTGTTCCGGCAAAATGGTACTTGCCATAGAACATGGTAATGTGAATCGCCAGAAAGGCGAACATAACAACGCCACTCAGGGCCATGTTGCGGGAGAACCAGGTGCTACCGGTTCCAGAACCCTTAGAGTAAGCATAGCGCACCGGACGGGCTGCTCGGTTTTGCGCGGTAAGCATGATGCCGTAAATGATGTGGATGATAAATCCAGCAAACAGCACCCACTCCAATACCTTGATAACAGGATTGGAGGTCATGAACTGTACAAACTCATTGAAAGCAACTCCTCCGTCATTCAAAAACAGAAGGGAGTTACCGCCAACGTGTACAAACAGGAAAGAGACAAGAAATAGCCCACTAAGGGCCATCACCACCTTCCTGCCGACTGAATATGAAAAGATTGATGCAGCAGAACTCATTATAGAATTTTGAGGTTAATTGTGGTTCCTAATGCGTCAAAAATACCTTGGCACCCAAACATTGTCAAGCGAATATTCGCAAGGCAAAACTGTTTAGAACGGTTCTAAAATGTAGATAATTGAACCTTTCGAAAACTTTCAGGCAGCTTCTCAAAAAACATATATAGCTTTAACTATACTCGGCATATTTTGTTGGCGCAAATAGGAGGGTTTTCTCAGGTCAGTCAGGGATTCCCCACTCTGATATCATGCTCTAAAATATCAAAAAACCTGATTCTATCCCCATTGAGGACGGAATCAGGCATTGATTGAGTTAATTATCCGAAAAGAGAAATTTCCTATGGAGTCACCACTTCTCCCTGGAAGCGGAGGATCATGTTAACTGGTTCGAAGTTTCCGGTCACTACCACAGTCTTTCGCTGAGGACCGCTTCTGCCGCGAGAGTTGAATGCAACCTCGATGAAGCCCTCTTCCCCTGGAGCAATGGGCTCTGAAGAATAGGACGGAGTGGTACAGCCACATGAAGCCTTCACCCGAGTCAGGCGAAGAGGTTCGTCACCCGTATTCTTGAAGCGAAATGTGTGGCGGACAGTCTCCCCCTGAGGGATTTGTCCAAAGTCATGATTGGTCTGGCCCCAATCGACGGTTGTGGCAGCCATGGCTTCAGCATCCATCATGTACTTGGGACGCTGTGGAGCATGTCCAGTACCAGCGGGAGTCGGAGTGACAGCGCTCTGACCGGGATTCACCGTAACTGCTGCCGGAGTTGCTGGTTGTGCAGGGGCTGCAGCGGGAGCAGGTTGAGGTGCCGGGGCAGGAGTTGCCTGAGCAGGAGTCGCGTTCGGGCGAGACTCTTCAGCAGCAGCCTGACGGGCCACCATCGCCTGCTTGGCTTCGGCATATCGCAGGATATCCTGCTGAGCCTCCACTGGCAAATCTTTTAAAATCACCCGCAGTTCCTTGCGGATTTCACGCTCAGAAACTTCCTGAGCAAATAATGGTTGGGTGCTACCCAGGAGCATCAGGGTAATCAACAATGCTCCTATGAGGTTGCGGATTTTCATAATCTATTGGTTTTTCAATTTGTTTCTTCCGATAAATGTCAGGAATGTCGCTCAGCCCTGCAAGTTATTTAAGGACCAACTTATCCCAGTTCTTGCAGAGGGATAGGTCATTTAACTTCCCCACTTCACCTGCGTATATTGGGAACCATTCCTACAACTATTCTGATATCATTATATGTCTCAACATATTGAATCCCCTCCATCAGCCCAGCACGTCGAGTTGAATGTGAAGGGCATGACCTGCACCAACTGTGCACTGGGTATTGAAAAATACCTCAAACAGGAAGGGCTCGAAGGAGTTAATGTCGATTTCAGCTCAGGAGAAGTCGATTTTGATCTCATTGAAGCCAGGAACTTACCCAAGCTCATAAAGGGCATTGAGAAGCTTGGGTTTGAAGTCGTTAAGGAAGAAAATCCTGCTGAGGAAAAAGGACTCAGTAAAGTAGAACGTTATTTTTACTTTTCCCTGATCTTTACCCTGCCGCTCCTTGCGCACATGTTCATCAGTTGGCACTGGCTGCATAATCCATGGGTACAACTGGCGCTGGCGACCCCCGTATTTGCCGTAGGCATGTGGCACTTTGGGCGAAGTGGCTGGAACTCCATGAAAACTGGCGTCCCCAACATGGATGTCCTCATTACCATCGGGGCTATAGCAGCTTTTGGGTATAGCCTGTATGGAACCCTCAACCAGCTCGGTCCGGACTTCCTCTTTTATGAAACAGCAGCCTCCATCATCACCCTGGTACTGCTCGGGAATGTCATGGAGCACCGGGCCGTTCAAAAAACCACCTCCGCTGTACGGGAATTGAGCAACCTGCGCCCGGAATCCGCCAAACGAATCGTCATCAGGGAGGGAAAAGAAATCCAGGAAACGGTAGCCGTAAGTGAGGTCCAACAAGGTGATATCCTGGCACTGAATACTGGAGACAGAATTCCGGTTGATGGGACCATCCAACGCGGAGAAGCCGAGGTGGATGAATCTATGATTTCTGGCGAATCTCTCCCACAAACCCGTTCAACTGGCGAAGAACTGGTCAGTGGCTCCCTGATTGTGGAAGGGAATCTCCGCCTTGAAGCTAAGCGAGTGGGCAAAGAAACCACCCTTTCTCAGATCATCGACCTGGTCAAAAAGGCCCAGGCCGATAAACCTGAGATCCAACAACTGGCCGACCGCATCAGTGCCATTTTTGTTCCGGTAGTTGTCAGCATCGCAGTGCTAACATTTGTGCTAGCATTTTGGGCATTTGGACTGAGTTTCCAGCAAGCTATCATACAGGCAGTAGCCGTACTGGTGATCGCCTGTCCCTGCGCCATGGGACTGGCCACGCCAACAGCCGTCGTTGTGGGGATCGGTCGTGCTTCCCGAAAGGGGATACTCGTAAAAGGTGGTCGCACATTAGAAAAAGTCGCAGAAATCAAGCGGGTAGTCTTTGACAAAACCGGCACGCTGACTACTGGAGAATTCAAGCTGGAAAGCATCCATGCACCAACGGGAGAGTTGGAATCAGTCCAACAGGTCATCCACAGCCTGGAGCGACACAGTTCGCATCCAATCGCCAAATCCCTAACCGCCGCTCTGGCAGAGGTCGGAATTATCGAATTGACCTCCGTTTCCGAAACCAAAGGCCTGGGAATTATGGGAGTGGATTCTTCGGATAACCAGTACCAGCTCGGTTCCTTCAGAATCGCTCAGGGTCTCACGGATCAGGATCAACACAGTCTTTACCTACTGAAAAACGGCATGTTATGGGCTACGGTAGATCTTTCAGACGAAATTCGGGAGGGCGCCCGGCAGGCAGTCGAGTTCTTCCACCGACAGGGGATAGAAACGGTTCTGCTCAGTGGTGACCGGCAGAGCCGTTGCGAAACAGTAGGTCAGTCACTCGGTATCACGACCATCATCGGAGAGCAATTTCCGGATGAGAAACTCGCAAAAATCGAAGCATACAGCCGCAACGGCCACACCGCCATGGTGGGCGACGGAATCAACGACGCCCCTGCCCTGGCTCGCGCCAATGTGGGCATTTCACTCGGTTCAGCGACTGACATTGCCCTGCAGTCCGCTCAAATCGTGTTGCTGCGTGGCGACCTGGGCCTGCTCACGGAATTGCACCGCATCAGCAAACATACCGTCAAGACCATTCGCCAAAACCTGTTCTGGGCTTTCTTTTACAATGTGATTGCTATCCCGGCAGCAGCCGTCGGCTACCTCAAACCGATCCTAGCGGCGGGTGCCATGGCCATGTCTGATTTGGTAGTGATTGGCAATTCCATTCGCCTGAGATTTAAAAAAATTCATTAATCATTGGACAATGATCACGGGTCATGGATCACTGATCAGTAAATAAGAAAGGCCATGATTCCCTGGCCATCTTAACTTCACACGACGAACTTTGGACCACAAACGCATATTCAAATGAAAAAACTAACCTATAAAACCAATATCAACTGTGGCGGCTGCATCGCCAAGGTAACGCCATTCATGGATGGGGAGGACCGCATCAAAAAATGGGAAGTGGATACCGATAACCCACAGAAAATCCTGAAAGTGGAAGTCGAAGGCATGACCTCTGAGGAGGTAAAATCTTTGGTGACAGAAGCAGGATTTAACATTGAAGAAAAACGCAAGGGATTCCTTGGTTTTGGAATATAGATTGGTCCAATATTAGGCTCCTTTTAAGCCAATATTACCGTTCTTAGGGCAGTGCAAAACTTCAGGTTTTGCACTGCCTTTTCTCATTCTGGGGGCGACTATTCTTAAAGAATTTCCCGACGCAAACCCAAAGCAGATTGTTACAGATACCCGGTTTCACCCAAAAAACTCACCATGAATAAAATTTTTCAAATCCTGATAGTGCTTGCCATCCTGGTAGTGGCGGGCTGTCGCTCAGACTCGGTTCCCCATCCGTCATATCAGCTGACCGTTATTCAGGGCGAAGGCAGTGGCTCATTCGAGCATGGGTCTGTCGCCCACGTCAAAGCCACTCCTGCCCGGGCAGGCCTCGCCTTCATTAAATGGAACGGCGATACAGAATATCTGAACGACTCCCTTTCTGCTGAGACCGAACTGGTCATGCCCGATAAGGCCATTACCATCAGTGCCAGCTTTGAAGACACCACTCAATATGAGTTGACTGTAGTTCGGGGAAGCGGAAGTGGAAGGTATCAGGGAGGCAGCACAGTGAGCATTGTGCTGGAACGCGACAGCATCCCATTTGCCCACATCTTCTCGCACTGGGAGGGAGATACCCAACTGCTGGCAAATCCACGGGTGGATAGCACAACCCTGACCATGCCCTATGAGGATGTATTTCTGCAAGCGACATACGAAGCCTTGCCGCTATACGCCCTAACGGTGACCAATGGCAGCGGCTCAGGAGACTTCCCAATCGACTATGTCGCTACCATAGAGGCAGATGCTCCTCCTGCGGGGCAGCAGTTTATCCGCTGGGGTGGCGATGTGAAGTATGTTTCTTCCTTCACGCAGAGTCAGGCGACGATTACGATCAATGGAGCAGCATCGGTGGAAGCCAGATTCAGGAGTGACACTTTACCTGCTTTTAGTTACCAACTGGATGCCAGACCGATTTTCCAGGAATGGTGCGTAAGCTGCCATTTCGAAAACAGCGGTTATTCTGACTTCGCAAAATATAATGAAGTGTATATCACCAGAAGAAGTGTAAGAGAATATGTCCAGTCTGGGTATATGCCTTTGGGGGAAAAGATGGATGAGGAAGACATCAAGGTCCTGGTAGAATGGATTGACCAGGGAGCTTTGGACAACTGACACCCAACCCAACCTAAACCATTGACTGACAACCACATATGGACAGAAGCACAAAAGATCCCACTTCATAAAATTTCCAATTCGGCCTTGACCAGTTTTCGACATAAATCCTTGTTCCATGACTAATGATCCGATGCGAAACTTCGTTTTTTTACTGGTTGTACTCTTCGCTCTGGCATTCACGGGGTGTCGGGATGACAGCGTAGAAGTCCTAGGCGGGCACCCTGTTTTGACTGACAGCGTGGTCTCTTTTAGTGCAGACCTGCTGCCTCTGGTAGAAGCCTACTGTACCATCAGTGGATGCCATGATGGCAGCAATTCCCTTGCACCTTCCCTGAATGGTTATGAGACAATACGGCCCATTGCCGATTCAGTGATCTCACAAGTCGAAACCCGCCGCATGCCCATTGGGGTCTCGTTGTCCGAGCAGGAAATCTCCGTCTTTACCAACTGGCTTTCTCAGGGAGCCCTAAACAATTGAATCATGAAACAATTCACCCACCTTTTTTCGATGCTTTTACTCGCGGCATTCCTTTTAGGACTAAAAGCGCCTCAACTGCAGCCTGTAAATGACGAGGTTACCTACGAGGGTGACATCAAGCACATTATTGAAAATACCTGTATCGTACGTGGCTGCCACGATGGAACCGTGCTTCCTGAGCTTGATACCTACAAAAAGGTAAAAGCAGAACGGCGCATGATTGCCAGGAGAATTCAGAGCCGCGTTGCCCCCATGCCTCCTCGCCACGCCACCAAAAACCTCAGTGACGATGAGCGCCAACTCATCATCGACTGGATAGTCGCCGACTGTCCAGAGGAGTGAAAAAGCCTTTGCTGCATGATTAGCCCCAAAACATCACTCCCTACCTTGATTAATCCAAAACAGAGATCGGTTCCATGCAAAAATATATCCTCTTCCTTCTTATCACTGTCCTGGGCAATGGCTTATGGGCCCAGGATGAACCTGCTCCGGAGGTTCGCTATACCTTCCGGGGGCTGCGCATCATCAATGGACAGTCCACTGAGGTACTCCCCAAAGGTGTATTCAATTTTGCCGTCGCCCACCGCTTCAGCCCCATCGACGGGGCTTATAACTTCTTCGGGATGGACGGCACCTCCAATTTCAGGTTGGGGCTGGGCTATGGGCTGTCTGAAAGCCTGTCTATAGGCGTAGGGCGCAGCCGACTGGGAAAACGCTATGACGGCTGGGTCAAGTACAAACTCCTGCGTCAGCGGAGCGAGGGATTTCCGGTTAGCGTCACCCTGCTGGCTGGAAGCACCATCGGAACGGAGAAATTGAGACCGGGTCAGGAGGATTACTTTGTCTTTGACCACCGACTGGCGTACCACAGCCAGGTTTTGATCGCCCGAAAAATGGGATCACTCAGCCTGCAACTCTCCCCTACCCTCTCTCACCGCAACCTGGTGGAATATGAATCCGAGGGCAATACGGTATTTTCCATAGGAGGCGCAGCACGCTGGGCCTTTAACTCCCGCATGGGAATCTCCGCAGAATATTTCTACCGCATTAACCCCGGTACGAATCCTGTGACGCCCTACTTTAATCCCATTGCGCTGAGTTTCGACATAGAGACTGCCAGGCACCGCTTCCAGTTACTGTTTACCAATGGGTTCTCCATGTTGGAAAGTGGTTTTATATCACAGACCAGTAGCGATCCCCTTGCGGGGCAAATCCGCTTTGGATTCAACATCAGCCGGAATTTTGGGGGGAATTGATTGGGATCTAGTCATTAGTTTCGCGGTTCAAAGTTCCCATGTTACTGACCACTCCGTTTTCA
>CAYFIR010000052.1:0-41340 GCA_964343195.1 uncultured Bacteroidia bacterium | reverse complement strand
TGCGGAAAAAGATGCAGCGATCACCCATCATTGGGGATTTGACAGAGCACTAGTTCTCAGGAGTAAAAAGCATTGTTAAGAATAGGCGACAGGCCTATCCTGGGGAAGCTACGGGTGAGATTGAGGCCCATTGTAAATCGGCTCCTTTCCGGTTTACTTTAAGAGGGACTTCAGCTCGAGAATCATTTTTCCGGCAGACTGACTCTCCCATCGGCTGACGCGGGATACAAGTCGGCGACGGGGCTTGAAAGCGCCAGAAACTACTGATTCGATGTTATTGGTAGTGGCGACATCGATCTGATCGATCAGGTCAACACGGGTAGCATCATCTGCGCGGGTCAACTGGAGCAGTGTTTCAAATCCGGATCGGTGTACATCAGGCCGACTCAGGTCTGCAATCCACTGGTCATGGGCACTCCCAAAAGCACTCATCATGCGAAATGCTTTCGAACGCTTGCCCAGCTCTGCCTGCACACGGGATAGCTGCTCCACATATAGCAGGATATAGGTGAAGTAATCTTCCTTGAAGGATTCCACCTGACCTGCATCTATAATTTGGGAAGCATTTACCGGGAGGTCATACTCCAGATGACTATGCAGGTTGATCACCAAATGCTGAAAAAGAGAAACCTGTTCGTTGCCCGCAGAGGTCAGGGACAGTTGCCAGCAACCCGGAAGGACATCGTCCTGAAAATAGGCATAAAGCGTTTTCAGGTATTGATTGGCCAATTTAAGATTCAGCTCCCTGACTATTTCCTTGTTCCCAAACCTTCCCCATTCAGACTCTGCATCTACACTGCGGAGCATTTGGTAATACAAGACAGCAAAGTAACCTACAGCGTGATTCTGCTGGACAGACCAGGAGATTACCCTGTCAATCTGCTCCAGAATGGCGGGCAGAGAGTTTTGATCCGATTGAATGAAGGACTGTATACCTGACATAGACCTGGCCGATTGAGGTAGTGGACTTTGTTGGGTATTTCCGGGATTTAGGCTTTGCACGGGAGTTAGGATTTGAGAGGTGTTTAGGCAAAGAATGAGTCAAAGGTGACTTCGGAAGCAAGGAACAGGTATCGTATATGGAAATTCTACGCCACCTACTTTCTTTTATCCCTACATTTTCTGAGCACCAAATTCTACAATCAATAACGCTTTTACCTGGGGGAAAACATATAAATACTACGCGAATAGCCTCCTTTTCAGGTTCAGCGGATGCTTGACCTGTACAAAGCAAAAATCAGGCCTTCGACAAATTTCGTTATTTGTCGATGCCTTTTCTGATCAAATTGTACGAAAAAGTGGTCAGCGTGAGGAAAGCCAAATTGACCTGAAAGTGCGAATGGGAGCTGTGACTCCGGGTATTTGGCAATTAGTTCACCTGTGTACCCTGCCAAATTCAATGAATCAGCGGTGGCTTTCCTGTGCAGCGGCTGTGGACTCGTCTGACTCCAGCCAGCCGTCGGATAGCTGGATGATGCGGTTGCCGTATTCCGCATTTTTCTCGGAATGAGTTACCTGCACGATGGTGATGCCATCATCCTGATTCAATTGCCGAAACAGATCCATGATTTCCTCTCCCTGCCGGGTGTGCAGGTTGCCCGTAGGCTCATCCGCAAGTAGCAGGCTGGGTTTCCCTATGATAGCCCTGGCCACTCCTACCAGTTGTTGCTGCCCACCCGATAATTGATGGGGAAAGAGATCTTTTTTTCCAACAATGTTAAAGCGGTCAAGTATGTCAGCGACCATCGCCTTACGTTCGCCGGACTTGATTTTGCGGTAGATCAGCGGGGTTTCGATGTTTTCATAGACCGTCAACTCATCGATCAGGTGATAGGCCTGAAACACAAACCCGATGTGGTGCTTGTGCAAATCGGATTTCTTGCGGTCGCTGAGTTTGTGAGCCGCAATGTCCTGGAAGTAGTATTCACCTTCAGAGGGCTGGTCCAGGAGGCCGAGTACGTTGAGCAGGGTGGACTTACCCGCCCCGCTAGGCCCCATAATGGTAACAAATTCCCCCTCCTTGATTTCAAGGTTGATATTGCGCAGCACGTAGCTTTTCTGCATCCCGTGGCGAAAATACTTGGATACGTTGGTAAGGCGAATCATGGGAATTGGTTCAGAGTGGAAAGTTTCCCGCTTCGCGGGATTTCGCTGAGCTCATCCAGGTTTAAAGTTACCTGAGCCCTGGTTCTAAGCTAGCAATTAGCATTTCAAACTCCTAGCCATTGATTTAATCGACTCAATTACAGCAACTTAACCTTACAAATCCCATCTCAAGCCTACCTGTTTGTTTCAGGCTGATACAGTCCCCTGTTTCACCCTGAAACACTTTCACATCGATTCCAGGCATTTCGACACGCAGGATCATTTCAGGCCGTGAACATCAACAGGACCCATTATGATTTCGTAATTAATTAGGGTGTTCACCCCGATTTGTAAGGAAAACCTGTATGGAATAAAGCGACCCAACACTAATTATCAGTCAAGTTATGAAACCATTCAAAAAGATATTGCCCGTTTTGGTCGCGCTGGGTATGCTCAGCAGCTGTACCGGAACCAAAATGCTGGAAACCTGGACCAATGAATCCTACGAAGGGAGTGAGGTCGGCAAGATTGCCGTCTTAACCATTCACCCGCGCCTGGATGTACGAAAAACACAACAGGCCTACCTGGTTTCCATGCTGGAAGAAGAAGGCTATGAAGCCGTTGGTGGGCTGGAGTTGTTTTCCCCTGAGTTTATCCCAACAGCGGAAAACATGGAAGCATTCCAGTCAAAACTCCTGGCAGAAGGCGTTGATCAGGTATTAACCGTGAGCCTGCTGGATGTAGAAAAAAGCAGAACCTATGTTCCTGGTCAGACCAATGTGGTCCCAAGGGTCTACTACAATCCTTTTGGCCGATACTTCGTTCGGACCTATCAGCGAGTGTATGAACCAGGCTATTACCGGGAAGATGCGGAAGCCATCCTGGAAACCAAGCTCTTTGATGTGGATTCTGGCGAACTGATCTGGACAGGACAGTCTGCCACTCCGCAAATGAATAGCAACCAGGCTTTTGCCCGAGACGCTGCCCGCGGCATTTTACAAGCGTTAAGTCGTGAGCGGATATTGTAAGGGGGAATGGATATTGAGATACTGGGATTTTGAGAGTATGTGACATTGATGAGCGGAATATCCTCTCCTCCTTCCAACCATTCATCGTTTGATCCCCTTAGACGCGAAGAGCTCCTGCTAGTTGGTGGGGGCTTTTTGGTTTTGAGGCATAGGAGGAGACGGTACTGGGAAACCACCGCACATCATTTCAGCAAAAATGCCACGCCAGAGCGATCTCCAGCGTGGCATTCATACCTTTTAGGTTATTTCCCTCAACGCTCTTCGAGGGCTTCTTCTTCGCTCTTTTCGTATCCATTCTGGCCGTTGTGGGCCTGTGCTTCGAAGTAGGCTTCTTCTTCTGCAATGACTTCTTCCTGGTGGTGGGAGACGAGTCCCCACTGGTCGAGCTTCACCCGCAGCCAGTGCTCAAAGCGCTTGACCTGGTAGTACAGCACGGGCACGACGACCAGGGTTACCACGGTGGCGAAGGTCAGTCCGAAAATCACCGAGATGGAGAAGGGCTCCCAGAAGGAGGCACTGTCGCCACCAAAGAAGATCTGTGGATCGAGCTCCGACAGCAGCGTCCCGAAGTTGATGTTAAGCGAAAGTGCCAACGGTACCAGTCCCAGTACGGTGGAAGAGGCCGTCAGCAATACGGGGGTAAAACGGGTGGCTCCACCTTCGATCACCGCATCTCGCAGGCTCATCCCTTCCTGCTTGCGAAGGATCTCGGTATAGTCGAGCAGGATGATCCCATTGTTCACCACAATCCCGGCTAACACTACGATTCCCACTCCTGACAGTACAACCGAAAAGTCCATCTGAGCGATGGCGTGGCCCAGAAATACTCCAATTGTACTCAGCAATACCTGCCCCAGGATAATGAGCACGTTGCTGAATGAGTTGAACTGAGTCACCAGAATCATAAAGATCAGGACGATCGCTGCCCCAAATGCCCCTCCGAGGAAGGCCCCCTCTTCAGCCTGATCAATTGGCTGTCCCCCCACATCAATGTTGACATTTCGAAGCCCACGGCCAGACTTTTCATAGGCACTTACCCAGTATTGCACCTCAGCAAAGACGTCGTTGACGTTGTACTCGTTCAGGATATTGGTGGTGATCTTTACCGACTTTTCGAGCTCTGTACGATTGATCCCGCCGTAGCTGGCATCAAATCGTACGGTAGCCACAGAACTGATAGGCACGGATTTCACCCCACCGGTAGCCTGGTCAAGGAAGGTGATCCGCATATCCAGCAAGGTATTGATGTCCTGGCGATATGCTTCATCGAGGCGAAGGATGATATCATATTCATCTTCATTATCCCGGAGTTGAGATACGTCCTTTCCAAACAGGGCCGTACGCAAGGCAGATCCAATCTGTCCACTGCTCAGGCCGATCTCGCTAGCCTTTTGCCGGTCGATGTCGATCATCAATTCAGGACGCTTTTCATCCACGTCCCATTTGAAGCGTTCTACCCCGGGTACATTCAGTGAATCCAGATACATAAACAGCCCCTCACTGACCTTCATGAGGTCGGTGAACTCCTCAGATGTAATCAGAATTTCGATTGGCTCTGAACCAGGAGGGCCATTCTGGTCCTGAGCTACGGTTATCTTGGCCCCGGCGATTCCTCCCTTCACCGCGTCCCGAATCTCGTCCATGATCGCGGTGGTAGATTGGCTCCCTCGCTCTTTTACCCCGACAAATTCAATGGAGATTTTGCTCTTATGAGGCTGGGAAGTATTCTGATCAAAGCTATTCGCATCACCGGCTCCAACCGCTACGTTGGTGATGATGGATTTGACGATGGAGTTGTCTTCCCCCAATACTCCGTATACCCTTTCTTCTAAAATTCGGGTGACAGAGTCGGTTACCTCGATGTCGGTACCATTGGGCATCTCGTTGTAGACATACACAAAGTTGGGCTCTGATCCTGGGAACTGTACCACCTTCAGGTCGGAGAATCCTATCAGAACCACTGTCAGGATAATGACCCCCAGGACTCCCACAAAAACCACAGGGGGGTGATCTAGTGAGTAGGAAATCAGCTTGCGGTAGCCGCCCTTCATGGAAGGGATGGCCTTTTCCTGGAACCATTCAATCGCAAAGCGCAGGGCATAGTTGTATAGAATTCCAAAGCCCGCCATGAAGAAAAGGAAGTTCCCAAAACTGGGGCTTCCTCCGATGTGGAACAGGATCCCGATCACGACCATCGCGCCTATGTACATCCAGACCTGACGGTGGTTTATGGGTTCACCGCTTTGCTTGCGCTTCATGAAAGACACCGCAAACACCGGGTTGATGACATATGCCACGAAGAGCGATGCAAACAGGGTGATGATCATCACCACGGGGAGAAAGTACATGAACTCTCCTACCGGTCCTGCCCAGAACAGCAGGGGCAGGAAAGGAGATACTGTTGTCAGGGTTCCTGAGAAAACAGGCCCGATTACCTCCCCAGCGGCCTTTTTCGCAGCCGGGATAATGGGCATGTTCTGCTCGGTAAAGAGTCGATAGGTGTTCTCGATCACCACGATGGCATTGTCCACCACGATGCCCATGGCGAGAATAAAGCTGAACAGCACCACCAGGTTCATGGTGAATCCCAGCGCCGGAAGGAAGGCAAATGCGATAAAGCTGGAGAGCGGTACAGCAAGTCCAATAAACAGAGAGTCCCTGACTCCCATGAAGAACATCAGCACCAGGGTTACCAGAATGAATCCAATGATAATGGTATTGATCAGTTCTGAAAGGGTGTTACGGGTAAGCAGAGACTGGTCTCCGGAAATGGTAATGGTTACATTCTCCGGGAAGCGCTCACTTTCATACTCTGCCAGGATTTCCTTGATATCATCAGCTGCATCCACGAGGTTTTCTCCGGCCTTCTTGATGATGTTGAGGGTCAGCACAGACTGACCATCAAGGCGCGCATAGCTTTCCTTGTCCCTGAATCCATCTCTTACCTCTGCAATTTCTTTCAGGTATGCGGTAGCGCCCTTATTGGAGCGCAGCACCAGGTTTCGGATTTCCTCTACAGACTCGAACTCCTGATTCAAACGGACAGCCACTTTCTGCTTGCCCATTTCAATCTCTCCGCTGGAAATGATGACATTCTCCCGTCCGATGGTATTCTCAATATCGGAAAGGGTCAGGCCCACCGCCTGCATTTTGTAGAGGTCAACATTGATCTGAATTTCACGCTCTGGAGCTCCCAGGAGGTCCACCCGCTGGATTTCACCCAAAGACTCGATCTCATCCTGCAGGTCCTCAGCATAACGCTTGAGGGTCAGGTTGTCATAAGGTCCGGAGACGTTGACAAACATGATGGGAATCTCCGACAGGTTGATGTCAATCACCTGAGGGTCTGAGGGCAGGTCTGAGGGAAGCTCTCCTTTGGCCCGGTCCACAGCCTCCTGCACTTCACGTTTGGCTTCGTCCAGGTCTACATCTGTTTCGAATTCTACGAAGACCGAGGAAAAATCCTGAATGGAAGTGGAGTTGATTTCCTTGATGCCCTCGACTCCCTTGAGTTCCTGCTCGATCTTTCGGCTGACCAGGTTTTCAATGTCACCGGCTGATGTTCCCGGATAGGGAGTGGATACGTAGATAACCGGCCACTGGATCTCAGGGAAGTTCTCTTTGGGCAGCACGTTGAAGGAGACCATACCTGCCACCGCTATCACCAGTGTCAGCAGGAAAATGGTGATCCTGTTGTCGATGGCCCACGATGATATGGCGAACTCCTTGAAGTTGTATTTTTTTTTGCTCATTTCTTAAAAAGAGTTTAGAGGTCAGAAATCAGATCGTTTCACTGTCAGAGACATTAGACTTATGATCTGACTTCTCTCAGTCTCGCAAAGCGAGGCGTTTTACTTCTCCGCTACTGTATCATCTGTCATTTGTACCTGCTGCCCATCGCTAAGGGTGGTGTAGCCCGTTACTACGAGGCGTTGTCCGGCTGTGAGGCCATCGGTTACTTCTACTTTCCCATCGTAGGCCAGGCCTGTCCGAATGACACGGCGTCGCGCAAACCACTTCCCCCCCTGCTCTTCCACGACGTAGACAAATTCTCCGTCATCTGACTTCTGAATCAGGCTTTGAGGTACAGTAATGGCATCTTCCATGGTCCGGTCGTTGATGGCGATCTGCCCATACATATTGGGCTTGAGGTCCCGGCTACGGGGAAGATCTACCTCCACGGTGAAGGTACGGTTGGTAGGATTGATCGTCTCACCGACACGCTTCACCTTGGCTTCAAAGCTCCGATCCAGGATGGAAAACGTCACTTTCACCTGGTCTCCACGGCGGATGTAGGGAGCATAGGTCTCGGAAACCTCTGCCTTCAGGCTCAGGTCCTGGTTATTTACCAGCATCAGGATGGGCTGACCTGCCCCTACTGTTTCGCCTGTTCGTGACATCAACTGGTCAACCGTGCCGCTAATCGGTGCCCGTACCAACGAGAGAGCCTGCTGCTCCCTGAGGGTTTCCAGGCGGCGCTCAAGCGATTCCTTCTGGTTCTTGGCAGTGAGAAACTGAACTTCGGTCCCGATTTCCTTCTCCCAAAGGTTCTTTTGCTTCTCAAACATGATGGTAGCCAATTCCAACTGGGTTTCTACTTCCTGGATATTCCTGCGGATGATGGCGTCGTCGATCTGTGCCAATAATTGGCCACGGTTTACCCGGTCTCCTTCCTCCACGGTCACTCGCAGGATGCGCCCTCCTGTCTGTGGGCTGACCATCACACTGTTGTCACTCGCTACCTGCCCCTGTACTTCAAGGTAGTGTTCAAAGGTTCGGGCTTCCAGTTGACTGGTAGCAACTGGTACGACCCGCTCTTCACGCACCGAGGTGGGGTCTTCGGCCCGAATCTCTTCCTCCAGTGCACTGATCTCCTGGTTTAGGGCCAAAAGCTCCTGCTTCTTTTGCTGTAGCAGGGCTTTTTTACCCACTACGGTTTTGGGATTGGGTTCGCCGGAGCAGCCCACTAGCAATAGGGTGGCAAGGACTCCAACAAGGATGAGGTGTATATTTCGCATGGTAACTCTGAATGATCTGATGTATGGGGTGGTGGGTTGATTGTATGGTTTGGGCACCAATATTCCTCTGCGAAGAGGGCTGTATGGGTTACTTGAGAGATTATTCGTGGTATCGACTAAAATCTCCCCGGGCTTTGGCTAGTTCTGTCTGCGTAAGGAGGTATTCCAGCATAGAGCTGAGATAGTTGGCCTCGGCTTCCTTGAGCTGGCTTTCGGCTTCGTTCACTTCAAGGCTGGAGCCAACTCCCTCGCGGTATTTCAGGCGAGTGGTTTCGTATACCTGCTGGGCCAGGTCCCGCGTGCGTTCAGTGGAAAGAAGGGTCGCATAAGCATTCTCCAGCTCAGTAGAGGCCTGTTCGTATTCCAGTCGCGCTCCCTGTTCCAACAACTGGAACTGGTTGTCAATTTTCTCGAGTTCGAGCCGGGACTGCTGGGCCTGCTGATGTTTTCTCAAGCCGTCAAAGATGGGGACATTAACCGTTACGCCTACCAGCGAAAGGGGAAACCAGAGTCCTGTCAGGTCAAACTGATTATCGGTCAGGTCATTGGGTTCACCCTGATACTGATATTGGTAGCTACCAAAGAGGTACACGCTTGGCAGGTAGCCTGCCTTGATCCTCCTTAAATCATACTCCTCCAGTTCACGCTGACTTTCCAGCAACTGATAGTCAATCCGCTGGTTGAGGTTCAACTCATTGGCTGTAAGCTGGGTTGGCTCCCTGTTTTCTATCAGGGTATCCAGCTCCACCTCGAGGATAACTTCATCCTCCAGGGGCATTCCCATTTGGTATTTGAGCAGGTTAAGGGTTAGCGCTTCCAGACGGGTTACCTTTGACTGCTCGAGGTACAGGTTATTCAAATTAATCCTCAGGCGATCTACGTCCAGCTTTTCGACAAATCCTTCCTGAAAAAGGCCTTCGGTTTCGCGGAAAAGCTGCTCGACACGCCCCACATTTGCATCCACGATCTTGGAGCGCTCAGCCGTGATCAGGGCCTGATAATAAGCCTGACTGATGGCATAGGCTGTCTCCTCCCGCGTGCGGTTCAGTTGTTTGTGGGCCAGACCAGTATAGGATTTTGCGGCTTTTACTCCCAGAAAGAAGGTACCGTCAAACAACAACTGGTTCAGGTTGGCTCCTGCCGTAAACTGAATAGGATACCCAAAAACCGCTTCGATAGGATCCCCTGGAATCGGCATACCCGTCTCTGGATTGATCTTGGTGACGGGAATGGGCTGCACTCCCCCATCAGCCCGCTGTACCAGGACTAGCTCCTGCTCTGGGCTAAAGTCTCCCGGCAAAATCGTCTTGGGCAATTGGAGGAATGCCTGGGGCTCCACTGTACCGCTTAACTGTGGGTATCCACTGGCCAACACCTCTTTGACTCTCGAATTGGCGATGTATTCATCAAAGCGGGCATTCTCAATGGTCAGGTTGTTTTCCAGGCCATATTCTATGGCTTGCTCCAGTGTGAAGGTATGGGTTTCCTGGGCATGCAGGCCTGCTCCGAATGACATGAGCATTGCCAGCATTAGCAGGAAGGGAACAGTTTTTTTCGACATTTGCATTATCGGTCTGGGGTGTATTCGGGTTGATTGAATTGAGTCAGGCACTTTTCCAGCACCACGAGCCCCTCGGGTGTCACGATGCCCCTCAGGTACAATTCGTAGAGTTCTCGAAAAATATTCTGAATGGGAAAATTCTCTCCAGGGAAAAAGGACGAGTCCAGGCTGATGTCCACCTGGGCCAGTCGGATATAGGACATGATTTCAGGATCCAGATTGGGCCGGTATAGCCCTTCCTGAATTCCCCTCATCAGGTTTTTCCTCACACTTCGTCGCAGGTAGCCCTGCCGGAATACCAGGAATTTCGCCCAGGCTTCCGGGAAGTACTTTTGCACCTCAAAAATCAGCTGGGTGTTGAGCTCCTGAAAGAGCTGAAAGGCCCACATCAGTAACCGTATCTCCTGGTCAATGGCATTTTCTGACTGAGCGGATATCCGCTCAGAATGGTCTATCTGGTCCTGGAGATAGTTTTTGACCACCTCCAAAACTATGTCGGCCTTATTGTTGAAAGTCTGGTACAGGGTTTTTTTGGACATCCCTAACTCCCCCGCGATCTGATCCATCGTCACACTTCGGATCCCTAATCGCATAAAAAGCTCACCAGCCTTTTCCAAAATCCGGTTCGTCGTTTCTCCTGCCATCCATCTTTTTTGAGGCCACAAAACTATGGAAACTAAATGGATTCCCAAAGTTTCCCAGGTAAACTTTTTAACACTTCTTTCTTAACCATGTTTGATTTCAAAAGGCCAGCAATATTTAGTTACCTTACTCGTCCGTCACATTGATATCGCCCCAAAATCCCGCATAACAATGAACCAAACACTTCGTGACATCGACCATACCATGGCCGAGGACGTAATCACGGGCCTCAGCGAAACTCCCAAAAGACTTTCCTCAAAATACTTTTATGACAACCGCGGTTCTCAGCTGTTCCAGGATATCATGCACATGGATACCTACTACCTGATGAATTGCGAGTATGAAATCTTTGAGAAACAAACAGGTAACCTGACCCACAGTTTTAGCCCGGAGGGGAAACCCTTCAACCTGATAGAGTTTGGGGCAGGAGATGGGTATAAAACCAAGCTGCTTCTCTCCCAAATGCTGAAAACCGGTCAGCAGTTTACCTATATGCCCATTGACATTTCCTCTGGGGCACTTGACACCTTGCAGGACAGTTTGATGGAGGCCCTACCTGACCTGCACCTCAGAACGGTTCAGGGGGAGTATTTTGAGGCGCTGCACCGGGTAAATGAAGACCATGTCGAGGGTCACAAAGTGATTCTTTTTTTGGGCTCGAACATTGGCAACTTCATCCGCGAACAGGCACTCAGGTTCTTAAAAGGACTTGCCCGGGAGATGCAGGCTGAGGATCGGGTTCTGATAGGATTTGATCTCAAAAAGGACCCCAAGGTAATCCTGCCGGCTTATAGTGATCCATGGGGCATCACCCGAGCCTTTAACCTGAATCTACTGAATCGCCTGAACAGAGAACTTGGGGCAGATTTTGATCTGGAGCATTGGGACCATTTTGCCTCATACGATCCCGTCAGCGGTGAGACAAAAAGCTTTATTCTCAGCAAGAAAGCCCAACGGGTACATTTTGAGTCACTGGAGCGTGGCTTCAGTTTTCAGCGATGGGAACCTATCTGGACCGAGCTATCACAGAAATATGATATGGCCATGATCCGGGACCTGGCCGAAAACTCCGGTTTTGAGGTCGTCGAAAATTTCTACGACGAACGAAAATATTACCTGAATTCTCTGTGGAAGCTGAAAATTGATTAGCAGAAAGTAATTACCCGACATCCGTTATCTTTGTGTCATGAAGCTGAAGATTTGTGGGCTGCGCGATGAGCGCAACATCATGGACATCCTTGGGCTGAATCCTGATTTCCTGGGGTTTATTTTTTATGAAAAATCATCCCGATATGCCAGGCGACAGCTGGATCCTTACTTTACCCGAGACCTGAGTGAGGTTGATACGGTGGGGGTTTTTGTGAATGAAGACCTGTATCAGATGGAGGATCTTGTAGACCTCTATGGGCTGGATTTCGTGCAGTTGCATGGCCAGGAATCCCCTCAAATCTGCGAGGACCTTAAAAATAGCGGAGTTTCTGTTATCAAGGTGTTCAGCGTGGGAGAAGATTTTGACTTCGGGCAACTGGAGCCGTATGAAGGGGTCGTGGATTACTTTCTATTTGACACCAAGGGCAAGTTACCCGGTGGCAATGGGGTTACCTTCAACTGGCAGCTAATGACAGCCTATACGAGTTCCACACCTTATTTCCTGAGTGGCGGAATAGGTCCGGAACACCGTGGCGAATTGCTGGATCTGGAACTACCGGGCCTGGAGGTAATCGATATTAACAGCAGGTTTGAGGTAAAACCGGGGTTGAAAGATGTAGGAAAGCTCCAGGATTTCTGGCCGCTACATTAGCCTGGTTGAGGAAGGGTAATGGTAAAAGCTGCCCCTTCATTCGGCCTGCTTTCCACCTCTATTTTGCCGTTGAGGTGGTCCAGTTGCTGCTTTACCAGGTACAGGCCCATACCTGTACCTTCAACATCTTGGTGAAATCGGCTTCGCAGGTCAAACAGTCTGTCTCCTATTTCTTCGAGATCCATCCCACGCCCATTGTCCTTCACGACAAGCAGCATCTCTGTTTCCCTGGCTTCGGAGATCAGGGAAATATTGAGCTTGCCATCACGTTTGCGGTACTTGATTGAATTGGACAACAGGTTATACAACACATTCAGGATGAGAGACTTGGAACCCCACAACTCCTCCCCTTTCCGAAAATCTACCATCCAATCGACATCTACTCCTTCGAGCTCTGACTGTAACTGATCCTTGGTAAGCTGAAACATATCCAGCAATTCATACCGCACGAAACTGGTCTCTTCTCCTCCGGCGTCTAAAGCTGACTGCATATCATAAATGACTGTTTCCAACCTTTGGATGGAATCCCGGAGGTGAGTGAGCACAATTGGTTCCAGTTGTCCTTTCAGATCTTCGGCCACCAACATCGCCAATCCCTTGATGTTGGCAAGGGCACCACGAAGATTGTGTGAAACCTGATAGGTAAACTCGCTCAGGTGCTGATTCTTGGACACCAACTCCTGATTAAGTTTATCAATCTCCGTCCTATGCCGTCGCTCTGTTGTTATATCTCGCTCAAGGACAAAGTACCCATCCCATTGGCCAGTGGAGCTAAAGGAGGGCTGCATCACTACCTCTGCCCAATAAGGTGCCCGCTGACTGGTATATTTGATTGCTTCTATTCTGAGAGATTCGTGGTTGGCTATGCTCTCCCTGATTCGGTTCAGTACACTATCTGATGTCATGGGACCAAAAAAAAGTTCCAGGGGAGATTCTCCCACCAACTCTTCCCGTTGATACCCGGTCTGTCTGACCAGTGCCTCGTTTACCCAAAAGATTTTTCCGTCGGTGTCGAGAAGTGATACCCCAAAGTCGGTATTCTCAACAATGTAGGAAAGGGTATCCCGTTCGCGCTCTGTTTGGATGCGACTGGATACATCCCGACCTATTCCCTGGAAGAAAAATCCCCCCTCCGGATTATGTCGGTCCTCCAGCGCCACCATTTCCCATTCGGTATGGGCATAGCCTCCTGATGGGAGTTTTTTCCTGATTATGACCTCTCTGGATGTCCCAGGATGCTCCAGGAGATACTCAGCGACCTGTCCAACCATTTGCTGGTCATCGGGGTGCAGGGTATCCATCCAGATTTTTTCCGTAATGTCCTCCCCAGGATAGAAGTCATTTATCAGTGCAGGATTGCCATAGATATACTTTCCATCCATTCCCAGTCGAGCGAGATAGGTGGTTTGGGACTCAATCAGTGACCTATAAAAATGTTCACGATCCCTCAACTGTTCCTGCGTCTTCAGGAGTTCATCGATATCTGTCCCGGTACTGTAAAATTCAATTACCTGCCCCTCATCATTATAGTGGGGAGAGCCCTGAAGCTTAAACCAGCGATAGGAGTTGGTGCTCTCCTTTTTAAGTCTTACCTGAATGGAGAAAGGAGTGACATTTGAATAGGCACGGGTAAACTCCTGACTTAACCGTTCCTGGTCATCCGGATAAACGTAGTCCATCCAGGCAGTACCGCTTACAAGTTTATGAGCTTGCTCGTGATCCAGGCCAAACAACTCGCCAACTTTGGAATTGACATAGCTAATTTTCCCATCCAGGCCATAGCTCCACATCAGATGCGGTAACGACTCTACAAAAAACTCAAAGCGCTTTTTCTCTTTCTCAAGGGCCTCCTGAGCCTCGACCTCTGCCTGTATATCCCATACAATTGCCAAAAGATAATCTTCCCCTGTCGCATCATTTTTCAGGGCGTGAGAGGTTGAGTTTATCCAAAGGGTACTCCCGTCGTTTTTTTTCAAACGAGCCTTAAACTGTACACTCTCCCCCCCAAGTACCCTTGCATTATGTTCTTCCAGTGCCACCTTGTCCTCAGGAGGTGACAGCATTAGTACGTGCTGCCCCACCAGCTGGTCAGCCTTATACCCGGACAATTCCTCTAATGCCTTATTAACAAAAAGGATTTTCCCTTCCATGTCACCCAGAATAACCCCATCTCTCAGGTGCCCAAGCAACTGTTTGTACAACTCAAACTGCGTACGGGGTATCTTCTGAAAAACTATCTGCCTTTGTTTATGGCGAATGAACCTGTAAATCAACAACCCGCAGGAAATGTAAAAAAGGACAACCAGGGCATCATTCACGCCCATTTTTCCCATACCCCAGGATGCGATAGCTACCCCTATCACCACAAATGTGACAAGAGCTGCATTCCGGTTCAATTCCTGGTCGAGAAGCTTCATTTTTCCACGCTAAACAGACGTAGGGGCGAAATCCAACAATCAAATAACATCGCAATCACTACACATACAACTCCTTTCATATTAGAAATGCCTGATTGCAAGAAGTATTGATCGTCCCTACATCCTGGCAAAAAAATAGCTATTTTTTTCAGAATTTCTCCTTTATAAACAAAACTCATTCGTCTCGCAAACTTCTGACAGGTGTCATCCTTGCGGTTCTCATTGATTGATGTGACACGGTCACCCAGGAGATCGCTGTTGCTCCTACTCCAGCCAGAATAAATATCCACGGATTTAGTCCGATGTGATATTCAAACTCGGACAACCAGGACCTCATCAGGTACCAGACAACGGGGATGGCGATGCCAAAAGCAAGCCACACCAGCAGGGTAATTTCCTTTGCCTGAATATATAACAGGTGTCCCAGGGATGCTCCCAACACTTTTCTGATGCCTATTTCTTTGGTGCGCTGCTGAGCGGTGTACGCTGATAAGCCAAAGAGGCCCAGGCAGGCTATCAAAATAGCCAATGCCGCAAAGGCAGCGAAGAGTTGACCAGAGGCCTGTTCTATCTGGTATAGTTCTTCCAGTTCTTCATCGAGGTAATAGAATCCAAAGGGGACTTCCGCAGCCATGCTACTCCAGGTTTCTTCCATCCGTTGCATGGTTTGGGCCGGATTGTCCCCGCTTATCCGCACTGCAGCGACATTAGCTCCAGCTACTGTGCTCTCATTGTGAAAAAGAGCCAGGCCACTGATTTTGTTGTGAAGGGACTGGAAATGAAAATCTTCCACGACCCCAACGACTCGGTATCGGTCGGCCTGCCCCTGGTTGTTCTGAAACCTGACCTCTTTTCCAATCGGATCCTTTAGCCCGAATGCTGCTACAGCGGCCTGATTGAGAATGATCGAGCTGCTGTCGTTGTAGGCTTCTCCAAAATTTCGCCCCAGGACTACGTCGATCCCCATAGTTGGCAGATAGTGCTCATCCATGGTAGTCCCACGAATTGTGACCACCTCATTGGAGCCTCCATCCTGCTGAAACATCGCCCCAAAATATCCCTGGCCAGGCATCGTATTGGTAAATCCCAGGTCCTCTACCTGCGGATCCCTCAGGACCTCATTCCTAAATGCATCCTGCTGATCTCCCAGCGCACCGATGCGCTGGATTACCATCAATTGATCCCGGTCATAACCCATATCTTTGTTTCGGGTAAACTCCATCTGCTGGTAAACTACCGCAGTTGCGACCATCAGGGCGATAGAAATCCCAAACTGAAATACCACCAACCCATTCCGCAGGGCCTTGCCCCCTCCTGTGGTACGGAATGAGGACTTCAGGACGTCCACTGGTCGAAAGCTACTGAGGACAAAGGCAGGATAGCTCCCTGCCAGCAGTCCCACTCCCACAATCAACACCAGCATCCAACCCAACAAATCCGGGGCTAGCAACTCGGTAAAATCAATGCTTTTGCCCGCAAGGTCCACAAAAACAGGTCGCATCAACCACATCAGAGCCAGCCCAAAGACAAAGCTCACCACGGTCAATATCATTGCTTCGGTGAGAAACTGCAGGATCAACTGTCGGGGCAGAGAACCCAGCACCTTGCGAACCCCGACCTCCCGGGCACGCTCAGCCGAACGTGCGGTAGCCAGATTCATAAAATTGATGACCGCAATGAGCAAAATGAATCCCGCTATGGCCATGAAAAGGTAAACGGAGTTACGGCTCCCATTGGGTTTCAGCTCTGCCTCCAAATTAGAGTCAAGGTAGATGTCCGTCAGGGACTGTAGGGTATAGTTATAACCGTTTCCTTCGGCTACGTAATCCTCGTATTTCATCCCCAGGTTTCGCTCGATCTGCCCCGCAGCATACTGCTCCACCAATTGGGGAAATTTTGCTTCTACTGAACGGGGATCCGCCTCTGGAGTCAGCAACAGGTAGGTAAGGGCGGAGAATGAGATAAAGTTTTCCTGATTGGCAATAAACGGAAGCGAATTGATCGGCATCAGGTACTCAAAGTCCATGTGAGACTGCCGGGGCGGGTCTGCTACGACCCCTTTGATCGTCAGGGGTATCCACTGACCAAACTGGAGACTCATGCTTTTGCCCATGACATCTGTCGTCCCAAAGAGTCGCATGGCGCTGCGTTCCGTGATTACTACACTCCCCTGCCCTACCAGTGACTGTACCGGATCACCTTCCAGCAGTTCAAAGCCAAATACATCGAAAAAGGTCGAGTCAACAAACAGCATCCCATCCTCTTCCAGCACCTCGTCACCAACCCTCAGGAGATTGCCATTCCCAAAGTTAACCACCCTTGTCTGGTTGACTACCTCCGGGAGGTCCTGCACTGCTACAGGACCGTAGCTATGGGGAATGACCGCATATTCGTTAATTCGTTCCGGATAAATGCGTTCTAGCACCATGCGTTGCACCCGGTCTCCATTGGGGTGAAAACTGTCGTAGCTCAGTTCGTCTCGTACAAAAAGGATCAACAGAAGTGCACAGGCCAGGCCCAACGCCAGGCCAAAGATATTTAGCGCAGCATATCCCCGGTTCCTAACCAGGTTTCGCAGGGCAATCTTGAAGGTATTCTTAAACATGGGCAATCGTCTTTAAAGGACCAGAAAAGCCATTTTGTCATCAAATTAGGCAAAATCAGCAATCTTTACCTGCAAGCCTTACAGGGTTAAGTTGCACAAAAATGCTACGCTGGTTGTGGGCATTTAAACGAATAATGTCCATGTCATTGGATTCAACCCCTTTCTCCTGCTATCTTCCGGTTTGATTATCACAGATGTCCATGATTCGTTCTAAAACTCCACCACGTTTAATCCATGATGTATCTACTTCCAGTACAGGCCCGCTGCTGATCATACTGGGAGGGATTCATGGCAATGAACCGGCTGGTGTAAAAGCCATGGAAGGCGTTTTGGAAAAAATTGAGGAAGCAGGAGGCCCCCAAACCGGGAGAATCGTCGGACTCCGGGGAAACCGTCAGGCCCTGGCTTTACGGGAGCGGTTTCTGGATCATGACCTGAACAGAATGTGGACACACCGCAGCATTCAGACCATTAAGGAAACGCCCTGGCTGGCCCTCAATGCTGAACAGCGGGAGATTGTCGAGTTACTGGACATTTTCAGGGACCTGGATCAGACTGATCACGAGCCCAAAGTATTACTGGACCTGCATACAACCTCTGCTCCGGGGGGACACTTTTCGGTAGTAGAAGACGACGATACGAGCATCCAGTTGGCTGCTACCTTACAGGCCCCGGTCATCACGGGCCTCACCAAAGCCCTGGCAGGCACCACCGCCAGCTATTGCGTTGACCAGGGTTGGGCAGGACTGGTCTTCGAAGCAGGTCAGCATCACGATCCCCGAGCGGTACTGGATCATGAAGCCGCCCTTTGGACCCTCCTGCACTGGCTCGACATGCTACCAGACTCGCTGCACAATAAAGCCCTGCGCGCTACCACCCACCTGCACAATTACAGCAAGGAATTACCTGCCTTCGTCCAGGTGGTGTACCGCCATGCCATCAAGCCAGAAGATCATTTCAGAATGAGGCCAGGCTATGTGAACTTTCAACATATCAAGGCGGGCGAAATCCTGGCTGATGACCGACAGGGGCCCGTAGAGGCACCTTACGATGGCATGATGCTCATGCCGCTGTATCAGCCCCAGGGGGCTGACGGTTTTTTTATCATTCAGAGCCTGAGTGACCCCAAAGCTGTCCCCAGTTGAACGAAAATCAGGGGCCTGGAGAAACTGGTGGTATAAGTTCGGAGTCAAGAGTTCGTAGTTCAAAACGCTGCTGATCAGCAATTTCCCGCTCTGCGGGATTTCGCTTCGCTCAACGCAGTTCGGATTTGAAAGTGTTCCTGGTCAGCATTTTATACGAAATACTAGCTCCGCAAATGGATTTTTAACATGCTGCCTCTGCACGTGTTATGTCGCCTCCCCGCTTCGCGGGATCGAGGATCAGCGGGACCTAGCTTTTTTCTAGCTCCGCAAATTGATCTTTAATATGCTACCGCTGAAAGTGCTATTTCGCCTTCAGCGGGACTTACTTCTTTTTCAAAAGAAGTAAGCAAGAAAAGCTCGGCATTTCAGGCTTCCCTACAAGCCGCCCCGAGCGCCAAATGCCGGGCCAGCGCCGCCACAAGCGTGCTTTAGACCTTTACCCAAGTGCCACTGCGAGTATCTCCCTTTGGAGGGAGAGGCTTGTGCGAGAGAGGGAGGAACCTGGGATTTTATAGAGCTATTTGCTCCCCTAAAAAAAAGGTAGGCGAAAAAACTCCGGCATTTCATTCTACCCGCAGGCCGCCCCGGTTCACCAAATGCCGCCCTACGCCGCCCCTGGCTTGCTTTATAGCTCCTTCGAATGGAAGAAGAAGCACTGAACCTTGAAACTTGTGCAACTGCGAGTATCTCCCTTTGGAGGGAGATGGTCTGTGCGGCAGAGGGAGGAATCAGAAAGTTTAAAGTGCGACTTTCTACCCTAGGAATTCGTCAACTACTTCACTCAGGAATATTGGAGTTGGTGTGAATGTAACTCCTTTCCGCATCAGGCTCGCAACCCATCAGGCCACAACTAAGAGTAGGGGACAATCAATTGCCCCCATTCATTATCACATCATTCCCATCAAGTACTTCTACTGGGGCTGAAACACCCTGATGTAGTCAACGGCCATTTTTTGAGGGAAGGTCGTGGTAGCATCGGGGCTGCCAGGCCAGGTTCCGCCCACCGCGATGTTGAGGATGAAGAAGAAGCTGTTGCGAAACTCTGACAGGTCGCTGGTGCCGGTATTGATCGTATGATACAGGTTATCATCCACGTACCAGTTGATCTGATTTTCATCCCACAAAATGGAGAATACATGAAACTCGTCCCAAAAGATCCCTGAGTCCAGTGTATAGGAGTCCCCAAACAGAGCCCTGTTTCCATTTACATCGGCCCAGTGACAGGTGCCATGAACAGTCTCGGACTCATGGCCCACCAGTTCCATGATGTCGATCTCGCCACACGCAGGCCATCCCACCTGATCGATGTTGCTTCCGAGCATCCACAAGGCCGGCCATAGCCCCTGCCCAAATGGCAGTTTGGCCCGAATGTCAATGCGCCCATACTGAAACTCCTGCTTGTCTTTGGTGATGATTCGGGCCGAGGTGTAATTCGATCCGTTGTAAGACTCCTGACGGGCCTCAATTACCAGCTTACCTTCCTGGAAATACAGGTTTTCAGGGCGATCTGTGTAATACTGCAGTTCCTGATTACCCCATCCACAGATATCGGGACATCCATCCCCCATCTCATAAACCCAGTCATTGGAGAGTACATTGTCATTAAATTCCTCCTGCCAGATCAGGTCATAGCCCGAATAGCTCTCCGGAGTGCTATAGCCCTCATCCCCAAGGGTACCAGTGGTCACGCGCTCATCGTCGTTCAGAATGTTGCCATTGGCACGATTGTCAGAAATCTGGGCGTTGACTACCCCGGAAACCACCACGCTGAAGGCTTCATCTCCTTCTACTACATCATCTCCCAGGATGGTGATCTCAATGTTGCCCAGGGTTTCTCCGGCCGGAATGGTAAAGTTGGCTCCAATCACAGATTCAAAGTCCTCTCCGCCTGTCGCAGAACCACTTTCGGTGCTGTAATTGAAGGTTACGTCAGATTCTGAGGCGGAACTGAGCCTAACTTCGAAGCTCATGATCCCATTCTCATCGCCTTCTGTGACGCTTGAATTCTGGATACCCAGAAAGGGCAGGTCTCCCGGAGTAGGCTCTGGCTCGGTTTTGCAGCCAGACAGGAAGATCAAAGTTGCGAGTAGTACAGTCCCAAGGAATTTCATCGTGCTTGATATTGTTTGAGTGAAAGGTATTTTTTGAGAAAAGGCTATGGGGAAGGTGATTGGTACACCCTCACATAGTCAACCTGCATTTGCTGTGGCCAGATGGATTCGGAGACGCCATATTTACCTCCCCAACCACCACCTACAGCCAGGTTAAGGATCAGGTGAAATGGCTGATCAAAGGGCCATTCAGCGGGGGTATCTTCATAACGAGGGAATGTATGGTAGAGACTTTCGTCCACAAAAAAATCAATCCGATCCTCCCGCCATTCTATGGCATAAACATGAAAGGCATCTTCCGCATCCTGAACCAGGACCGAGTCTCCCTTTTGCGTACCGATCAGGTGATTATAAGCTTCCGTATGCACCGTTCCATACACCATCAGGGGTTCGTATCCTACGTGTTCCATGATATCGATCTCCCCACAGCGGGGCCATCCACCATAGGTCCGTTCAGTGGGCAGCATCCAAATGGCGGGCCAGGAGCCTCGCCCAAAAGGGAGATTGGCCCTGACCTCTACCCGGCCATAGACCCAATCCTGCTTGCCTCGACTTACCAGACGGGCAGACGTGTATGGACGATCTGCATCATCGGTTGCGTGTGCTTCAATGACCAGGTGCCCATTTTCAACTCGTGCATTGGATCGGTCGTCGGTATAGAATTGCAATTCATTGTTTCCCCATCCGCAGATATTGGGGCACCCATCCCCCATGTCGTATGACCAGTTCTCGGGATCTGGAGCTCCCTCGTAGTTAAACTCATCAGACCAGAGTAATTGCCAGTCTTCCTGGGCCATCAGGGCCGGTTGCACTCCCAACAGGCTTAGGAAGAGAAGGCTACGGAGAAAATGGTTCATAGGGCAATTGAATTGAGTCACATCATACCGTTGTGTTCGCGGCCTCTAACGGATGAAATGAATAGCGGGTAGCAGATTGAATTTAGAGGGGAAATCATACTCCTAGACTAATTAGACAGGATTTTCATGATTACAGGAAAGACAGGATAAGAAAGCCCTGATAATCAATCTTGTTAATCCTGTTATCCTGTCCATCCTGTCAAAAAACATAGGTCGGAAATGAAAATGTCTAGTAGTATGAGGGGAAATATAACGGGTAAACATCAAGTAGGCGAAGTGGAGATAGAGACACAACAGCTGCCTGTACACCTTCTCCCCACTTGCTTTTGAAAAAAGGGCCTTCTGCCTGGCAAAATACAACCGACCAGAAAGCCCTTTTTATGCTGAGATGCCCTGTGCTATTGAGCTACAAAGTAGAGGGTAAAGTACCCCTGTCCGGGCGTACCGTCTTCCTGCATGATAGGGCTCACCAGGACCAGACGATCTTCAGTTAGCTCAAAGATATCATAAACGGGGCCTGAATCCATTACTCCGAGGAAGAGGTCTTCATCGGATATGGTCATTCGATCTGTCCCATCGATTCCGGCACCCGCCTCGATCCGCCATGTTCCGGCTGGAGGGGTAAAATCCTCAGCTACATATCCATTATAAGGATTGACCGACTGTCCATTGTTCTCGTAAACAAAATCGGTTCCGCTGAAGGCAAAGGTCCACGAGTCATCGTATTGCTCAGAGACTAGCCCTGCTTCAGGGGATCCATACCATTCCGATGAGGTAGGCGTAGGTCCCACAGATACAGCACCAGCATCCTGGGCCCAAATCCAGGTTTTGCTGTCGTCTGCACCACATCCACCGGCTAGCAGCAGCGTAGTACTGTCACAGGCTACTGCTGCGTCTTCTTCTATGGTAACGGTCCTGGTTGTGACTCCGGTACCGCCGTCACCCGCTACCGCAAGGGTAATGGTGTATTCGCCTTTTAGGGAGTAAAAGGCAGTATCTGAAGGCAGCGTGGAGACACCTCCATTTCCAAAGTCCCAAACCCGGGAAAAATTACCCGAAGACTGATCTGTCACCACGATCTGATTGGGATTGTCTGGAACTACCTCCATGCTAAAATCCGCTGTGGGAGCAGTGGGCAGCGCTACATCCGCCACCTGATAGGGTTCACAGGCCACCAATAACGTTAGCAGGCTTGTGAGGATAAAATATGATATGTTGTTACGCATGATTATTTCATTTGAGAAAAGTGAAGCCGAATCGCCGGGCTGTTTTGCTTTCGCGAAAAATAGCCAGACCCGCAATGCCTGACTTCTAACCGCTAATTAGTACCCGGGATTTTGCTCGATCAGCCCATTGGAAAGCTGAATCTCGCGTGTGGGGATAGGGAACAGCTCATGGGTGCCGTCCTGAAAGTTGGTTTTCCCGTGGGCACGCATGACTTCGCCTGCGCGGCCAGTGCGGACCAGATCAAAGAACCGATGTCCTTCCAGTGCCAGTTCGACACGTCGCTCGTGGTAAATGGCGTCCAGGAGAGCCTGTCCACTAGCCGTCACATCTGGCAGGATTTCCTCATTTCCACCACGGGCACGCTCACGGACCTGGTTGACGAGGTCGCGAGCCAAGGCTTCATCACCTGTGTGATGGGCCGCTTCTGCATACAGCAACAGGACGTCTGAGTAGCGAATGATCCGTTCGTTGGAAGGGCCATTGGTCTCAGGAGCTCCCAGAGTCGCCTCCTCAGCTGGAGTGATGTAATACTTGCGAGGATAATACTCGTGGGGGTAGCCAGTTGCGTCAGTCGTCAGTTCTCCACGTCCAGGCAGGTCGTCGCCGATTTGGAAGAGGGTCCAGCCAAGGCGCGGATCGCCTTCTTCAAATTCATCTACCAAATCCTGAGTCGGAAGGTTAAAACCAAAACCGCCAAACTGACCCCTCGGCCGCTGGAATACATTGGTCAGGGTTCCTTCTTCAAAGAAGCCCCAGTCTCCACCTGATCCGTTCCAGTAGGCAATCTCAAAAACAGACTCTTCGTTGAATTCGCCGGAAAGCTGAAAAATGGTTCCATAGCTGTCCACGAGGTGATATTCGCCACTGGCGACGATGTCGGAGGCTACCTGAACGGCGTCCTCCCATTTCTCCTGCCATGCATAGGTTTTGAGCAGTAGTGCCTGGGCTGCTCCTTTGGTGACACGGCCCTGCTCGCTGAGTTCGTACTGACTGCGGGCAGGCAGTACAGCGATTGCTTCTGTCAGGTCAGTTTCAATCTGTGACCAGATTTCGGTGTCCGCAGCACGGGGGATCTGCTCTTCGCTTGGAGACAGAATGCCCGTGACCAGCGGAACGCCTCCAAAAATGGTCACCAACTGGTAGTAGTTGTAGGCACGGATAAATTTAGCCTCTCCAAGAATCTGTTCCTTGGCAAAGGGGTCCATCTCAATTCCTGGAACATTTTCCAGCACCACATTGGCGTAGTAAATGCCATCATAATCGGCACGCCATTCCGCAGAGAGCAACTCGTTGGTGGGACGGCCCAGAAAGTTTTCCAGGCGATCGAGCGAGGCTACGTCATTGGGGCCAGAGCCTCCTTTGTCGGCGTCGTCAGAGACGATGTCTCCCCAAAACCAGCGGAAGTGCCCCGCTCCTACCAGTTGACCATCCAACTGAAGGGTAGAGTATGCAGCCCAGAGGCCGCTGTATGCATCCTCCTCGGTCTGGTAAAAGTTGTCAGCCGTGATCGAGGTCAGGTTCTCCTTTTCCAGAAACCCTTTACAACTGCCTAGAAACAGTCCCAAGGCTATGAACAGCGAAAATTTTATCGTTAGTCGCATAATTTGATTCGATTAAGAGTAGTTGCCAATCCATTGGGGCATTTGATCCCATGGTCATTCTCACGGGTTATAGCCCAATCTGAATGCCTCCCTGCCAGATTCGGGGTGCAGGATAGAAGGCGCGGTCAATGCCGATTTCCAGGGTTCCACGGCTGCCTATCTCCGGATCAAGTCCGGAATATTTGGTAAAAGTAAACAGGTGTTGTACCGCAGCATAGACCCTTATTTTACTGACATTCAGCTTGTTCAGCAAGATGGTGGGCAGACTGTAGCCCAGCTGGATGTTCTTGATCCGCATGAAGGAACCGTCCTCTACGAAGAAGTCCGAAACTCGGGCATTCTGGTTGGGATCGCCCCATATCGCGCGTGGCTCTGTGGCAGAAGGATTGGTTGGGGTCCAGCGGTTGAGTCGGGATACAGGCTGATTGGCCATCTCAAAGTCGTAGCGGGTAAAGCCGCGATACACTTCGTTGCCAGCTACTCCCTGTAGGAAGAGGCTCATGTCAAACCCGTACCCACTCACCGAAGCCGTAAAACCAAAGTTCCAGTCTGGAGAAGGATTTCCGATCACAACCTGATCATCATCGTTGATGATGCCATCGGCTTCGTCAGGGATGCCATCTCCATCGGTATCTACGGTTAGTTGATCTACAAATCGCAGGTCACCGGGAGAAGTCCCATCAGACTGGAAGGCATGCGAATCAACTTCCTCCTGATTTTGGAAAATGCCGTCTGTTTCGAAGCCATAATAGTGGCCTACCGGAAATCCGACATCTGTCCGGGCGATGTTCGCATTGGCCTGCTGCAGGAAGCCCGTAAAAATTGGCTCTTCGCCGTCGCTCCCCAGGCTTACCAGTTCGTTCTGGATGTATGAGACGTTTCCTCCCAGGCTAAAGTTGACCTGAGGAGAGATATCGCCCTGGTAATTTGCGGCAAACTCTACTCCCTGGTTTTTCATGCTGCCAATGTTGACAACCGAGTTAAGGGCACCGACGTGGCCGAGTTCCTGAGGAGTCAGGAGCATGTCGTTGGTGTAGCGCAAAAATGCGTCTGCACTCATATACAGTTTATCATTCCACAAACCGAGATCCACACCGACGTTGTACTGTTCGGTGGTCTCCCAGAAGATGTCCTCGTTGGGGCGGCGGCTGGGGGCTGCTCCACCTCGCTGTAGTTCACCTGGACCAAATATGTAGGAATAAGTCCCATTGGCTCCATTGCCTTCATAGAATCGGGAAATCAATGCCTGATACTGGTAGTTGGCAATGTTCTGGTTTCCATTTTGTCCCCAGCTAGCGCGCAACTTCAGGAAGTTCACGGCAACAGCAGAGGCCATGAAGTCTTCTTCGGAAACCAGCCAGCCCAGTGATACAGATGGAAAGTATCCAAAGCGATTGGCTGGCCCAAAACGGGAGGAGCCATCCGCCCTGAATATAACTGTTGCCAGGTATTTACCCCGGTAGCTGTAATTGGCTCGGCCAAAGAATGACAGCAGAGCGGATTCTTCGATTCCACCTCCTGAGGTCTGATCCACCCGGCGATTGGAACCATTGTTCAAATAGGCATAGCGTACGTCGTTGAATAACAGGCTGTCACGAGAGGCCACCTGAAATTCATAGCGCTCCTGTCGGGCCGAGGTTCCTACCATGAAAAAGAGGCTGTGATTCTCCTGAACCGTCGTTTGGTAGGTCAGGGTATTGTCCCACTGATAGTTGAACCAGCGGAAGTTCTGGAAGGTCACCGAGTTAATCGGTGTATTGTCATTGATACTCAGAGAGTCCTTGGGCCTAAAGGTGCGCTGAATGGCATTGGTGAGGTCCAAATTAATGGTTGACTTGGCCTTGAGGCCCGGGATGATTTCCATCTCGGCATACACCGCTCCGAATATCCGATCGTTGTTAAATTCGTTGTAGGTATTGTTGATCTGGTTTACAGGGTTGAATATATCTGTATCCAGGAACCTTGAAGGCAGGTAATTTCCCTGATCATCCTGCACAGGAGAGGTTGGATCAAGGTTCAGGGCTCTAACCAGCGGCGTTGAAAACTCATTGTTTTCCGGCAGGAAGTTACGGCTGATCTGGACAAAGTTGATCCGGGTCCCTGCGAAGAGCCTGTCACTCAGGTCATAGTCCGAGTTGAAGCGCAGGGTAAGTCGGTCAAAGCCTGCTTTCTCCCCTCCGACAATGCCATCCTGCTGGAAGTAGTTCCCGGAAAGGGCATAGTTGGATGACTGATTTCCCCCTGTAACCGATAGCTGATGACTGGTAATGGGTGCACGGCCGATTACTTCGTCCTGCCAGTCTGTTCCAACCCCATAGCTGGAGGGATCAGATAGCTCAGGAAATATCGGTAACCCGGCATTGATTCGAGATTCGTTAATGAAAATGGCGTACTCCTCTGCAGTTAGCAGGTTGAGTTTTTTCCAGGGTTCCTGCACCCCATAATATCCATCGTAACTGATCTGAGCTTCCTGGTTCCGACTTCCCTTCTTGGTGGTGATGATCACGACCCCATTGGCGCCATTGGTGCCATAGATCGCCGCAGAAGCAGCATCCTTGAGGATGTTAATGGACTCAATGTCATTAGGATTGAGGAAATCCAGTCCGCTAACCAGCACTCCGTCAACTACATACAGCGGATCGCTGTTATTGATGGTGCCCAGGCCACGTATACGGACACTCAATCCGGAGCCAGGCGAGCCTGAGTTTTGGGTCACCTGAATACCTGCTGCACGCCCTTGCAGGGCTTGCTCTACGCGCAGGACCGGCGTTTCGGCGATTTCATCGGCACTGATACTGGAAACCGAGCCTGTAATTTCGGATCTTTTCTGGGCAGTGTAGCCTACCACGACCACTTCTTCAAGTGTAGAGGTAGAAGAGCCCATGACTACGTTTATCCGGGTTTGGTCGCCCACGGTAATCTCCTGGGGTTCGAACCCCAGGTATCGATACAGAAGCACATCTTCGGGTCCATTGACGAGGATTTCATAATTACCCTCCAGATCGGTATAGACCCCCTGGGTAGTTCCCTGAAGGATAACAGCTGCACTGATCAAGGGATTTCCGTCTTCATCGGTCACCTTGCCTATCACAGTACTGGTCTGAGCCAGAGAAACTGTGGTTCCCAGCAGGCCACAGAAAAGGAGTAGCCATAGTAGTTTTTTCATGAGTTCCTGTTTAGGAATGAAAGAAAATATCCCCCATTTGCCCTGGCTCTTGTTATGCCAGGTCATCAATGGGGTGGTTCATTACGAGGAATGGAGATAGAAAATAAGGAACCCCAGTACAGAGCCGGCCCCGACCGGGGTTCCTTACCAATGGGTTTTCAGTGTTTAGCTTACTGCTTCAATACTTTCTGGATTGCAGAACGCTGGCCTTCATCTACACGGATGAAGTACATGCCAGCAGCAAGGCCTTCCATATCCAGACGGAAGCTAGCGGCGTTGGTCGACTCAACGCTCATCACCTTACCTGAAAGGCTAATGACAGAAATCTGTTTGGGCAGCGTATTCTCGAAAGTCAGCTCAGCAAAGCGAGTCACCATGGTGGGCTTGACAGTAAATACTCCCTCAGACAGGTTTCTCAGGTTTGAAGTAGAGCAGTCGGTAGACTCAGAACACTCGCCAAAGCAGGTGTTGATTACAGTATCAGCGGATACAGCGTTGATGAAACGATCGTTGAAGTTATTTGGATCAGCACAAGCCTGACCAGTGATATCCTCCTTACAACCATAGTCAGGGCATGCGCCGTTGGTGAAGGTGTGGTATCCTGAGAATCCCACTCCACGCTCAAATGTAACTGAGTAGATGCCATCACCGTCGTCATCCTTCAGTTCGAAAGCATTGGGCGCAGCACCAAACTCGCTACCGCCGGCGATGAATATACCTGTAGAATCAGGAGTTACTCCTGCTGGGAAGCCCAGGTTGATGGTAATGGTCGCGCCCTCACCAGCAGCGTAGCAGCTTCCCCACAGCACCTGAGTCAAAGCAGTATCAGCATTCCAGGTACCTACCCGGTTTATAAACTGACCACTGGGGTCCGTAATGGTGCAAACTTCTGTACCGTTGAACTTCTCATCGTCACTCCAATCATCCACCTGAAACTTGTACTCATAGGTTCCCTGCAGCATGCGAACAGATGCGGTCCAGATGCCATCACTGTCACCGTCAGCAAGTGGGTTGGCAGTACCATTCCAGTCATTGAACTCACCGCTCACGTATGGCTGAGTGAAAGCTGCACCATACTCATTCATGTCAACTGCAAAGTCAACAGTGATGGAGTCAGATGGTAGAATGCCATTCACCTGAATGTCATCAAAGTAATATACCTGCTCAACTGTGTTGGTATCCTGACCAAAGTCCATGAATACCACTATACGATTCCAGTTAAAGCCAGCAGCAGGAGGGGCAGCACCAGCGTCATTATCACCATTTTCAAATGGATTCACAGAAATTTCTTCCCATGCACCAGCAGTGGTTAGCTGGTAGTTCTTCTCCCATACATTGCCGTTCACGCCGTTGTCCTCAAGCTTGAATAGTACATTAACGGCAGAAGGAGCCCATACTTTCATGCTGATAGAGCCTTCTGTCTGATCCAGATTGGTGAGATCAACCTTCCGCTGTGGATTTGGGTTGGAGAAGGCACCGGCCCACACCTGAGAACCAGTAGGCTTAACCAACTCGGCTACACTGTCAGACACGTTGATACCGGACATATCAGGGTTGGCAATGACTCGGTTCAAGGTTGGATCCAGGGTGCTACCAAAGTACTGAAAGGTGGTTGAGGTCTCAGGCATCTCGAAATCCAGAATCATCTCACTGGAGGTTTGGGCCTTAGCACTCAGTGCTCCCAGGGCGAACACAACAAATAGTAGTAATAGTTTTCTCATCATTGGTAAGAATTATTAATTAAGGAAAGAAAAAAAGCTTTCGATAGAGCCTTCTGGCTATATCATTGTAAAAAAACACTATCAAATATAACATTTTCAATGTCTTGAATACCCCCTACCACTACATCAACACTACATCACTCTTGCCACAACACCCCAACAGTACTACATCAATATAATTTTGCATATATTTATTTCTACATCATTGCTTTCGAAGCGTGAAATAGTCCCACCTCAAACAAACCCGGGTTGAAAACACTATTAAAACTCATTCTTATAGGTTTTGCCGCGGTCATTCCCATCCGATTGGCCGCAGACATTGGGCTCCCCCTGGTTCAACATTATACCAAAGAGGAGCATGGAGCAGGTACTCAAACCTGGGATATAGCCCAGGATTCAGTTGGGCGATTGTTTTTTGCCAATAATAGTGGACTCCTGTCCTTCGACGGGGTGCATTGGGATACCTACCCTCTTCCAAACCGGACCATCGTTCGATCGCTCGCTATTTGGAATCAAGGCAGGGTGCTGGTGGGAGGCCAAAATGAACTGGGGTACTTTTTCCCTGACAGTGTGGGCCGGCTGGTTTACTCCTCACTCAAAACTACCCTCCCAAAGGGAGTACAGGATTTCGCTGATGTGTGGGACATCGAGGTATTGGGACAGGATGTTTTTTGCAGGACTTCCGATTACCTGATCAGGTTTTCTGAAGGACAGGCAGGTACTCTGGAAGTACCTGGCCCATTCCTGTTTATGGCACAGGTAGCCGGGCAACTTTGGGTACAAAGTGCCGAAAAAGGTCTGGGGATTTGGATACAGGATCACATAGAATGGAAAGCTCCTTCCAATGAGTTGAAAGACATGCGTGCCATAGGAGGGTTTATCACCCCAGATAAGCAACTTGTATTTGCCACTCTTGATCATGGCTTCTGGAAATTGGACTCCGGACAGCTGACCACCTTCTCCACAAGACGAGATGAGTTTTGGGTGGAGAATCAGATATCAACAATTTGCCAGCTAAGTCCGGATAAAATAGCCGTAGGGACTACCAGAGCCGGGATCATGATCATTTCTCCCGAGGGAGAACTCCTCTCTGGACCCGGACTCTCTGATGCCCTTCAGGATAACAACGCTCTTTCTCTTTTCGTGGACAAGACGGGCAAGCTATGGACAGGCCTTAGTTATGGCATAGACCGACTGGATATCAACTCACCATTCCGTCAGGTATTTCCTGACGCTCCTTTAAATGGAACGGCCTATGCAGCCGCCCTTCATCAAGGATTCCTATATCTGGGAACTTCAAATGGCCTCTACTACTACCCCTGGAACACTTCACAGTCCACAAGCTCAGTCAGAGAATGGCAACTGGTTCCAGGCACCCAGGGACAGGTCTGGGGCCTCAGGGTAATCAACGACAGATTGTGGCTTGGGCACCATCGAGGTGCATTTATCATCGATGGCACCAGCAGTCAATACATCCCCGGGACCAACGGGGTCTGGAATTTCATCCAGCTTAAAAACCAGCCCGAATACCTGGTCGCGGGCACTTATACGGGATTAATTGCCATCCAGCATCCTTCATCTGCTACCCCACAGGGAACTCCCCTGCAAGGATTTTCAGAGTCCTCCCGCTTTCTGGTACAGGATCCCAAAACAGCAGACATATGGGTTTCCCATCCCTATCGAGGGGTTTTTCGTCTGGAGGCAGATTTACCAGCCAATACAGTACAGTTTCGCCGCTATGATGAGGACTCTGGTCTCCCTTCAGCACTTCTTAACCACGTATTTGAGGTGAAGGGGGAAATGGTCATAGCTGGAAGCCATGGGCTGTACTCCTATCAGGCCGATAACGACCGCTTTGAGGCTTCTACCGCCTATCAAAAATACCTTGATACAAATAGCAGAATCATACGGCTTACCGAAGACTCAAATGGCAACGTTTGGTATGTTACCGAGGAAGGGATCGGAGTATTATGGATCGAGGATGAAGGACTCCAAAAAAGCATCTCCCATCAGGGGTTACTGATCCCACAGGGAGAACTGGTAGGAGGCTTCGAACAGGTTCAGCCCATAGGTGACGACTGGCTAATCCTCGGCCTGGAAAAAGGGTTCCTGGCATACCAGTATGATAGGACCCTCAATGATACCTCCGCAAATACATGGCAGGCCCTCATCTCGGAAGTCTGGAACGAAACAGACTCCCTAGCTCTGGTATTCGGAGGCTATGGCGATGTAGGCTCCTTTGCCATACCATTTCACAGCAAGCAGGATGCCTTCAGGTTTGACTGTGCTGCCCCAAACTTCGAAGAGCCCAATCAGCTCACCTTCCGCTTTCGGTTATTGGGTCAATCAAATAAGTGGAGTGAGTGGACTGAACGCCATGTAAAAGAGTTCACCAATCTGTCTGCGGGGAATTATACATTCGAAGTTCAGGCAAAAAACGTCCGGGATGAAGTCAGCCTTCCAGCCAGGTTTCGCTTTACCATCCTTCCCCCGTGGTACGCGACCTCACTGGCCAAGGCCATATATGCCATCGTGGCGCTGCTGATTGTCAGTGGATTGATTTTACTGCCCAGACGAAGATTTGAACGTGAAAAGGCGGAGCTTACCTCAGAATACAGGCGGGAGTCTGCAGCCCAACAGGAAATCATCCAGGATACCAAACAGTTGTTGACTTCCCTTCAGGAACAGAAACTCGCCGATGAACTCCAGCACCAGTCCCAGCAGTTAGCTACTGCAACCCTTCACCTTGTACAAAAAAATGAGGCCATCTCCCATCTCAAAACCCGTGTAGAAAATCTGATCAAGCGGTATCCTGAACATCCTGGAGCCAGCGACCTCAAAAAGGTTCTCCGGGAATTGACTCAGGAAGAGCAGTTTGAGTCTGATTGGCAGCAGTTTGCAGCCCATTTTGATCAGGTACATGCGGGCTTCCTCCGGCGGATTCAGGAGCAGTATCCACAACTGACTGCCAAAGATTCACGACTCTGCGCCTATCTCAGGATGAACCTGTCTACTAAAGAGATTGCTCCACTGATGAATATCTCGGTGCGCGGAGTAGAAATCAGCCGATACCGACTCCGCAAGAAGCTCAACCTGGACAAAGAGACCAATCTAAACGATTTCATGGCAAATTTCTGAGCAGAGCGACAAAGCAGACAGATCGATTTTGAGAGCGCAGATGATCAAACAGGTTGAAACCATCTGACTCATTTGTCTGCTTCCTGCTAGCCTGGAATAGCTGGACCTTCATCCAGGTTAGCGAGTGGAAACTCCCCAATCAGTCGGCTGTCAGTCCTTGATGTCCAGTCGGCTGTCGATAGCCGATCCCGGCTTCCGTTCGTAGTCCACATTGCCCGGCAACCGTCCCCCGCTTCCGGCTCGAAGCTGTTCCTGCCATCTCGGATTATTCAACTCTCCATATCGGGTGGAGTGTAGCAGCGGGTAGGCACCGGTAGCCCGGTCTGATTCGTAGAAAATGAAAACTACATTAGTCTGGGACTCCAGTCTGTTGTATCGCCAGATTTCATAGGGAACAAGCCCAGACTCGAATGGGAAGCGTTCGACGTCATTGGGGGGACCATATGTAAGCCAAACGCGCCCACGGTCAGTCTGCCAGCCCTGCATCCCTGCCGCACCAAAGTGCTGATTCACATATTTTAGGGTAGTCAGGTGCCCATTCCACATGGACTGGACGGTCTGTCCGGGATTCATGTCCAGACGGCGCTCAAAAAAGCTGTAGAGGAAGTTTCGTTTTTGCTGGGGATTCTCCAGCGCTACCATGAAGTTTTGCTCCTGAGTGGTTGCTTTATACATCAGGGTCTGGATCAACATATCCAGGTCCTGATCCCGATAGGAGTTGAACATATCTGTCTCCGACTTACGGATGGCTATGCTCTGTTCAAAGTCCGCATCCCGCCGGGAGTTGTACACATAGAATTTCTTTCGATAGGTCTGTACAGTGCGATTTCTTTCGTTGATCAGTTCGATCTGCAGATGGTAAATATTGGAGCTAAGGTTGCCAATGTAGATCGCCTGTTTAAAGGCATTGATCGGAATAGAATAGATGTTCCTTGGTTCTGGCTGAGTTTCATAGTTATAAAGCCGGTTTTCGCCCTGAAAAATCACCGCCCGAATAAGGAAACGCTCATCAAATACCGAAGCAGCGTTGTAGATTTCCTGGTAAAACTCGAGGGTGTCCTCGTTAAAAAATGTGCTGTTGGTGACCATGGGGATCAGGTCATCCCTTCCGCTTCGCGTCCTCCCACTTCTGGGCATCTGTCCAGCTACCCATTTCACATCACTGAAGGCAAATTCATTGGGGGCCAGCCTTTCCATCCCAAATTCATTGATCGCTGTCACCATCACTGGTTTCGAAGCAAAACTGTCGACCGCAAAAACAACCAGCCTGTACCTTCCTGGCTCCAGCCTCAACTGGTGCTGGTAAAACAGGTTGGCATTTTGCCTGGCCTCCATGGTAGTATCGGGCAATAAGCGCTCCTGTGGCAGGACCAGGTTAAAGCTATCGCCATCGATCTGCAAAGTATCTTCTTCAGTAATCCGTTCCAGTACCATTCGTACGTGAACGCGGCACTGGTACCGATTTTCTCCTACTTCCTCAAAGGTGATGGTTTGGCCAGCCACGGCCGTGTAAATCTGTACCATGGGATCACCCGTTTGAGTGTCCTGAAACCGACAGAGGTCCACAAACAATCCGGGCCCCTGCGCCAGTCCATTAATTGTGAAGCCCAGCATGAGGATCACCCCCACAAAGTACCGATGGATCAAAGGCCTTATGTTCATCATTGCCATGGATTAAAAACCAGTTGTAAACCGTACTTAAGAAGTATAGTTTTGAAACCTTTTACTAAATAAAGGTATTAAGCCTGGGCCGAAATGCCCAATTCGTATGGCTGATAACATATTTCCCGCTTGCTATTTTCCCCCAATACCCTGGTTTGCTGCGGCTGTGCGGTACCAGACGATTCACCTGGATGGGAAACAGCCATATCGCAAGCAGCAACTTAGTAGCCGCACCTATATCAAAGGGGCAAACGGGGTGCTTACCCTCACCATTCCTGTCGAAAGGCGCGACAGGCATCACCCCATTTCTGAGAAAAAAGTGTCCTTCGCTCAAAAATGGGTTCACCAGCATAAAATAAGTCTTACCTCGGCCTATGCTAAGTCACCCTATTTTGAGTTTTATGGGGAGGAATTAATCGCGATTTTTGACCGTCGGCCGGCTGATCTCAAGGATTGGCTAGAGGCCAGCATTTGGTGGGGCCTGCATTCTCTTGGGTGGAAAGGCCAGCTTCTATGGGATCGGGAGGAATCACCTGACTATAAGTTTGATTACCGAAAAGACTTTGATACGGATATCAATAACTGGCCGGATTGGTTCGCTTCAAGGGAATATGGTCAGGTGTTTGGAGATTACCAGCAGGGATTGAGCATTATCGACCTGGTCCTGAACCTGGGACCAGAAGCTCCTGCCTATCTGAAGACAGTTTGGAAGGATGAACAGAAACAGGGTTAGTCGAATGTTTGCATGACCAATTCAATTACCTCAACAATACAGGCATGTTTAAGGTAATAGTATGAATGTTTTCCCTGACGCCTGGAATCCAGGATGTCACGTTCCTTTAAAATACTTAAATGCTGCGAGGCAACAGCCTGCTCTAAACCCAGCATACTGTAAATCTGGGTAACGTTCAGGCGCTTACCGTCCTTCAGCAGGTCAATCATGGCAAGTCTCACCGGATGAGCTACCGCCTTCAGGCTTGAAGCTGTTCTTTCCAGAAGAGCCCTGTCAAGTTGACTGGTCGATGGATTAATAGACATGAAGAATAAAATCTTGTGAAAAATGAACAAACCCCTATTGAGAGTTTGAAAGGCTTTACTCCGTTTAGATAATTAGGCTATTTATTAAACAAAAACAACTAATACTTAGCCTTCAAACATAAAAACATGCTATTTGACGGAGTACACTGTCACAAGATACGATTCTTGTTGAAGACATGTTCCTAAGAAAGACCATAACAAATTATTTTTTTTTCATATGTAGCTTTCTGAAGCTATGTTACAGGCTTACAACTACCTACTGAGATGAGTTCTGACATTAGAATAGATTCTATTGAATCAGCGATTGCTGACATCAAACAGGGCAAACTGGTCATCGTGGTTGATGACCAGGATCGTGAAAACGAAGGCGACTTTGTGATAGCTGCCCGTTTTGCCACTCCGGAAGTCATAAATTTCATGGCGACCCATGGCCGGGGGCTGATATGCGTCCCACTTACCGCATCCCGCTGTGAAGAATTAGGTCTGGACCTGATGGTCGGCAAAAATTCTGACCCTCATGAAACAGCGTTTACGGTTTCTGTTGATTTTAGGGGGGACAAGGTGAGCACAGGTATCTCAGCCCACGACCGTGCCCGGACTGTAGAAGCATTGCTGGACCCGGCCACCAAACCGGAAGACCTCGGACGCCCAGGCCACATTTTTCCTCTTATGGCCATGAATGGCGGAGTCCTGCGACGGGCAGGGCACACCGAAGCAGGGATCGACCTCTCCCGCATGGCAGGATATGAAGCTGCCTCCGTTATTGTTGAAATTATGAATGAAGACGGGTCGATGGCGCGCCTTCCGGACCTGCGAAAGGTCGCTGACCGATTTGACCTGAAGCTTATCACCATCGAGGACCTGATCGAATATCGGCTGCAACATGAATCCCTCATCAAGCGGGAAATCACCGTTCAGATGCCTACCAAAGCAGGCAAATTTGACATGACGGCCTACCGCCAGACCAATACCGGGGAACTTCACCTTGCCCTGGTCAAAGGAGAATGGCAGCCCGACGAGCCAGTCCTGGTAAGGGTTCACTCTTCCTGCGTTACCGGCGATATTTTTGGCTCCTGCCGCTGCGACTGTGGACCCCAACTTTATAAATCCATGGAAATGGTAGAGGCAGAAGGACGAGGGGCCATCATCTACATGAACCAGGAAGGCAGAGGAATTGGATTGCTCAACAAGCTCAAGGCCTATGAACTCCAGGAAATGGGGCGAGATACTGTCGAGGCCAACCTGGAACTGGGCTTCAAGATGGATGAACGCGACTATGGAATTGGGGCCCAGATCCTGCGAGACCTTGGCATCCGAAAAATGCGCCTCATGACCAATAATCCCACAAAACGGGCAGGACTCATCGGGTATGGACTCGAGATTGTGGAAAATGTAGCCATAGAAATTCCCCCCAATCCCTATAACGAGCATTATCTCCTGACCAAAAAGCTGAAAATGGGCCACGAAATCCTCAATCAGGCTACGCAAAAGGAGGAATAAACCAGGTCAACAGGCATGCGCATCTACCCTTTCCTGGAAACAAGTGAAAAGGGGAATACTGAGACACGCAATACTGAGACAATAAACTGACTATCAATATTTTGCCTACTACATCACGTGATATTTCGGGGTGTAGAATTTATAAACGGCGATCCGGGTTGTACCCGAATCGCCGCTTTTTATGGGGTATTGCTTCAATCCTTCAGGAGATTTTGCTCATTGAGCGCTTTCAGCACCTCACTGCGGTAATTGCGACCAATGGGAATCTCCTTGCCATCAACCTCCACAAAGGGCGTGCAATAGGCATCGATCTTGTCCTTGGCAACAATATAGGAACGGTGAACCCTCAGAAAACGATCTTCAGGAAGCTTTTCTTCCATGTAGCTGATCCGTTGATAGGCAGTTACGGTTTTTTCAGGGGTTTTGACCCGAATATAATCCTTGAGGCTTTCGATATACAGGATCTCGCTCAGGAGGACCTTGATCATTTTTTTATCCGCCTTCAGGTATAGAAAAGCCTCGTCATAAGGTTGTGGTTTCCGGATCGTGCCCAGACTATCAGTTCCGAACCCATTCCCCAAAGATTCTTCATAACCATTCTTGTGAATTACCTTGTTTACAGCCCGTAAAAACCGGTCAAAGGAAATCGGTTTTAACAGGTAATCGGTCACATCCAGTTCATATCCCTGCAGGGCATAATCCCGGAAAGCAGTGGTAAAAATCACATGGGGGGGATTGGAAATATTCTTTAACAGCTCTATTCCCGTCAGTTTGGGCATCTGTATATCGAGGAAAAGGAGATCGATGGCATCACGATTCAATCGATTAAAAGCCTCAATCGCGTTATCAACACGGCCGACGAGCTCCAAATCGTCCAGTTTATCAATGTACGCTTCCAGGACATCAAGTGCCAGGGGCTCATCGTCAACAATCAAACAGCGGATTTTCATACCATGGTAATTTGTGGTGAAAGGAACGGCTATATTCCCACAGCAGTTTCTGTCAGTCTTCCATATCCAACACCGAGATATCAGCCAGGACTCTTGCGGGTTCAGAGAGATCAATGCTAAGGGAAATGAAGTAACTATCTGGTTCCTCCTTTATTTTCAGTTCATAGCGGTCTGGGTACAACAGCTCCAGTCGTCGCTTCACATTCTTCAATCCTATGCCCCCGGCATAGTCTTTTTCACGCCTTTCGCCATTGGGGCGTGAACGGCTGTTTTCTACCTTGAAGACCAAATGGGGAAAGTTGAGATTCAGGTTCAGGCTAATCCATTTATCGGCGACCTCGTCACTTACGCCGTGCTTAAAACTGTTTTCTACGAATGGCAGCAAAAGCAGAGGCGCTATCTGGGCCTGTCCGATGTCGCCAGAGGTCTGAAAGTAAATGTCAAGGTTATCCCGATAGCGAATTCTCTCCAGTGCGATATAGTTATGAATTGTTTCTATCTCTTTGGATAGCGGCACACCTGAGGCACTGGCTTCGTAGAGCATATAATTAACCAGTTCGGATAGCCTTAGGACTACCTCCGGTGCCCTGTCGGACTTCTTTAACGTCAGCGCATAGAGGTTATTCAGCGTGTTAAAGAGAAAGTGCGGGTGGATTTGAGCCTTGAGGAATTTTAATTCCGCCTCAAGTTTGGCCTTGACCATGGCCTTTGCAGTTTGTTGGTCCTGATACCAGTACTGGACGATCTTGATACCAGAGGTTAGCACCAGCACACTCAGAATCGTCAACCCATATCGGACGATCTGTACGGTGTTAACAAATTCGCCATAGGGCAAACCAGGGTACTGAATTGGGTAGAGCACGTAGTAAATCAGGGCCCTTTGCCCAAAAGCTGAACCCACAATCAGTCCCAACGCCCCCAGAAAAAACAGGACCATTTTCCCTTCCAGCATCTGTTTGGGAATCAGCCAGTACAGGGTAAGATACACCACCAGAATCTTTAGCGGCAACAGGATTAGCTCTGCAGAAAAGGCCTGCCCCAGTTCTGCAAAACTATAGCCCCCGCCCACAAGAGCATAAAACGTGACATACAGTGTCCAGAAAACCACATGGCGCAACCAGCGCTGCCGGAATATTCGCGACCTGAAAAATGGATGCTGGATAAGGGATATTCTGCTTGACATCTAAAGAAATTTACCTGTTAGACAGACAGTTCGGAGGGAATGTCCAGCCTTTTCGACAAAGAGCACTCTCTCCCTGTCTAATTACACCATTTCCCTCCTCAACACCGCTCTGCCCTGAAACATTGCATTTGAGCAAAAGAATGAAGCTATCGGGCTAAGAAAGTTGCAGCCCGCCCTACCCTATTGCATTTTAAGTCAATCTGTTATCAAAAGCGTTAGAGTTGTGTGTTGCCTCCCTACCTATCAGGGAGGCATATTTTTTTTCACCACCACAGCTGACGCCCTGATGGATCGAACTTTCACGCTCTGGGTCGTTGGGAAAGCCGGATATGGAACCATTATTCATATTCCATTTTCTTCAAAAGTAGCCATTCCCGCTCATATAAACAGTTTTCAGGATATTTATTGCAGCTTTGGCACATGTAATGAGGCAACACTTATTCAGTTTGTGGATAATACGAAATTGGACAATTTTATCCCAAACTAAAGCCTCAAGCTATGGGAACGGGCCAACGTCCATCATTAACCCCTTCGCAGGGTGTCAGCCTTAAACGAAAAATCGCTTATGTCAGCGGCGCTCTGATGGCTCTGAGTCTGGCGACAGCCGGACTGGTGTACCTGGATCAACAGTCGGAGTCAGTGGTGGCATATTATGAAGGCAGCTTTGAAGGCGCACTGGAGCAGGCAGCTGCTGAGGACCAGCTTTGCTTTGTTCAATTCTCCACGGATTTTTGCTATCCCTGCCAAAGTTGGGTTGAGGAACTTCGTGGCAACCGGGATTTGACACAACTCATTGCCAATCAGTACCTTCCCTATCGCATCGATCCCTTGGATGTATATACCGGAGGCCGCAAGCTGGCCATTAGATATCATGTTGAAATACTGCCCACGCTCATCATAACCGATAGCGAAGGCCGGGAAATCACCCGGCTTACCGGGGAAGTGGATATAGAAGATATTCGCGCCATATTACAGGAGCAATCAGCCCTGCGGGTTCCTCCCGCAAGGCCGGGCTCCCGCTCAGGGGAGGATCTGGTAGCCATCATGGCCCCTGAGGCTGAACATGACACAACTGAGACCGCTGGTCGTGAATTTGGTTTGCAGGTGGGTGAATACTCCAACTTCCTGATGGCCAGACGAAACGCTGTCCTCAAAAGTCGGGTCTGGAACAAGTCCATCTGGGTCCAAAATGACCGACAGGGAAACTACCAATTGGTGATCGGCCGATTTGACAGCCGAAAGGAAGCCAGAATTACAGCCAGATTCCTGAAGTTATGGGAAAGCCAGGAGTCCAAAGTCATACGACTGAAGTCCAAACCGCTAATGGTCCAGACTCCTCGCCTTGGCCCCACGAGGTAACTCCTAACATATGGGGTGAAGAGGAATGAGCATTCATCATGGCTTCTTCCCGATCGGGAAGCCTGTTCCGCACCACCGACTTTGCTAATGCATGAAAACCGGCACCCTGAAACGCAATCTCGGGCCGGAAAAAATCTGGCTTTTCTGGTATTCATCCGGTTCTACTTCGACCCAGATTCCAACGGGGGATTTTCGTTCGATCTCCAGTTCCTGCCTGCACAGGTAGGAGTAGCCAGTTGGATTTTCCTGAGCAAATTTGGGCAGAAAATACGGACTGGGCTTTACCTCAGCCACCTGTATGGGCTCTGGTCTGTGAAAATGGACCTGCTCCGTGAGCCAGGAGTTGGTAGGCACCTGCCACGTTTCTGAAGGAAACAGGCTAAGAGATTTTGTAACCCCTGACTGCGCACACATCAGTGAGGGTAGAAAAAAGTAAGCCAGAACAACCAGGAAAGTAGGAAAAGAAAATCTCATGGGGTAAAAATAACAAAGCCGCAACAAGGAAACACGTCCTCGTTGCGACTTTCTATTCCATCAGGTCAGATTTGACCAATTATTTGGACTTGAATTCAGCAATCAGGTCGCTGTTGATCTTCACATAATCAGCGTTACCAGCTTCATCAGCCATTTTCTTGGCGTGCTCGGCAGTAGCAATAGCTTCGTCGTAGTTGCCCATTTTACCCAGGATACGGGCCTTCCAGGTAACAATCCAGAAACGCTCACCACCTTCCAGTGCCATGTCAATCCACTCCAGTGCCTGCTCCATGTCGCGATCAGTGTTGTAGTAGTAGACTGCGGCCTGATAGTAGTCACCAGCAGATGGTCCGGCCATTACCTGATCAATCTGAGCCATAACCACCTCATCAACAGCCACTTCAACCGGAATGCTGATCATGGTATTTTCCCAGATGAGATAGATTGAAGCACTATTATCAGAAATATTTCCAACCATAAAGGTCAGAGACTCAACGGGACCAGGAAAATCCTGGGATTCTACTGTAAAACGGACATATTCTTTTTCCTCATCATAGCCGGAAACATTTCCGCCCAGAGTCAAATCAGTGTAAAGCATCACGGTCCACTCGCTCTCGCCAGGAATGGAGTAAATCCCGTAGGTTCCGGCTTCTACATCTTTTCCAGCCAGTTTTACGTCATCTGAAAAGGTGATCTTGGTGCTTTGATTTGCACCACTACGCCAGATTTTGCCGTAAGGTACCAGTTCACCAAATACCGTACGTCCTTTTACTCCCGGACGGGAGTATTCCATGCTGATAGTGGTCAGCCCTACCACCTGCTCAAACGAAGCAAAGGGGCTCGGGGCGGGGGTGTTGATCTGCGCAAAGACCGGGCTTAGCATCAGAGCACCAACGAAAGCAATCATGAGGGAACGAAGATTGGATCGCATAAAACGTTTTGGTTTTGAGTTTAATATTTGATGTTTAAGAGGCTGTTTAGGTTTCGGTGTTTCGGGGCCAAACGCAGGATTTTTGGGGTCTGACAAGGAAATTTTTCGAGAAATAGCGAG
>CAYFIR010000051.1:0-41542 GCA_964343195.1 uncultured Bacteroidia bacterium | reverse complement strand
CCTAAATCTAGCGTGTCTACCAATTTCACCACATCCGCCTAAAAAGAACGTCTTCTTAATTTTGGAGTGGCAAATGTATACCTTTTTTACATAAAAGGAAAACTGTCCGACAAAATTCTTATATAGTAAAAATCCCCAGGTAATTTTCTGATTCATACTTAGCACGAACCTCATATATGCGCTTACCCATACCGCGTCTCGGTAAATCAAATAGTTCTCAGGCACCAGTTGGAAAGCTGACTCAGGAGGAAATTCGCTATCGGGCTGATATTTCCAATGCCTTTTCCCATCTCAACCGAAATACGAAACACCTTTCCCGTTCAGATCGCAACATGATCCGCAAGGCTTACGAGTTTGCGGCCAAGGCCCACGAGGGTGTAAGACGTAAATCTGGTGAACCCTATATCCTGCATCCAATGGCGGTGGCGAGGATTATCTATGAAGAAATGGGGCTGGTAGATGCTACTTCACTGGTATGTGCCCTGCTGCACGACGTAGTCGAAGACACCGAATATACCCTCGATGATATTGAGCGTGAGTTCAATCAGAAGGTACGTCAGATCATTGATGGCCTCACCAAAATTTCCGGGACTGAGTCAGTCTCTCAAAACGGCGGGATTGAGTCCACCCAGGCAGAGAACTTCCGCAAGGTCCTGCTGACCATCGCCGATGACATTCGTGCGGTGCTGATCAAACTGGCGGATCGCCTGCACAATATGCGAACCCTTGGGGCCAAGCAGCCCCATAAGAAGTTCAAAATTGCTTCTGAGACCCTCTATATCTATGCTCCACTGGCCCATAGGCTGGGGCTTTACCAGATCAAGACCGAACTGGAAGACCTTTCTTTTCATCACTCGCAACCGGATAAGTATGAGGAAATCTCCCGTCGGCTGGAAGAGCAGAAGGCTCAGGCAGAACCATATATCAAGGAATTTATCCAGAACATTGATAAGGTACTCAAGCCAACTGGCCTCAAGTATGAAATTCACAGCCGGTTCAAGTCGGTCTATTCCATTTACCTGAAAATCCTGCGGAAGGCAGAGTCTTTTGAAGAAGTGTATGATAAATACGCAATTCGGATCATACTGGAAACACGAGATGGCCTTGAGCGGGATGACTGCTGGAAGGTGTATGCGGCTATTTCCGGGCTTTATATGCCCAATCCCAAGCGCCTTAGGGACTGGATCACCATTCCCAAAAGCAATGGATATGAATCGCTTCATACCACCCTGCTGGGACCCGGTAAGCACTGGGTCGAGGTGCAGATCAGGTCCACTCGCATGCATGAGATAGCCGAAAAAGGCATTGCAGCCCACTGGAAATACAAGGAATCCGGTGAGTTGATGGAGGAGTCCTTTACCGATTGGATCGCGCAGGTGCGTGACATCCTCGCCAATCCCAGTTCTGATGCCCTGGAGGCAGTCAGAGGGTTTAAAGAGAACCTTCAACTCAACGATGTCTATGTGTTTACCCCACGGGGAAAATTGATCCGGCTACCTGTCGGAGCTACTGCACTGGACTTTGCCTATAAGATTCATACCGATGTCGGCAACACTGCTATTGGGGCCAAGGTCGGGAATGAGGTGGTCACCCTTGATTATGAACTACGTCCTGGTGACATGGTGGAAGTGCTGACCTCTCGAAAAGGGGCCCCGAAAAAGGAGTGGCTACACTATGCTCATTCCCCCAAAGCCAAGGACCAGATCAGGGCCTATCTCCGCAAGGAACGTGGGCGGCTGATCGAGCGGGGTAAGAACCTCTTTCACTGGCGGGCCCGTCAGTACGGGGTAAATGAAAACCACCCCTACATGAAAGAGTTACTGGCTTTCTTCCTCAAGCCTACGAAGGAGGACTTCTATTATGACCTGGCTAGCGGGAAAATTGACTCTGATCGGGTCCAGGAATTCATCGACCTGAAGAAGGAGGGAAAAGAAGTCAGCAGCGAATACATCGAAGCCTGGGAAGCCAAGCTACACGCCCGAAACAGTCAACTGGAGGAAGCAGGGGTCGATCCGGATATGTTTATCCTCGGAAAGGATCATCAGATCGATTCCTATCGCCTGGCCAAATGCTGTACTCCACTCCTGGGTGATGACATCATGGGATTTGATAATGGAGGGAATGTGGAAATCCACCGGATTTCCTGCCCCAATGCGATCCGGATGATGACCCAGTTTGGATCGAGAATCATCCAGACCAGATGGGGAGATGATCAGGGGATCGCCTTCCTCACTGCGATCAAGGTGGTGGGAGTTGACAAGCAGGGCATGTTGTTGGAAATAATGCGGGTCCTGTCCTCCCGGATGAAGCTCAACATCAAAAAAGTCAATATTGAGTCCATGCGAGGACTTTTTGAGGGAATTTTCCACCTGTATGTAGAGGACCTGACCGAACTGGACCTGGTCATGAACCGCCTCAAGCAAAACAGCAATGTAAGGCTGGTTGAAAGAATTGTAAGCGAGGATGAGGACCAGGAACCTGAACATCCAGAATAGAAAAACGCCCCACTGACAGACAGTGGGGCGTTTTTATGTTGGGCATCCTGGTCTCAGTGACGCTCCTGCATTTTGCCTTTATAGCGCAGTAACTGAGACTTGACCTTGGCTGTCGCCAGGTCAACTGCCTCCTCGAAGGTCTTGCCCTCCTCGGATGCAATCAGGGTTTCGCCCGGTACGTGTATCTTGATTTCCACTAGCTTATTGGCCTCTGGCTTCTCATTTTGAAGCTTGAAGAATACCTCACCATCGGTAATGCGGTCAAAAAAGGTCTCTAGCTTGGATACCTTCTCGGTCGTATAGCTTTTGAGGTGGTCGGCTGCTGTAAAGTGGATCGATTGCATTTGAAGTTTCATAGTGCGAACATTTAATCGTATGATTTATTATTGCTCAGCCCGAGGGTGAGCTTGCTTATGTACAGACTTTAGTTTTCGGATGCTGTTGTGGGTATATACCTGGGTTGCAGCCAGGCTCTCATGGCCCAGTAATTCCTTGATGGAATTGAGGTCGGCACCCCTGTCCAGCAGGTGGGTCGCGTAGGTGTGCCGGAGCACGTGCGGACTTTTGGTGTGGAGGGTAGTCACCAGAGAGAGGTAGCGTTGGACTACCCGATAAACGAGATTGGGGTACAGGGGTTCGCCACTGGGGCGGACCAACAATTCTTCCCGAGGTTGGATTCCAGCCTCTTTAGCAGCATTTAGGTACCGTTTTAGGGCCACATCCAGGGTCGGCCCAAAGGGGACGATGCGATCTTTGTTCCCTTTCCCCCTTACTTTGAGTGCGGGAGGGTTAAACTGAATGTCAGATACCTGGAGACCAATCACTTCACTGCGGCGCAGACCACAGCCATAAAGAAGCTCCAGCAGACACCTGTCCCGCTCTCCTTCAAAGGTCTGGGGAAAGCTGATTTCGTCCAGAAGGGTCTGGGTTTCAGCTTCTTTGAGGAATGCAGGTAGCTCCCGTTTGACTTTGGGAAGGTTGAGTTTTCGGGCGGGGTTGTTGGAAACAGCGCCCTGACGCTGCCAGTAATCAAAAAAGCTACGGACCGCGGATACTTTTCGAGATATGCTTCTGGGTTTCAACCCGAGTTGCATCAGGTGGCCGACCCAGATTCTCAGATCCCGGTGGGTAACCTTTTTTATTTCGTCAGAATTCAGCGGTGAAAAGCCGTTTTTCTCCTGAAAAAAAATCTCCAGGTCCAGCAAATCCCGACGATACGCCGCATGGGTATGCGGTGAAAGATTGCGCTCTTTGGTCAGGTATTGCTCAAAAGGAGCCCGAAGATCTCTTGTCATAGTACAGTAATCTACGAAACAGGCGCCAATTGAACAAAAATGCCCGGCTCATATGGCCAGGCATTTTTTGTATCTATACAGGACAACTTTTGTCATCCCAAAGAAGGATTTTGTTCAGCTTTTCGAGAGAAGGTGGTGAATTCTTCTTTCAAAGAAATTCGGGCTCAATTACACCCCCAGCTAGTCAGGAAATGCTGGAATAAATCCTCGAACCGCGAATTAGTAGTTCTCCCGTGCGTAGTGACGCTGACGGTTACGCGCTTTCTTCAGAGTTTCTTTTTTCTCCTCAGAAGGTTTGCGGTAGAACATACGTGCACGACGCTCCTTCAGGATACCCGTGCGCTCGAACTTCTTCTTGTAGCGACGAAGTGCGCGGTCGATTGATTCGCCTTCTTTGACGTTGATGATAATCACTTTCTTTTACCTCCTTTACGTGGAAATTAATTGAAGTGCAAAAGTAGGGGATTGGAGTTGAAAAGTCAAACCCGGGATGCATTCTAATTATGAACATCTGTAGGAGGATGCCGAATATTAAATTCTATTCCTGAATCTTCCGTCTATTTGCTAAATTCCGGATGGATGAATTGCTAACCACTCATCCCAATCTTCAAGTAACATTATCCTAACGCTACACAATGAAACGTACACTACTGCCACTTGTAGTGCTCATGCTCATCCTGTCTGGATGTCAGCTGAGCGAAGAAAATCCCATTGCCACGGAGCAGGCCGCTCCAACTGTCACGCTGAAAGTGGAGGGCAATTTTGCTCCCCTCGAAGGCCGCGACCCCCTGCCACGGCATGCCATCAACGAACAGGTACTGGCTCACCTGCTGGAGCAGGACCAGTTTCGTTGGTCTATGGTGGACGATTACGCCATCTGGAGCGCTGCTATGCAGACCGACTCTATTTTGTCGATCGGGTACCAGCCACTTGGCTTTCAGAACATCGATGAGCGCATGCACGAAATCGACGTTAATGACCCCGAGTGGAAAGCCGTCAAAGAAGCACTTATCCAGTTCATCGTGGAGGAAACCAATCGCCTGCACCCCGATGAGTTGGTGAAGGCCGAAGACATCCTCGCCTATGGCGAGAAGCCCCTCCCATATTTCAATGTGCAGGTTCGGGACTATGAGGTCATCGCCCAACTTAACCGCATCGCGCAGGTGCGCTATGTCGAGCCCATGGGCTATGGCAGCGAAGTCGCCACTCGTTCCGGCAAGGGCTGTGGCAACTCCCCACTTTCATCTGTCCCTACTTCGGACTACACTACCGTTTCTCCCGGAGCCAAGGTTTCCTGGAACTACTACGAGCACAACATCCCCACCGCCTGGAACCACAGTCAGGGCGACAACATCACCGTGGGGCTGATCGACACCGGGCTGGATCCCGCCCAGGACAAACTCAATGGCGAGTTCGCTTCAGGCTGGTCGGGCGGACGCTTCCGTCAGAAATATGGCACCTTCGTGACTGGCTGGTGGTGGTGGGCCTCCATCGACGGCCCAGACGACGACTGTGGCCACGGCACCCAGATGGCGGGCACCATTGCAGCCCCTCGCACCAATGAAGGCAGCACCGTAGGTACGGCCTACAAAGCCAATCTGGTCTCCTACCGCGGTACTGATGATGTGGTCATCAATGAATCTGCCGAAAAAGACGGCGTCAGCGATGCGCTCTATGCGCTAGGTGGCCGCAGCGATGTGAAGATCATCAGCATGTCTCTGGGAGATGTGTTCAGCAGCGGTCAGGTCGCCGATGCGGTCCGCTATGCCTATGGCAATGGCAAACTGATCTTTGCTGCCGCCGGGACTTCTCTCTCATGGACCAGTTGGTACGGCGTGATCTTCCCCGCCAATATGAGCGAAACAGTAGCCATCACCGGGGTGCGCACCGAAACGCCTTTGCAGCGCTGTGACGTATGCCATGACGGCTCAGCCGTGGACTTTGTCATTGTCATGCAGGACCGTCGCAACACCGACCGTCGTCCGTTGACTCTGGCAGAAAGTGGCAACGTTCCTTCCCGCACAGGAGGCTCCTCTGTTGCGACAGCCACCACCGCCGGGATCGCCGCGCTGGTCTGGGCCACCAATCCTGGTATGTCCCGCAGCCAGGTATTGCAGCGCCTGAAGGATGCATCCGAGTTCTACCCCAGCCGCAGCAGCAGTTTTGGATGGGGGCGCATCGATGCCCTGGAGGCAGTAGCCCCCGGATTGTAAAACAACCGAAAATCACAAGCTGAAAAGTCTGGCAGACCAATTGGTCGGCCAGGCTTTTTCTAACTCGCTCCTGTCCCTTCAGGAAGATGTATCTTTTGCGCCTCTCGCCTCTCGCCTCTCGCCTCTCAAATCCCATAAACCCCATTTCCTTTTGTCCCTAACAGAATTCTCGCCTATTTTCCCGCTTTAATAGCGAATGTACCTCTATGTCCCGTTCCATCGTCCTGCTGTTGAGCCTGCTGTGCCTGATCTGCTGCCAATCTACGATCCAGGAGGGAGGCAATGCCTCCGCCGACAGCACCGCTAGTAGCCGCTCTATACCCGACCATCCCGCCATGGAAACTCCCGCTCCGCTCGATACCATTCCCCTGAAATACCTGTTGGGACAGTTTGATCCGGAGTCCGATTCCCAGTTCCAGTCCATTGACACCAGATTCTCCGGTGGAAGCGCCCTGCGCCAGAAGCTGCACCGAGAGACCCACGCCGCATTTGAAAAAATGTGGCAAGCGGCTCAGGAGGAGGGCATTAGCCTGACCATCCTGTCCGCCACGCGCAATTTCTACTATCAGAAAAGCATCTGGGAAGCCAAGTGGAACGGCCAGCGAAATGTGGAGGGGAAAAACCTCGCCCAAACGGTTCCTGACCCTGCCGAACGAGCCCTGACGATTCTAAGATATAGCTCCATGCCCGGAACTTCTCGCCACCATTGGGGCACCGATATTGACATCAACTCGTTCAACAACAGCTATTTTGAGCAGGGCAAAGGCAAAGCCGAATACGAGTGGTTGCTCGCCAATGGCCCTGAGTATGGCTTTTGTCAGGTCTATTCGCCCAAAGGAGGGGACCGGCCCTATGGCTACGAGGAGGAAAAATGGCACTGGTCCTACCTGCCGCTTGCTGATCGCTACCTGAAAAGCTATGCAGCCCTGGTAACACCTGATATGATCACGGGTTTTGCGGGTGCTGGGGTGGCCGAAGAAATCCAGGTCATCGACCGCTATGTGTTTGGCATCAATCCGTCTTGTAAAGATTAATTCGCGCTCAATCCCAACTTCTGTCTCATGAACACACACAACATCCTGGTTCGTATTTTCCTCTTTTTGTGGGCTAGTGGAGCGATCTCACTGGTCGCCCAGGCCGATCTGGAAGCTGAGCTTCGCAGTGTCGAAGGCGAAATCGCCGCCAGTGAGCGAGACATGCTGGCCCTTCAGGCGCAGCAGGAAGCCCTGCAAAGCAGGATGGAAAAGCTCAAACTCACCCAGTGCCAACTGGAAATTGAGCGAATAGCCTTGCCCGCCGTAGGGGAGGGAGAGCAGGTGATCTTTCACTCTGCGATGGCACTCTCGTACAACGAAGCCCATGAGCAGGCCAACTGGGTAGCCCATATCATCCTGCCCGATGTGCTGGAGGGAAATGTGAGCCGAAGCAATGACTTTCGGGTGGACAGTGCCATCGCGTCGGGTTCGGCAGAGGAGGCTGACTACTTCCTCAAGTATCCACAGGCAGATGGAAGTTTTGAATACGACGGCTACGGCTATGACCGGGGGCACCTGGCTCCTTCGGCGGACTTTCGATGGTCTGAGACGGCGCTCTCCGAGTCCTATTTTTACAGCAACATGTCGCCGCAGGCACCGGAGTTCAACCGGGGGCGCTGGGCCGAACTGGAGGGCTACCTGCGGGAGTACCTCAAACGAAACCGACAAACAAAGCTCTACGTTGTGACAGGGCCGATTTTGCAAGATGACTTGCCCAAAGTAGAGCGAAGCATAAACGGCCTGAGCCTTCCCGAAAAATACTTCAAGGTCGTCCTCGACCTGGAGCAGCAGCGGGCGATCGCCTTTCTGATGCCCAATCACGAACTGGCCTATCCGGTGGAAACCTATGCGGTGAGCATCGATTCGGTAGAAAAAGTTTCGGGCTTGGACTTCTTTCCGGCTCTGCCCGATCCCCTGGAGGTCGAGTTGGAATCGCAGCGTACCGTTTACGACTGGCTTCCCGAGAAGCAGCAGGAAGATGCCGAGCCGATTTTACCCGATGATCTTCCCCGGAATAGCTACAACACGGTGCAGGCCCGGTTTTTTGCCGACCGAAATGAAGAAGTGAAAATCTGTGGCACCGTGGTGGATACCCGACTCACCCAGAATGGCCACACCTTTTTGAACCTGGATAAAAAATTCCCTAACCACATTTTTACCGTGGCCATCTGGCAGAGCAATGCCACCAATTTTAGTTATGAGCCTTCCGAATTATTAAAGAATCAACGAGTTTGCGTAACGGGGAAAATCGAATTGTCCCGTGGGGTACCGACGATGGAAGCGCGAACTGAGGAAGATATTGAAATAATGGATTGATTAGGCGCTATGCTCCAACCTTTGGGCAGCCTCCGCTGTCTCTGAAAACAAAAGCAACTTAAGTCATTCCTGATTTGACAGCAGCGGCCTAAGTTTGCCACCCACTAACCACCAAATTCAATTTCACCATGGATAAGAAGCAAGTCGGAAATCTCCTCTTTGTTGGCTGTATGATGATCGGAACAGGTCTCGGCTTTCTGTTTCACAATATTCCTGCCGGATCATTGATTGGATTGGGAGTAGGTTTCGGCTTCAAGGCTCTGCCCATGCTGATGCAGCGCGATGAGCACCTTGCCAACGAGAAGCATCCCGATGACGAGCTTTAGGAGGCTACTGAGGTAAGACCAGACTCACTTCCTTGATGTCAAATGATCGCTGGACTCCGGCAATTCGGAGCACCAGCCTTCCGCTTCGTTCCACGCCGCAGAGGTGTCCACTCGTCATCTTTCCATCCAGTTGGATAGGAACCTCCTGTTGATAGCCATACAAATAGCTCAGGTAGCTGTGGTCGAGTTCGGCCCAGTTTTGTGCTTCAACCAGTCGATAAACATTCGAAAAATGGTCCAGTAGCTTTAGGAGCAACTGCTGGAGATTGATCCCTTCATCCCGCCACATGAGCAGGCTGGTCGCCTTGTGTTGAAGCTCAGGGAGAAATGCTTTCTGGTTGACATTGAGGCCCATCCCCACCACACAGGATTTAATGCGGGAGCCTTCGAGCTGATTCTCAATGAGGATTCCAGCGACCTTTTTTCCATTGACCAGCAGGTCATTAGGCCATTTGATCTCGACCTTTGTATGAGGCAGATACTCCTGCACTGTTTTATGCAATGCCAGCGCGGCCACTTTGCTGATGGCAAAGACCCGTTCGACAGGAATCTGCGGCTTCAGGATCAGGCTGAAGGTCAGGTTCATGCTAGGCTCTACCTCCCAGGTATTGCCTTTTTGTCCCTTGCCAGCATATTGATAGTCAGCCCAGATGACGGTGCCATCAAAAGCGCCTTCCGCCAGGGCTGTGAATGCCTGGGTGTTGGTGGACGGTAGCTGCTCGTATCGCTGGATGGAAAATTTCAATGGCTTGTAAAAAAGGTTGAAAGCCGAAAGTTAAGGGATACTTTCGACTTTCAACCTGTAAAGATTACCAACCAGAATTCTGGACGATGGTCCCTCCGCTCAGGTCAATTTCCCGCTGCGGAATAGGGAGCAACTCGTGTTTGTTTACCTCGAAGCTTTTGCCGAGGGCCTGCATCACCTCAGCGGCACGCCCCTGGCGCAGTAGGTCAAACCAGCGCTGTTGCTCCATTGCCAGTTCTACCCTGCGTTCATGCCATATGATTTCTCGCAGGGCAGCCTGATCGGTTTCGGTGATATCAGGCAAAATAGAGCTGCTGTTCCCTCTGGCTCGTGCCCGAACCTGATTCAGGTAGGCCAAAGCCTCCTGGGACTTGCCATTTTCATTGAGAGCTTCAGCCGCGATCAGCAGTACATCGGCGTATCGCAGGATGCGAATGTTGCCGGGGCCATTGCCATTGCCGCCAGCATGCTCCGGCACCCATGCTTTCTGGTTGTAGCGCTCTCCAACGATGTTTTCATTGTCTTCGACACGGGCCGATCCATCAGGCAAAATTTCTCCCACATACAGGATGGTTGCCTCCCGGCGCGGGTCGCCCGGTTCATAGGCTGCGATGAGGTCATCCGAGGGACGATTGAAACCCCAGCCAAGGTTGGGGACACCTCGCACCCCCTGAACTTCGTTGTACTGCGAACCGCCACCGCCAGTTTCCAGTGCGGTGTTTTGCACTTCAAATAGCGATTCCAGACTGTTTTCTCCCTCTCGAGTAAAAACCGTGCGGTAATCAGGTAATAGGTCATACTCGCCACTGTTGACTACCTTGAGGGCATACTCTTCGGCTGCTGCAAAGTTGGCTGTGGTCAGATACATCTTTGCGAGCAACCCTTGAGCTGCGCCCTGTGTCGCACGTCCCAGGTCAGCGGTTACATATTGACTCCGGGTTGGAAGGTTTTCTTCGGCAAATGTGAGATCGGCCTCTATCTGGGCATAGACCTCTTCTTTAGGACTCCTCTCCTGGTTGTACTCGCTAGGCTCTAGCGGAGCGGTAATCAGCGGGAGATCCCCAAACCAGCGAACGAGGTTGAAGTAAAAATATGCCCGGAGAAACCGGTTTTCAGCCAGTAATCGGGTCTTGAGTTCCTCATCCATCTGAATATCGGGAATATTGGCTATGGCAAGATTGGCACGGTATATCCCCTGATAGTAGCCTGACCAGACTCCCTGCGGAGCGATGTTGGAAGCCGTGTAGGTAAAGTCATCTATTTCCAGCAGGAAACTGGCATCAGTCGGGGTGGATCCTTTATCCGAGTCGTCAGAGATAATATCCGTCACCCCGATGTAGCTGAATACATGTACAGACCAGTCCCGGAGGATGTTGTAAACAGCGTTGGTGGCCCACACCGCGTGTTCTTCTGTCTGGAAATAACTTGCCAGGGTCAGCTGTCCCAAAGGAGGACGGTTGAGAAAATCTCCACAACCCGTAAGAACTCCAATCATGAGGAGGGCTGTCAGGTGTTTGATGTATTTTTTTATGCTAAGCATGATTCATTAGATGTTTGATTTTTCTGGAAATGTGCTCGGTTGATTTTATGAGTAGAAGTCAGAGTGGTATCGACGTAGTCCAAACAGGGTTTCAAAACTCTTTGTCTTTTTTCGTCTGACCTCTCGCAGCGCAGCGGTCTGACAACGCAGCGATCTGACCTCTCTCTTTGACTTTCTTCTCACAGCGCAGCGATCTTTCTTCTCTTCTCAGAAGTTTACCTGTACCCCTCCGTTGTAAACTTTCGCGATCGGGTACTGTCCACTGTCGATGCCAACCGCGATAACAGACCCACTCGTAATCTCTGGTGTGTAGCCGGTGTACTCAGTCCAAGTGATCAGGTTCGTCCCGCTGAGGTATAGCCGCATGCTGCCAATCCCAATTTTTTGAGTGACAATCTGCGGTAGGGTGTAGCCTAATTGGACATTCCGCAGCCGCATGAAACTACCATCCTGTAAAAAGCGGTCAGAGGGAAGGTAGTTGTGCCCTCCATTGGTGATGCGAGGTTCGGTGGTAGAGGTTCCTTCACCGTTCCATCTGTCGAGGAAAATAGCTTCAAAGTTCGGGGTGCCAAAGCGGGCCATTCGCTTGGAGTTGATGATCTTGTTTCCGCTTTGGCCATTGAAAAACACTGCAAGGTCCAATCCAGCGTATTCCACGCTGAAGTTGAAACCATAGATCAGGTTGGGAATGGGGCTTCCCAGGCTCACCCTGTCATCAGGCGTAAGCTCGCCGTCGCCATTGGTGTCGGCAAAGCGCAGGTCACCAACGCCCTCATTTCCCAGACGGGGAAAATCTTCCAACTCTTGCTCATTTTGGAAAATTCCGTCAACCTGGTAGCCATAAAATGCCCCAATTGGAGAGCCTACCGTGGTCCTGGTTCCCAACTCGCCTCCGAACCCAAGACCTCCGCCCAAAATTTCTTCCCTGCCACCACCCAACGACAGAACCTCATTATGGACCGTAGAGGCAACGGCATTGAGGCTGTAGGAAAGTTTGCCGCGTGTCTCTCGCCAGGTGAGGTTGAGGTCAACGCCACGGTTGAGAACCGAAGCGGCATTGATGATGGGATCGTTGCGAGAACCGACATAATCTGGAATGGGCACCCCAACCAGGATGTCATAGGTCACGCGACGGTAGTAATCAATTTCGGCCAGAAAGCGGTCCTGCAACAGGCCTAGTTCCAGCCCTACGTCAAACTGCTCAGTTTCTTCCCATCGCAGATCAGGATTGGCCAGGTTGACGGCTGTTCCTCCGATCAGGAGTTGTTCTCCTGGCCCAAATACGGCGCCTAACCCCCTGTCCACCAGTGGGATGGCGGCATTGGTGTTGATCTTGTCGTTGCCGATCTGACCCCAGCTGCTGCGTAGCTTCAGGCGGCTGACGGCTGATACTCCCAGCATAAATGCCTCCTCAGAAATGTTCCAACCGACAGCAAAGGAGGGGAAGTAGCCGTAGCGGAAATTCTCTCCGAAACGCGATGAACCATCGGCCCGGAAAGTTGCCGTCAGCAGATATCGATTCTGATAGGAGTAATTCACCCGGCCGAGATAGGAGACCATGGCCCACTCAAAGGCAGAGTTGTAGTTGGTCTGTCCATTGAGCTGCCCTGCGCTGAGGTAGTAGAATGTTGGGTCTTCCTCCGCGACATTGCGGCGGCTTCCGCCCAGGTTTTCATTGCGGTAGCGCTGGGCCGTGATACCTGCGAGGGCATTTACGCGATGCCCGTTCCACTCTCCTGAGTAGCTCAGGGTATTCTCCCACAGCAGGTTGAACTCATATCCTGTATTTACCGACACATTGTTGGTGTCGTTTTGCTGAATGGAGGAAACAAAGAATACCGGGACGAAATTTTTCCCCTGGAAGGCACCTGCGTCGATCCCAAAATTGCTTTTATAGGAAAACCCACTAAGGAAATCGGCTTCGAGAAAGACATTTCCCACGCTCCGGACATTCTGTCGGTTATTGCTGTTGTAAAAGATCTGAGCGGCGGGGTTTCCTGTAGAAGATCTAATGGCGGTGTTGCCAAACTCTCCGGCAGTATCTCCTGCTACGACGGTGGGGTCTGCCCGATAGGCATTGCCAATCACATTGGGAGCAAACTGCCGGTCTTCATAGATGAATGCGAGGTTGTGCCCCACTCTGACCGCATCGGTGAGTCCATAGTTGTTGTTTAAACGGAAAGTAACCCGGTCAAACTGGGACCCCTCTACGATTCCTTCCTGGCTCAGGAAGTCGGCTGAAATGTTGAAACGGTTCTGCTTGTTGCCACCTGACGCTGAGATGTTGTAGTTCTGGATAACCGCCTGGCGGAAGATGACATCCTGCCAGTTGGTGCCCTCTCCAAAGGTATCAGGTTCTGCAAATACCTCGGGGCGGCCATCGTTTGCAGCGAGCTCGTTGGAAAGAATGGCGTATTCCTGTGCATTGGTGAGGTCGATGTACTGTGTGACCTCCTGGGTGCCGTAGTATGCGCTGACATTGAACTGGGTGGGGCCTGCGGTACCACGTTTGGTGGTGATGATGATAACCCCATTGGCTCCCCGGGAACCGTAAATTGCAGTAGCAGACGCGTCCTTGAGGACTTCTACTGACTCGACATCGTTGAGGTTGAGGAAGTTGATGTCGTCGGTCAGCATGCCGTCCACGACGAAGAGGGGCGAAGCATTGTTCAGGGTCCCCACTCCTCGAATGCGGATAACCGCTCCGGCACCTGGTTCGCCAGAGCTGGGCGTTACCTGTACCCCAGCGGCGCGTCCCTGCAGGGATTGAGCGACCGAGGCGGTTGGAATGCGCTGTAACTCTTCGCCTTTAACCGAAGAAACAGACCCTGTGAGGTCACTCTTGCGTTGTGTGCCGTAGCCGATTACCACTACCTCATCAGCCGACATTTCCTTTTCATTCAGAAAAATGGTCAGATTTGATCGGCTTTGAATGGGAACTTTCTGGGTTTCGTACCCGATGTAGGATACGACCAGGGTGTCGCTCAGATTGGGAAGGCTAAGGGTGAATTTACCAGCCTCGTCGGTGTTAGCCCCGGTCCGTGTTTGAGTCGCGAGGACGGTGGCTCCGACAAGGGGTTCTCCCGATTCGTTGTTTACCGTTCCAGACACCTGTACCTGGGCGGATAGCCCCCAACTGCTCAGGTACAGCAGGGCCAGGAGTCCCAGACGTCTGATTTGAATAGGTCTGTAGTAGTTCATATGACAGTATTTCAGTAGTGTTTCTAATGATTTGGAAGCAACAGGATTATGGGGTGAGGGTGATCACCGTGCCATTGTCGGTATCGGAATTTCCGCCGACCCAAACATCAAATTCTCCAGGTTCGGCCTGATAGCTCATGTCGCGGGTAAAAAATGCAAGGTCATCCGTGGTCAGGGTGAAGGTCACAACCTTCCGGTCTCCCGGCCCCAGTTCCACGCGCTGGAAGCCCTTCAACTCACGAACCGGACGGGTCACGCTGCCGATCCGGTCCCGGATGTACAGTTGCACAACTTCGGTTCCTGTTTTATCGCTGAGGTTGGTGACTCCGACTGATACTTCGACCTCTTCGTCAATGCTAAACGTCGCTGAGCGAACTTCAATAGGCTCATAAGCGAAACGGCTGTAGCTCAGGCCATAGCCAAATGGGTATAGCGGGGAATTGGGAACGTCGAGGTATTTGCTGGTGTATTTGATTTCCGCCATGGGGCGCCCTGTATTTTTCATGGCCAGGAAAATCGGGATCTGGCCGACGTTTCGGGGGAAGGTGACGGGGAGTTTGCCGGAAAAGTTGTGCTCTCCAGTCAGGAGATCGGCCAGGGCGTGACCGGCCATGGTGCCCGGGAACCAGGCTTCCACGAGGGCATCTGCATTTTCTGAGAGCCAGTTGATGGTCAGCGGGCGACCGTTAAAGAGTACTACGATCAACGGTTTTCCAATAGCTTTGAGTTGCTTGAGCAGGTCTAACTGATTGCCAGGCAGGCCCAGCTCGGAGCGGCTGGCTGCCTCTCCACTCATCCAGCCCCCTTCTCCCATCATGGCCACAATGACATCAGACTTTTCTGCCAGCGCGACTGCATCAGCAAATCCTGCCTCACTGTCGGCATCGATTTCGCAGCCTTTTTCGTACCGCACGACGGCTTTTCCAACCATGGCTTCTTCCAGTCCGGCAAGCGGAGTTACGCAGCTGTTGCCGTCTCCTGCAGCAAACCAGTTGCCCATCATCTGTGGAGGATCATTGGCAAGGGGGCCTATCACGGCGATAGACTGTACATCCGACTGAATGGGCAGGGTACGGTCTCTGTTTTCAAGCAGGACCATGGATTCTCGGGCCATGTTCCGGGCTTCTTCCTGATGGGCGGGGTTGAATACCAGTTCTTCTTCACGTTTGATGTCACTGTAGCGGTATGGGTCATCAAACAGGCCGAGGACCAGCTTCAGGTACAAAATCCGGCGTACTGCGGCATTAACCTGTTCTTCGGATACTTCCCCCTCCTCGACCAGCTCGGTGAGGTAATCGTAAAAGGCAGCGCTTTGCATATCCATGTCAACCCCGGCATTGGCCGCCAGTGCGCCTGCTGCCTTATTGTCGGCGACGATGCCATGTAATACCATCTCATTGATTGAGGTGTAGTCGGTGACGACAAAGCCATTGAAGCCCCACTGCTCGCGGAGGACTTCGGTGAGCAGAAAATGGTTTCCAGAGGCAGGAATGCCATCCAACTCGTTAAAAGAAGTCATAAAGGTGGCAGCTCCTGCTTCCAGCGCTTTTTTGAAGGGAGGGAGGTAAATCTCGTACAGCGATCGATGCGAAATATCCACGGTGTGGTAGTCCCGTCCTGCCTGCGCCGCTCCGTAGGCGGCAAAGTGTTTGGCACAGGCCAGTACGGTGCCCGGTGCTGAAAGATCATTCCCCTGAAACCCTTGAACCCGAGCTTCGGCGATCATTTCTCCGAGGTAAACGCTCTCACCGGCTCCCTCTGCGATCCGGCCCCAGCGGGGATCGCGTGCAATGTCCACCATCGGGGCAAAAGTCCAGTGGACTCCCGAAGCGGAGGCTTCAATGGCCGCGATGCGGGCTGAGCGCTTCATGGCTTCCAGGTCCCAACTAGCGGCTTCACCCAGCGGAATGGGAAAGATGGTTTTGTATCCATGGATGACATCGTACCCAAATAACAAGGGGATTCCCAGTCGGGTCTCTTCTACCGCCAGACGCTGTAGTTCCCGTGTGTAAGCAGCCGTATGGGCATTGAATATGGCTCCAACTTTTCCTTGCCGGATGTCTCGCTGATAGTTGTCGCGTAGAGTGGGGCCCGTCATTTCCCAATCGCTGGTAAAGAGGGTCATCTGCCCGATCTTTTCTTCAAGGGTCATCAGGTTCATGATGGAGTCCACCGTTTGAGCCTGTTTGTCTGACATAGGAGGGAGCTGCTGTGCCAGCATGTTCCCTGAGAGGATCAGGAAGGTGATGATGAAAAGAGTTGGTCTGCACATGTTTGTGTGTCGTTGTTGAGTGGGGATCTGGGGGCGATTAGAGCTTGTCCAGCCATCCCCCTGTAAAGCCGGCTTTTTTGAGTCCCTGAATGACGTAGGGACTCTGTTTCATCAGGTTCCAGATAAGTTCGCTCCGATGGTTTTCAATCTGGATAAGAATAGGTCCCTGATCGATGCCCAGGTAGTCGTCATCGAACCAGTTTCCGGGGCGGCCGTCCTGGCTGAATGTCAGGTTGAATGCGTCACGAAACCCATATGGCCCGATGAGGGAGTCGTAGTGAGCAGTCCAGAGATTTTCCAGCGTTGGGATACATATTTCTGGTGCAAATGGCACGGATCCCCCCACTGCGGTAGGGGCCAGGGTGCCGTCATCGCGAACGTGGATGGAAGAGGCTCCTCGGGCCCAGTAGGTGTGAACCTGTACGCTGTCATCGCGCAGGGCAACCTTGCCATTAAATGGCCCATCGCAGGCAGTTAGCCCCCAGGTGAGGGAGTCGTATCCCCCGAATCCGGTGGGGTTGTCCATGCAGTAAGCCTGATTGGCAAAAGTGGCTCGGCGGCTGTTTTCGAAGTAGTCAAGTCCTTTCTCCCGCATATACGCATCCTGGATGCCGCGGAAATCGATGTACATCTGGCTGTACTGATGTCCGAAAAGTGGGGAGAAGTTCACATGCTCCTGTCCATAGTAGGAAGCCCACTCATAAGGTTCCAGCCATTTTCCCCAGCTGTTTTCCGGGATGGGATGGGTAGGGGAGCCAAGTGCCAATATGAGCAGTACCATGGCTTCATTGTAGCCATCCCATCGAGCGGGGATAAAGCCGCGCTCGGGGTGCCAGCCCATGCTCATCAGGCCATCGTCCTGCATGGCCCAGTCCCACTCTACCCGCTGGTAGAGCGAGTCTGCAAGGGCACGGATTTGACGCTCGGTCTCATTGTCTCCATCAAAATACTCCATCGCCGAGATGACACCTGCCATGAGCAGGCCGGTATCGATGGTGCTGAGTTCTACCTGTTTGAATCGACGGGCCGAGTCCAGGGTGAGAAAGTGATAGAAAAACCCTCGGTAGCCAGCTACTCCAGTGGGCGAATTTCCCTGTGGCAGGGTCCACAACGCATTTAGACAGCTAAGGGTACGTTCCGCTGCCTGTTGCCGGGAAATAAAGCTCCTTTCGGCCCCAACGATATAGCTGGTTAGCCCAAAGCCGGTGGCCGCGACACTTGAAAACGTGCGGTTTGGAGCTCTGTCAAGGGTTTGGGCGTGTCGGTCATCGGTGAAGTCCCAAAAGTATCGGAAAGTTCTTCGTTGGACTTCATCCAGGCTAAAGGTGGTGGTGTCTGTAACCAGATTGGCCCCTGTGTCCGGGTCCGATTTGGGTGCCTGCTTACAGGTGCCAAGCAGAACCATCACAGCCCCCGCCATGAATGAGATAAAAAACCGCATGCTATCTGGGTTTTGCCATGAAAAATGGGGCTACCCCAGGAGGGGCCTATAGCCCCCCTGAGATAGCCTGATAAGTGGAATGGTTACTCCTTGATAAACTTGCCCTGAGCCTGCTGTCCTTGGGGACCGTAGGCCTGGAGGAAGTAAATACCTGGCTGCAGGTGGCTGATGTTCAACTCTGTTTGCTGGGAGTTGCGCAGGTTCTGCTGTGCTACCAGTTGACCGACGGCGTTGTAAATCCGAACTTCAGAGATCGGCTTACTGGTTTCAATATTCAACACAGTAGAGGCTGGATTGGGATAGACATTCAGCTGAGGAAGTACTTCAGGCTGGAAAATTCCCGTAGTAGCACAGTCGGCACCTCCAATGACAATGTCATCAAAATAGATGGTCTTATCAGCGGTGGGAACGGTACCAAATCCAGGAATCAGGGTGATGCGGTCATACAGGGCATCGTCCGGAACAGCTGTTGTGAAATCAAAGGTGATCTCAGTCCAGGTGTTGGGGGTAGTGGTCACATCTCCAAATACGTCCCCTGATCCATTGGCGCCATCACGGCCCTGTTCCAGCTTGAATACAATGGTATCTTCCTCTGATGACCAGACCTTCATGCGTACGGTCTTGTTGTCATTGGGCAGGGCTATCGGAGCAGCCAAAGTACGGGTAAACATCCCGGCAAAGTGTGCGGGATCGCCAGTAGATGCCTCGAAAAATGTCCCGACCTTATCACTCTGGTTGATGCCTGAAATATCGGGATTATCCACTACGCTGAACTCGGTTCCATCGCCAGCTCCATTAGCAAAATACTGCCAATCACTAATGGTACCCGCAGCGTCTTCAAAAGTGGCCACACAGCCGTCATAAGGCAGTCGCCCCCATTGCAGATCGTCTATGTAATACAGGTCATTGCCACTGGGCTGTACTCCGGCATTGAAAAACACTGCCAATCGGGTGTGGTCAGTGCCAATTTCACCACTGAAGTCCACTGAGTATTCCACCCATTGGCTGGTCTCGGTGATAGTGCCAGAGATCTCCACAGGAGCCGATGCTCCGCCTTCCAGCTTGAACAGCAAAGGAGCCTGGATCGCAGACCAGATTTTGATCTGGAACTGGTTGAACACGCTCAGGTCAATTGGGCCACCAAAGTCCAGCACCAGGGCGGACCATTCATCGTTGGGGTCCGCATATTCACCTACCCGCTCACTGCCATTTACCTGGGTAGGGCCAGGATTGAGGATAACACTCAATTGATCCTCTCCTGCTCCATACGTGATGTTTCTTTGACATTCGAAGTCATCCAGGATATTGGGGATGGGATCGACATCCACACAGGGATCAACTGTGCTGTTACCAAGGCTCAGATTGTCAAACAGCCAGGATTCACCCTGACTGGCCGTTCCGGGCTCAAACAGGATGTTAACCTTCTCAAAGTCTGTAATATTGGCGTTGGCAGAGAAGTCATAATTCAGCTCCTGCCAGTCTCCAGAACCATCCAGGCTGGCCGTTTGGGTTTTTACCCCTTCTACTGCTGATACCAACTGTAACTCTACGGAGGTGGCACTAGCGGGTGGTTTTACCATCAGGTTTACCTGACTGAACTGTGCCAAACTAAAGCCAACGGGCAAGGCGGAAGAAAGGGTGCTAAAAGCTGCAGTTCCCTTCGTGTACTGACCCGCATTGGGGCTGGTATTTACTCCTGTGTTATCTGGGTTAGAGACGGTTCCCGCAAAGGTTCCATGCAGCGCAGTATTGTTGTCCAGGGGTTCCCAGCTAAGCTTCTGCGGCTCAAAATCTTCCAGTGCGAGGCCCTGGGGAGTCTCTGCATAGACAATGTCGTCGATATAATAGACGTCTCCCGAGTCTGGTTCTACCCCTGCATTGAAGAAAATGGCGAGTTTCTTGTGATCGGCATTCATCTCACTGCTAAAGTCTGCGGAGTATTCAACCCACTGATTGGTCTCGGTAACGTCCACAAAGACTTCCTTGACGGGGGAAGCTCCACCTTCCAGTTTGAACAGGATTTGACCGGTTTTTGGGGCCCATACCTTGGCTTTGATGGTGTTGTAGGTGCTCAGGTCTATGGAGTTGCGGTAATCTACTACGAGGGCAGTCCATGGTCCGGCAGGTTCTTCATAACGACCTACGCTGCTACTGGTATTGATGCCAGTTGGGTCAGGGTTGGCAATAGAGGAAATAGCATCCCATCCAGCGCCATAAGTTGCATTTCGCTGACACTCAAAGTCGTCGATTATCAGCGGATCTGCCATAGTGCCAGCGCATGGTCCCGCAGGATTGGCTACCAGGTTATCAAACAGGTAGGTATCATCGCTGGTCTCCTCTCCTGGATCAAAAAACAGGATGATTTTGTTAAGGCTGTCCAGTGCAGACGCACCGCTAAAGTCAAACGTGTACTCCTGCCAGACATTGATGTTGGCGATGTTGGCTGTCGCTTCGATGGCCTGCCCCGGACCCTCCAGTTTTAGGATAAAGGCCGTCGCAACCGGTGAATAAACCTGAATCGAAATCTGGTTGTTGGTCGATATATCCAGTGGAGCGGCCAGTTCAGTGAGGAAAAGGCTGTAGCTGTGTGAACCCGACTTCGTATAGGCTCCAACGCTGTCAGAGTTGTTTACAAAGTTGGAGTCAGGGTTGGCGACTACCCCGCCATAGGTTCCGTTAAGGGCATTCCAGCTTTGGGCGGCTCCGGCTTCGAAGTCCTCGATGACGACCTGCCCCTGGATAGCCAGGACTGAGATCATCACCATTGCCCATAGTAGTAGTTTTTGCATGTTGTAAAAACGGTTAAAGGTTATGGATTGGAATGAATAAAAATCTTTTGTCGGTGAACCTGGTCCTTACCCTGGACTTGCACTTGCAACAGGTATATTCCAGAGGGTAGGTCCCGGGTTGAAATTGGGTAAAGGCCTGAGGGAGTGTAGGGGGATTGGCCTGATGAGGCGATTTCTCCACTAAGGCTCATGATCTCCCACTTCAGCTCAGTAGGGTGCTGGTGAGGCCATTCCACGAATATTTCTCCCTGAACAGGATTTGGAAAAATGCGGATACCCGGGATGCTGGCACCAGCGACAGAAGCAGCGGTGGAATCTATGGTCATGCCGATGGCGTCCATCATAGGCTGAATCTCAGGATTGGCCATGAAGTTGTCCCAGAGTAGTCCTGTACGGTAGTTTTCCAGCATGATGACAATGGGGCCCTGGTCGATGGCGAGGTAGGAGGTAGCAAACCAGTCTTCGGTCAGGTTAAACGCATCATAAAAACCCATTGGCCCCCAAAGCCTTTCACCATAGCTGCGGTAGAAATTCTTCATGGTCGCCATCGAATTTTCTGGCGTGTAGGGCATGGACCCCAGTGCGGCGGTCGGGGTAATGGTGCCATTGTCGCGGTTGCCACCCGGTTCATGGGCCAGGTAGCCAAATGGGTTGTCGCTGGCTGTCAGCCCCCAAACCTGAGGGCCGTAGCCGAGATGGCCACGTGGATTGTCGATGCACCATGCCCGATTGATGAGGGTGTGGTTGCGATTCTGGACGAAGTAATGGGCATAGTCGTCCCGCTTGTTTCGTGGATCAAATCCGAGGTAGGAGTAATGGGCAAAAAACAGGGGTCCCCCATAATCCGATCCAAGTGGTAGGGACCACCCATAGTAGGTGTTACCATTGGTGTAGTTGCCTCCGGCCCAGCCATCGTGGTAGAGGCTGGCTGGAATGCCATGCGTAGGAGATGCGATGGCGAGCAAATAAGCGATGTGGGTTTCGTTGTGGCCGCGCAGCTCAAAATTGATCTGCCAGCCGAAGTTTGGCGACCAGTGCCAATACAAGACCCGTTGGACCTGTTTGCGGTACCAGTTCCATTCAACTTCTTCCCAGAGTTCTGTCAGCAGGTCCCGGAGAGTGGAGTCTCCAGGCTGGTCAAAATACTGTCGGGCCGTCAGCAATCCCTGGATCATAAAGGATGTTTCTACCAGGTCGCCGCCGTCATCATACTGACTAAAGGGGATGGTTACGCCCGTTGTGCCATTCATCCAATGGGGCCACACCCCGTGAAAGCGATCTGCTGTTCTCAAAAATGAAGCGATCTTCATGACCCTTTCCCGACCTTCCTCATAGGTGATGAACCCTCGTTCGATGCCGACCAGGATGGCCATAACGCCGAAGCCTGAGCCTCCTATGGTCACGGTTTCATCGGAGGTGTTTCGTTCACGGGCTAGTCCTGAAACAGGGTGAGCAAAGTCCCAGAAGTAGCGAAAGGTGTAGCGTTGTACCATGTCGAGCCATTCGTCGTCGGTCAGGCTGCGGGTCGCTGCGGTTACAGACGCGGTAGGGGAGGACTCTGTCCCGCCACCATTTACGGCCACCAATTGGTATTGGTAGCTGACATTGTCATCCGGGCCTATCCAGTCGATGAAGAGGCTGTCTGATGGCGAAATGGAGCGTCTCAGAGCGAAATTTTGCCCACCATCCTCAGAGCGATACAAGTGGTAGGTTGCCCGTGCTGGATCGTCCGTAGGAGACCAGGATAGCTCAATGTGTTGTTCATACCCCACGGCCATCAGCCCTGAAGGGGCCTGTACTGGGTCGTTGACCTGGGCTTCGGTGAGGGTTTTTACTTCGTCCACCAGCAGCGTATGGGCTACTCCATCGGCCTGGTTCTGCCCCAGGATCACAGCTTTGACCTGATTAAACTGGATACTGGTCTGGTTGGGATCATCGAAATAGGTATCGAGCGGGACCAGTATCTGGGTCCAGCTGTTGGCAGGAATATCATTTGAGAAGTTACCGAGTGGGAATCGGGTTGACTTGGTCGTTCCGGGCGCCCCTTCGAAGTATAAATCAGGGAGATCGGCAGAAACAATTCCGTCAGGGCTGAAGACCCACATGCTCAGGTAATCGGCATTGGAAATGTTTTGAAAGGGAAATCCAGGCGCTATGATGAGGGCATCCCAGTTCCCTCCGTTTACGGATGTCCAGGTTAGTTGGAGGGCATTTGCCCCAGCATATGCCTCGCTGGAGGTGGTGGGTATTTTATCTCCGCTAGGGCCAGCCTGAGCCAGTGAACTTCCCCCTCCTTTGAAGGCAAGGCCAGAGTCGTAGTATCCATTTTGCTGGCTATCATCAAAAAAAGTCGCATTCTGGGCGAGGGAGATATAGGATGTGGATACAAGAATCCACACCCAGATGTATCTGAGGGTGTTCATTTTGTAGTAGTAGGTTTTGGTAATGTGAAAAGAACTTACCAATTCTAGTCAATCTAAGATTCTATTGTTGGATAGGCAAACCTCACGAATAGCAGTTTTTATATATGGGGCTATTTTGAAGAGATTTTTTTTTGAATACCATGACATTTCGCAGTCTGCCATTTTGGGGAAAAAATAATGAGGCAAAGATTTTTCTGGTTGTTGCTAATCGTGATGCTCTCCCCCATGGTATTGAGGGCACAGACCGAAACCGATTCCATCCCGGTTTTTAGGTACGAACTCGAAGCAGGGCAAACTCTGCCTTTTCTTGTGGGAAGTGAATATGCAGGCTGGCACCTGGGCGGATTGGTGAAAGGCAAGAAACCTCGACTGTATCACCGAACTAGCGCAGATTTTTTTGCCTGGCGGTATTTTCCTGGGGTTTACTACCCTACGGACAGCCTGGGGCTGTATCAGGACTCTGGACATGTATATCGGCTGAGCCTGGCCTATGGGCTGGAAGGGCGTTCCTGGTTGTCGGAGCGGGTTTCGCTGTCAGGAGGAGGCGAAATAGGAGTTGAGCATATGTGGCGCAACGTGATAACAGATCGCTGGCCCGAGGGCAATATCCAGGACATGCCTACCCGTGAGCGGGAAATTTCGCAGGATTGGGCGGGGCTGCTAAATGTATATGGTGGGGTAACGATCTGGTTTGATGAGCAGCTAGGCCTGTATGGCGAATCCTGGCTTAGGTCTCGGTTGTCCTGGGAAAATGACATGGGGGTCAGTACGATCTCCTATCACTCGCAGCTCGAAGCCCGCTTCGGGATAAAGTATCGATTTGGGGCAGTTGGGCGTTGATGAAATTCCCAAAACCCAAAATGGATGAAGGGGAGGACGGTCAAAACCGCTCTTCCCTTCGCTTTTGGTAAAACTATTGAATGGTTGACTATCAGAGGGTTATGTATTGTGAAGGGTGCAAGTATATAGATATTTCCATACTTGGCAGGAATTGCAGGTTTTTGTTTGCATATTGCGCGTGGAGGCCTAATTTTGCCCCGTTCATATGACTACGTTAACCACTACCAAAACATAAGGCAGATGGATAGTATTATTTACATTTTACCAGTAGCAGGTGTCATTGCCCTGCTATTTACATTTGTTAGATCCAATTGGGTCAGCAAGCAGGCCGTAGGCGACGACAAGATGGCCGGCATCGCCAAGAACATCGCAGACGGCGCGATGGCCTTTCTGAAGGCTGAGTACCGCGTACTCGCTATTTTTGTAGTAGCTGTGGCGATCCTGCTCTTTATTAAAGGAGAAACCGAAGCCGACTCCAATTTCTGGGTAGGCATTTCCTTTATCATCGGAGCAATCTGCTCCGCTTTGGCTGGATTTATTGGGATGCGTGTAGCTACCAAAGCCAATGTGCGTACCACCAATGCAGCTCGTGAGTCTCTGGGCAAGGGCCTCGGAGTAGCTTTTGCCGGTGGGTCTGTAATGGGAATGGGCGTTGTGGGCCTGGGCGTTTTGGGTCTTGGCTTGCTCTTTATCGTGTACAAGGCACTTGACTTTGGAGGCGATGGCGCTGCTATGGAAGCCATGGAGCTCAATATGATGCTCAACGTAATCTCTGGCTTTTCTCTGGGAGCCTCTTCTATCGCACTGTTTGCTCGTGTGGGTGGAGGTATCTACACCAAAGCCGCCGATGTCGGAGCTGACCTCGTAGGTAAAGTTGAAGCGGGTATTCCAGAAGACCACCCTCTGAACCCTGCTACCATCGCTGACAACGTAGGAGACAACGTTGGGGACGTAGCTGGTATGGGAGCTGACCTGTTTGAATCTTACGTAGGATCCATCATCGGTACCATGGTACTGGGTGGAGCATTCCTGGGACTTGGCGCATTTGACGCGACTCCACTTGGTGGACTGAGCGCTGTAATGCTTCCACTGGTACTTGCCGCGACAGGTATCATCATGTCCATCATCGGTACCTTCTTCGTACGTGTGAAAGAAGGTGGAGACCCACAGAAGGCCCTGAACATGGGTGAATATGTTTCCTCTGGCCTGATGCTGGTTGCTGCCTACCTGATCATCAACTGGATGCTACCCGCCGAGTGGACTTTCAACGGAACTGAATATACCTCTCTTGGTGTTTTCCTAGCCGTAATCGCCGGTCTGGTGGCTGGTCTGGGTGTAGGTTGGATCACCGAATACTATACTGGAACTGGCACCAAGCCAGTTAAAGGAATTGTAACTCAGTCCCTGACTGGTTCAGCAACCAATATCATTGCAGGGCTGGGTGTGGGCATGATGTCCACCGCTGTTCCCATCCTGCTGATTGCAGCTGCTATCCTGATTTCATACGGTCAGGCTGGTCTGTACGGTATCGCCATCGCAGCGGTAGGTATGCTGGCCAACACAGGTATCCAACTTGCCGTTGACGCATACGGTCCTATCTCTGACAACGCTGGTGGTATCGCCGAAATGTCTGAGCTAGAGCCTGAAGTACGCAAGCGTACCGACAAACTGGACGCCGTAGGGAACACCACTGCTGCCATTGGTAAAGGATTCGCGATTGCTTCTGCTGCCTTGACAGCCCTTGCGCTGTTTGCAGCCTTTATGCAGCAGGCAGGTATCAAGACCATCGACATCGCTAATCCTAATGTGATGGCCGGTCTGCTGGTCGGTGCCATGCTACCATTTGTATTTTCGGCTATGGCCATGAACGCGGTAGGACGTGCAGCAATGGCCATGATCCAGGAAGTACGTCGTCAGTTTGCTTCTATTCCTGAGCTGAAGAATGCCCTGGAAATCATGCGTAAGTACGACGCTGACCTGGAAAACGCCACGGCTGAAGATATGGCTATTTTCCGCAAAGCAGACGGAAAAGCCGAGTACGCCAAGTGTGTGGAGATCTCCACAGCTGCTTCCATTAAGGAAATGGTTCTACCCGGTCTACTGGCCATTTTGGCTCCCGTATTGGTTGGATTCATCTTTGGCGCTGAGACCCTGGGCGGTCTGCTGGCCGGTGTAACGGCTGCGGGTGTACTGATGGCGATCTTCCAGTCCAACGCTGGTGGTGCCTGGGACAATGCCAAGAAAATGTTCGAAGAAGGCGTTGACATCAACGGTGAGAAATACTACAAAGGTTCTGAGCCTCACAAGGCTGCCGTAGTAGGGGATACCGTTGGGGACCCCTTCAAGGATACTTCTGGACCTTCTCTGAACATCCTGCTGAAGCTGATGTCTGTCGTAGCCCTGGTCATTGCGCCTACTCTGCGTGAGCCAGCTACCACCGCTACGCTTGAGCAACCTGTTCCCGTGGAGCAGACCATCGAGATGCCTGTAGAAGAAGCCGCTTTGGAGGCCGACGACCAGGAAACTCCAGTTGATTTCAGCGAAGTGATCTCTACCATCGCTCCTGAGATGTTCAACCTGCAGGTAGTTGCAGTGAAGCATGACGGTTGCTGATTAGGCAGCCCATATATAAAATCTTAGAGGGAGTCATTTGGCTCCCTCTTTTGTTTTTTAGAGGTCTCTTCTGATATTTCCTGTAGCGGGGAAATCCACCCGGAACCCACTACTACATTCCGCTTCCTTTCTACGCCTTACCTTTGACGCATGGGAATGAATCGCTCTCCATTTGATCGGCCCCTCCTGGATTCTCCCTGGGTTCATGGGATTATCCTGCTGGCCTATGCAGGGTTATTCCTGCGACGTTTGGCACATCCTGAACTGGTGGAAATGGACGATGCCTGGATGTTCATTCGCTATGCAGACCATTTGCTGAATGGTTACGGCATGAGCTGGAATCCGGGAGGTCCTCAAACCTATGGCTGTACGAGTCTGGGCTACCTTTTTTTGGTCACCGTGGTGAAGAAAGTGATTGGGTTTTGGGTGTCAGATGCCCATATTTTGATCGGAAGTTCTCTCGTTTTTACCCTCGGGGCGATAGGGCTGATGTTTGAACTGGTTGTCCGTACTTTAGGAGATCGAAATAAATATCCTCGGACCTGGGTTTACGCCATACTGGCATTGACCCTGACACAGAAATCCTGGTTCTTTCATGGAACTACCGGAATGGATACGGGGATGGCCCTTTTCTTTAACTCCCTGTTTCTGTGGCATACACTCAAGCTGAGCGAAACCAGATCTGGTGGTCGGATCCTTGACTATGTACTCTTTGGCTATATTGCATTTTTAGTCAGACCTGAGACGGGATTATTTATCGGGGCCATCACAATTATCTGGTTTAAGTGGGGGGCAGGCTGGAGTTGGGATAAGGTTCTTCAGCTCGTTGTGATCATGTTTCTGGTCTTAGTAGTTGACACGGCCCTTAAGTTTCTGCTCTTTGGGAACCCCATCCCCTTGCCATTCTATGCCAAACAGCCAGGATTTCATGAAGGCTACGTTGCATGGCCATTTTTTAATCCGATAGGTCACATGCGCAATTTCTTCCTGTTAACATTGCCCATGTTTGTCCTAGCCATCATCAGGTATAAGAGAAAGTTGCCTTTCCACCAGGCGGTTTTGTTGGGGATAGGGTTTCCAGTGTTGGGAGTACTGGTTGCCCTCTTCAGGAGTGTGCAGGTCATGGGAGGAGAAATGCGCTTTTATATTCCGCTGGTGCCATTTGTAGTATGGGGAGTAGCCCTTTTGCTAAAGGAAGGGGAATGGCCATCTGAGGCGATAGTCTGGCGCAATAAAGTCCTGGTTACCCTGATGTGGGCAAGCCTGGTAATCGGGCTTTCTCCGTCGCTGGCGGACTGGTATAGAGGGAGGCTGGAACAAAAGGTCGCCGTCGAGGCCGCCCCCTATGTACCTGTTGAGGCGGACTGGGAGCTCAGAGCTACCAGCGAAGAAATCGCTCAGGGCCTGCAACTGTTGCCAGACAGCCTGAGCATCGCCGCTACGGAACACGGATACCTAGGGGCTTTACTCCCCGAATATCGCATTGTTGACCTCGTGGGCCTCCATGAACCCCGGCTGCATGAGGGAGTTTCCCCGCTGGAATTATTGAAGCAGGAGCGGCCTGCCATCATCTGGATGCCGCACCCGGATTACACCCGAATGCATTTTTCCATCCTGGAGAGTACTTTTTTTCAGGAGGAATATGAGTATCACCCGGGAGAATGGCTGCTGGGCGTAGCCTTTCGCAAGGATCTGATTCCACTTTTTCGGGAGAAAGGTGCATTTTTGCGCTTCCTGGATTCACCAGTTACCCCCTAATGCCTGTGGAATTAAGTAATTACCCATTCGTAATTCGTATAAAGTGCTCACCAGCAACACTTTCAATTACGAATTACTGATGACGAATTTCGAATTCCTTTCACTAGTGCTTTCGGAGTGAAGTAATGAACCAATTTGGAATTGGATAAATTGCTGACCAGTAGCACTTTAAACTTTGAACTCTTGACTCCGAACTTCGAACTTGTTCCACTAGAAGACTGCCCCGCTCATGCCAAATTCTTCATCATCTTCCCTGCCTCCCTGGCTATTTCGCGTGCTTCAGGACCGCAGGGCTTACTACGTGCTGCTTGGCGCCTGGGCGATTCTCTTCATCCGCCGAATGGTGCCCACTGTTCACGTGGACTTTGACGATGCCTGGATGATCATGCGTTATGCCCAGCATCTGGTGGATGGGCACGGTTATCAGTGGAATATCAGTGGTGGACCTACCTTTGGGAGTACCAGCATTGCCTATACATTTTGGTTAGCAGGGGTAAAGTTTCTGTTGGGCTGGCTGCTGAATGACACTCAGATTGTAGGCTTTAGCTCTCTGCTGTTTTTGCTGGCAGCGACCTTGCTGCTCATGGAACTGACCTTTCGATTTGTGGGCAAACTGTTCAATCTGGAAAGGCCACAGGTATATGTGCTGATGGCCATCTTACTCAGTGGTCGTTACTGGATGGCCCACGGCAGCACCGGCATGGAGACCTCGATGGCATTGGTGGCAAATGGCCTGTTTCTTTGGAGGCTGGTGAGAATCGGAGAGAATCCCAATCCCCGCAACTGTCTGGCGTTCCTGGGGATCGCCTATCTGACCTATCTCATCCGGCTGGACCATGCGCCATTTTTGGCACTTACCCCCCTGATCATGTTGCCCTTGACCTACAAATGGCCTATGAAGCGGGTGATTTTTCTGCTGGCCATGCTGGGGATTATCCTGGCTCTGGATACCTGGGTCAAATGGAGCTATTTTGGCGACTTTTTGCCTTTGCCCTACTACGTGAAAAAGTTCGGATACTACGAAGCCTACTCCGCTTACTGGACCTGGAATACGGTTACCTTTTTGCAGTGGTATGCCTTGCTGACCCTGCCCTTTGTGCTCGTCAGCATTTATCTCTGGCAGGGAAGTCGGGAGCAATTAGGCGTTTTGCTGGGCATCGGAATCCCACTGATTATTACCCTGGGGGTGCTCACCAGTTCTGTCCAGATCATGGGGGGCGAAATGCGTTTCTACGCGCCCTATGTGCCGCATGTGGTGATCGCCATGGGGCTTTTGGGTCGGTATCATGGCGAAAAACTCACCCGGACTTTTCCCTTTGGAAGGGCGATCATCATGGCCATGTACCTGGGATTGGTAACCGGAGTTTTTCCTTCTGTCGAACGAATTTACAGTGTGTACCTCGATGACTGGTCCACAGAGGGTTTCCAGCTACAGCGACAGGACCCACAGCCCATGCCCGTGATGGGCGATGACCTCTGGGGAACCGGAGCCAGCATTGCCAGAGAAATCCACAAGTTGCCCGATACGGTGATGGTCGCCGCTGGTGAACATGGATACCTGGGGGCACTCATTCCGGAGTATGATATCCTTGACTTTATGGGCCTGCACGAACCACGAATGAAGGATGGGGCCGAAGTCGTAATTGATTTGGTCGAGCAGGATCGCCCCGGATTCATCTGGATGCCACATGGCGATTACCCCGTGATGATTCGCCGGTTGGAAGCAGCGCCGTTTTTCAAGCGCGATTACTACTATTTTCCCCGGATGTACATCTTTGGAGCCGCCATCCGCAAAGACCTCGTCCCGCTAATGCAAGAACGAGGAGCCTTCCCAGAGTTGCTAAACACAACTCCGAGTACTCCCATCGACCCATGAGCGACGATCAATGTTCAGTGACCAATGTTCAATGACCAATGTCCATCTGACTGCTCAACGCATAAAGAGAAATTCCCGCCGCCACTGAAATGTTGAGGCTGTGCTTGGTCCCATGCTGAGGGATCTCCAGAGCGCCATCACAAAGTGCCAGTGCCTCATCACTTACCCCGGTGATTTCGTGGCCAAAAATGAGCGCATAAGGAGTATCTGCTTTTGCGGAAAAATCTGGCAATGAGGTGCTTGGCTCCGTTTGCTCAATGGCCAGTATCTGGTAGCCCTGCTGCTTGAGTTCCTGTAACAAAGGCGCAATTCCGTCCCGATGCTCCCAGGCGACGGCTTCCTCCGCCCCAATGGCCGTCTTCCGGATTTCGCGGTGGGGTGGGGTAGGGGTGATGCCGACCAGGTAGAGCTTCTCCAGACGAAAGGCATCAGCCGTTCGGAACAGACTCCCCACATTGTGCATGGAGCGAATGTTGTCCATGATGGCGACCAGGGGACGCTTGGGAGCCTCGTGAAATTCCTCCGGACTGAGCCGCTGCATTTCTTGTATGGGAACCTTGCGCATGGCATGAAGGGTTGAAAGTTGAAGGCTCAAAGTTAGAAGTTCTGGTCAAATCAGGAAGATTGACATCCTCCTCTTTCCTAACAAAACGTTAAAATCCCTGCAATGCTGGAAGAAGAGACATTCGGCTGCTTATCTTTAAGGTGACTAATGAGGTTAATAAAAGGGATATAAGTAGGTAACTTTAAAGAAGAGGTATGGAGGAAATGAAGGCATGAAGGTCTCAAGCAGCGATTTCCCTTCATATACTCATATACTTCATACCTGTACATTTCCGCCCGACTACTCACCCCCTTAACCAGCAACACTTTCCACTAATGGCCCAGATTCCGACTTCAGAAGAGCGTACCCAGGAACTGCTCAAGCGCGTGCGCAAGATTGAGATCAAAACACGTGGCCTATCCAACCAGATTTTCTCAGGGGGGTACCACAGTGCGTTCAAGGGACGCGGAATGTCCTTTAGCGAAGTGCGCAATTATCAGTTCGGAGATGATGTGCGGAACATCGACTGGAACGTAACGGCCCGCTTTGAGGAGCCTTTTGTGAAAGTCTTTGAAGAAGAGCGGGAACTGACCGTGATGCTCGTGGTGGACATCAGCCCTTCGACGGTATTCGGGACCCAGGTCAATCGGGAAGGCATTGCTCAGATGAAGCAGGACCTGATGGCTGAGATCGGAGCAGTGCTAGCCTTTTCTGCGAATCAGAACAACGACAAGGTCGGAACGCTGCTGTTCAGCGACCGCACCGAGCTATACATTCCCCCTAAAAAGGGCAGGAACCACATCCTGCGTACCATCCGAGAACTGATCGACACCCATCCCGAAGGGACGGGCACCGACCTCAACGACGTCCTGCGTCACCTTTCCAACCTGCTCAAAAAACGCAGCATTGTCTTTGTGCTCTCCGACTTCATGAACACCGGGGCAGAGTATCAGGATGCCCTCAGCATCGTCAACAGACGCCATGATGTGGTCGGGCTTCATCTCTATGATGAGCGGGAGAAGGAACTCCCCAATGTGGGCCTTGTTCGTGCTAAAGACGCCGAGACCGGTCAATTGGCCTGGATCGATACAGCTCAGGCGTCGACCCGAAATGCCTATTCCCAGTGGTACCAGGAAAACTATGACCAAACCCGTGAACGTTTCCTAAGAGCCGGAGCAGACTTTCTAAGCATCAACACCCAGGAGTCTTATATTCAGGCACTTATGGGAATGTTTAATCGGAGAATTTCACGGAGGTAATGCCATCAGGGCCAGTTTTGTTTAGGCAGACAGGCTACAAACACTCTGACATGAGTCGAGTCTATTTTCTTCCCGCGCTATAAATGCTAACGAGGGAAGCGGCCTGTTAATCTGCTTCTTTCTCCCTGATTTCCAGCGCAAAGTGTGGTGTTCTCGCCCGAATTGTCCAACTTCGTCCACTCAAAAAAAATAAACCAACAATATGCCCCAGCCCCCCAAGGCTTCCCAGCATCCCCATACCCACGAAATCCACGGACATCGCCGAGAAGACCCATACTATTGGCTCCGAAATCGAGAAAGCGAAGAGGTGAAAAATTACCTCGAAGCTGAAAATGCTTTTCTGGATGAGGCAATGGCTGATACCAGGCAATTTCAGGAACAGCTTTTTCAGGAGATGAGAGATCGGATCAAGGAAGAAGACCAGTCGGTGCCCTACTTTTTGATGGGCTATTGGTATTACCATCGATTTAAAGAGGGAAAGGAGTATCCTTTCTTTTGCCGAAAAAAAGAAAGCCTTGAAGGCGAGGAGGAAATTATCCTGAACGTCAACGAGTTGGCAGAAGGAAAAGACTTTTGCCAGGTAGGGGCCATAAGCATTACCCTGGATCAGCGGAAACTGGCCTATGCAGTGGATTTTGTGGGGCGCAGGATCTACGATGTCTATTTTAAAGACCTTGAAACCGGAGAATTGTACCCTGACCAGATCACTGGCATTACCGCCAATATTGTTTGGGCCAATGACAACCAAACCCTGTTTTACGCCCGTCAGGATGAGGAGACCCTGCGTCCTTATCAGGTGCTGCGTCACCAGCTTGGCACTCAAGTGGAGGATGATGTGATGGTTTATGAAGAGAAGGACGAGACGTTCAGAGCAGGGGTGGCCAGAACCAAAAGCCGGGAGTTTCTGCTGATTGAGTTAGAGAGCACCGTTAGTTCAGAGGTCCATTTTCTTGATGCCAACAGGCCCGCGAGTGAGCTGAGGCTTATTCAGGAGAGGCAGCGTGATTTGGAATATGAAGTAGATCATTTTGACGGGCACTTCTATATACTCAATAATTATGAGGCGAAAAACTTCCGCCTGATGCGGACCCCTGAAGACAAGCCCTCAATGGAAAACTGGGTGGATTTTATCCCCTACAGAGAAGATACCCTGCTGGAAGGCTTCGAATTATTCAGAGATTATCTGGTGCTGGATGAGCGGCGCAATGGACTGAACCACATTCGGGTAATGCGTTGGGACAGAGGGGTAGATTACTACCTGGAGTTCAATGATCCCACCTATTCGGCAGGTGTGGGATTCAATCCCGAAATCGATACCCAGGAGCTACGCTACCAGTACACCTCGCTGACGACTCCCAACAGTACCTATCAGATCAATCTGGCTACACGAGAAACCCAGTTGCTGAAGCAGCAGCCCGTTCTGGGGGGATTTGATGCCAACCTATATACTTCTGAACGACATTTTGCCACAGCCCCTGACGGAACAAAGGTCCCCATATCGCTGGTTTACAAGCGCGATGCGCCTATTCACACGGGGGTACCCCTGTTGCTCTATGGCTACGGATCCTATGGCATCAGCATCGATCCGTTTTTCAGCAGTAGCCGTCTGAGCCTGTTGGACAGGGGGTTTGCTTTTGCCATATCCCATATCCGAGGTGGCAGTGAGATGGGACGGCATTGGTATGAGGATGGTCGGCAAATGAACAAGATGAACACCTTCACCGACTTCATTGCCTGTGCCGATTACCTGGTCGGCAAGGGGTATACCTCGCCAGATCAGCTATATGCTATGGGAGGCTCTGCCGGCGGCTTATTGATGGGAGCGGTAATGAACATGCGTCCCGACCTGTTCCACGGGATGATTGCCGATGTGCCATTCGTTGACGTGGTCACCACCATGCTCGATGCCAGCATACCACTCACTACCGGGGAGTATGACGAATGGGGAAATCCCAATGATCCCAAATTCTACGAGTACATCCTGAGCTATTCACCGTATGACAATGTGGAAGCTAAAGCCTATCCTCATTTGTTGGTAAATACTGGCCTGCACGACTCCCAGGTTCAGTACTGGGAGCCTGCGAAGTGGGTGGCCCGACTGCGGGAACTCAAAACCGATGAGAACCTGCTGCTGATGCATACCGACATGAGTGCAGGTCATGGGGGGGCCAGTGGACGCTTTCAACCTCTGAAGGATCTTGCCAGAGATTATGCATTTTTGCTGTCTTTGGCGGGGAAGGTATAAACAACCAGCGGGCTAATCAGGTTGTCTGATCATATTCCAGTAACCACATTTTACTCCGTATGAAAGCAATCTTTAACGGGAAGGTAATCGCAGAGAGTGACGAAACGGTAGTCGTAGAAGGGAACCACTACTTCCCCCACGATACCATCAATTCCGAATATTTCCGCTCAAGCAGTCTGCATAGTGAATGTCCCTGGAAAGGGCAGGCACATTATTATCATCTTCAGGTCAATGGACAGCTGCTTCAGGATGGAGCATGGTTTTATCCAGATACAAAAGCCAAAGCCAGCCACTTTAAAAACTATGTCGCCTTTTATACCAATAAAGGGGTGAAGGTCGAAGAGTAATATTCCTGAGCAGCGTGTTACGCTTGTTAAAAAGGCCGACACGGCTGGGTATTTGTAGGAGGTATTTCTCCCTTGAAACCGTACACTAGAGGGCAATGAAGGCAGTTTCTGTTCTTCGTTGCCCTAATTTATTTCCGTGAAATAAACCTTTTGGATTGGTGCAACCAATGAATACCTGATCTGTCTGTAAATACAGGAGCCCGACGAATATCCAGGGGCTTGCTCCATCCAAACCAAACTCAAACTCTTGCGATTCTAGACCCATTAACTCCCCGCACCATGACCCTAAAATTACGCGCATTTGTAAAGACTATTCTACTTTTTACCCTTTCCTTTAGCTTCCTTCAGGCCCAGGATGGCCGTATGCTATGGGAAATCGGGCGTCAACTGGGCCAGTCAGGTGCGGAACTGCTCCGTACCATCGAGTACTATTCCGAGGCTTTGGAAACTGACCCGGACAATGGTGCCTATCATGCCAGTCGGGCAGTTGCCTACTTTGAGAAAGGCCAGTATCATGAAGCAATCGGTGACTACGATGATGCCATTGACTATTATGACAATCGCGGCAGCCACCGAATGGCAAAACTCTATTACCAGCGTGGTCTATGCTACTACATCGTAGGAGACTTTCAGCGGGCTGAGCAGGATTTTACCTCAGCCATAGCTCATCGCCCTGATGTTGCCGACGCTTATTATTTCCGGGGAAAACTCCTTGCTACGGTATTTGATCAGCCTGATAAAGCACGGATGGATTTTCGGATCGTCATGAGCAAGACCCAGTATCCTTCTGTCCAGTCTGCTTTTGCCCGGTATTTCATGGGGCACCCGGATGAGGCCGAGCAGGAACTGGAAGCCATGATGCGCCGCGTACCAGGGTATGATCGACGCAACTATGTAATCCTCCGATACAATGCCGCTGGATTCTATGCGCTCAACCACCAACCTCGTAAAGCCATTGAATACCTCAGTGAAGCCCTTGAAAAAGGCTATGATGAATACGAATGGCTCGTTCGCGACATGAATTTTATCTCGCTGGCAGGTAACCCGGATTTTATTGCCCTGCTGAGCCGATATGGACTCCGCTATCAGGCAGGACGAGAATATGCATGGGAGCCTGAAAGCACCCCTCGGGGAGGAGACGATCGGGGGCCCGTTCGTCCGGTGAATCTGTACACCAGTGCACTCACCTTTTCTGAAACCAATGGCAACAATCGTCTGGATGCTGAGGAAGTCGCCACGATCCGTTTTGCTCTGCATAATGATGGCCCTGGTACCGCTCGTGACCTGACTATACGTGTAAAGGAAAACAGCGGGGTCTCAGGACTATATTTCGATCAGGAGGTCGAGGTAGGTGGACTCGGAGTAGGAGGCAAACGCGAGGTGACCCTGGAAGTCAGGGGGGATCGCTGGCTGACCGAAGGCATGGCTGACATAACCATAGAAGTACTGGAGGGGATGGGCTTTGATGCTGCCCCGTTGCAGATTTCTTTCCCTACGGGCGCTTTTGCTCCACCCGACATGGTAGTAGCCGATCACGTTTTCGCATCGGAGAGAGGTGGCCCTATGACATTAGGGGTACCCATTACATTGAGGATGGCAGTTCAGAACCAGGGGCGGGGAGTAGCAGAAGGAGTAAAGGTCAGGTTTAGCTTGCCAGAAAATGTTTATCCCGGTGGTGCCAATGATTTTGAGCTGGGACAGGTCGCTCCCGGAGCGGACCAGACCATAGATTATGAGTTTTTTACCAATCGGAGATACACCAGTGACAAGGTGCCCATCGTGGTGGAAATCACCGAAACATCTGGTCAGTACAGCTATAAGGAGACCTTTACGGTGGCCATAAACGAGCAATTGGAGATGAATGATCGGGTGATCATCAATGCCAATCCGAGTGTGATTCCAACCGACCCGCGAGACATTCAACTGCTTTCGGACGTAGACCGCAATCTGCCCCGTGCGGGGACCCGTAACCCCAATGCCATCGCTGTGATCATCGGTAACCGTGATTATGAAAACCCTGATGTACCGACCGTGGATCATGCCTTGCAGGATGCGGCTTCCATGCGCAAGTACCTGATCGAGAGCTTTGGTTTCGATGAGAACAACATCATTTTCCTCGCCAATGCCACTCAGGCGGACTTCAATGGAACCTTTGGCACCAAGGAAGATCACCGCGCAAGGCTGTTCAATCTGGTGCGGGAAAATGAATCAGATGTCTTTGTCTTTTACAGTGGGCATGGTGCACCTGACCTGGCAACGGAGGACGCATACTTCCTGCCAAGTGACTGTGATCCCAGTCTGGTACGGTTCAATGGATATGCCATTAACACCCTTTACAATAACCTGAGCAAGATTCCATACCGTTCGTTGACAGTGGTGGTAGACGCCTGCTTTAGTGGACAATCCGACCGGGGAACGCTTACCCCTCAGGCTTCTATCGTTCGGATTCGGAGCAACAACAGCGTGCTCAAGGATCCCAACGCCATGATTTTCACTGCGGCAACAGGTGCCCAGGTAGCTTCCTGGTACCCGACTCAGTCTCATGGTCTCTTCACCTACTACTTCCTCAAAGGATTGCAGGGGGACGCCAATACAGACCGGAACCGTGAGCTGACCCTGGGAGAAATGCGTGCATACCTGGATCAGGAAGTGCCCTATATGGCCAGACGTTTGAAGAATCGCGATCAAACTCCTGAGGTATATGGTCAGGACGAAAAGACACTTTTAAAATATTAGAGGCTGTTTAGGTTTTGGTGTTTCGAGGCCAAACGCTGGATTTTTGGGGTCTGACAAGGAAATTTTTCGAGAAATAGCGAGCTATTTTGAGGAAAATTGACGCAGACAGGGCGCAAAAAGACCAGTTTGGGCCGCTAAGGAAAAATCCAAACAGCCTCTTAGGCGGTACCGTTCAGAGTTCATTTGTAGCAAAGTGCTTATTGGTCAGTAGCAGCTTTAGGCCTCAAATGAACAGCCGGTTAGCATTTACGCCCCCGACTCGAGTTGGGGGCGTTTTCCTTGTTGCATTTCTCCAACTTATTCGGATATTCCGCCGTCTATAGAGCAACTCAATATCTTCTGGCCATGTCTGAGCAAACCCCTGACTTCACTGTTACCACCAATACCTGGAAGAATTTTATCACGGTTCATGAGCCCGATGAGAAGGAGATCGCCAAACTCTCCTATCCGAGTATGTTTGCCAAGCGGGCGATCTATGAGATCCATCGTCCCCAAGCCAGTTTTGAAATAAAGGGAGTGAATTTCTGGGGAACCCAGTTGCAAATCAAAAACCTCAATGAGGCAAGCAGGGTCATCGGCACAGTCAAGCGAAACAACCTGATGAGCCGGACCTTTGTGATAATTCTGGGAGGAGAAGGGGAAGATAAAACCGGATTTTACCTGAGACCAAAAACCGGGCTGAAGAGCCGCTACCTGGTGTATGATCGCAAAGATCAACTTGTCCTGGAGTACTGTAGTCGCTTTAACTGGCGAAAATTCCGGATGGAGTATGACCTGTTTTGGCACCAGGAAGGTACGAATCAGGGCAGTCGCCTGTTTTTGATCGGCATAGGACTGCATGTAATCAAGCTGATCCAGCAATCAAATCAGTCCGCAGCAGGCGCTGGTGGTTGATTGGCTTCTTCTCTGTATTCCATTCGGATGTGCTCAATATTCGCTTCATCAAATGGCTCTCCGACTGTTTCAAACCCCAGTTTGTGGTAAAACTCAGTGTTTTTGGTTTGGGCATGGACAAAAATCGGGAAGCTTTTGGGCAATTCATTCAGAATGGCCTCCATCAGGGATGTCCCTACATTTTTTAGCCGAAACTCAGGCAGGACGGCAAATCTTTCCAGCCTGAAGCTGCCGTTGTTCAGGCGTCGCCACCGCGCCGTACCGGCAGGAGTATCTCCATACCAGGCCAGATAATGGTTTGCCAGGTGGTCAAATCCATCGTATTCATCATCCTGGGCAATCTCCTCTTCGTCCACAAAAACCTGTGTACGAATGATGAAAACATGGTTGTAAAGTTCATCGCTTTCAGCTTTCTGAACGCGAATGGGTAGGGTAGATACTGGAGCCATTGATTTGATATCTTGCAAATGAACAGTGGCAATGTGGCAAAAGTTCCCAAATGAGCGACACAAATTCCATATATTCTTTTAATATTGTAGAAAAAGTTACGACCGACCCAAACCATATGCCCAAGAATTTATTGATTGTCGAGTCTCCTGCTAAGGCAAAAACCATCGAAAAGTATCTGGGCAAAGACTTTACTGTAAGGGCTAGCTATGGCCATGTGAGGGATTTGCCCAAAGGAGATGGAGCCGTTGACATAGAAAACGGATTTGAGCCAAAGTATGAAGTCCTTGAGGATAAGAAAAAGGTAATAAAAGAACTTAAAGATCTGATCAAGAGCCACGATACGGTCTGGCTGGCAACGGATGAAGACCGCGAGGGAGAAGCCATTTCATGGCACCTTGCCCAGGCGTTAAACCTGGACATCGAAACCACCCGGCGTATCGTGTTCAATGAGATTACCAAGACGGCTATTACCAAGGCCATTCAGCACCCTAGAGTCATCGATCAGAACCTGGTGGATGCCCAGCAGGCTCGTCGAATCCTCGACCGACTGGTTGGCTTTCGCCTGTCGCCTATTTTGTGGCGAAAAATCAAGACTGGTCTCTCCGCAGGACGGGTGCAATCCGTTGCGGTGAGGATCCTCGTCGAGCGTGAGCGCGAGATCATGGCCTTTGAGTCAAAGTCCAGTTATAAAGTTTCAGCGGAGTTCTATGTGGATGGCAAAGCTGTCATCAAAGCTGAACTTGCGCGCAAGATCCCCGAGTTGGAGGATGCCCGTGCATTCCTGGAGAGCTGCAAGGGGGCAGTCTATTCTATTACCGACCTCCAAACCCGACCAGCCAAGAAAAGCCCGGCAGCGCCCTTTTCCACCTCGACTCTTCAGCAGGAGGCGAGTCGGAAACTCAGTTTCTCCGTTTCGCAGACCATGCGGGTGGCTCAGAACCTCTATGAGGCGGGCCACATCACCTATATGCGTACCGACGGGGTAACCCTGGCAGAGCAGGCCATGACCCAGGCAGAAGAGGTGATCAAAAATCTCTATGGGGACAATTATCACAAGCGACGCCAATACAAGACCAAAACCACCAATGCCCAGGAGGCTCACGAGGCCGTCCGTCCGACGGATCTCTCCAAGGAGACCGTGAACGACATGGGAACCCAGGAGAAGCGCCTGTATGACCTGATCTGGAAGCGTACACTTGCTTCTCAGATGGCTGACGCCCAACTGGAGAAAACCACGGTAGACATCAAGGTGTCCACCAATGATGCAGTATTCAAGGCGAAAGGCGAAGTCCTGAAATTTGATGGATTTCTGAAAGTATACCTAGAGGGGACAGACGAGGAGGATGAAGACGAGGATGCAAAAGGGGTGCTGCCACCACTGACCATCGGTCAGGAGTTGGTACTCAAGCATATGCAGGCTCTTCAGCGCTACACAAGGCCTGCCCCCCGTTATACCGAGGCGAGTCTGGTAAAGAAGCTGGAGGAACTTGGCATAGGCCGCCCCTCTACTTATGCCCCAACCATTTCGACCATTCAGAAGCGATTTTATGTCGTGAAGGAAAGCCGGGATGGAACTCCTCGCGATCTTGACCTGCTGGTGCTGGCTGATGATTCCATAGAGCAAAAAGTCAAAACCGAGACTACCGGAGCAGAAAAGAACAAGCTGTTCCCAACTGACCTCGGGATGGTGGTGAATGATTTTCTGGTGAAATTCTTTCCCGATATCCTTGATTATGGCTTCACGGCCAAGGTGGAGGGAGAGTTCGACAAGATTGCTGAAGGAAGTGCGATCTGGCGAAAAATGCTGGAGGGCTTCTATGAAGACTTCGAGCCGATGGTCGAAAAAACCGTTGAGGAAGCTGACCGCCATCAGGGTGAACGTCACCTGGGAGAGCACCCCAAGTCCGGTAAGCCGATTTCAGCGCGTCTGGGACGATATGGCCCCATGGTGCAGCTAGGGGCATCAGATGATGAAGAAAAGCCCAAGTACGCCAAACTGCGCGCCAATCAGCGCCTGGAAACCATCACCCTGGAAGAGGCACTGGATCTTTTCAGGCTTCCGCGTGTATTGGGAGAATATGAAGAACAGCCCGTCAAGGCCAATATTGGTCGATTTGGCCCATATGTGCAGCTAGGGAAGTTATTCGCTTCCCTGGAGGAAGGCGATGATCCCTACACGGTAACCTATGAGCGTGCAGTCGAACTGATTGAGAAGAAGAAGGAGATCGAGCGAAATAAAATCATCAAGCATTTCGACGATGAAGTGCAGATCCTGCGCGGTCGATGGGGGCCTTACCTCAAGTACCAGGGAAACAACGTGAAGATTCCCAAGGATGTAGAGCCAGAAAACCTTACCCGGGAGGATTGCGATCGCCTGTTTGAAGAGCATCAGAAAAATCCCAAGAAAGGCCGTGGCGGTGGGCGAAAGAAGACCACCGCAAAAAAGACTTCGACCACTAAGTCCAAAGCTAAGAAGGGTGACAAGGACAAGAAGTAGGCTTGCCCTATTGGAATAAAAAAGACAGCGTGAGAGAAATCCCACGCTGTCTTTTCTTTTTGGTCCAGAGAAATTGGCTCTGTTGATGGAAGTAGAACTCCTGGTTGCAGGTGCGCTGGAGGCGAGGTTTTACGGGGTGACGTATCGCCTCTCCACTTTGGGTGCTTCCCTAATGCAATCAGCATGAAGTGATAACCCAACTCAAAATGAAGTAAGTGGCTGAACAGGAGTACTTTAAATTTCGAGTTATTGATTACGAATTTCGAATGCGAAGCACTAGTCATTAGTTTCGCGGTTCAAAGTTCCCATGTTATTGACCATTCCGTTTTCAATTGTGCCTGGCGTCAGAGACGCTTTGACTTGACGTTTCGCTTCGGAGAAGCTCACGAGCG
>CAYFIR010000050.1:0-41604 GCA_964343195.1 uncultured Bacteroidia bacterium | reverse complement strand
CCCTATACCCCCTATACCCCCTATACCCCCCACGCTATTTCTCTTCTTCTTGAAAATCAAAGCGATGATGAAAGTATTCGTAACAGGCGGCGGTGGATTTCTGGGAATGGCGATTGGGAAACAATTGTTGGCACAAGGGCACGAGGTGGTCTCTTTTTCGCGAGGCAACCATCCCGGGCTCAGCGAATTGGGCGTATCACACGTTCAGGGAAGTCTTTCAGATTTCCTGGAGCTAAGGCAGGCCATGGAGGGTTGTGAAGCGGTGTTTCATGTCGCAGCAAAAACAGGGCAGTGGGGCAGCTTTGAGTCCTTTTACGAGGCCAATGTGGTCGGTACCATGCACGTAATCCGGGCCTGCCGGAGTCTGGGAATCAGGTATCTGGTGTTTACCAGTTCGCCCAGCGTGGTCTATGACGGTGGGTTTGAGGGCAAGGATGAAAGCCTGCCTTATCCTGAGAAGTTTGACGCCCATTATCCCGAAACCAAAGCCTATGCCGAGCAGGCGATCCTGAAGGCCAACAGCCCTGAACTGATTACCTGTTCGCTGCGTCCCCATCTGGTTTGGGGACCAGGTGATCCCCATTATTTGCCCCGGCTGATGGAACGCCGCAGGAAGAATCAACTTCGCATTCTGGGCCACGAGCGCAACCTCGTTGACACCATTTACATCGACAATGCGGCCGAAGCCCACCTGCAAGCCTTTCAGGCAATGCTCAACCAGCCCGAGTTGGTGGCTGGCAAGGCATACTTCCTTTCGCAGGACGAACCCATCCCCATCAGTGAGTTCATGAACCGCCTGCTGGCTTGTGGGGGATTGCCGCCGGTAGATCGCTACATCGACCCCAAACTGGCGCTGGCCCTGGGCCACGTTTTGCAAGGCATTTATCGGTTTCTCCGGATCAAGGCCGAACCTCGGGTAACGCCCTTCATCGCCAAGCAGTTGTCAAGCTCGCACTGGTACGACATCTCGGCTGCGAAGCGGGATTTTGGGTATGTGCCCACGGTTTCGATTGACGAAGGCATGCAGAGGTTGAAGGGGTGGATGAGTGAACAGAAGGCTACAAAAGGATAAACCCCGCTAACTGGCAAAGTCAGCAGGGGAAATAATGGAGGCTCGATAGGCCTGGCAGGTTTGGTTTTTACCATTGAGAAATCATATGTCTGCTATGGAGGGATGAAGCAGAATTTGCAAAGCATGTGAATCAAGGGTTATGATCATGGTCTTGTAGAGGCGACCCGCAGGTTCACCTGATACGCTAGGCGAACCTGCGGGTCGCCTCTACGATGTGCTACAGCCCTTTTTTTGGGGGTGAACCCTTGATTCGCATAAAGCATCGGTTTTCTCCAGGGCTACTAATAGAAGCTGGATAACTTAGCTCAGGGACCATAAACGATAGGTCGCCATGAAAACTTCACTTTGTCTCATGCTGTGGGGGCTGCCCCTATTTTTATCTGCTCAGCAGGTCGAGGTAACAGAGTTTTCCTGCTCTGATTGTGTGGGAATTCAGGTCGAAGATGAGCACCACTTCAATGACAGGATCCTGGATAGTGGCAGGGTAGGGGATCTCTTCAGGATTCGAATCTCAGTTTTGGCTAATTGCGCAACCGGAAGCTACTATGATGCGGAACTGGTGGGCGATACCCTCGTGTTGAAGTATGGCATTGCCAAAGGCCATGAGGGCTATTTTTGCAACTGCCCTTTTGAGTTTCAATACCTGATAGCAAACGTACCAGAAGAAATAGAGCAGATCGCCATTTTGGACACAGAAAAGAGGCGTCTGGGAAAGCGGTTGATTACCCTATCTCCATACACTTACAGGAGTGATTGCTACGAGGAGGGGCTGACAACCGAAGCATATCGCACCCTTTTCCTGGAGAAAATGAACGAAGAACAGCAGTCGTTAGAGCGAATGGTCGAGATGCTGGAGGATTTGTTGAAATATGCTGAAGAGGGAGAACCTGAGGAAAGGATTCTCATCACAAAAATCAAACAGTATCAGGCTGCAAAGGAGTTGACATTAACTGGTTTATGGATGTCTGCCGACTCTTTCATCAAGGAAATTCTCGGTGAGGACTATGTTTCTCACCGAGAATCAGAATTAACCAGAATCGGGCTATCCGCTATGGCGCTGGAAAAAGAGTTGGCAAGCTATGGGATTGACTTACAATAGCCGACCCAACCTCACTCTGCCACCCAATACCTGATCGCCGACTCATAGTCGGTATAGTGCACATACTTGCGGTTTTCCATCCAAAGGACTACCTCCGGATCGTTGGCCTTCAGCCCGCGGGGCAGGTAGGGACGCACATTGTCCAGCTCAGAGTCCTCGGTGATGGCCTCGGATTCCCATGAGACTCCCATGTCATGGGTTTCCCAACGCTCAATCTCAAACACTCCGTCAATTTGACGGGAAAGGAAAATTACATTTGCATTGTCGGGGTGGACGCTCATCCCGCCAAAGTAGTGCGGTTCGCGCTCCCGCTGTCCCTCTGGCGTCTGGGGAAACCATGGGCCGGAGGCACAGACTTCGTGGTTGATCCACTTGCCATTGACAAAGCGCGCATACCAGTAGCGATGGTCGGTCTCTTCGGGACTTTTGGTGTAGAGGATCACCGGATTTTCCTTTTCATCCTGCCCGATGTCGGCGATCCAGGCGCGGCCTTCGGCTTCGTTGGACTCAAAGATGACCGAGGCATCCCTGGGTTCGAAGGGGGCCTCCTCCATGCTGCAAATCTTCTCTCCTCCGGCCTGATAAAAGGCTCCGTCTTCATAATAGGCATAGTACACCGAGTTGGTCGGCTCCACGCGGGGATGTCCGTCGGTGAAGACCATGTGAATGCGGGACTGCCCGTCGGAGAAATACTTGACGTAGGGGCGGTTGTTGTGCTCAAAGGGATAATTGGTGATGAATACGCGGCTCTGGCTCCAGGTCGCCCCTTCATCGTCCGACCACATCATGTTGGGCTTGAAGCCCGCCCAGCGGCCAAAGCAGTAAATCCTTCCATCCTCCGCCGCGAGCTGATAGGGATTGGCATAGGTCATGGTCTCCACTGGGAACTTCTCCAGTTCCTCGTCGCTGATGGGGTGGATAAAATGCGGCTTGGAGAATGCTGCTTCACCCCCCAGGCTATCCAGGATGTTGATAAACAGGTCTTTGTAGCTGTGGCGGGTGTACATGGCGAGGACTTTGCCGCTCGCCAGGTGAGCAAAAGCCGGGTTGTCGTGATCGTCCTGTTCCAGACGAAAGTACAGCTCATGGGGCTGTACCTCGCCGCTCTCCACGTCAAATTGGGCTGCCTCGATGGTTCCGCTTGACTTGACCCATCCGGTGATGATCTGCCCATCCATGTAGATGGCGCGCGGGTCGGAGAACCAGCACCAGGCCCCATCGGGAGTCAGGGTGCCGGTCGTCTGGGCGGGAAGTTGTACCCCATATAGGGCAGTCAACAAAAGGAGTAGGAGCAGATTTCGCATAGGAAATAAGAGTTAGGAAAGTAGATTTTGTTCAATTGGATATCAGGAAAGAAACTCCTCGCGCAGCGGGGTAAAGTTGTCGATGAGTCGCACATGAGGGGTTATCACCTTGATGGTGTGCTTTTTGCCGGAAGGCACGGCAAACATATCTCCAGCTTTAAGGTGTTGTTCGGGTTCGCCTTCACAGTAAAAGGTGATCTCCCCAGCCGCGACGTAGGTGGTTTGCACGTGGGGATGAGAATGGGGAGGCTCCGGTTCTTCCCAGGGGCCATCAGTAAAGTCGATGACCACGGTCATGAGATCGCCAACGTAGATGATCTTGCGTTCGAGGCCCTCACGAAGGACTTCAGCGGGGGTATCGTCGTATTTAAGTACGGGCATGGTTATTGTTTTTCGTGGGCAAAAGGTAACGGATTTGGGTTTGATCAGGCTAGCCGATTTTTCCAAAATATGCGCAAGGATACAGACCCTAACCCTTCTGTCAATCCTGTAATTCTGAAAATCCTGACTGGGCTTTTGGAATCCTGATTAGATTGTATCTCTATGAAAGAACTCGCCATGACCCTGGATCTCAGGGACGATCCCGAAGCCATCGCCACCTACCGCAGGCACCACCAGCAAGTCTGGCCAGAGGTCCTCGCTGCCTTACGGGAAGTCGGCGTCATGGACATGCGCATTTGGTTGAGGGGCAATCGGATGTTCATGCTTATGGAAGTAAAGGATGACTTCAACCCTGATTTTGATTTTCCCAGATACCTGACCCTGCATCCCCGCTGCCAGGAATGGGAAGACCTCATGGGGACTTTTCAGCAGCCGCTACCTGACTCAGAATCCGGCGAAAAATGGGTCGAGATGGAGAAAGTGTTCCACATGAGTGAGCAGGGGTAGTTCGAAGTTTTTGGTTCTCTGACAATTTTGGCGGAGAGAAAAGGGGGTACGACCCCTCTGGGGTCGAGTCGATGGTGCTACGTGAGCTACAAAGGTCAGACCTCTACGAGGTCTCCCGCGCTGGCTTGCAGGGCCGTTGACCTCGGATGTGAACCCTGTAGGGGTCGTACCTTTCCTCTATACATTCTCGCCATTTCTGTCAGAGAACCGAAGTTTTTGGTTTGATGTTCGTTGTTAAAATCCCAGCTCGTAAACTATTGAACTCCCAACTCCCAACTCCCAACTCCCAACTCCCAACTCCCAACTCCCAACTACGGAACCACCCTCACCGTTTTGGCCGATTCCCAGTCTGGACCTTTGACCACCACGTAATATAGCCCCAGCGGCAGATGGGCGGCCATGGCAGGTACTGCTACCTCGCCCCGAGTTACTTCTTTGGTTGTGCTCCAGGCCAGTTTTCCGGTGGGAAGATATAGCTCCATCGTTACCAGTGACGTGGGCTCCGATAGCTGAAGCGTAAATGCTGATCCCCGCGAAACCGGGTTGGGGAAGGCCGTTAGCTCTGCCAGTCCCTCTTCCTGCGCGGCCTTGCCCTCAAAGTGGCTGTTAGCGAACGCAAATGCCTCTTTGCCTACCTTTTCTCCAATCAGGCGACCGGGTATATCGTCCACCGGCGGATGGATGCCTCCCCAGATACGGGACAGGCTGGTCTGGTCAGATGCATCCCGGTAGGTTGCCCATTGCAGCGTCACATCCACGCTCGGGCCTTCCTCGAAGACGAGAAACTCATTCTTCCTCGCTATAAATTCTCCCATTCCACCTGGGAAAAACTCATCACCCGTGAAAGCCGTCAATACCTCCGCCGCTGCCCGCGAAAAGGTCGAGTGCCCCGACACATACCCCGCAAACGGAGGGGTAACGAAGTTGGGACGTTGATAGGGCCACCAGTCTTCAGCCAGGATCCAGTCCACTCCGGCCTGATCGGTGGCTACCGAGCCAATGTAATCGGGGCCTTTCCATGCATAGAGTTTGATCTTTCCTACATTTTCCTCGGAACTGCCTGCAAGTGGATCTTCCGCCGTCACCACCTCTATCTGACCTGGATATAGGGGAATGCCCATGGGGTCGTAACCGGGAAGGGTTGGATCGCTGCGTTGTCCCTGGTCTGCCATCCAGCGAATAGCCGAAACGGGCCTTATGTAGTCGTAATAACCCTTGACGCCCCAGGCAGAAATCGCTGCGTCGTGCATGGCTCCGCCCAGCACAAAGTAGGCCTTGACATCCCACTCCAAATCGGGTAGGGGAGGGCCCTGGCCCATAAATTTTTTGGGATTGGCAGGATGATCGGAAACGTAATTGAGGATGGTAAACCAGTGACCGGGAGGGGTCTCGGAGTCAGGCCCATCGGCCCAAAACTCAGCCAGTACCCGAGCGTAATCGCCGCGGGGGACTACATTGGGCTCATAGGCTTGCCCTGTGTAAGGATTGAGTTCGTGCCCCTGACCGGGATCTCCTCCTTCTGGATCCCCGAAAAATTCCTTCAGGCCATCCAGCGTCGTCGGATAGGAGCTGACATTTCCTATCGAGGCGGGAGAAATATCCCACATCACGCCATCGGCCTGATCCAGATGGGAAGACCATCGTGCGACCAGCGAAAACCCCCATTGGTATGCATCTCCATCGGTGCCACCTCCGTTTCCATTTTCATCGATCAGTGCGGGTGGCCCTGGATCGTGGTACACGTAGTAGGTAAACCCGTCTCGTTCGTAGAGGGTGAGGTCCTGTTCCGTCAGGGAGAATGGCGCGACCTTGCCCCACTCCGGCCCCAGGAAAGGAAGCCCATCGGCATCGACCTCATTTCCGCTTTGGTCCACAAAAATATCCAGCAGCAGAGGTTGCCAGAGATTGGGCAGTTGGAGGTCGGGGTTTCCTGGTTTAGTGGGCTCAAGTGGTGGATTGGCGGGGGTATAATAGGTATTCCCATAAGCCTGCCGCTCATTGGAGCCGTCCTGTAGCCCGTACTCGATGTAGGCATGGGCAATGTAGTTTCCCAAAGCAGCAGGCCCATCCTTGGCATAGTCAAGAGATTCGAAGGAAGGATCCAGGCCCAACTGTGACATCAGGTTTTCGCAGAGTAGCTGTGTCGGAATCGACTGGGGAGAAGCCGAAAATCGATGGGTAATCAGCCGAAAGGCCGCGTAACTGATCGCGGTTTCCTGTGCTTGTTGGCGGTCATCGTGATTAGGTACGCCGTCTAAGTATGCTTTATACCCATGTCGGGTATTGCCCAACAGGTAGGGATCTCCTGAATCCTCATAGATGGCCCATGCGTCGTACATGGCCGCCGAAATGTGGAACAGGTTCCTCGCATGTACGGTCGGTCGGGCATAGTCCCCCCGTATGGCGTCCAGCAACACTTCGTTCCACTGACGAGCTACGGAGTGCTGGGCGTAGAGCGAAAAAGAGGCCATTCCCCCAATAAGGAGGAATGGCAGCATTATTTTTCTGAGTATATACATGGCCTGATGGAATAGCCCTATTCGCCTGCCAGGACAACGACTGAGAATGGAGGCAGGGTAAGGGTAATTTTGCCATTTTTCAGCTCAAACTCCTTGAATTCTGATGGCTCCACTGCGTTGGGGTTCTCAAAGGTATTGTGATCCTGCAAGGCCTCAGCAGTCAGAATTTCCCCTTCCAATCTGTCCAGATCCAGATCTGAAGCATCCAGCTCGATTGTGTGGGAGCTGCTCGCATCGATGTTAACGAGCGAAATGTGTGCTACACCACTCTCGTCCTGCGAGGCAGAAGCGGAAACTGCCGGGATCACTCGGTCATTGTGGATATACTGAGGAGAAACAAAGGAGAGGGGAATCAATCGGGCTTCCTGGTGTACACTGTACATGCGCATTACATGGTAGGTCGGGGTCAGGATCATTTTCTCCTCGTCGGTCAGGATAACAGCTTGCAGGACATTGATGGCCTGGGCCAGATTGGCCATTTTGACGCGATCTGCGTGGTTGTTGAAAATGTTGAGCGTAGCTCCGGCAATCATGGCGTCGCGCATGGTGTTTTGCTGATACAAAAAGCCAGGGTTGGTGCCGGGCTCGACATCGTACCAGCCCCCCCACTCATCGACAAACAGCGCCACGCGCTTTTCCTTGTCGTATTTGTCCATGATGGCTACGTGCTTCTGTATGAGTTCTTCCATCATCAGGGCGCGTTCCATGATGGTGAAGTATTGCTCTTCTGAAAAGCCGATGGCAGGGCCTTTGTTGCCCCAGTCAATCACAGAGTAATGGTGCAGGGCGATGGCTTCCAGCAGGTTATGGGGGATATCCCGCATCAGGACTTCGGTCCAGTTGTAATCTCCGCTACTGGCACCGGATGCCACTCTCACGAGTCCATCGGAATTTCTCCAGTCGGTGGTGAAGGTCGCATATCGGCGATAGACGTCGGCATAATACTCGGGTCGCATGTTGCCCCCACATCCCCAGGCTTCGTTTCCGATGCCCCAGTAAGTAACCTTCCAGGGTTCTTCGCGGCCATTGTCACTCCGGAGGTCAGGCATGGGGCTGGAGCCAGCAGGGTGATTGGTGTACTTGATCCAGTCGGCCATTTCCTGTGGCGTGCCGCTGCCTACGTTGGCAGAGAGATAAGGCTCGGTCTCCAGCAGTTCACACATGTTGAGGAATTCATGGGTTCCGAAGCTGTTGTCTTCGCTGACATTGCCCCACCAGATGTTGAGAATGGATGGGCGGTCTTCTTTGGGGCCAATGCCATCTTTCCAGTGGTAGGTATCGGCAAAGCAGCCTCCTGGCCAGCGCAGGTTGGGAATTTGCAGTGCTTTCAGCGCCTCGACCACGTCGTTGCGGACCCCCGCCGTATTGGGGATGTCACTGTCTTCTCCAACATAAAATCCGCCATAAATACATCGGCCCAGGTGCTCTGCAAAGTGGCCGTAAATGTGTTTGCTGATTACCGGAGCCTCTTCATCGGGTTGAAGGGAGATGGTGGTAGTAGTTTGGGAGTAGCCAAAGGACAGGAGTCCCAGCATGAGCCCCACAAGCAGGGCAATGGAAATAGATTTCATACGAGTCGAGTGTAGTAGGTAAAAGTGTAATTAAGACACTTCTTAAGATAGGCGAGGGAATCTGTAATTACAAGCTTTGGTATTGGGAAGATTGAATAAGGTGGGAATGGGAAGGATGGGATAAGGCGCAACCGGTGATAGGAAGTATCGAAGCACCTGGCATACCGCATATCTTAGGCTGTTTGATTTGGTAACCAACTCATCCTGCGTTTTTTGCTAACAAGAATCCTTGGATTCTTCTTCTTCTCCGCGCCTCCGCGCTCTCCGCGTGAGATTTTTTCTTTATATACCTGTTCCTATCGGCGTGAAAAAGCGCAGGATACAAAAGGGTTCAATATGCTACCGCATACCTCAATACTTGATCATAAATTCCGGTCCCTCCTTGTGGTTGTATTTTTCCAGGTCGAAGGTGTACAAATGGGACCCTTTCCGCGAGGAAGTCATGTCCTTTTCTTCGAGCTTTTTGAGAATGCCCACCGACCGAATCTTGTTGATGAAGTTTCTCTTGTCGAGCTGGGTGCTCCAGATCACTTCGTAAAGCCTTTGAAGCTGTTTCATGGTGAACTTCTCTGGCAGCAACTCCAGGCCTATAGGGTGGTTGATAGCCCTTGAGCGAAGGAGCTGAAGGGCATTTTCAACCTGCTGGTCGTGGTCAAATATGAGCCCGGGTGCTTCGTCAATGGGGAACCATTTGGCCGAAAATTCCTGTATCAGTTTCTGGCTATGATCCTTGATGTTAATCAGGGCATAGTAAGCGGTTGAGAGGGTTCGTTCAGCCGGGTCACGGTGAACCTCGCTAAACGTGGCTACCTGCTCCATGTAAATATCATCGAGGCCCGTGTATAGGTTGAGGATCCGGGTAGCGGCGTTTTCGAGGGTCTCGCTACGCTTCATGAATCCCCCCACAAGGGACCACTTTCCCTTTTCAGGCTCAAATCCCCTTTTGATCAGCAGTACTTTTAAATCCTCACCGTCAAATCCAAAAATGATGCAATCAACGGCCATGAGCACTTTGTCTCTTTGGTCATAGCTGTACGATTGGGCGTTTGGATACTTAATTGTCAGATCCTCCAAAATATATATCGCCTTAGTGCTGCCAGGAAATAATGATCTGAGAAGAAAGATGAATTTCTACATTTTTCCCTGTTGCAGAGTGCTCAAACTATTGTAAAGTTCTCAATTCTGCTTGAAATATAAGAATCTTTGCCAAGATAAATGTTGAAGTCACATTTATTTTAATTATTTTAAGAGTGGAAATTTATGAAAGGTGGTAGAGGGCGCTGTGGAAGCGGGTAAATATTGATTGTTTTTAGTGGGCTGAATATGAGGTGCTTAGGAAGAAGAGGGGAAGTAGTGGAGGAATATTCAGCTTCTAATTCTGCATTTTTCCTTTTGCGGGAATTACTGCTAATCTGATGGAAGTGTGGAGTCTGAAGAAAAATCACCCATTACAAATTTGTTAATCTGGCTAAAGGCAACTACTTTAGGTCTTAAGTGTGATAATCACACTTAAAAGACTGCTACAATTTGTGTCTTAATGAAAAATCAAATTTCTATCCTCAAGAAAGGTAGAATTGCCTCCGTTTTGCGAAACGGGGCAGTCTCTACCGTGTTCCTTCTGATGCTGATTTTTACGGTCTCAGCACAGACTAGGAGTGTTTCAGGTACTGTTTCAACCGCTGATGGGGAAGCCCTTTTTGGCGTGAGTGTGACAGTTCAGGGAGGTACCAGTGGTGCCTTGACTGATGAAAATGGTGAGTATGCGATTTCCGCTTCTTCTAGTGATGTACTCGTATTCAAATATTACGGATACACTCCCCAGGAGATCCCTGTAGGAGATCAGACCACCATCAACGTATCCCTTGAAGAGAATACCAAAACCCTCGACCAGGTGGTTGTGGTAGGATACGGTACGGTAAAGAAAGCGGACCTTACAGGGGCCGTTTCCGTGGTTGATGCTGACGAAATGAAAAAGCAGGCAACCAACGATGTGACCCAGATGATGCAGGGACGTGTAGCGGGTGTTTCCATTACTTCTGATGGACAACCTGGTGCGACTCCTACTGTACGTGTGCGTGGGGTCAGTACATTCGGCCTTGGTGCTGGAGCTGAGCCTCTGTACGTAGTCGATGGATTTCCCCTGGCTGGTGGCATCCGCGACCTGAACCCCAATGACATTGAGTCTATTCAGGTGCTGAAGGATGCAACATCCGGTGCGATCTACGGTAACCGTGCTGCCAATGGCGTTGTGATCATCACGACCAAGTCCGGTCGTAGAAACGAGCGACTGAGTGTGAATTTCTCTTCTTACTACGGTCTTCAGACCGTACCACAGCGTATCCCACTGCTGGGCCGCGAAGGATATCAGGGCATCAATACTGAGTTGCTGGCCAACGCTGGTCGCGACCCTGTTCCTGGTAACGATCCCAGCTCTCCAGACTTTATCGGTGACATCGACACTGACTGGCAGAATGAAGGCTACAAGAACGGGAGCATCCAGAACTACAACATGAGCCTGAGCGGTGGTACCAATGCTACCAGCTACTACATGTCTATGGATTACCTGGACAACAAGGGAACCCTGGTAGGATCTGGTCCTGACTACAAGCGCTACTCTATTCGCGTAAACTCTGAGACTGACCTTGGTCGCGTACGATTCGGTGAGAACATGTATTTCATGCGCTCCGATGAGAATCCGCTATTCTACAACGGGGTATTCACCCTGTTCCTGCCTGGTGGACGTCCTACGCTGGTAAACGACCTCCTGCAAGCCGCTCCCACCATTCCGCTACTGGATCCAAACCGCGAAGGTGGTTATGGGGGTGCTGACGCGGTGATTCACCAGTCTATTTCCCTGAATGTTCCTGGATTCAACTCCCTGGTATCCAACTCTACCCAGGTACAGCGCCTGCTGGCCAACGTATATGGTGAGGTGGACCTGTTCGAAGGCCTGACCTACAAGCTGAACCTCCAGTATGACAACACTGACATCAGCGATGAATTGTTTGCTCCAGAGTACGACCTGGGTTACTTCTTCCCACGTCCGATTGCCGAGCTTCAGGTTGGTGACCGTTCGTCCAACTCTTTCCTGGTTGAAAATACCCTGACCTACCAGAATACGTTTGGCAAGCATAACCTGACCCTACTGGTGGGACAGAGCTTCCAGAACTTCAACTACCGTCAGATTTCTGCCGTTGGTTCTGGCCTGGAGAAGCCTTACATCCTGAGCCTCTCCAACGCATCGACCTTTAGTGTAATTGACAACCAGCAGTACTCTGCTCTGATGTCGTTCCTGGGTCGTGTGAATTACTCTTACGATGACCGCTACCTGTTGACCTTCAACGTGCGTAATGACGGTTCTTCAAGGTTCCGTCCAGAGGATCGCTTTGCGTTCTTCCCTTCAATAGGTCTGGCCTGGAAAATCCACAATGATTTCAACCTGCCTGCAGCGATCACCGAGCTGAAGCTGAGAGGTGGTTACGGTCAGCTAGGTAACCAGGAAATCGGTAACTACCGCTACCAGAGCACCATCAACCGTTCGATTCCTTATCAGTATGGAGACGAGCGTGTATTTGGCGCCGCTACTACTATTCTGGTTGACCCATCCATTACCTGGGAGACCCGAATCACCAGCAGCGTAGGAGTTGACATGTCACTTTGGGGCGGAAAACTCGACGTTACGGCAGAATACTACGCCAACACTTCTGAGGGTGTGCTGATCGACCTGCCTATTCCGCTTTCAAACGGATCTCTGTCAGGTCTGACTACCAATGCTGGTTCTATCACCAACTCTGGATTTGAGTTCTCTGCTGTATGGCGTCCTACTCTGGGCGACTTTAGCTTTGACATTGCACCAAACTTCTACACCCTCAAGAACGAAGTTCTTGACATTGGTGGACTGGAGTTCCTCTCCGGTACCGGAGCACGTACCGAGGTGGGTAGTTCTGTAGGCCAGCACTACGGTTGGGTATATGAGGGGATCTTCCAATCAGAAACTGAAGTTGCGGAAGCTCCTTTCCAGAATGAGAATACCTCTCCTGGTGACATCCGCTTCTCTGACCTGAACGGAGATAACATCATCGACGAAGCTGACCGTCAGTACCTTGGACAGGGAATGCCTACCTACTACTATGGTCTGAACGTGGTAACTTACTACAAAGGCTTTGATCTGACCATCTTTGGGCAGGGTGCCGGTGGTAACCTCATCAACAGCAACCTGTATCGCGGCCTGATGGTAACCTCCGGGTACACCAACTGGCACACCGATATCCTGGATCGTTGGACTCCTAATAATACCAACACCGATATCCCACGTGTGGTATGGAATGATCCCAACAACAACCAGCGTGATTCAGACCGTCCAGGATGGCTGCAGGATGGTGACTACTTCCGTCTGAATACCATCTCTCTTGGTTACACACTCTCTCGTGGAGCATTGAACATGCTGAAGATCCAGAGCGCTCGTTTCTACTTCACCATGCAGAACGTAGCAGTATTCTCTGCTTACAAAGGATATAACCCTGACTTCCAGGCTGGTATCCTGAACCCTGGGTTTGACTTCGGTACCTTCCCACGTCCTACAACTACCATGGTTGGTGTTAATCTGAAATTTTAAGCTTAGCTAACAATGAAATTCCATATATATCTTCTCCTGATTATCGTGATCGGTTTGGGAGGCTGCAAAAACCAGCTTGATATTGCAGATCCAAATCGACTGTCTTCAGACAACTACTACCAGTCTGAGGAAGAGGCTGTGGCTGCTGTAGATGCGATCTACAATGCCCTGATTATCGATGGTATGTACCAGCGGATCGTTCCGATCTACAATGATGGGCGAGGCGATGAGCTTTCCTGTAGAAGTCCCTGGACTTTTATGACCGGATTTAGTGCCTTTACCCTTCCTGCTACGGATGGAGCTCTGGAAATCTTCTGGGCTGGTCACTACATCATGGTTTCGCGTGCCAATCAGGCCCTGGAGCAAATCGCTACAATCGAAGACGTAGACAGCGAACTGCGTGAGCGCCTGTACGGACAGGCATACTTCCTGCGCGCACTGGCCTACTTCAACCTGGCCAATACACATGAGCAGGTACCCATTATCCTGGAGACTCCCAAGAACCAGGACGAATTCTATCCTTCCAATGAAGGAGTAACCAAGGAAATGGTGTATGAGCAGGTTAAGTCTGACCTGAATGAAGCCATTTCGCGCCTGCCAGTGAATTACAATGGTGTTTCTGGACTCGATCAGGGTCAGGCAGGACGTGCTACCAAGGGCGCTGCTCAGTCTCTGCTGGGTACCGTTTACCTGTATGAGGGAGACTATGCGTCAGCGGAGCCTCTGTTTGCTTCTGTAATCAACTCTGGTGAATACCAGTTGGCTGAGAACTACGCAGACCTGTTTACCCAGGATCCCGCTGTGGAGGCCTCTAACCCAGGACGAATCTTCTGGGCAGAGTTTACCACCTCAACTGCATCTGAGTACAACTGGGGAGGTGATCCCAATGTAAACTGGCGACAGTTTCTGGCCGTTACGCCTACCTATTCTCAGGGAGATTTCTTTGACTTCTTCCCTACGGAGTTCCTGTACAATGAGATGCGCGAAGAGCGCACCATTGATGGAGGACTGGACCCACGTTTCAGTGCGACCCTCCTGGCATATGAGCCGGAAGAAGGGGATACCACTGCCTACGGTGTTTCCTGGGCTGAGCGCGGATATGCTCCAGAAGATTACTTCATCCGTAAGTACACCAATGCTTCTGATGGATCTGATGCCTTCTCATCCGGATTCAACTACCACATCATCCGCTATGCCGACGTGCTGCTGATGTATGCGGAGTGTCTGGCCAATAATGGCAACATCGCTGAGGCTGCTAACTACGTACAGCAGGTTCGTGACCGCGCCAATATGCCTGACCGTGCAGCTGAGTTTGCAGGGTATAGCCTTGATCAGTTCATGGATCAGATCGAGCACGAGCGCATCGTTGAGTTGGCCATCGAAGGCAAGCGCTGGTACGACATCGTTCGCTGGGGATACCTGGATGATGCTGCTGAGCTGGAGCTGTTGAAAAACCACGATTCCGAATTTGAAACTTTTGCACCCAACCGCACTGTGATACCAATCGCACAGACGGAGCTGGACCGTAACCCGAACCTCGTCGGGAACCAGGCTAACTAGCAGGTGTAATTGACCGGTTTAGGTAAGGGTAATATGGACCAGTTTGCTGGATCTCATGTTACCCTTACTTTTTTTTCTAAGCCTTTCCTTCTACATTCAAAATAAAAAAATGCCCAGATTCAATGGGTGGTGGGGGCTGCTACTCCTTCTCATGACCGCTCGGTGTACCACAGATCATCAAGACCCTGAAGCCCTATTTCAACTGCTGTCTGCTGATCAGACCGGAATCGACTTCCAGAATACCGTCCAACCAGACGAGGAATACAGTTTGCTGGACTTCGAATACCTCTACAACGGAGGAGGAGTGGGAATTGGCGATTTCAACGCCGACGGCTTACCCGATGTAGTTTTTACCGGAAACAGGGTCAAAAGCCGCCTTTACCTGAATAAAGGAAACCTCAGATTTGAAGACGTCACTGAAAGCTCCGGCCTGAACACCGAGGGCAAATGGTGTGCCGGGATCTCCATCGTGGACATCAATCAGGATGGCCATGACGACATCTATATATGTGTTGGAGGCCCAGGTAAGAAAAGTATGTTTCCAAACCTGCTCTATGTCAATCAGGGAGACCTAACATTTGTAGAATCCGCAGCTGCTTACGGACTCGCCGATCCGAATGAGTCCAATCAGGCGGCCTTTTTTGACTATGACCGCGACGGTGATCTCGATATGTACCTGCTCAATGGAGGAGGATTCGAGCGATCAGCGGTGACCATCAAGCCCATTCTGACCAATGGGCGTGGGAGGAATACTGACAGGTTATATGAGAACCTGGGTTCGGACTCACTGGGCCATCCCATTTACCGGGATGCATCAGAGCAGGCCGGGATTACGATCGAAGGATTTGGGCTAGGGGTTGGCATCCTGGATGTCAATTACGATGGCTGGCCCGATGTGTATGTCTCCAACGACTATCTCTCCCGTGACCTCCTTTACCTCAATCAGCAGGATGGGACCTTCCGCGAGAGCATACAGGATTTTCTTACCCACATGAGCCACTTCTCGATGGGGAATGACATTGGAGACCTCAACAACGATGGGCTGTTTGATATTGTAACGCTGGATATGCTGCCCGAGGGCCACTACCGAAGGAAAATGATGTTTGGTCCCAACCAGGAAGACAGGTTTTATCGGGCCGTGGACTATGGTTATGGCTACCAGTACATGCGCAATATGTTGCACCTGTCGGTGGGAGAAAATCGTTTCAGTGAAATCGGACGCCTCGCTGGCATCGAGAAAACCGACTGGAGCTGGGCACCCCTGATCGCTGACTTCGACAACGACGGCCTGCAGGACCTGCACATTACCAATGGGTACGGCAGGGACATCACAGACCTTGATTTTGTGAACTTTCGAGAGAATGCACAGGCTCCCTTTGCAAGTCCGGAGGAATACCGGAAACTCATGAACAGCAGTGTGCAGGAGCAACCCTCCATTATTTTGCCCAACTATGTTTACCGAAACAAAGGGGACCAAACCTTTGAAAATATCGGTGAAAAGTGGGGCATCGACCAGTCCTCCATCTCTAATGGTGCCGCCTACGTGGACCTGGACCTCGATGGGGATTTGGAGATCATCACCAGCAACCTTAACCAGCCAGCCTTCATTTATCGCAACACCCTGCGCGAAAAAGACTCACTACACACCCACTATCTGGGAGTCCAACTGACGGGCGAGGATGCCAACTCCAATGGATTTGGGGCAACCGTAACAGTTCACGCAGGGGGAACTGAGCAGGTCCGCTACGTTCAGCCAGTCAGGGGATTTCAAAGCACAGTGACGAAGGTGCAACACTTTGGGCTGGGAAGCGAAATGCAGGTGGACAGCCTGGTCGTAACCTGGCCGGACGGTCGCCGCAGCGTTCAGCAAGGTCTGCAGGTCGACCAGGTGGTGACTGTGAATTATGATGATTCTGTTGAAAGGGGAGAGCCAGGCAAAGGTGGCGAAAAGCTACTGGAACCATGGAACCTGATTAATTTCCGGTATGAAGAGAGCGTTGCGGTCAGTGATTATCGAACCCAACCACTTCTTTTTCACGGGTTTGCCAATCAGGGACCCGGAATGGCCGTAGGGGATGTCAACGGAGATCAGTTGGATGACCTCGTGATCGGTGGGCAGTATGGGGCCAATGCCAGGATTTTTCTTCAGGCTGCCAATGGAAATTTCTCCGAAACAGAACTTGAAACCCGCGATTTCGAGGACCTCGGGCTGTTGCTTTTCGACCTGGAAGGCGATGGTGACCTCGATCTCTACGCGACCAGTGGCGGGACAGAGCGTTATGCCGGGCACCAGTATTACCAGGACCGAGTCTATGTCAACGATGGCAGTAGAAATTTTGAGCGTGAAGCCGGAGTGCTGCCCGAAATGCTGACCAGTACAGCATGTGTGGTGGGCGGTGATGTGGATGCCGACGGCGATTTGGATCTCTTCGTAGGGGGCAGGGTGATCCCTGGCCAGTTTCCCATTGCCCCCAATAGCTACCTCCTGCTGAATGAAGGCGGAAAATTTATCGAGGCTACCGGCCGGATTTGCCCCGAGCTTGCGCAAATCGGAATGGTGACCTCGGCTGTCTGGACAGACTTTGACAACGACCACCACCTGGATTTGATCGTAGTCGGTGAAATGATGGACATCAGCGTATTCCGGTCCAATGGTCAAGTTTTGCAAAATGTTACCCAAACTGCAGGCCTGGACCATAGCGCCGGTATGTGGAATAGCATCATTTCCGCCGATTTTGACCGTGATGGCGACATGGATTATGCTGTGGGAAATGTGGGGCAGAATACTTCCTTCGAAGCATCTACCGATCATCCGCTCATGCTCCATTATGCCGATTACGATGCCAATGGATCCGTGGACCCCATCTACTCGGTCTATGAAGAAGGGGCGTACTATCCCTTCGCTGCGCGCGATGTGCTGGTGCGCCAGCTCCCCGAGCTGAAAAAGAAGCTCCTGCACTATAGCTCCTACGCCAGTTCTACCACAGACGACATCCTGTCCTACCTCGATGCGGATAACTCCCAGACCATGACCTGCGAGTTCCAGTCCAGCATCATCCTTGAAAATCTGGGAGAAGGCCGTTTTGAAATCCGGTACTTACCCGGGATGGCGCAGGTCTCCACTGTGAAGGGCATGATGGCCGAAGATGTGAACCAGGACGGCCTTACCGACTTAATCCTGGTTGGGAATGACTATACTACCGAAGTAGTCAGCGGGATATATAGCGCCTCCGTGGGGCAGGTGCTCATCAACCGCGGCAATTGGAAGTTCGAGGAGATTGACCCCAGCGTTTCCGGGTTACGGACCTCCGGAGATACGAGGGCTCTGACGCGAATTAGGGTTGGAGGCGATCAGATGGCGATGCTCACGAGCACCAACGATGGCCCATTACAGGGCTACCAGTTGCCCGGAGTGTTCGCGGATCAATTGATCCCGCTGCAGGCAGATGAGTCGAGTGCGATTCTTGAACGTAGGGATGGGAGTCGCACCATGATGGAATTTCCCTGGGGTAGCGGCTACCTTTCGCAGTCAACTCGCACTTTGCGTATTCCACCCCAAACGCACCGAGTGGTGCTGTATGATGTCTCGGGTAACCAGACCCGGGAAATCAGTCAATAGGAATTTGGCTTGAAATTAAAAAGGGATGGAGGAAATGAAGGTGTTATGCAGTGTTTCGCTTCCAGTCCCTGGATCTACTTACTTCCAGGAAGTATGAACGCAATGAAAAGGACAACCGGAATGCTACTGCTATGCTGTCTGGGCGGTTGGGCCCAGGCACAGTTACCCTATTTTCATGAAGTAGCCCAGGAATCTGGTATCACAACAGTGCCAGATCGTACTGACCTGTATGGCAACGGAGTGGCAGCAGAGGATTTTGACGGAGACGGAGACATCGACTTTTACCTCCCCACCGACCTAGATATCCCTGATCGCCTGTACCAAAATGATGGGCAGGGGCACTTTGTCGATGTAGCCCAGGAACTGGGCATCCTGGAAACCGGGAGTAGCAATCGAGCGGCCCTTTGGATGGATTATAACGGGGACCAACGGCTGGATCTGGTGGTAGCTGGAGAAAACTGTGTGAACCGCAACTGCGATTTTCCCATCCATCTTGCTCTGTATGAGCAACAGGCAGATGGGACTTTCCTGGAAGTTTCTGCTCAGGCAGGACTTAGCCTGGGAAACCTGTACAACGACATTCAGGTACTGTCCATCGGAGGCATGGCCTCCGCCGACCTCAATCGGGACCATTTTCAGGATCTGGTCATCAGTGTTTGGGGGGGAGGGGTACGCCTGTTTGAGAATAATGGCGATGGCACCTTTTCCGACCTTACCGAGCAGTCGGGGATGATCATGGAAGACACCTACCCCTGGCAACCCATGCTCTATGATTTTAATGGTGATGGCTGGATAGACATATTCTCCAACATAGATTTTGCCCCCAACGTCCTTTGGATCAATCAGCACGGAACCTTTGTGGATCAGGCCGTTGTGTATGGCCTTGCCAGTGCCTGGAGTGAGATGGGCATGGCCATCAACGATTATGACAATGACGGTGATCTGGACATCTACATCTCCAATATTACCCGATTTTTTCAGGGGGAATTCGAACATAACCTGCTCTACAAACAGGAGTTGCTGGAAGGAAAGGTTCATTTTCGGGAGGTGGCTACTGGTGCAGGTGTAAGCCAAAGCGGCTGGGACTGGGGCACTACCTTCCTCGATATTGACCACGATGGTCGACAGGATCTGATTGCTACCAACGGATGGGAGCCCTTTTTGTGGGAACCCGATGTTTCCAATATGTGGCTCAACACGACTGCCGGGTTTGTGAATGTATCCGCCCAGTGTGGTTTTCAGGATGAATTGTCGGCCACGACCCTGATAGGGTTTGACAAGGACGGCGACGGAGATACCGACTTCATCCAGACGCTCAAGGACAACAGCAGTACCCAGATGCCGCTGCTGATGTATGAGAATGACCTGGAAATCGGTGCCGGGGAAAACTACATCCGCATTGCTCCCCGGATGACCAATGCCAACCATTTTGCCATCGGGAGTGTAGTGACGCTCGTAGCAGATGACATGGTCTCGGCTCGCCTGATCTCGGCAGGCTGTAGCTTTTATGGCCAGGAGCCTGCGATGGCAACCTATGGGCTAGGGGCTCGCACAGAAATTGAAGAAATCCGCGTCAGGTGGCCCATGGGGGAGGTTTCCATTTACCAAAATCTGGACATCAACCAGACCCATGTGCTGCCCTATGAATTTATTGAGCCGCCTTCAAATCTGGAGGTAACTGACTCTGACGGTTTGCCAGTGCTTTCATGGCAGGACAACTCTGATAATGAAACAGGTTTCGTGCTTTACATTTCCCAGGATCCCACATTTGAAGAAGTCCAGGAAGTGAGAGTGGAGGCAGACCAAACCACCTATACCCATAACCAGGCAAATCAGGAAATGAACTACTACTATCTCCTGAGAGCTTTCAACTCATCGGTGCTTTCGGACAACAGCAACCTGGCTACCCAGTCAAGTACCAGTGGGCCAGAAGGTCCAGAGGGCCTTGTACTGGTGTATCCCAATCCGATCATCAGTGGCGAATTGACCATTCGCAGCAACATCCCTTATGAAGGGCCAATATCTTTTCAGTTGGTCGATGTGCTGGGAAATACGCTGTGGCTGGAGGAAAGTGAAGCTACTCGGCCCAATGAAGAATTTCGGTTTCAGGCCGGGGTACCAGCGGGGCTGTATCTGCTGGAAGTCCAGATGGGGGAACTGAAATCCGTGCAAAAAGTATTTTTCAGGTAAACCCGGCTACACCTCCCCCCCTTTCACCACTTCTCTGTACCACTTCGCGGAGCTTTTGGGTATTCGCTCCAGTGTGTCAAAATCCACATAGTGCATCCCAAAACGTTTGCTGTACCCGTAGGCCCATTCGAAGTTATCCATGAAGGACCAGGCAAAGTAGCCCTTCAACTGCACGCCCTCCGTGATGGCGTCGTGACAGGCTGCCAGGTATGATCGATGAAATGCTATTCGTTCCGCATCATCAACCTGGCCATCGACAACCTGATCTTCATAGGCACAGCCATTTTCAGTGATATAAATATCGGGGTTTCCATATCGCTTACTGATCCAGTGCAGCAGCCTGTGACAGCCCCAGGGAACCACCGCCCACTGCATACTGGTGAATTTCCAGTTGGGGTCGACCGACAGCCTGACCTTCTGGTCTTCCGAGATGCCTCCATTTCCATATACATTGGCATCGACTTCTTCGTCATCGGCCATGTTGGCGGCGTACATGGTGGTGTAGTGGTTGAGCCCGAAAAAGTCCGAGCTTCCCTTGAGCAATGCCTGCTCTTCCTTTGTAAACTCGGGAAGGCGATCGGAGAGACGCTCTTTCATGCTTTGCGGGTAGTCTCCCAGGTAAACCGGATCAGCAAACCAGCCCAGAAAAAACTCCAGAGACCTTTGGGCGGCCTCTTGATCCTGGGGCGAATCGCTCAGGGGTTCGCGCCAGTCACAGTTGTTGGATATGCCGATGCGGCCCCGTTGATGACTGTAACGCTTACGGAAGGTTTCCACTGCCCGGGCATGGGCCAGCAGGAGGTGGTGAGCCGCGATATAGGGTTCGCTATTGGAGATTCGACCTGGCGCAAAGACGCCCTGGCCATATCCCAGGATGGCGACTACCCAGGGCTCATTGAGGGTAATCCAGTTTTTGACGCGGTCGCCAAAATGCTCAAAGCAGGCCCTGGCATAGGCTTCGAAGCGATTTGGCATACTTTTGCCCAGCCATCCATCTTCTTCCAACTGTAGCGCCAGCGGTAAGTCCCAATGGTAAAGGGTCACCCAGGGTTCTATTCCGACCTTGAGGAGCCCGTCGATGAGGCGGTTGTAAAAAGCGATGCCGTCCGGGTTGACCTCCCCCTTTCCTGTCGGCATGATGCGGGCCCAGGCAATGGAAAAGCGGTAGGCTTTTACCCCCATGTCTTGCATGAGCTGAATATCGGCCTCCATCCTGTGAAAATGATCGCAGGCGATGGAGCCAGTTTGACCCAGATTGGTTTTCCCTGGAATCGCTGAAAATGCGTCCCAGATTGAGGGGCCTTTCCCCCCCAGATTGTGCCCCCCTTCTATCTGATATGAGGAAGTAGCAGTTCCCCATACAAAGTCATTTGGAAATTTTTTCACAATGCGAGTAGCGTTAATCCTGTTTTTCTTTTTCCCGTTTGGTTTCCAGCTCGGCCGTAATCCGGTCCATTTTTTCCTGGTTCAATGGATAAAGCAGCATAAAGCCGGCTCCGATCAGGGCTATGATGGCTGGAATCCAACTGATCAGCCAGACAATTCCGGCTTTGGCCCCTTCATATGTTGCGGCGTCCTGTCCGCTGTATCCAAAGTATCCCAGTACAAATCCGATGATCGCAGCGCCTATTCCTCCGCCAAATTTGGTCGAAAGAGACCCTGCCGAGTACACCAGTCCGGTGGCCCGACGGTTGTCTTTCCACTCCGAATAGTCTGCTGCATCTCCCAGCATCACAAAGAAGAGTGTAGGGAAAATGGCGGCAGCCATCTCCGATACTATTCCGATGGCAAAAATCGAATAGACGTCATCCGGCCCGCAAAAGAGGAGCAGGCTGCCCACTGCACCTGAGAAAATCAGGGCCGCAATGAACAGGTTCTTCTTCCCAAAACGCCTGCCCAACGGTGCGGTGATGATGGCCCCCACAATCGACGCCAGCATCAGGGCCACCATGAAGCTGGCTGCCAGTAGTTCCTGGTTCATGAAGTGGGCGAAGTAGATGACGGTGATGCCCTGTTTGATCGAGGTATAGACATTGAATATTAACCCGATGGCCAATAGCACGGCCCACGGGCGATTCCGTAAGAGGTTGCCCAGGTCTTCCTTAAGGTTGAGTTGTTGACTTTTTTCTGGGAAGACTCGCTCCCGGGTGCTCAGGAAGGTGATAACCATGAACAGCGCCAGGAAAATGGACAGGGTGTAGATGGATTTGCTGTAGCCGGTTTTTTGGTTGATGACCTGTATGTCTTCCTGCGCAAGAGATTCCAGACCCGAGATCCGGAAGGTGTACGCCTGATCGGCTACGATCTCAAAACTCTTACTGGAAGTCGGGCTGTCTTCGGCTTCCTGGTCTTCAAACCAGGTGATCTGTCCCACATCCTGCACCAATTTGATGCGAGCGCTAGGTACTGAGCGCGGAGCGACAACGGTTACTTTATAGGCTTTGGAATCGGAGATGGGCTCAATGGCCAGGGTTGGCTCTACATTGCCAAAGAACACCACCATGTACAGCAGAGCGCCCTGCACAAGCATGCCCCCGGCGAAAGCTCCCGCCATTCGAAACGAACCCAGGCTGATGCGTTCCTTGTCATCTCCGGTCATGACGGCCATCAGTGCCCCGTAGGGGACGTTGTTGGCGGTGTAGATCAGGGTGAAGAGGATGTAGGTGACGTAGGCATAGATGATTTTACCCTGGGGGCCAAAATCCGGAGTGGTGAAGAGCAGCGACAGGATAATCGCCAGTGGAACAGCCGTCCAGAGTATCCACGGCCGGAATTTACCGTAGCGGGTATTGCTGCGGTCGCCGATCACGCCCATGGCGACATCGCTGACCCCGTCAAAGGAGCGCGCGACCAGCATGAGTACCCCAACCGACACCGGATCCAATCCATATACGTCGGTGTAAAAGATGAAGAGGAAGGTGGCTACCCCTCGCCAGGCGATATTGGCCGCTCCATCTCCGAGGCCGTAGCCCAGTTTTTCGCCGAAGGAAAGCTTGGTTCCATTACCCATGAGCAGGAAGGTTAGTGGTTGATCCCTGAAGTCCATCTCCAGAACAGCCAGGATGTCGACTTCCTTGAGAAATTGCCACTTTTACCAAACACATGAGGTTTTTTGGATAAAAAAAGGCTGTGATTAGGTAAGAAAGGGTTGGGGGAGAGTTTAATGTTTCCCGCTCTGCGGGATTTCGCTGCGCTCAACGGGCTTTGGAGTTCGGGGTTCCAAAGTTGTAAGCATGACTTTCACATTCGAATGAGGCGGTGCTTGAGCCCATACCGGATAAGCCCGACCACGGACTTTGCTTCAGTCTTATGCAAAAGGTTTTCTCGGTGGGTTTCTACAGTGCGGGGGCTGATGAAGAGTTTTTCGGCGATCTCCGTCGTGGTATGTTCCTCCGCGATGAGTTGCAGGATTTCTTTCTCCCGGGGAGTCAGGTCGATGGCAGGATTTTCGGCTTCCTGGGGGCGAATGGCCTCTCCCATTACTGAGTGGAGTACCTCGCGGCTGTAATAGGTGCCCCCCTCAATCACGCGGTAGATGGCGTCTTTCAACTCCCGGCGGGAGGTGTTTTTCAGCAGGTAGCCTTCGGCAGCGACGGCAAATATCTGCTGCACCGTCTCGGGATCATAGTGCATACTCAGCACGAGGACTTTCAGGGTAGGGTAGGCCGCCTTGACTTTCTGGCAAAGTTCCAGGCCTGAGATGCCGGGCATCTGCAGGTCGGTGATGAGCAGGTCTACTTCATTTTCTTCCAGAAATTCCAGCGCGTCATGGCCATCAACGAACTCCCCCACAATCCAGATGTCATCCGACTTTCGAAGGAGGTTGCGGATGCCATCCATCACGATCTGATGGTCATCGACGAGCAGGAGCCTTATTTTGGATTTGCCTGTATTCATATGAGGTAGTTGGAAGTTTCCCGCTTCACGGGATTTCGCTGCGCTCAACGTGGCGAGTAGGTCGTGGTCGTTCCCGGTGGCGATGGGTCAAGATATAGCTTATGGGAAAAACAGCCGTATTCGGGTGCCTTTTTCGGGCTTTTCCAGGGTAAATGTACCGCCCATCAGGTCGGTACGGGTCAGGATGTTGCGCCAGCCAATGCCCTGACTGGCCTCAATGTCTTGTTGCCGAAGGCCTTTCCCGTCATCTGTGAACACCACCTCAATGCCGTGGCCTTTCTCCTGAATGTGCAGCTGCATGTGGCCGGCCTCGGCATGTCGGAGGCTGTTGTTGAGGATTTCCTGGCAAATGCGGTAAAGGGCAATTTCCTTTTCCTCCGGTAACCGCCCGATATAGGACGGCGAATCGATCTCCAGGCGAGGGCCATGCTGCACGGCATTGACGCCCTCGGCCATGTGGCGCAGGGCGACGATCCAGCCCTTGTCACGGAGTGCCAGCGGCATGAGGTTGTGCGAGACCTGCCGTACTTCGGTAGCCGCCTCGTCCAATAGCCTGATCGAGGTGCCCAGGACGGCATTATCTTCTGTATCTCCACCTGATTCCACAGCTTCGTCCAAGGACGAAACGTTCATCCGGGCGGTGGAGAGCAACTGCCCCAGTCCATCGTGGAGGTCGCGTGCAATGCGCGTGCGGGCTGCTTCCTCGGCTTCTATCACGGCGGCAAAGCGCTTTTTCTGCTGCTCGGCCATCAATCGCTGTACCTTCAGCCGCTGCTGGAATCGGTTTCGCACAAAGAGGAAGGCTCCTCCCAACACCAGCACCATCAACCCGAGCCCAAAGCCGATTTGCAGGTTACGGTTGCGGGTTTGTTCCTGCAGCGTGAGCAGCTTTTGCTCGGCGAGTTCCCTTTCACGCTTTTCCGTGTCGTATTTCACCTGCAATTCATTCAACTGCTCCAGGCTTTCCCGCCGGTAGATGGTATCCTGTAGCTCAAATGCCTTGCGGAGCAACTCATAGGCCTGTTGGTCGTTGCCGCTGGCTTTTTCCACCTCTGAGAAATAGTCATACAGGTCAAAAAATGCGGCCTGATCTTCCACTTTGCCTTCGTAGGCTATTGCCTGCTCAAAATGGATGCGGGCATTGGCATAATCTTTCTGCTTGAGGTAAGCGGTACCCAGGCCGGCGTGTGCATAGAGCTTGCCTTCATCTATGCCCAGCTGCTCCGCCAGTTGCAGCGATTCCTGGTAAAGTGACGGTACAGAGTCATACTGACCGACCTCAACATGCAGAGCGGCCAGGTCATTGAGTGTGGCCCGCAGGGGATTCAGCAGGCCATATTCGCGGAATATGGAAACAGCCTCGCGGTCGTATTTGATGCCCAGTTCGTCTTCCGTGAAGGGGGCGGTAGAGACTATTTTGGCCAGGTTGCCCAGTAGAAAGGCTTCTGAAATGGGGTCTCGTTCTTCCATCTTTCTGGCGTTTGCCAGTCCTTCCTCCATTACTTTTCTGGCCTCAGCTTCCTGGCCCATGTTCCGATAGATGGTTCCCAAAGCTGGGACAAGGTTGAGGTAAGTACGGGGTTCGTTTTCTTCGAAATAGCGACAAGCCGCCAGCAGGTGTTCCAGGGCCTCCTCGTTGTTCAACTGATCGATATAAACCGTGGACAGGTTATAATGGTTGATGGCGGTGGCCCGTTCCTCCCCCAGTTGTTGATTCATCTCCAGCGCCTGAGTCATAAAGAATACCGCTGAATCGAGCATGCCCAGGCCACGGTAGGCGGCTCCCAGCCATTGCCGGGCCGCTGCCCCTACTGAATCTACGGGTTGATCCCGGACGAGTTCGTAGGCTTGCAGTCCATAATTGGCTGCCTTCCTGGGATCTACGTGTCCGTATTCGAAGGCGAGCGCATTGAGGAGCAGGATTCGGTCCCCGCCCTCGGCATCGGCGAGAGCCCGTTCCAGGCTATCAAGGTTCTGGGTTTGAGCAGGAATAGAAACGAGAAGCAAGAGCAGGCTGCAGGAGTAGGAGATTTTCGTCATGACAAACCAGGGAGAATTGGGTTCAGGGTAGGGGGTATTCCTACCTTTCCAACAATTTAAGGAATGATAGGCGAATGTGCCACCGGAGTGTCGTGGTCTTCCATACCCTGTGATGCCCAGCCTGGGGAAGCCCTTGGGGTGAAGATTTGTCAAAAACCAAAACCGCCTCATACGCGATGTATGAGGTGGTTTTGAATATTTTGAGAGTAAAAAGTACACTTGAGGGGGATTCGAACCTGTTGGTATTATGTCTGATAGTCAGGTATTTGTGTTTTGGGTTGTCCGATAGGTGTCCTAATAGGTGTCGCTAAAGGGTGAAAACATGGGATTTTCTGAGGGGGGGTAAAAACCAAAACCGCCTCATACGCGATGTATGAGGCGGTTTTGAATATCTTGAGAGTAAAAAGTACACACGGAAGGATTCGAACCCTCAACCTCCTGATCCGTAGTCAGGTGCTCTATCCAGTTGAGCTACGTGTGCGTTTCTCGATTGGGATTGCAAATATACGGGGCTTTCGGATTTTGGCAAATTTTATTTGAAAAATTTTGCCTAAATCTCTACTGATTTTAGAATCAGTTCGATGCAGTCCAACGTGCTGATTTCTTCTGCTTCTGCTTCATAGTTGAGGATCAGACGGTGGTTCAGCACATCGGGGGCCATGGCCTTCACATCTTCTGGCAGGACGTAGTCACGCCCCTGCAAATAGGCGTGGGCCTTGGAGGTCAGGTTCAGTGCCAGGCTGGCACGTGGAGAGGCTCCAAACTCGATGTATTCATGCAGGCGCGGCATGCCGTACTGCTGTGGGTGACGGGTGGCCATTACCAGGTCGATGATATAGTCTTCCAGCTTTTCTGACAGCTGAATGGCGTCTACCTCCTGTCGGATCTGCATGATGTCCTTGGCGGTCAACACCGGTTTGACCTTATGGGTTGCTTGAGTACGGGCCATTCGCCGCATGATGGCTTTCTCTTCTTGCTTGCTGGGGTAGGAGACGAATACCCGCATCATGAAGCGGTCGATCTGGGCCTCAGGCAGGGGATAGGTTCCTTCCTGGTCGATGGGGTTCTGGGTGGCGAGCACCACAAACGGATCTGGCAGGCTGAAGGTGTGTTCCCCGATGGTCACCTGCTTTTCCTGCATGGCTTCCAGCAGGGCGCTTTGCACCTTGGCAGGCGAACGGTTGATCTCATCGGCCAAAATCATATTGGCGAAGACCGGTCCCTGCTTTACCTCAAATTCTGATTTGCCCTGGTTATAGATCATCGTCCCGATCAGGTCGGCGGGAAGTAGGTCAGGGGTAAACTGAATCCTTGAGAACTGAAGGTTGAGCGCCTGGGCGAGTGTGCTTATGGTCAAGGTCTTGGCCAGTCCAGGAACCCCCTCGAGCAATACGTGACCGTTGGCAAAGAGGCCGATCAGCAGGCGTTGGATCATCTTTTCCTGCCCGATGATCACCTGGCTCAGTTCCTTGTATAGTTGATTTACTTTTGGGTTAGCTTTCAGCTCTTGATTCATGGATCAGATTGAGAGGGTCAGAATGAATTATTCAGAGTGTTGAATTTGGGTAAACGTGCTTTGGTGTGATTAACAAAGATAGTAAACCCATAATATTTTGTCGGCAGATGTGGTCTTTTCGTCAAAAATGACGGACAAATGGAGTATTTAATCCTCTTTTACCAAATAAATCCGCTCCAAACCGTATGGCCAAACCCGTGCCGCATCAGGTGCCGGTGGGGATGCCCAAACCAGATAGAAGGGATTCAGGTCTTTGGCAGTTGCTCCAACCTGTAGTGGCTGCCATCGTTCTCCCTGGGGCGCACCAAGGTCCGTCAAAGCAAGATAACCGCCACCAGCGAGGACATCGTTGAGGTCCATGCTCACATTGTATCGGTCATTGGTCAAAAAGTTAATCCTGTAACCAGAAGGTTGGGTGGATTGAGTCGGCCAGGTTGCGCGGATCAGGGAATCAAAATCCAGGGCGAGGTATCGTTGTCCGGGGCCAAAAACCGGGTCTTCTGCCACGGCGAGAGTCTTTACGCCGGGTTGGCTGATATCAGTCGATATGTTTTCTGCCAGATTCAACCACAGGGTATCAGGAATATGATGGACATGAGTCTGTTGTTGCGATTCGGCAGGTGAGCAGGCAATCCAGAGAGAAGTGAGCAGGGTGAGAAATGCGGGAATGGGGATCTTCATCTTCAAAAGGCTTATCCGGAAACCGAATGTTACCATGAAAACCAATGTACAAAAAATCGGACCAAACGCTGAAATTTTGGATGTAATTCCCTGTTGTTTTTTCGTCTTGAGAAAAATTATTTCCAACCCTCTAATTCTTCTCAAGCTATGAGCCACCAGTTTTCTACTTTCTCTCTAAGCCTGGTAGTCATGATCCTGATAGGTCTGGGTACCAGCGCTCAGGCTCAACACCGCCTGCGAATGACCAGGGTCAAGCTTTGTTACTGGAATGAAGTCAATCAAATATGGTCTGATTGGCCTGAGGAATGGACTTACTTTGAGCGAGGGCATGAGCCAGTGGTAAAATTCACTCAACTGGATAGCAAAGGAGAATATTTTCTGATAGAAACCTGGGTAGGGGAGGACTACAGTTCCTTTCGAATGACCTCCAATGGCTACAACTCTACGAAGGAGTGGTTTGAGTACCAGGATGCAACAGGCGATGAAATCACGATTAGCGGGGCAAATATGTCAGACCTTGCTGCCAGTGGGTGGCCACAGGGCAAGACCGTAGAAATATACTTCTGGATTTACTCAGACAAGGTCGGCATGGTGATGATATAGCAGGAGCGCAGAACCTGCTGAATGGGGATTCCTTTTTAGGTCAGCAAATAGAAGAATAATACTCCGCAAATTTTAAAGCCGCCTCCAAAAGAGCCAAAAAGCGAGCTTGTGGCGGCGTTGGGCGGCATTTGGTGAATCGGGGCGGCCTGCGGGTAGAATGAAATGCCGAACTTTTCTTGCTTACTTCTTTTGAAAAAGAAGTAAGTCCCGTTGATCCTAGATCCCGCGAAGCGGGGAGGCGAAATAGCACTAGCCATTAGTTTCGACCTATCAAAAAGGCCTCTGAGAGTCCAGATTTGCCTTTTTGAATTTTGGGCCTACCTTATCCTAGCCAAGGTATGCATTTAATTCTGGGGCAATAGCCACTAATTGGCTCTGCGTAGCCCAGGCAACTTTCAACCTTGAACTTTGAACCGCGAAACTAATGACTAGCAAACACGCCGAATATGAAAATCCGATTGCGGAGCTATTAAGGAATGGTCGCGGATGGCAAAACCTCTTGCCTTGGCCCTGACGTTCTGATTTTACATCTAGTATCTCTTCGCATACACTTATCGCAGATGGTCTGATGAATAGTAGTTTAGGGAGGCAAGTGGAGACCTGAAAAGTATATTGGGAATATGAAAAATTATCTCTTACTCCTCCTGGTTTCGTTGGCGGTAGGATGTGCGCCATCCACCAGCCAACCAAGTGGCGAACCCCACGATTCTGACACTCCTGAACCCCGACGGGAAGTCATGTCTGCATTTGGGGAAATCCTGGCAGAGGCGGACCTAACAGGCTGTGTCCTGATTTACCATGCTGCTGAAGATGTTTTTTATTCCAATGACTTTGGATGGGCAGAAGTTGGGCGGTTGCCAGCTTCGACCTTCAAGATTCCCAATTCCATGATCGGGCTGGAAACAGGAGTCGTCGAAGATGCGAACACCCTGTTTGAATGGGATGGCAAGCCGCGACGTCTCAAATCCTGGGAAGCAGACCTGACCTTCCGGCAGGCTTACCTGAGATCCTGTGTGCCCTGTTACCAACAAGTGGCCAGAGAGGTGGGCCCTGCACGCATGCGGAGATACCTCGATAAATTTGATTATGGCAACATGGTTTTTGACAGCAGCGGGGTGGACATGTTTTGGCTGGAAGGCGAATCGCAGGTTAGCTGCTTTGACCAGATCGACTTTCTCCATCGGTTTAATGACGGAAAACTCTCCATCAGTAGTCGCACAGACAGCCTGATGCGTGACCTGATGGTGCTGGATGAAACAGAAACGTATACCCTGCGTGGCAAAACGGGGTGGGCCATCCGAAATGGACACAACAATGGATGGTTTGTCGGTTTTATACAGACGGAAGGTGATGTCTACTATTTCGCCACCAATGTAGATCCCAACGAAGACTTCAACATGGACCTCTTTCCGCGGATTCGCAGTCAGGTGACCATGGCTGCGCTGGATTCTTTGGGAGTGATCTGAACCATTTTCCGAAGGGTAGAAAGTAGCACTTTAAACATTCTGATTCCTCCCTCTCTCGCACAGGCCATCTCCCTCTAGAGGGAGATACTCGCAGTGGCACTTGGGCAAAGGTCTAAAGCAAACCTGGGGCGGCGTAGGGCGGCATTTGGTGAACCGGGGCGGCCTGTGGGGCTGAATGGAATGCCCTGATTTCTATGCCTACTATCTTTTTAGGGGAGAAAGTAGCACTTTAAAATCCGGGGTTCCGCCTTCTCTCGCACAAGCCTCTCCCTCCAAAGGGAGATACTCGCAGTGGCACTTGGGTAAAGGTCTAAAGCAAACCTGGGGCGGCGTAGGGCGGCATTTGGTGAACTGGGGCGGCCTGTGGGTAGAATGAAATGCCGGAGTTTTTTCGCCTACCTTTTTTTGAGAAAAGGTAGGTCCCGCTGATCCCAGATCCCGCGAAGCGGGGAGGCGACATAACACTTTCAGAGGAAGCATAGTAAAAATCCATTTTCGGAGCTAAAAAAGAAGTAGGTCCCGCTGATCCGCGACCCCGTGAAACGGGGAGGCGAAATCGCACTTGATAAACACGTCGATTTTTAAAATTCCGATTGCGGAGCTAGAGAAAATGGGTAGATTATTATCCGGGTTCCCTCCTTATAGATAATAACACCTAAACAGACCACTCATGCGATTTTTGGCCTTTCTCTTTACCACTATTATCTGTCAGTTGCTTCTCGCCCAGGCTCCTGACGCCTACCACAACGCCCTCCTCACCCAACTACAAAGTGAATGGGGACTCGCAGGCGGCACCTTCGTTTTGCCGCCCAATGAAACGACCCTCGCATCACAACGTGCGGCTTACGGCTGCACAGTAACCAACCTTGCCCCTGCTGGTCAGGACTTTAGCCAGTCCGTGCAACTGGATATCGCGACCCAGGGCAACAATCCCTGGGATGCCGGGATGTTTTGGTCCAATGAAGCTCCCCTGCAAACAGGTGACCGAATACTGGTGGTAGCCTGGATGCGCATCTCCCCGGGAAGTGGTAGCACTGGAAAGGTAAGCCTGTTTGCCGAAGACGGGACTACTTACGAAAAAGAAATTTACCTCACTGCCGACCTGACGGATACTTGGGAACAGTATCTCATCCCCTTTGAATCCGGCTCAAACTACGCAGGCGGAGAATTCAACCTGGGCTTTCACCTGGCTTATCAGGCCCAGCAGGTGGAGATCGCCGGGGTAAATGCGCTCAACTATGAGCAGACGGTTTCGCTTGACGACCTGCCGACTCAGTATCCCGTCACCTATCCGGGAGCCGACCCACAGGCTCCCTGGCGTGCTGCCGCCCACGCACGGATCGAGCAGCACCGCAAGGGAGACATGCAGCTGACCGTCCAGGATGCCCAGGGACAACCCCTCGCCAATACTGAAGTCAGGGTACATATGCTGCGGCACCACTACGCATTTGGGACGGCGGTAACGCCCCGTCGGCTCCAGGGAAATCCCCAGTATGACGCAACCTATTGTCAACACCTGCTCGACCTCGATGGGCAGGGGCACGGCTTTAACATGGTCGTCCCGGAAAATGCCCTCAAGTGGCGGGCCTGGGAATACAACTATGCCGGGACTCCTGTCGAGACCGGCCAAGGCCTTCAGTGGCTTCTCGGTCAGGGCGTCAAAACCCGGGGACATGTGCTCCTTTGGCCTGGCTGGCAATACATGCCCGATGACATGGAGCCTGAAGGCAACAATCCTGCCTACCTGGAAAACCGCATCATGGGACACGTAGACGCGGTGTTGAATGATCCGACGATCCGATCAGTAGTGAGGGAATGGGATGTGATCAACGAAATTTCGCATGTCCGTGACCTTGAGAATGCCCTCGCCGGGCAGCCAGGATACCCGACAGGCAGAGAAATATATGCCGAGGTGCTCAAGCAGGCCAGGGCCGAGGATCCCAATCTCATCAGCTACCTCAATGACTACGAGGTGCTCTCTTTTGGGTCACAGACCGGAGCGGCCTACGAGCGCTTCAAGGAATTTATCCAGCAAGCCATCGATGGTGGTGGACCAGTCGATGGAATTGGATTTCAGGGGCACATGGGAACTAACCTAGTCGCTCCTGACAGCCTTTATGCCATCCTGGAGGATTGTCATCAGGAGTTTGGTCTGCCCATCAAAATCACGGAGTATGACCTCGATGGCGTGCTCGAAGACAGCCTGGAGGCCCGTTACCTGGGCGATTTTCTGACAATGATTTTTAGCCATCCCGCTACAAATGGTTTCCTCATGTGGGGCTTCTGGGATGGCGCACACTGGAAGGACAATGCCCCGCTGTTCTACCAGGACTGGTCGCCCAAGCCAGCTTTGGCCACCTTCAACCAACTGGTTTTTGACCAATGGTGGACTGATACGACCTTAATGACAGACGCCGATGGCAAGGTCAGTCTGTCGGGATATTATGGCGACTACCGCCTTGTGGCCAACCCTGCCGGAACTCCTCTGTCGCAGGATTTTGGGTTTTCCGAGGCCCTGGATACGACCCTGCAACTCGGAGTCAATACCAGTGTCGATGTGCATGACCAGATTTTGTGGAATGCCTTTCCCAACCCTGTCAGCCATAGCCTGACGCTAACACTGCCGGACGAAACAGGCTGGGGGGTCAGCCTCACGGATATTTCGGGACGTATCTGGAAACAGGCGGCTGCGAGGAACAGGGCGGTTTGGGACCTGAGTGAATTGCCACAGGGAGCCTATTTGTTGGTGCTTTCACATCAGGATGGCCGCAGGGCTCATCGGCTGGTGTTAAAGGAAAACTGAAGAAGCTTCAGCCGTACTGAGGTAGGGGTTACCAGAAGGACAATCTGTGCAGCATAGGCAGTCTACCCTACGATTGGGTGAAGCAAGCGGACCGATGTAAACCAGCAGAAGGAATGGAGGTATAAAGGTATGTAGGACCTCTTTTCCTTCATTTCCTCATACCCTTTATACCTGATCTCATCTGTCCATCTGCCTAGTTGGAGAAATGTTCGTTCATGATCTCTGCGAGCATCTCCCGGGTGAGGGGCTTGGTATGAAACCCATTAATGGTGGAGTTGGATTCCGCCATGGTGCGGTCATCAGGGTTGAGGGAAGTTGTGAGCATCATGATGACAACATTGGCTTTCTGTTTCTCAGGTAACCTGTCATAGGCATCCAGGAACTCCCATCCATTCATTTCTGGCATATTGATGTCAAGAAAAATGAGGTCTGGCTTGGGAAAATCTCCGGTGGATGGGTCTGGAGTGGTCAGGAAACTAATCGCTTCCAGGCCATTCATGGCTGTTTCGATTCGCTCGGTAATGCCTTCTTTCTGGATTACCCGGGTATGAAAAAAGTTGTCGTACTTATCATCATCGATAAGTAGAATCATCTTGAGTTTTTTCACGAGCTAGGATTTAATGTTGAGAGGTATACTTATGGCACCTTCGGAATTAAGTAATTATTCATTCGTAATTCGTATCAAATGCTGACCGCTAACACTTTCAATCACGTTGAGCAAAGCGAAATCCCGCAGAGCGGGAAACTACGAACTCATTCCACTAGACAAATTAGACAGAAATTTCAGGATTACAGGCCTGTCATGAGTCTGTCTAAGGGGCAGACAGGTTGGGAAAGCCCTGATAATCAATCCTGTCCATCCTATCAAAAAACATAGGCCGAAAAGGAAAATGTCTGGATAGAATGATTTGGACGGTAATATCACAAGTTTTTTCGTCAATCAAAATGCCTGGCTTTTGGGGATGCTTACCCAAAAACGGCTCCCATTGCCCAGTTCTGATTCCACCCAGATTTTACCATCGTGGAGTTTGGCGACTTTGGCACAATGGGCCAGACCTATTCCCGTTCCTTCATAGGTGTTGCTAATGGCCAGTCGTTGAAAGACCTGGAAGATTTTCTCATGGTTCTTTGGGTCAATTCCCAGTCCATTGTCCTGTACATAGAAGTGCCATTCTCCTGGTTTTTCCTTCACCCCTACTTCGATTTTTGGAATGCTGTCATGAGGTTGAAACTTGATGGCGTTTCCAATCAGGTTTTGGAAGAGCAGCCTCATGGCAACCTTAAATACCTGGATTTGAGGTAACTCCCCAACCGTTATGACTGCTCCTGATTCGGTGATGGCCTGATGGAGGTCATGGATAGTGTCAGCCAGCAACTGATTGAGATCGGTCAGTTCCCTTTCTGCCTCTTTTCCTATACGGGAATAATCCAGCAGATCCATGATCAGGGCCCGCATGCGTCCTACCCCTTCTTTGATGGCACCGATATAGTACCGTCCCTCTTCTCCTATTTCATCATAGCAGTCTTCTTCCAAAAGATCTGAGAAGTTGCTGATCGTTCTAAGTGGGGACTGCAGGTCATGAGATGCGATGTAGGTAAACTCTTTCAGTTCCTGATTCTGGGCTTCCAGAGCTCTCGCCCTGATTTTCATTTCTTCCTGCTCCTTTTCGGCTGTGATGTCCCAGATGACTCCTTTGAGGTGGGCAGGATTGCCTTCAGCATCCGGGGTAATCATCCTGCGTGTATGGACCCATCGGATTTCGCCGTCTTTCCTTTTGATGCGGTGGATCACGTCGGCATGGCCTTTCGTGGCGATGGATTCCTCTATTTCGCTGGATAGCTCCTGTACATCTTCTGCTGGAACATATTTCTCGTAGAACTCTTCAATTTTTCCTGAATATTCTCCAGGTTCCAGCCCAAATATCCGGTGGACATTGTCATCCCACATGATGGGTTTGTTATTGGCAATATCCCATTCGTAAACCCCAAAGCCGGTGGCTTCGATGGCTGCTTTGACCACTTCCAGGGTCTCCAGGTGCTCTATCTGGAGTTCCTTCATCTCTGTGATGTCCCGACTGATGTAGGTGAGGCCCAGTACTTCTTCTCCCTTGAGGATGGGGCTTAGAATCACGAAGTAATACAGCTTGTTGCCGTTTTCGTCAAAACTCTCGACCTCATAATTCAGGGCCTGTCTACTGCGTACCACTTCCTTTTTCTGCGCCTGGAATTCTTCCCATTTATTGGGCCCAAGGTAATGTTTAAAGTCCTTTCCGGTCTGATCTACGGCATGTTGACCCGATTCGGTAGTATTGGAATACAGCACCCGGTCATCTGTCGAGACCATGGTTATCCTCGTATCACTGCTTTCTACTATGGATCGCAACCTGCTCTCACTTCTTTGCAGGTCATCAATGGCCTTTTGGATTCTGGAGAAATCGTTGCGGATGATGGTGTAACCCATTACAATTCCTTCCGAAATGACCGGCGTTATGTGGACCAGAGAGTCTCTGACTTTTCCATCGGGATACTCCAGTCGTGTTTTGTATTCAACTGTACGTTTTTCGTTTTGGCAGGTCTCGAACAGGGTGGCGTAATCCTCCCGGCGTTTTGTGCCTTGTTGTATGCCCAGAAAGTTTTTGCCAACTACCTGAGAAGGTTTGATTCCATCCCCCAGGTGATTGACATATTTAATATTGTACTGTTCGTCGAGCAACCAGATTCTGGCTTCGATGGAATTGAAAATCGAGGAAAGTATGCCTTCTTTTTCCTTGATGGGGGTCACATCATTGACCAGAACGGTAAACCCGGTCACTTTTTCTTCAGAAATGATCGGATTGAATTTTACCATGATGTGCTTGGGAGAGCCATCTTCATAGGAGCTGAGTCCCATATATACCACGGGAGCCTGTGATTCCCTGCATATTTCCAGGTATTCCTGGGTCCTGGTTTGCTCTTCTTCCGGCCAAATGAAAGAAACCAGCTTTTCCCCAATAAAGTCCCCCTTGACATAGCGCCCTTCTTTCCTGTTGCTGTAGGTGATGACGCCATCCTGATCAAGGTGAATAATCCTGGCATCAACCGCATTTACAATGGAGTGGATTTTGGCCTCGCTTTCTACAAGCCTGCGGGAGGTTTCTTTGAATTCCGTGATATCAGCGCAAATTCCAAGGATGTGCATTTCTCCATCAATTTCCAGCAGAGAAATGGAGAGTTCTCCTTCCACCAGATTCCCACTTTTGGCTTTAAATACGGCGTTGACTACCTGATTCTCACCTGGCCTTAGCTGGGCGATGGAAGCTTCGATCCTGGGAACCTGAACCTGATCATCAGGATGAAGATCAAACACCTTCATCCGCATCAGTTCTTCCTCGGAGTAGCCAAGCATTTCCACAACCCTGGGGTTGATCCGCTTGATATAGCGATTACTGGAAACGATGAGAATCCCATAAGGAGACTGCATATAGAGTGCCTCAAGCTCCATGCGGCTTTTCCTCAGATGCTCTTCCTGCTCCTTTTGGTCAGATATGTCTTCAAATATGGCCTGGATATAAGGAGTCCCGCCAATGTCTAGCAGTGACATAGAGACCTTGCCATGGATCACCCGGTTTGTTTTCGTTAAAAACAGGGTGTCCATGGTCCCGTTACCAGACTCCATCACCTCCTTTAGGATTTCACTTGCTCTGGACTTGATCTCATCCTCATCAGGGTGCAATTCATGGGTGTAATGCTCGTAGAACTCCTCCTTGCTATACCCAAATATCTCGCAGGCTTTGCGGTTAACCCGCACAAACTTTCTATCCTGATTGAGGAGTGCAATTCCGTAGGGCGACTGCTCAAAAAGGGCTTCATATTCCCGGTTCCAGCCCAGGAGAGCCTCTCCAGGATGCTCATTTCCTGCACGCTGATGCTGTGGGAGGGGGATGTGGCTAATCGAACCCATTAACAAAACTGGCTGATCGTCAGCTGTCTCCAGGGGAGTGAGGGAAAGGTTTACCCATGGATCTACCGCCCCCATTGCATGCAGTCTTATGTCCAAAGGCCCTTTATGCTGGCTAAAGCAACTCTGTATACGTTCCCTGGCTGTTTCAACATCCTCGAGGTGAAGGTACTGGTATATTGGCTGGTTCAGAAGAAGGTCTTCGTCAAGTTGGACAATGTGAAGAAATGCAGGGTTGACCCATTGGATCATTCCCTCCGAGTCAAGCAGTATGATCCCAACCGGTGACTGGCGGAGTGCCTGGAGTACCCCGGAAGAATTCAGGAAAGCCGGAATAATTTGTGATTCAAATTTTCCCATTGGAGGCTAGCAGAGGGTGAAATTGATTTAGGGTAGAATTAAGCGAATTTATTTGATCCTGTTCCATGATTTTTGTGCAGGTACTTGACTGATTTTTAGGCGGGTAGCTCCCATGGATTTTTTTTACATGGAATTGGTATCTGAGCCCTTCAGCAACAGCAGTTGTTCAGGGTGCTGGTGGAAATACTCCATGGCTACCCGATACCCAGCCTCCAATCCCAGGTCCATTTTATCCCACCCCATCAATCCAATGGCCTTTACATCTGGACTCAGCACTACATCGGCCATTTCGTTGACCTGCTGGGTATGACTGCTACTGGCGAGCAGGGTAGCGCGCAGGAAAATCTGCCCCAATCCCGGAAAATGGCCTGCCTGGCTGGAGTCGCCTCCCCTGCGAAACCTCCTCCGCAATAGCTCCCAAACCGAGGGAAAGCTCTTCTGATCGGTATAAAGTGCAGGCGACTCTGACAGATCGACGTTGACCAGATAAGTCGCGCCCCGCTCCAGTACCAGGTCCCCAGGGATATTATTCACCATCCCTCCATCGATGAGGAAGTGTCCATCGTAAATGAAAGGGGGGAATATGCCAGGGATTGCAGAACTGGCTGAGGCTGCTTTCCATAAACTACCCCGCTCGTGGACCTTCATCTGATTGGTGGACAGGTCGCATGAAACGCAGAAAAATGGTTGCCACAGGTCTTCGATTTGATAGTCAAAGAGCTCTCTCATGATGCGGTTCTTGTTTCTTCCTGTCAGGAGAGAGTAGAGCGGCAGGTTGTAATCTTTGGCAATTCGAGGATCGAGAAAGACCCGTTTGCAAACTTCGAGTAACTGTTCATAAGACCAGTTCATGGCCAGGGGGGCGCCCATCATGGCCCCGATGCTGCTGCCACCTATCAGGTCCACTTCGATTCCCAACTCCTGAAAGGCCTTCCAAACTCCCACATGTGCCATTCCCTTGGCACCGCCGCCTCCAAGTGCCAGTCCTATGGCTTGCTGGGTGATGAATCGTGCCACGCGGTGCAGGTCACTTTCGCGGTCAAGGCGTACGTGGTGGTGTCGCAGGGGACTGATTTGTTCGAGCCAGCGGTCTGTCCCCTGGGGCAACTGATCTCCATTGGGGTGGAGGAGCAGGAGGTGATAGGGAATATCTGGATGGCGAACCCTACGCTCCAGCAGGTAGGCTAGGACCTCACCGGTCTGCGCGAACTGACGGGCATCTGCCAGCAGGTAGATTTCGTCGGCCTGCCGCACGCACTTACGGGTCCAGTAGGTCAGTTGCTCTTCGGCCTGAAACAGCCCATATACGTCCTCCCCGTCAAATTCTGCCGCCCACTTGCTAATCCTGGGCTGGTACTCCTCTTGCGAAAGATCCTCCGGTTTCAGGCTCAGGGTGTGTGCCAGGCCTTGCTGCGTGATCAGGTGTGCTTCGGCCCGCTGTGAAATGGCCTGGTGTAACCTTTGGATGAGGTCTGTCAGACCTGGCAAAGGAGTGATGGGTACCAGCGCGAGATTGGGGCGCTGGTTGAGGCCAGATCGGTGATTGACTTGCATCATGCGGTCCACCAGCGCTCTCGCAAAGGCCCGGTACACCATCGGGTGGGTCTGCCCCAGGGCTTCAAACTGCTCCCGGTCGATCCTGACCAGGACCGAATCCCGGCTGGCTTTGACCGAAGCACTGCGGGGGCTATCGGTGAGAAGTCCCATTTCGCCAACAGACTCGCCAGTAGAGATGTTGCCCAGCACTTTTTCGCGTGAATGCCCCAGGTAGACCATCAGGCGACCCGCCACCACGATGTACATGCCATCGGGGGCATCGCCTTCACGCATCAGCACCTCGCCCGATAGCAGATTGACCCATTCCAACCGCTGGTGCAGGGCCTGTAGGTCCTCAGCCGATAGTTGGCCAAAATGGGTCTGAAGGGCACGCTCAAGCGAGGCTTCAAAAGCGCTGTATTCCATAAATCGGGGAGTTTATTCGTAATTTACGAAAAACCTGGATGCCGTTTATCTGGGCGCATTTCATTGGGCACATCTCAACGTGTCGCTGAGTGAATTGATATCCGATCATCTGGGATGCACTCTCTGCTAGGTCCAGTGTTATGCGCGAGTGCTTTTTAACCATCCCACCTTTCCCGCGTCCTGTCACCCCTGTCGAAGATCCCGATCATGGAAGCCGCATAGCGGTAGTATCGGGGAGCGATAGCGAAGGGACTCCCCCCCCACCTTTCCTACGCTTCCTGGGAAAAGCAGCGCGGGGAAAGCATTCCGGTAGTATCCGGCAGTCTGCCCCTTGTCTCGCGATTGTCTTGTATCTTCAATCATTGATCCTGAACCACTCAATCCATAAGAGTTGACCGATTACATCAGAAAAATGCGCCAGTTCCTGGGCCACGACAAGTTCATCCACCCGGCTGCGCGCATCATCGTCGAAAATGAGCAGGGAGAAATCCTGATGGTCCACAAACGCGACCGCGACAAACTGGCCCTGCCAGCCGGAGCATTTGAAGAAGGCGAAACCATCGAGCAGTGCATTCGCCGCGAGGTGAAAGAAGAAACCGGGCTGACGCTCGGGAAATTGCAGGTGATCGGGGTAATCACCGATCCTGAAAATGAGACCGTCTCTTATCCCAATGGGGACGTGATCCAATACTTCACCATTGAGTTTTACAGCAATGACTTTACCGGAAGTATCAAAGTCGGCGATGTGGAAGAAATCGCCTCAGCGGGTTTTTACGATCCTTCTTACCTGAGTCAGATTCTGAAGAATGAGCAATCTGCCGTGGAAAGCTGGCGACATTTTCAGCAGACCGGAAGCCTGAGACTGGGCTGATTTTTGCGCTATCCTCTTACTGATCACACATGCAAGACACCCTCACCCGACTACGCGAATATGTGGCAGCACTCAAGCCGGAGCCTGCCTTGAAGGAACTGATTCAGATCTTTACCCTGTCTGACTCAGAACTACTCAACGATGCGATCCTCGTTTCGGCCCAGTACAAAAAGCTCCAGTCCGACCAGCGCAAGGGGATTCTAGATTACACCCAGGAAAACCTGGCCATGAACCGCATCAACAATTCGCTGGTTACCCTGATCGACGAAATCGAAGCCTATCCTGAAGCATTCCGGGGAGTAACCCGGGTGGAAGAACATCTGGCGGTATCCAGGGCAGATCGTGGGCAGGATGGCGATTTGCCAGAAAAAGTCCAGGGAGCTCTGCTGTCGCGCATTACCCACTACAAGCAGCAGGAGCATCAGGTAAAGCTCCTCTGGCTGGACGACGGTCCGGGCGACGATCCCTACGAAGTAAAAATACTGACCGCTATGGGCATCGGGATGACAGTCTTGCACCACTCCGCCGAGGCGCTGAAACTCCTGCAACAGGGAGGCTATGACCTGCTGGTATCCGACATCATCCGTGGAGGAAAGAAGAATGAAGGCTTTCGATTTTTGGACGAATTGCGGGAAAAGAAACTGGCCCTGCCGACCATTTTCTACATTTCTAACTTCGACTCTTCGCGCGGCGTGCCCCCCTACGCCTTTGGCATCACCAACGAACCACATGAGTTGATCCACCTGATTCTGGATGCACTGGAGCGAAAGCTTGAGTAGAGTAACTTGCTGCATGATTAGGTTATCTGCTGAAATGCGACCGTAGGGCAGCAATTTGAAGAATAATACGCCCCATTTTGCCCCCCTCAACAAGAACAATAAAGCAAACCTGGGGCGGCGTTGGACGGCATTTGGTGAACCGGGACGGCCTGCGGGTAGAATGAAATGCCGTCCCGACTCGTCGGGATGCTTACTTCTTTTGTAGGGCAGCCATCGGAGATTTAATAAAAAGTCAAGTCATCCTGACGACTG
>CAYFIR010000049.1:0-41790 GCA_964343195.1 uncultured Bacteroidia bacterium | reverse complement strand
GAACTACGAACTACGAACTACGAACTACGAACTACGAACTACGAACTACGAACTCGCAAATCAGAATGAAAATAACCCTTAATCAACAGCTAATCAGAAAATCGCAGTCCCTGATTGCGCTGTTTCTGCTCTGCCTATTTGTCGCCTTGTTGTCGGACAAATTTCTCACAACATCCAATTTGTGGAACGTCCTGCGGCAAATCTCGGTCAATGTCTGCATAGCAGTCGGCATGACCCTGGTGGTGCTCATGGCAGGAATTGACCTTTCGGTCGGATCAATACTGGCCTTCACTGGGGCGATCTGTGCCGGACTGATCAAGTACGGATTTGCCTTCGAATCGGTAGACCTGTTTGTCGGATTCACCGTACTGGGCGGCATCATCGGTGCCATGCTGGTCGGGCTATTGCTCGGCTTGTTCAACGGCTGGGTCATCACCAAATTCGTAGTGCCACCCTTTGTGGCGACACTGGCCATGCTGACCATTGCCCGAGGCATGACCATGCTCTACACCGGAGGCATTCCAATTTCCAACCTTGGCCCCGAACTTGAATTCATCGGCTCCGGCTGGCTTTTGGGGATTCCCGTTCCGGTTTGGATCTCGCTGATCGTCGTGGTGGTGTTCGTCTTCATCACCCGCCGAACGGCCTTTGGACGCTACATCTACGCCATTGGCGGCAATGAAAAGGCGTCATTCCTCTCGGGAATCAACATCAACCGCATCAAACTTGCCGTCTATGGCCTGGCCGGTATGTTGGCTGCTGTGGGAGGTGTGCTGGTTACCGCTCGGCTCAATTCTGCTCAGCCCAATGCCGGGATGAGCTATGAACTCGACGCCATCGCAGCGGTCGTCATCGGAGGAACTTCCCTTTCAGGGGGCGTCGGTTCCGTTACGGGTACGGTCATCGGAGCGGCGATTATCGGCGTGTTGAACAACGGCCTTGTGCTGTTGGATGTGTCGCCCTTCTGGCAGCAGGTCGCCAAAGGAGCGGTCATTCTCCTCGCTGTCATCATCGACAAAATGAATCGCAAGCAAAAATGAGCAACAAACAATATGTCCTCGCCATAGACCAGGGAACCAGCGGAACCAAATCCATTATCTTTGACGATTCTGGACAAATGGTAGCCAGGGGATCGGCTGCCTTGCATACCGACCACTTTGAAAATGGTTTTGTGGAACAAAACCCGGCAGACATCTTCCAAAATGTGATGGACGCCGTCAGGGAATGCGTGGAGGAGTTTGTACGAAATGGCCATGACGTTTCGGATGTGGTTTCCTGCGGCATCAGCAATCAGCGGGAGACTTTTTTGCTTTGGGACAAAGAAGGCAAGGCGCTGAGTCCAGCGGTAGTGTGGGCCTGTAAACGTTCGAAGGGCATCTGCCAGGATCTGAAAAAGCGCGGGCAGGAAGCCATAATCCATGAAAAAACCGGTCTGATCATCGACCCCTATTTTTCGGCGACCAAATTGCTCTGGCTGCTGGACCACGATCCAGGGCTAAATCGACAAATTCAGGCGGGAGAAGTATATTTTGGCACCGTGGACACCTGGCTGCTCTACAAATTAACCGATGGAACCCAGTTCTGCACCGACCACACCAATGCTTGCCGAACTCTATTGTTCAACATTCACACCCTGGAATGGGATGCGGAAATCCTGAAGATGTGGGGGCTGGAAAACCTGAATTTGCCAGAGGTACATCCCTCATCTTACGAATTTGGGCAAAGTTTTTTCGGAGGAGTTTTTCCAAAGGCGCTTCCCATTACCGCGATGATTGGCGACTCGCATGCCGCGACTTTTGGGGAGGGTTGCTTTGAACCCGGCATGGGCAAAGTAACGCTTGGGACCGGCAGTTCGATCATGATGAATATCGGCGAAAAACCTGTTGACTCAGCGAATGGGATGTTGACCACCATTTGTTGGAGCATGGATGGCCGTGTTGATTACGCACTGGAAGGGGCCATTGTCTCCTGCGGCTCGACCATTGAGTGGTTGAAAAACGAGTTGAATTTATTCGAAGACCCGCGTGATACCGCAAAAATGGCGGAGTCTGTGAAGGATAATGCAGGCGTCTATCTGATCCCTGCCTTTAGCGGACTGGGCGCTCCCCATTGGCAGATGGATCGCAAAGCCTCCATCGAGGGAATGACCTTTGGCACGACCAAAAATCACATCGTCCGGGCCGCGCTGGAAAGCATTCCCTATCAGATCAAGGACGTGATGGACGCCATGCAGCAGGACATGGGAACCCCGCTAAAAGAACTCGCTGTCAACGGCGGCATCGCCAACAATCAGTTTGTCATCCGCTTTTTGGCGGATTTGCTGGGACTTACCCTTCGGAAAAGAGACAACGCGGATGTTTCGGCGTTAGGGGCAGCCTATCTTGCGGGGCTGCGAGTTGGGACATTCCGAGACCTGGAGCAACTTTCGGAGCTGAATCAGCAACGCTCAAAACCCGTTGCTCCTGACACTCAAAACAAGCTCATCAATACGTATTATGAAGGATGGCGAAAAGCAATTATTGGCTGAGTAATTCAGGGCAGAATCGAGAATAAAGTTGTCGGATTAGTTGCGTGAGATACGCTTGTGTTTCTATCTTATGAAATGTGCTACTATCTGCCTGATGGAAGCATATTTGCCTGCAAACAGTTTCTTATATCGGATATTTGGGTTAGGCCGAAATGACTGTTACGGGCAGGGTCCAGGCCAGTCCTGGATGATTGACACACAACCAAATCCGTATTCTCCCCATGCACATCCAACTCCATTATCACAAGTCCTACCGCAAAGCCCTGCGCAAACTCGACACCCAGTCCATCGGGCAGATTCAGCAGGCGGTAATGGACTTCGAGGACAACCCCAAGTCGCCAGGGCTCAACTTCGAGCGTCTATATGCGTCAGACTTTTGCTCGATTCGTGCCTCACGTGACCTGCGGATCATCCTGGCTCCCTTGGAAGGAGAAGAAGGGCGGCATTGGCTACTGGCCTATGTCGACCACCATGATCCGGCTTATGATTGGGCCAAGCGTACACAGCTAAGTTATACCGAGGCGACCCAAACCTATGATTTGTTGCAGGTTGCGGGTGAGGAAATTTTGCAGGCCCAGGAGCCAGCGAACCAGGCTGATTTTGGCAATAATGGCTCCATTTGGCAAGCCTGGAATGACAAGCAGTTGATCGCGTTGGGAGTTGGAGAGCCATTGATTCCATTTGTAAAAGGGGTGAAATCAGAGCAGGACCTTGAGGCATTAAAGGCATACCTACCCGAGGTAACCGTGGAAGCCCTGGCCTTTGCTTTAATGGGAGAGGCTCCCAGTACGGTACAAAGCTACGTCGAGGAGGGCAAGGTGAAGTTGGCAACTGACCCCGGCCCATCAGAAGTATTGGCCTCGCCCAACAGTCAGCGCAATGTCACTCAGCTCCGCCGAACCGATGAGTTGGAGCGTTTCTATCACGGAGAATTTGCCGACTGGATGGTGTACCTGCACCATACCCAACGGCGCCTGGCCGATGGGGAGTTCAATGGCCCCGTCAAGGTAACAGGTGGAGCCGGGACAGGTAAGACGGTGGTCGCTTTGCACCGGGCCAAATACCTGCAGGATCGCCGCCGGGACAACCGCCCGGTTTTCTTCACCACCTTTAACCGGAATCTGGCTGAGAACCTGGCCGACTCTTTTCAACAATTGGGGCTGGACCAGGTCAAGATTACCCTGAACAACATTCACAGTTGGATGCTCACCTACGCCAAGGATCAGATTCCCCTGCGTGAGGGAAAATGGTGGGTCGTAGAACTGAGTTCCAAGCTCAATCCTGCCGACTACTGGCAGCAGGCCATCGAAGCCACCGATACTGGAGGGTATGAGGCCTCCTTCCTGGCCGAAGAATACAGGGACGTATTGCTGTACCACGACCTTCGCGAGGAAGCCGACTACCTGGCTACCAACCGTCAGGGTCGAGGCAGGCCCTTGAGCGTGGGGCAGCGCCGTGAGGTCTGGACCCTGATGCAGACCTATCAGGAATTGCTTGACGCAGCGGGTTACCTGCACCTGGGCCGTGTCGCCAATGAGCTCGCCCGATACCTGGCAGCCCACCCGGAGCAACGGCCCTTCAGCCATGTCATCGTGGACGAAGTGCAGGATTTCGGCATGCCAGAGTTACGATTGATACGTCAATTGACCGATGAAGGTGCCAATGACCTATTTCTCACGGGAGATCCGCTACAAAAGATCTACCGCACGCGGTTTCGCTTTTCTCACGGGGGCATCTCGGTACGGGGGCAGCGCAGTCAGCGACTCCGAATCAACTACCGCACCAGCGAGGAGATCCGTCAGGCTGCGACAGGGGTCATCACGGGCCTTTCCTTCGAAGACTTCGACGGAGGAGAGGTGAAGGCCGACGATTCTTATTCTCTCTTTCGAGGGGAGGAACCACGGTACAGATCTTATGAGAGCGACGAGGCGGAACTGGAATCCGCCATTGAGGATCTTAAAAATCGCTATCAGGCGGGTATTGCCCTGGACGAGATGTGTATGGCAGGCTTTCACAGCAATACCGTGAAGCGCATCGTCGCGGGGCTACATGGTGCCGGGGTTCCCTATTACGACCTGCGCAAAGGTAAAGGCACAGTCAGCGGTATCCGTATCTCTTCCCTGCATGGCATGAAAGGCATGGAGTTCCGGGCGGTGTACCTCCTGGCCATGGGCAAGGATCAGTATCCCCATCGGTTCCGCAATTTTGGAGACCTGAGCGAAACTGAGCAGGCAGCCGAACTAAAAGGACAGCAAGCCCTGCTCTATGTGGCGATGTCGCGGGCACGGGATTACCTGTGGTTGAGCGGGGTGGACGCGGCTTGTAGGTGGATTGCATTTTCAAATCATTAACCGTTTTACTTATCCAAAAGCTCAATCAATCATATTTCAAAACATGATGGACTACAGTGCCATATTTAATAAGAGTCTCCAGGAAAAACAGTTTCAGGATTTGTTGGCTGATAATCAGTTTTTTATGCAGCATGGAAAAGATGTTTTCAACTCTTTTCTTGAGTACGAAATTGAGCCTGATATTCTTATGGGGGACCTGGAGCGATACCGAAACTCCAAATTGGGTTATGATGACTTTGTAACCAAGGAGCTAACAGGTGAGTCTCAAGAAGTATTTATCCTATTGGGAAAGGTTGTGGCTCATGCAGATCTACATGCTGCGAATAAACGGGAGTGGAATGAATATGACGACTTAAGAGTATTGGCGAAGGCCCAGGTGAGGCAGCACAACTGGGTGAATCACTTAATAAGCTACAAGGTCAACCGTCAGTTACAAGAGCTTACTCCTTCGGTTAAGTTTGCAGTTCAATACTTCACCGATCCTGCGAGACATTTGACGGTACTCTCCGAAAAGCATCGCGTAAAGATCTCTAAGGCGTTATTAGGGCGCCCTTATGATGAAGAATCCTTCATGGTGGAAATCTTGGACTTCTTTGAGTCCGCGGTCAACCTTAACCCAGAAAACCATCTGAACAAAACCCGTATTATCTCTGAGCTGCTATATGCGCATAGACCATTGTGGCTGGAGGAGAAGGACAATCATGAAGCAACCGAAGATCCCAGATCTTTTGAACCCGATCGCTTCGAGATTCGGCTACTCTATGTCCTGAGAAAATTAGAAGACCGCAAAGCTGTAGAGGAATATTTTGATGTCCTTGGCGATGTGTTTAGGTCTTTTGACCTGCAGCCTGATGATCCTCGTGTGGTCACCCGAGTCAGAATCCAAACCAAGCCACTGTCATTGATCCTGATCCTCAACTTTCGCTGGACATGGGCGCTGTTTGAGAAGCAGGGAGAGCTGGGCTATGGATTTATGGTTGCCGGAGATGATATCGGTCGACACAGCCTGCCTGATGCACCTTACCCGACAGATACATTTCAGGCTGCAGAGAACCGAGAACGAGCATTGGTTTACAAATGGAAGTCTCAGTACCAACGTGAAGATCTTAGGGCCATGCATGAGGCCATTCCTCTGGAACTCAGGCAGGCCCGTCGGTCGAATAGAAGGAGCGACCACAATCCAGCGCTTTTTCGGGCAGCCATTGATGAGCAATATCGAGATCTTCTGTTTGATATCGCCTTTTCAGATACGCCCATTCCTACTCTCGGTGCATCGGGTCCGGATCATATAGATGTTAGCATGATGGCTCAACCCAAGCTCAATATGCCCCTCAACCAAATCCTCTATGGCCCTCCAGGTACCGGTAAAACCTACCGGACCATGGCCCAATCCATCCAGATAATTGATAGGAAGGTTCCCGAGGGTCGAGGGAATCTGAAACGCCGCTACCGTGAGTTGGTCTCGGAAGGCCGTATTGCGTTCACCACCTTTCATCAGTCCTTCAGCTACGAAGACTTTGTAGAGGGAATCAGGGCCGATACCAAAGACGGGGTCATCAGTTATAAAGTAAAGCCAGGGGTGTTTCTCCAGACCAGCCGAGCGGCCCAACTGTCACTCGCGGAGGTCGTCGCTTCTCAGCAGAACACTACTCCAACGGAATCCAGGAGCGATTATGATCAGGTATTTGAAGAATACCGGGAGCAGGTTGAGCAAAAGTTGGAAGCTGGCCCATTTGTACTGGAGACCTCAACCGGAAAAGAGATGGAGGCGGTGGAAATCACAACGCAGGGCAACCTCAACCTTCGGCACAGTGGGTATTCGAAAAAGTACACGGTTTCTAAGGCACGTTTGAAGAAGCTATGGCAGCGTTTTGACCAGATCGAGGATATCCAAAACGTCCACCGAGACATCCGCGACACCATTGGCGGGGCCAATACCACCGCTTACTGGGTGGTCTTCAATGATTTCAAACGCTTTGAAGCTGATTTTGAAATGGTTCCAGCAGACGAAGGGGAAACAGCGGTAAGCGAGGCGGATCTGGATAAGATTGACTTCGGAAAGTTGGACTCCGATCAACTCGCCACCGCCGACCGCTACGTTCTCATCATCGACGAGATCAACCGGGGGAACATCGCCAGGATTTTGGGTGAACTGATTACGCTTCTGGAGCCTTCCAAGCGACTCGGAGCGGACGACGAACAGCGCGTAATACTTCCCTACTCCAAAGGGCTGTTTGGCGTACCGCCCAACCTTTACCTCATCGGCACGATGAATACTGCCGACCGCTCCATTGCCCGGCTGGATACAGCCCTGCGGCGGAGATTCCACTTCAAGGAGGTCCTGCCTGATCCCCAAATCCTGGGTGAGGTACACGTGTCCGGGGTGGACCTGGTCCAACTTTTGACAACCCTCAACCAGCGCATCGAATACCTCTTTGATCGGGATCATACCCTGGGACATGCCTACTTCATGGGCCTGCGATCAGCCGCCGACCTGAACGTCACCTTTCGGGACAAGGTAATCCCGCTGCTTCAGGAGTATTTCTATGGCGATTGGGAGAAGATCTGTCTAGTGCTTGGGGATCACCCAGATTGGGGCAAGCAACGGGAGTACTATCTGTTGCAGGCTGAAGACCTCAACGGCGACAAGTTGTTTGGTCAGGAGCCGGACCAATACAAGGGGCCACAGCACTACCATCTCAATCCTGCTCTACTCAACGAAAGCCTACCTGAGGAGGCCTTTCAGCAGATTTATCAACAGGCACCCACCTTCCAGGAACCTGATTCATGAAAGGTCCCCACGTCATACGGGAGTTTGGTCGCATCTACCGTGGCCAGGGCATAGACAGCTTCGCCGAGGTCTGGCTACCCCCGCGCAGTTTTGACCTGCTGCGGGATTTTGTGATGGAGCAGGCCTCTTTCGGAGGTGAAATCGATCAGGCCTTTCGCTATGGTATGCGAAAGGGACAGGAATACGTGCAGGTGCGTAATTACGTTGGCGTCATCCAACTGAGTGATGGTACCCATCTGGAGGTGTTGCCCAAACTGCTCCGGACAGGTCAGGAGGCCGATGTAACCTATACCCGGCGGGTGTTTTTGGACATGCTGCGGCACCTGCGGGATAGCCCCTTCATCGACCTGGATCAGGCTCAGCTCAAGGCCGAACGCTTTCCGATTCTGGAAGTGTTTATCCGAACCTACCTGCAGGAGCTAGATGCCCTCATCCAACGCGGGTTGCAGCGTAGCTACATTTCCAACACGAGTAACGAGCGCTTTCTAAAAGGCAAGTTGGAGGTAGTCCATCAGCTCCACCACAACCTGCTGCACCCGGAACGCTTTTTTGTGACTTATGATGATTATTCGCTGAATAATCCCTGGCAACGGCTGATCAAGAGTACCCTGCTCAAACTGCGCCAGCAGACAAGGGCCCTGCCCAATCAGCGAATGCTCCAACGGTTGATGTTTTGCCTGGACGATGTGCCGGCAAGTGGGTCGATTCAATCCGACTGGCAGGCGCTGGACTTCACCGATCGGCAATACAAGCCTTATCACCAGCTCATGCGGTGGTCGAGGGTATTCCTGTTTGACCAGAGCTTTACCAACTTCCAGGGACGACAGCTTAACATGGCACTGCTGTTCCCCATGGAGCGTATCTTTGAGGACTATGTGGGACACTGGCTGCGGAAACGACTATCCGGCTGGGCCATTGAGTCCCAGCACCACCGCCACCATCTGATAGAGGACTTCGAGGGACGCAGGGCTTTTGGTCTACGGCCAGACTTCGTGTTGACTCATCCTGACGGACGGTTTATCATCGCCGACGCCAAATGGAAGCGCCTGGATGCGGGAAAGAAGCATCCCCCATTAGGCATCAGCCAGGCGGACCTATACCAGTTGTATGCCTATGGGCACAAGTATCGATTGGCTGATGGGAGTTGCCCAGAGCTGTGGTTGCTATATCCAGAGCAGGAAGCGCTGCCGTTGAGGCGGAAGTTGAAGTATGAAGAGGGATTGGAGATTGAATTGATAGGGGTAAAGCTGGGGGAGGATACAAAAAACCGCCCCATACAATCTGTATGAGGCGGTTGTTTAAGGGGTGGAGACGGAGGGAGTCGAACCCTCGTCCGGAGAAGACAGCCGCAGGGCCTTCTACATGCTTAGTTGCTCGTTTATTTTCATCCCGGCCCCCGAACAACAGGGTGCAGTGAGATGAGGGTGTTGCTTTAGCTTACTCCTGAGTCACAACCGGCTCAGGCAGCAACCCAACTGTGTTTGTTGTGCCTCCCATATGGACTACCGTTAGGTGCAATAGCCCGGAAGACATCTAGCTGTCTAATCTGATTAGGCAGCCAGCGCGTAGTTATTCTCGCCAGTTATAGAGTACAACGGAGGATTTAAGAGGTTCTGTTGCCGACCTCTGCATGCTTATACGCTACGCATATCAACCCGTCGAAACCGTGTCGTCCCCATGTCAATGATCAAACCCTGATGCCTCTTTGAGTACCAGGGCCTGCAAATATACGAGCCTGAGGGGATTTTGTTAGGTTTTCTGAATTTTTTGCCTGAACATATGATGAAAATTCGCGACGACCTTTTGTCCCTGCCTCCATTCACCACGATAATGATCTGGTGCCTGCGGAATTAAGTGATTGACCATTTGTGTTTCGTGTAAAATGCTGACCAATAGTACTTTCAACTGCGAATTTATTCCACTAGTGACTATGGAATTAAGTAATTACTCATTCGTAATTCGTATAAAGTGCTCGCCAGTAATGCTTTCAATTACGAATTACTGATTACAAATTTCGAATGCGAAGCACTAGTGACTACGGAACTTGTCCCACTAGGAGTGTTTCTGTTCCACCTCCATCGTGGTGAGCAGGTGGTTGATGTCGTGTATGATGTGGTCTACCTCTATTGCCGTTGTCTCAATCGCCTTCAGCATGGTCTCCTGATCGAGTGGGGCGTCAGGATGCTGGTTTTGTAGAAACAGTTGAGCCAAACCGATTAGCCTTACAATGGGCCCTCTTAAGTAGTGAGAGTTAATGCGGTTGAGCTCATCGAGCGCAGATTTTTGCTGGTCCAATTTTCGCTCCAACAGCAATAGTCTGGCTGCTTTTTTTTGAGTAATCTGATGGTGTCGCTTAATCCTAACCTCGATTGTACTTAGCAATTCCTCAACATCAAATGGCTTGTGAAGGTAATCGTCGGCTCCAAGGTTCATACCGTGCCGTTGATCTGCCTGTTCGGTAAGGGCCGTCAAAAAAATTATGGGGAGATGATGGAGTTGCGGGTTTTGGCGAATGGTTCTTACCGTTTCAAATCCATCCATTCCCTTCATCATTACATCGCAAATGATGAGATCAGGCTGATGGATCAAAGCCTGAATGACCCCTTCATTTCCATTGTTGACAGCAGTTACCCGATAATGATGAAGCTCCAGGATCTCAACCAGGTTTTCCCTTATTTCCCTGTCGTCCTCGACTATCAGAATATGTTGGGGGGTAGTTTTAGGCATAGAGGGTAGTTTTGATAATAATTTAAGGCGAATCTTAAACTTTTTGTTTGCTAAAAATTGCTGTTTTCTAACACATAAAAAACGGAGGTGGTCAATTTTGACCACCTCCGTTTTGAAAAAAATCCTCTTTAATGGAGCTTATTGTCCGCCTTCGGCAGGTCCTGTGCCGCCCATGTGGAAGGGGTCAGCTTCTACCTCAGCCGTAAGGCGTAGCACGATTACCGGCTGGTCCGGGTCGTTGGTACGAACGGTAATTGACTTGGCCTGACGTCCCTGACGACCGCGTGTATCGAATGTGGCCACAATTTCAGAGTCCTGACCGGAGGCAACTATATCATCTTTTGGCGCAGTTGCGGTACAACCACAGCTGGCTTTCACAGATTCGATAACCAGGTCGTTTTCTCCAGTGTTGGTGAAACGATAGGCATAAACCACCTTTTCGCCGCTGATTACTTTACCAGCGTCATAGGAGGTCACCTCAAACTGGATGTTGGGCATGGCGGCAAGTTCTGCTGCGCTAAATACCTTGTTGAGCACACCGGTAACGGTCAGGGGCTTCTCTGGCATAGCCTGATCGCTGGTGCTAAGGGTTATCCGACGGGTAAAGGCTCCCATTTCTTCAAAACGCTCTCCAACTGCTGTCAACGTGATGGTGCCCGTAGCACCTGGAATCAGTTCAGTGGCTGATAGCTGGGCTTCAAACTCCGGATTGTTGGCAAGATCAAACCCGATTCGGATGGGTAGGGCACCTCCATTTCGCACGCGGAAGGTAACGCTAGCCTCCTTGTCAGAGTCGATGGTTCCAAAATTCTGGGTAATCTCATCAAAGATCAGGCTGCCCATGGGGCGCTTATACACGTTGTCTACTCCGGTCTGGGTGTTGTTGACCTGTCCTTTGATGTATAGGACGATAGGTCGGGTAGAGTTGGAGTAATTAACGGTTACGGTTTTGGTAAAGGGGCCAATACGCGCGGTATTGTATTTTACCTTGATTTCACCCTGCTCCCCAGGCTGAATGGCCTCACGGGTGTAGGAAGGTGTGGTACAGCCACAGGAGGCTTTCACGCGCTCCAGGGTAATAGGTTCTTCGGTGACATTGGTGAACATGAAGCTATATTCCGCCAGTTCTCCTTTGTCCATTTCCCCAAACTCATGGGTTGTTTTCTCAAACTCGATACCGGGAGTTTCCTGAGCACTTGCCACCCAGGACCACATCCCCAGGCATAGGATCAGAAGGGCGTTTCTCATCATCTGTGAGTTCATATCGATCTTTTTATGAATTCAGTTCATGTGAAAATTCCTATGTCAAGGGCATTTAGCCCAAATCCTGCCAAAGGAATTCTTTTTTCAAATATACAACTACTAATTACACGGTAACAAGTAGAATATGGTTGGCACCTAATCTTGGTAACTCTACTCAACCATTAGCCTTCTGGTTGCTATTCCATGAGGGGAAATTACCTGCAGGAGGTAAAGGCCTTTGGCGCTGCTGCTGAGATCGAGGGGAATCTGATGCTCCATTGCAGGTGAAAGATGAAGATGTCTCAACTCTCGTCCCTGGGCATCAGTGATTTTGATCTCCAGAGGTTCCGACTGTTGCTGCCCGATGGCCAGGGTGAACCTCCCCTCGTTGGGATTGGGGTACACATGGAGGTAGTGGAGAGACGTGTTTGCCAATAGTCCTGTCAGGGTTAACTCCTCACTCATTACCTCACAACCTGCGGCATCTCGCGTAGTGACACTGTAGGTGCCATCGGGCACATTAACCAGTAATGAATCCGTCGATCCGTTGCTCCAGACAAAAGTGTAGGGAGGAATGCCGCCAGTCACATTGGCCGCAACAGAATTGCTATCTGCACTCACATTAACTGCCAGACCGGAGCTTATCATCACGGTGAGGGTATCGGTGGCTTCCTGGCCGCATCCATCACGGACGGTCAATTGATAATCGAAGATTCCCCCGCTGGAAATGGTCACGTTTGGCCTGGCAATATTGCCGCCTCCAGGTGCTGGAGCTCCATCAAGGGCAGTCCATTCATAGGAGAACCGATGATTGGTGCTTCTGATGCCCATGGCGCCTACGGCAGTGCCCAGTGCGTCGTACCCGGGCAGAGGAAAGGTAATTCCTCGATTGAGGTCCACGTGGTGGAAGGTAGGAATGCCGCCAGCGGCTATGGCTCCGAAATACAGCTCATTGGTACTGGGGTCAAAATCACCATCCGATAGGGCTTCTTCGAGTATAAAGTCCAGCTCACTCACCACGGTATGGGTTCCATTCAGCTCATTGAGGGTTACGATGTTTCCCTGAGCAGCGTCAAGAGCATAGATGATGCCGGAAGTATCAACGGCAATCCAAATGGGAATTGCGTCAGCCAGGGAGACGATCTCTGTTGTGGTTTCCAGGTTGAGATCGACTTCGTAAAGATGCGCTCCACTGAAGAAGAAGTCCTCTACTCCGAGTGCCAAGAGCCGTTCGTTTTTGTCGTCATAAGCCAGGCCCAGTATGGACTCCCCAGCTTCTGGAATGATCTCAAACAGTCGGGTGGTATCTCCACTTTGCCGTTGGATCCGGTAAAGGTCATTGGTTTCCTGTTCCACAGCGAGAAAATACCCCAGTGATTCCGGGTAATCCCCTGCCTGGAAAACCTTTCCGGATATATTGGTGATCAGGGTGTCGTTGTATGGATTTCCCACACCTGCGGTGCGAAGATAGTCGGTATTACTGCCATCGGTCATGAAGAATAACCCCCTTCGCTGTCGATTAAAGCTGCCATCCCCAACTTCCACATTGCTTCCCAGGGTCACACTGCCAGTATCACAGGCCACCTGATCTTCGATGGTGAGGGTAGGGGTTGGGACAGCCCCTAGCGTAATGGTCTCCACCACGGTGGTATCACAGCCATCTGTGGCAGTGAGGGTATAGGTTCCAGGGCCAAGGTTGTCACGATAGGGTAGGGTGCTGTTATCTTCCCAGGAGAACTGATAGGGGACCGCTCCATTTGACAGCGCCACACTGATGATGCCATTGGACTCTGTCCCACACTCTGGTTCTATGCTAAATATATCAGCCTGTAAGGGGGCTGCTGCAGGAATTTCGGTCAGGCTGATGGCAAATTCTCCGGTTTCTCCATCCCAGCCATCGACCACCAGGTAATAGGTCTCTCCCGGAGTCAGACAGGAAACTTCCAGATAGGAGGAAAAGAAGGAATTGGCATCACAGCCTCCCCTGATATCATCATTGGCACCGAGTAGTGTCAGGTGGCTAAGGTTGCTGCAGCTATCGGCTGCATAAACCGCCACCTGGGTATCAAAATTGGTATTTCCTCCTCCGGATTCATTGCAGAGGTCAATGGCGACAGCGGAAGACGCAGGTGCTACAAAGGTAAACCACAGGGTGTTGTGGAAAGTGGTGTCATCCCATGAGTAACTGTCCAGGCCTGACCCTGCTGGTGGGGACATAAGGTCGGACTCTTCAGCGGGGTCCAGTGTCGCAAACTCATTGGAAAACTGGCCGACTGTTCCGTCAACGGGCAAGGCAATCGCATCGCAGATATCATCATTGTCTGGAAGAAGCGAACCTTCGGATACTTCGATACAAAAGGATCCCTGTGTATCCTGCCATCCCGAAACCTGAACATAATAGGTGCTATCTGGATTCAGGTTGTCAAGGGTAAGGGTAGAGAGAAAGTCACTTTGCGAAACATCCACATCCTGGTTACAGCCTAGCTCAACCAGATTGCTGAGGTCCGCACAATTGCCTCCTGTGAGGCTGTAGACCGCCATCTCTGTGTCCAGGTTGGTGCCGAGCGTACTTACGTCTGTCGAAATGATAACCTCACCTGAAGCGGGAGCTACAAATGTGAACCAGACGGAACTTACCGCACCGGAAAAGCAGCCGGGAGTAGGCTCACCGCTTTGCATGGTGGCGAGGCTGTTTTCTCCATTGGTCATGCCATTGCAGGTGCTGTCGATTTCAAGTGGCAGGGCATCACAGATGTCATCGTTAACCGGGGCGACCACCGAGTCCACCGTAATACAAAAGTCTCCCACATAGCTTTCAAAGCCGCTCACCTGAATATAGTAGGTTTCTCCAGGTAGCAGAATCTGGTTAAGAAGAGATCCATTTGCCGGAATCAGGCCAAACCCTGCATCATCGTTGCAGTTGAGTAGAGTGAGATCTGAATAGTCAGAGCAATTGGCTCCCGGCAGCGAATAAAGAGCAATCTCCGAATCGAACAGCGTCGCGCCAGCTGTATCAAGATTGGTGTAAATGCTGACCACGCCATTTGCAGGGGCTGTGAACCTGTACCAAACTGATTCCAGGCCACCCTCGAAGCAGGGAGGGGCATTTTCACCACAAGCCTGGGTGGCATACAGGATGCTCCCATTTGGAGTACCGTTGCAGGAAGACGCACCGACGGTGAGGTCAATGGCTCCACAAAGTTCATCATTGGCCGGGGGAGTCAGGGTGCCAGCGTCAGAAATTTCCAGACAGAAACTGCCTCCGCTACCTGAAGGGGGATTCCCTCTGGCGACCTGTACGTAGTAGGTCTCCCCAGGAGTTACCGGAGCTCCCATGATGGTGGCTCCCTCATCGCCATTGTCATTGGCACAGATCACCTCACAGAGATTGCTGAGGTTGGCACAGGATCCCGGAAAGTTGGGCAGCTCATACAGGGCTATGGTGGAACTGCTATTCGTCCCCCCTACTGCTACATCGGTGGTGATGTTAACAAAACCGGAAGCTGGAGCCGTGAATTGAAACCAAACCGTGTTGGTCAAACCGGATGAGCAATCGGGAATGGGCTCATTGGTTTGCAGGGTTGCCGAAGCATTGTCCCCATTGGGGAGGCCCGCACAGCTTGCCCCAACGCTTAAAAACTGTGCTGCGCAGAGGTCGTCGTTTGGAGGAGTGACGAGTTCTTCAATTTCAATGCAAAAAGTTCCCATATCAACAGCGTCATAGCTGCCCACCTGGATGTAATAGGTTTGGCCGATGGTCAGGCCCTGAAATTCCAGAACCGAGAGGTAGGTCTCGCTTGGGAATCCGCCAGGATAAATGACATCCGTACCTCCATCCTGATCACAGGCCAACTCAACCAGATTGTTCAGGTCTGAGCAATCATTATTGTTGAGTGCGTAGAGGGCGATTTCTGTGTCATTGTTTGTCCCGCTCACATCAATATCCGTACTGATGCGGACATTGCCGCTGTTGGGGCCAATAAAGGAATACCAGACTGTTCCGGTTCCGGCTCCGGCATTGAAGCAGGTCGCCGGTGACTCGTTGGTTTGGTAGGTGGCGTTCAGGTTGGTGGCATTGGGAGTGCCACTGCAGGAAGCCCCGATGGTCAGCGGAGTTGCGTTGCACAGATCATCATTGGCAGGAGCCTGAGCTGCGACCTGGGTAACGGTACCCAGGCAAATCAGTACGCTCCACAATCGGAGGAAGGGCAGGTAAGGGTGCATATATGGGATTGTGTATAATGTAGTTAAAGCTATGAATTGATACAGGGTCCTGCAACTCCACGGACTTGCAGAAAAAGTATCAGCATTTGTATGCAAGCAAGAGTTGTGACAATTTTGGCTTGGCCACGACATATTACTCCAAATGCCAAATAATTTTCCCCCATTAGCCCTGAGATATGGCGAATCATCCCTTGAGGCCGGACTGGATGAAGCTGGAAGGGGCTGCCTTGCGGGCCCTGTAGTAGCTGCGGCAGTTATGTTGCCAGATCAGGTGGACCTGCCAGGTCTTACTGACTCCAAACTTCTCTCCCATGCGAGGCGACTGCAGCTGCGGGAATTGATCCTGGAACAGGCTGAAGCCTGGTGTGTAGGGATGAGTTCTGCACAGCGAATTGACGAAGTCAACATTCTGCAGGCCACCTATGATGCCATGCATGAAGCCATTGCCGGACTGCCGGTTAAACCAGAACTTCTGGCCATAGATGGGCATCAATTCAGGCCTTTTCCAGAGATCGATCATGTGTGTCTGGTTAAAGGGGACCGCCGCTTTCTGAATATTGCGGCGGCTTCCATTCTCGCCAAGACCTATCGCGATGAACTGATGATCATGCTGGATGCCGAGTATCCCGGGTATGGCTGGGCGACGAACAAGGGGTATCCTACCAGGGCTCACAAGGTCGCCATTCAGTCTCAGGGTGTGACTCCCTTTCATCGGGAGACCTTTAACTGGGAGCTAAAGGAGGAGTAGTATTCATCGCTGACAGGCGATATTTCAACTTTTTTTTCCATTCACCTACTTGCCCCCGATTCATCCAGTCTCCCTTTTATAAAAGATTTAGGGAAAAGCTTACGTTAATCCTACTAAAGCTAAATTGTGAGGGTATACAGTTTAATGTCTGGAATGTGCCGAAATTTCAAAAAATTTGATGATTGAATCATATAGACTTTGAATTTGGCAGGTTGATAGGCTACTTTTGAGAAGAAACCTTACATCATTACCCAGGATAAATTAGCGGCTAACCTTACGGCTCATGAACCAAACTTTACGCCTCCTGATATTTTTTTTCCTGTTGTTTATCGGCAGTCTGTTGCTCCTGAAAGCCCAGGCTCCAGAGCAGGATTGCTTTAATGCACTGCCCGTATGCCAGAATGTATACTCCCAAACCAACTCCTATTCAGGTGAAGGGGTACTTCCAAATGAGATCAGCAACGGAATTTCCTGCCTGGGCTCAGGCGAGAAAAACAGTGTTTGGTACATCTTTACCGTACAGCAGGCCGGAAACCTCTGCTTTACCATCACCCCTAATGTCGGTGGGGAGGACTACGACTGGGCCGTTTATGACCTGACCAATGCCAGTTGTAGTGACATTGCCACCAATGCTTCTATTGAGGTAAGCTGTAATTATGCTCCTAACCTTGGTTGTGGAGGGCTTACAGGACCTAATGGCAACACGACGGGTACCTGTGGAGGCCAAAATGAAGCCTGTATCCCCGTACAAGTGGGCGAAACCTACGTAGTAAACGTGAGTAACTTCTCCTCCACTACCAATGGATATACCCTTGACTTTTCCGCTTCCACAGCGGTTATTTTCGATAACATTCCCCCAGAAATTGATAGCCTGGCCGTTTCCTGCACAGGAGATATTAGTGTATTCTTCTCTGAAAATGTCGTGTGTAGCACCGTACAGCCTACAGACTTTCAGGTAACTGATGCCGCTGGCAATCCCTATCCGGTAACCGGAGCCGCAGGTGGAGCCTGTTTGGGAGGAGGAACTTTCGAAAACGAATTTCTGCTGACCTTTGGTGCTCCGCTCCAACCCGGTCAGGTGATCATTACCCTGGTCGATACCGTCGAGGATAACTGTGGAAATGTAGGCGTAATTGGCACCGGAGATACTGCCATTCTGGATACTACTCCTGTTCAGCTGACTGCAACAGCGGACAGCATTTGTATTGGAGATTCTGTCATTATTACGGCAAATTTCCTTCCTCAGCACACCTATACCTGGAGTGGCGGAGTTCAAATTGATGATACAACCATAAAAGTCGGGCCTCAGGCTACAACTACCTATTCCACTACAGCAACTGCCCCCAATGGCTGTAACCAAAGTGGCTTCTTCACCCTCGTGGTAAAACCTACGCCCACTTCAACCTTTGATGTGGCGACAGATGTTTGTGCAGACTCCGTGCTGACGGTTACGTACACCGGCATGGCAAACCCCGGAGCAGTCTTCAACTGGGATTTTGATGGGGCTACCATCCTCAGTGGGTCAGGCATGGGACCATATGAAGTCACATGGCCTGCGGGGGGCAATTATGATATCAGCCTATGGGTGATCGACAACGGCTGCGTGTCCGATACGCAAACTGCCGTTGTACAGGTTCCTCCCAAACCCATTGCAGAAATCGTCGCTCCCAATCGAATCTGCCTAGGGGAACTCGCCACCATTCAGGCGGGAGCAGCTTCTGTTTCCCCAACTGCTACCTACAGCTGGGAATTTGACGGAGCGATCGTAAACAGCGGAGCAGGTGCAGGTCCCTATCAGGTAGAATGGTTCGGACCCGGAACCTATGATGTCTGCCTGATCGTCGAAGAAAGCGGCTGCGTTTCCCTTCAGACCTGTGTTCAGGTGGAAGTAGGGCTGCCTCCCGATGCGCAGATCACCCAGGTGGATGATCAGTGCTTTGACAACAACGAATTTACCTTCGAATACGCTGGTACCTCCAACATCGCGGTGTATGACTGGGATTTGGGCGAATCAAGCAATACGAGCAGTGACGCTTCACCGACCTATAGCTACCAGGCCTTTGGGGACAAAACAGTCGAACTGACTGTCACAGACGCCTTTGGTTGTAGCAATACCAGCACCATTGTTTTTGAGGTCTTTCCTCCTGTTGACGCTGCTTTCTCCTTTGATGAGGTCTGCGAAGGCAACCCAACCCCCTTCTCCGATTTGTCTCAGGCTCAGCCGGGCCACGAAGTAACGGGCTGGTCCTGGTCGCTGAGTGACGGAGTGGAATACATCAGCTCAGATCCCGCCCATACCTTTGGTCGGGAAGGGACCTACACCGCGAAGCTGGTCGTCACCACCGTGGATGGCTGCTCGGATTCGCTGATGCAATCCTTTCAGGTTTATGACCAACCACAGGCGGAATTCACCTACGATGCGATCTGTGAAGACAATATCACCCGCCTGACCAATCAGAGTCGCTTTGATGACGACGATGTAACCTATAGCTGGGTATTCCCTGGTGGCAGCGGCAGCAACGCCGAGAATCCTCAGTACACCTTCACCGACGCAGGCAATAATCAGGTGAGCCTTAGGGTCACCAATGCGGATGGCTGTACCGATGTGTTTGTGGATGCGGTGCTGGTAAATGGACAGCCAGCGCCTCGCATCGCAGCGGACGAGGTGTGTGAAGGAACCCCCATGCAACTGGATGGAAATACAGCAGGTTCAGGGGCTGACTCAGTTCTGATGTACGAGTGGATTTTCCCGGATGGATCCACTGTTTCCGGTTCCAATCTGACCTATGAGTGGGAGAAAGCCGGGCGCTATCAGCTCAAACTGATCACCGAAACCCAGGCAGGATGTCGGGATAGCATCCAGGACAGCGTGTATGTCTGGGCCAATCCATACGCAGAATTCACTTTCGATGAGGAATGTCTGGGCGAAACGACCGCCTTCTCGAGCACTTCCGGGACAGCCTACCGCTATGGCGGCCAACTGGTCAGCCATCGCTGGACTTATGGCGATGGAGCCTCTGATGTGACCCCCACCGCAGAAACCAGCCATGAATACACCACCCCCGGAGTTTACCTGGCTACGCTGGAGGTTACGACAGATAAAGGCTGCGAAGCAGAACTTACCCACCCGGTGGAGGTCTACGGCATACCGGATGTACCCAAAATGACCGGAGATACCATCTGTGCAGGTGATGAGGCGGTCTTGATGGGAGAAGCTTCCTCGAACGAAGTCGACCTGTCCTGGTATGCAGACAACGTGACCGATCAGCGGTTTACCTGGGGAGGGAGCTATGTGACCCCCAACCTGATAGCACCGGTTACCTACTTTGTTTCTGCTGTTTCAGAGCAGGGCTGCGAAAGCGAGCGTGTCCCGGTGAGTGTTCGGGTATTTCCGGCCATGGAAGGGCAATTGGTCATTTCGGACACAGTGCTCTACATGCCTGATGCCACTGCGCAGCTACAGGTGTTGGGCAACTTCGTAGGAGAGCGCTATCGCTGGAACTTCGGAGACTACAACAGCTCGGAGGAACCGGCACCAGTCCATACTTTCGAGGAGGCGGGCCGACAGCTTGTCACAGTTGAAATCACCTCCGACGCAGGTTGTGAGCTGATACTTGAGCAGATGGTCACGGTTTACCAGCTGGCATATCTACAGATACCTTCCGCCTTCAGCCCCAATGGAGACGGCGTCAATGACATTTTCTACCTCGATGGGCACAACATGGTCGGACTGGAGTTCACGGTGTTTAACCGTTGGGGGCAAATAGTCTATCAGACTGATGACCTGGGATTCCAGTGGAGAGGAGAAACCGTACAGGGAGGAGAAGTAGGATCGGGCACCTATGCCTATCGCCTGAGAGCCTACGATGCGCACGGCAACACCCATGACAAGGCCGGGACGATTACGGTACTGCGGTAGCAGCCCTTCGACCTGATAATGAATCCAATAAAAATACGGGGCGACTTTTGGCCACCCCGCATTTTTTCAATAGAGGTATCGCTATATCATTCCCCGGCTCGAATTCCCTTTACGAACGCAGCTGCGATTTCTGATATGGGCTTATCCTGTTGCAGGGCCTTAATAAATGCTGACCCAATGATGGCTCCATTGGCGTAGGTCGCAGCGGTTTGAAAGGTGTCATGGTTGTGAATCCCAAAGCCAATGAGGGTCGGGTTCTGGAGGTTCATGGCTTGAATTCTGGTGAAGTATTCAATTTGCTGAGGGCCAAAGCCACTGCTGCGCCCGGTGGTGCTGTCGGTGGACACCACATAGATGAACCCATTGCTGACTGCATCGATTTTCTGAACCCGGGCCTCACTTGTCTGGGGGGTAACCAGAAATATGTTGCTCAAGCCGTGTTGCTCAAAAAGCCCTTGGTACATCTTCTCATATTCATACATCGGCAGGTCGGGTAGTATGAGTCCGTCTATTCCGATTTCCCCGGCTTTTTTGACGAAGGCTTCGATCCCATACTGGACAACGGGATTCAGGTACCCCATCAGAAGTAGCGGAATATCCACTTCGTCACGAATGCCCTCCAGTTGATCGAAGATCCGCTTCAGGTTAATGCCATTCTCCAGGGCTTGCTGATTGCTCATCTGGATGGTGCCTCCATCAGCTATAGGATCGCTGAAAGGCATGCCGATCTCGATCATGTCCACTCCAGCGGCGGCCAACTCCCGAATGATGGTGCTGGTGTCATCAATATTGGGGTATCCAGCGGTAAAGAATACATTGAGGATATTTTGCTGCTTCTCCTCAAACAATGCCTTGATTCGATTCATGGGGGCGAAAATAAGAAGAAAAATGAGCTTGTCGAGATCTGTGAAAGGGGCTGCCCACAAAACTTTCCATTCTGGAGACGGGATCCTTTTCATCATCGAGTGTCTGACCTAACTTCGGAGGCAAAACCTAAACATGAACATACGATTGATCATAGGACTCCTACTCGGGCTGATCTTGAACTCCGCAACAGCCTTTTCGGCAAGTAAAACTCCTGCGGTTGTCTCGGCTGAGGTATCGCAAATATCAGCTGTTAGGGGACAGAAGATTATCCGGCATCAGGACACAAGGGGGGTTCGGGGGAAATTGAAGAGGCAGGGCCGACTACAACGGATGGTACAAAAAGTCGCAGACTGGCGCATTTATCCCCGTGGCTGGTTTTTCATCTGCCTGGGTATCGCAGCAGTGCTTGCGGTGGGAGCCTTCGCCCTGGTAGAATTTGCGATAGCAAGTACAGTGTTGGCTGTCGCTGCGATCCTCGCAGCAGTGGTGGCGCTATACTTCCTGGCCCTGTGGATAGGATATTACTGGAATTACTAAAAAAATGCCCGAAGCCGGGTAAAAGCTTCGGGCCGAAATGAAAAAGGTGTTGGAATTGGGTTGGACCTCCTAGTTTATCAGGCCCAATATGGTCAGATCGAGCGTGGCTGAGAGACCAGCCTGAACGGTAACGGCGCTGGTCACGGCCCCATTGAGTGACAATGAGGTTTGAAGAAATCCACTGAACGCAGTAGAACCGTTGGATTCTTCTTCAAGGGCTACCAGTACTACTTCGTAATCGCCGGGTTCAATGAAGTTCAGCTCATAGCTAAAGGAACCATTCGATTCGGCTGCGAGGCTGCTGGTCAAAGCGCCCTGGAATCGTACATCTGTGTCGGCTTCCACCTCTTCCTGGTCACGGTCAAATGTTCCTTCTTCATAGAGGTACACGACTACCTTGTCCGGATTGGTGAAGGCTCCCGCCTCAAAGTTACCGGTGATGGTACTGGCTTCTTCCTGGGAAACCGCCCTGAGCGAAGCGTTTAGGTCAGACTGCGTGGCAAACTGATAGTTACGGTTGCTGACATTGTCATCGCCTTCATAACGAATGGCTTTACGCAGATCCACATCAACCACTAACTCAGTGGTATTATTAGCCGTTACCTGGAAGTTTTTGGATACATCAAGCTCCATCGTTCCGCTTATATTGTTCGCGAGGTTTTCCCGTCGGCCATCCTGGGTCATCACATAGCAACCTGGACTATTGCCATCAGCATCGCTATCGAGGTCCAGAACAAGGGTCAATTCGTTATAGGTTCCAGCTTCAAGCTCCTCGTTTCCCAGCAGGTAGGTATCCCCATTCTGATAGGCCATGAGGTCAATGGTTTGTTTTCCGGAAAAGCCGCTGTAAGACTCTCCATCTACCTTGATTTCGGTTACCGTAACAAATACACCCTGGACCTCCGCATCATCTACGGGGGCATCTGTTACACTCATTTTCAATTCTCCGGTCTCCTCTGGTTCCTGGATGTCCTGATCGCAGCTTAAAAGTGTAATCAGGAGGAAAAGGATAGAAAAGACAGGGAAAATCCGTTGGATCAAATTCATATAATGTTATGTTGGTTGGGTGGTTTAAGAGGCTGTTTGGATTTTTCCTTTGCGGTTCAAACTTGTCTTTTTTGTGTCTCGCTGCGTCAATTTCGCTCGAAATACTTCGGTATTCCTCCCAAAATCCTGTCCTGAGTTTATCGAAGGATCTCTTGCTATCCGCCAAAAATCCTGCGTTTGACCTCGAAACACCAAAACCCAGACAGCCTCTAAAGAACGGGGAGGAGCCATACTTACGAAGCTGGATTTATAAGTGGTTTTTACCATTTGCGCAAATATTAAATAAATGGGCTCCCAGTGGAGATTCGCTGAAGATTTCATTTCGCTGAATTTTTGTAAATTCTGGATATGGAATGGATGCGAAGAACAATGTTTTTACTGCTAATGGGTGGTATATGCCTGACCGCCTGGGGACAGCGACCTTTTGTGGACGACTTCACCTTGAGTGGGGATACCTACCTGACCGAGGATTACTGTTTTCGTCTGACCGAGGCTTATCCCTATCGGTCTGGTTCAATCTGGTATAAATACCCCGTTGACCTTAGTCAGTCTTTCAGGATTGAGCTATCTATTATGGCTGGTTGTGAGGATGCTGGTGGAGCTGATGGGATGGTATTCGTTTTCGCCTCGCAGGCCAATCGTCAGGGGTATGTCGGTGAGGGAATCGGATTTGCAGGATTGGTACCTTCTGTGGGAATTGAAATTGACACCTGGCGCAACGAACACCTCTACGATCCCGAAGAAGATCACCTGGCTATTTTGGTGAATGGCAGGGTAGGACATTTTACTGATATTGCAGAGCCATGGGTAATTCCCAATCTGGAAGATTGTACCCGGCATCGATTGGTTATTTCCTGGCAATCCGGATCCCAGGTGCTTTCCGTATATATCGATGGGGTGGAGCGGATGTCCAGTCAGATAAATATGGCTGGCTCCATCTTTGGGGGGAATCCCAAAGTTTACTGGGGGGTAACCGCAGCCACTGGGCGATACTTCAACATTCATGAAGTTTGTTTCGACAGACTCAGTCAAATTTTACCAAAGGAAGCTGATAGGGACGTTGGAAAAACCGAGGAATAGAATGAAAAAAAAACTGACAGGAGGCATAGGTTAAGCGAGAATAGAAGAGGGATTATCACCCTGAACCCATAACATGCAGATGTGTTTGTTGAGAACTTCTTATCAAAGATGCTAAATGGCAAAGGATTTGATAATATAGGTTGCACCGGGCTATAAACTGATGAGGTTTCGAAATACCAGATCCGGAAAAGTTTAAATTCCCGACTGAACCGCTATTATACGAACTTGAATAACTCTTCAATCATTTGATTATTCCCTAATCTTGTACCCACAAAGATCACACAACTTCCCCACCACGGATGCAATTGATTAAAGACAGCCATTTATCAGAAGACCATCAGGAAGACATTCCCGATAAACTTGCCATTAAGGCTCCGACGAAAGATGAAATGCGAATTCTATGGGTTTTGCTTTTCGGCGGGGTGTTAAGTGTTGGCATTTTTATCTATTGGTTTTTTACGGACACCTTGCCAGGGTTTTATCCTCTTTTCATTCTTCTGGTGATCTCGATCTCATTCAAGATCCTGAAACTGCTGCACGAGTGGTACCATTACGCAGCGATCTCAGTTCCCGAACCTCCTGAGGTGACCCGGCAGTGGACAGTGGATATGTTGACGACCTTTTGCGCTGGTGAGCCCTATGAAATGGTCATCGGCACGCTGAAGGCAATGAAGGCTGTTCGCTATCCTCATACCACCTATCTATGTGACGAAGCCGATGATCCATATCTCAAGCAGGTGTGTGAGGAATTGGATGTGGTGTATGTGTATCGTGGCCCCAAAAAAGAAAATGCCAAGGCCGGCAACATCAACTATGCCCTGGAGAATTTCGCAAAGGGAGAGATCGCCATTATCCTGGACCCGGATCACAAGCCACGTCCAGATTTCATTGAGAAGGCCATTCCTTACTTTGAGAATGAGAAAGTGGGATTTGTGCAGTGCGTGCAGGCTTATGGTAATCAAAACGATTCCCTGATTGCCAAGGGAGCTGCAGAACACACCTACCATTTCTATGGTCCCATGATGATGTCCATGAACAGTTACGGGACTGTTCAGGCAATTGGAGCCAACTGTACTTTCCGACGTGCGGCTTTGGACAGCATTGGAGGACACGCTCCCGGACTATCTGAAGACATGCACACTGCCATGCGCCTTCACTCCAGGGGCTGGGAGTCGGTATATGTACCTGAGAACCTGAGCCGGGGGCTGGTGCCTACCACGTTGGGAGCTTTCTACAAGCAGCAGCTCAAGTGGTCCCGCGGGAGCTTTGATCTGCTATTTTTCAAGTTCCCCAAGCTGGTCAAAGGCTATTCCTGGCGCCAGATCATCCACTATCTGACCATTCCCCTATACTTCCTGTCTGGACTGATCGCGGCCATAGACATCTTCCTGCCCATGATCGCCCTGATCATGGGGCGTTCCCCATTATATGTGAACCTGTGGGACATGGCCCAGGTAACGCTGCCTATGTTCTTTTTCCTATACGTCAACCGATTATATGTCCAGCGGTGGACACTGGAAAGACAGGAAAAGGGGCTACACTTTTGGGGAGGCGTCCTGATGCTGAATACCTGGTGGGTTTATCTCACGGGTTTTATCTATACCCTGTTTAATGTAAAAGTCCCCTACATCCCTACCCCAAAGGATGACGAAGTCGCCGATGAGTGGCGTATCTGTATTCCTAACCTCGTGGTGATGGGGCTTGGGCTGGTCGCAATTGCCTATGGCCTGAGCGTGGATTGGAGCCCTTACAGCTTCTTCATGTCTGGTCTGGTGCTGACAAATTTCTTTTTCCTGGGAATTGGAGTTTTGACGGCACAGCGCAAGACCATCAGCAAGTTTTATTATGTACTGGTACATGGCAGCCTTTCCAAGCCCCGCATGATGTGGTCCAGTTTCCGACATGATGTGATCTATCGTGGTTTTAGGAGCAAAAAAGTAGCTGCTACCCTCTCCACCGTGATCATTGGGGCCATCCTGGCTTCATTTGTGATTCCGTTTAAGCCTGTTGTACGTCTCGCAGATCTGGAAGAAGATAAGGTGATCCACACCTATGAAGGCATGCAGTGGGGCGTAGCCTCTGAGGCCGTTAACGTTGCGGATACAGACATCCAGAATAACATCCATTTCGCCAGCGTCATCCTCGCCTGGGATACCACTCAGCAGGATGCCGGAGCCACCTTCTGGCAGGTATTTGAAAGCGGGCTCACTCCCTTTGTCCTCTGGCAGGCACCGCAGGGAGACAGCTTGCAGGGAGTATATAAAAAAATTGCAGATGGGCTGTATGATCCCTATTTGCTGCGTATGGGCTATGACCTGAATGATTATCGTGAAATAATATATGCGACTTGTTTGCCAGCTCCAGATGTGGAGGTCTCCATAGAAATACTCAACCTGTATGCGGCAGCCTTTGATCATATTCTGACCCTTTATGCTGAGAAAAATTTATCCAATATCAAGTGGATACTTCCAGAGCAATTGGCTGTGTCAGAAGTGCTGGATTCTGCCAATATGGATCTGCTGTATGGCTGGTCGGTAAATGGGGCTGATGCTACAGAGGTGATGGCTGATGTGGAAAAAGGTCAGTCAACCCACCCATCTTTGGAGGATATGCCACTATTCATTACGGGAATCAAGCCCGAGAACCTGGATGAAACGACTTCCTGGGATTGGTTGACGGAGGTTGACGTAAAGGGGATGGCATTAGCGCTCGATCAGCCGGGAGAGTTTGCAGGTTGGGTGACAGCTTTGATGGATTTCGCACAGGATAACGATCTGAAAGTAGCCCCGGTACGTGCCCTTCCCATCTTGTCCGGCGAGTCATTGGTGCAAAATGTGGGCGGGAATATTCATCTGGTGCGCGACGATGAAAAAGAGCAACAAAGCCGAACGCTGATCCAGCGCATGGGCGAAGGCCAGTTTCAGATGCTGGTTGATGGCGAGCCATTCTATATTAAAGGTGTTGCCTACAATCCGGGTCACGACTGGCGAGATGGCTATGCCCCACTGGTCAAGGAGCGACTGGATGAAGACTTTGTCGCCATAAAGGAAATGGGGGGAAATACCATTCGCCGCTACAGTCCTTCCATCTATGACCACAACATCCTGGAGGCTGCGCAGGAACACGACCTAAAGGTGCTGTATGGCTTCTGGTTTGATCCCAAGGTCGATTACTATGCTGAGCTGGATGAGATCGAGGATTATCGGCGCGAAGTAATCAGCAAAGTGAAAAAGTACCGCGATCACCCAGCTATCCTGGCCTGGTCTATTGGGAACGAGTCCTGGGGGATCATCAAGCAGTACAATGAAGAAGATCATACTCCAAGGGTGCGCCGTGCTTACCTGACCATGCTCGAAGAACTGGCCCAGGAGATACACGCGCTCGATCCTACTCGCCCTGTCTTCTCCATGGAAGAGCATAGTGAGTTCCTGGATCGCGCGGTTCAGGCGTTTAACCGCTACGCACCGTCTATTGATGTGATTGGCGTAAATTCATATTACCAGCCAAGAATTAGCCAACTGCACAGCACCATGGAGCAGCATAGTCCGGCCAGGCCTTATCTGGTTTCTGAGTTCGGCCCCAAAGGCTACTGGGATCCCGAGCTATCGACTCTGGGTAACTTTGGCAGAGCCTGGGAAGAGTCCGACCTGGAAAAGGCCCAGGGATACTACGACCAATGGCATCACTATGTAGAAGCTTATGACAATCAAAATCTGGGAGGTGTGGCATTTTGCTGGCGCGACCGCATGGAGGGGAGCCTGACCTGGTTTGGCCTCACAGATTTTAGCAACCAGAAAAAGCTCGGTTACTATGCCCTCAAACAGGCCTGGACAGGACAGCCTACGCTCGACGCCTGGCCCGATGTGCGGTTGATTGTAAACGCGTTTTCGGAGACGCTTTATGAGGCCAGGGTCGTGCTCCCCCAGGAAACCCGTCGGAGCTATGAGTTTAAGTGGACGCTGGTACGTGATGAGTATCTGGATGAAGTAGGCTCTGGAGACCTGGAAGGGCACAACGCCTACTACTGTTACTTTGAGTTGCCCAAACCCGCTGATTCCACCACGCTGTATCGCATCTATCTCCACATGAGTGATGATGAAGGAAATGTGATCACGGCTTCCTACCCCATTAATCCATTGAAATAATCAGCTTGCCATGAGTGATTCAAGAAGATACATCCTGCTCAGCCTGGTTATTTTCCTCCTTTGGGGCTGCGGTCCTGAAGAGGTGCGAGAGGTACCGACCCAAGGGGCTGCCCTGGCGTACTTTGATGGGGCATTTCGTCTGTTCAAGGAGGGAGAACCTCACTACATTCTGGGAGCCTGCGTGCTGGATACAACTGGCCTGGAAGAATTCGTCCAGGTAGGAGGAAATACGATCAGGACCTACCCGGGGGCAGACCTGGAATTGATCCTTTCGCGGGCCGATTCCCTCGGGCTATCGGTTATTGTTGGGCTCGATATGGTTCCCTACCGCAAAGGCATGGATTACACCGACCCAGAGAAGGTAAGCAACCTTTGGGAACGCATCCAGGCACAGGTGCTAGCTCACAAAGACCATCCAGCCATATTGATGTGGGCCATTGGCAATGAGTTGCCTATCAATGCTTCTCGGAAGCAAACGAAGGCCATTTACCGAACTATCAATGACTTCTCCAAAAGAATCCATGAACTGGACTCGCTGCACCTCACCACCTACATGGCAGAGGGGCCACAGGGTGCATGGGATACCTACAGAAGGTGTAAAGACCTAGACGTGGTTTCGGTGAACACCTTTCGGAGCATGGGTAAACTGCAATGGTTCCTGGACTATTTTGGCTGGGCTGTCCAAAAACCACTTCTTTATTCAGAGTGGGGGCCTACTGGTTATTGGAATGCTCCCACTACTACCTGGGGGGCACCAGTTGAATTAAATGGGGAAGAAAAAGCGGCAGAATACTCCAGCTATTATGTCACCTTCCTGGAAGAGGGGGGCAAGCTGGGGCTGGGAAGCTGCCTCTTCCTGTGGGGCCAAAAACAGGAACAGACCCATACCTGGTTCAGCTATTTCACGGAGCTGGGAGAACCCACCGTGCTGGTCGATGAAATCGGGCACCTGTGGACGGGAGAATATGTTGGTAACCGAGCGCCGGTTGCCCAGGCCATCGGTGTCGATACATTTGACGCGAGTCGCGAAGTGATCCTGGAAACGGGGCGGGAATACTATGCCGAAGGCTTTGCCTTTGATGTCAATGAGGACGATAGCCTTTCCTATGATTGGGAAATCACCCAGGAGTATGAACGAAACGCGGTGACGGGAGGGGATGCCGAAAAACGGCCAGAACCGTTACCAGAGTTATTGGTAGAGGAAAATGGCCAGCTTCTGAAATTCAGGACTCCCGAAGAGCCGGGAGCTTACCGGATCTACTTTTACGTCAGGGACAATGAAGGCAAGGCTGGCGTAACCAATGTGCCGTTTTATGTAAATAAACCCTCAGGTTTGAAGACCATCGCAAACGTAGAATAGGCCATTCAGGCTGAAGTGTGAAGTGTGCGGAATATGGAATAGGTTATGCTGGTAATAACTTTTTCCGTATTCCGCATTTCCATAATGTATCAAATCCAGTCCTTCACCTTAAAGTACACCAGCATCCCACCTATGATGAGGAGGTTGATGCCCCAAAGCCAATAGTACCCATCGTCCCAGTGGAGTTCGGGCATGTGGTCGAAGTTCATCCCATAGATTCCCGCCAGGAAGGACAGGGGTAGGAAAATGGTAGAAATGACGGTCAATACCCGCATGACTTCGTTGGTTTTCTGGCTTGCCAGGGCGAGGTACAGGGCCTGTAGATTGTTGAGTGAATCCTGCTCCGAGGCCAGCGCATCCATCACCTGGTGCAACTGATCCAGTAGTTCCTGGAAGTAGACCCTCGACTGGGGGCTTACCAGTTTACTATCGGTTCGCATGCAGTAGCTAATGGCTTCACGTAGCGGGATAATGGCCCGCTGAAGCTCCTGAAGGGCCTTCCTCAAGTGCTGAAGGTCAGTCAGGGCTTCCTCATCGATTTCCTCGACTATTTCTTCCTCCAGTTCTGTAATCCGGCTGCTGACCTGCTCGGTTACGAAGAAGTAATTACTGATCACTACATCTATCAAGGCAAAAAAAAGGTAGTCTGCCTGATGCTTTCGCAGTCGGGTACCCGGCACCTGTAATCGCTTCCGGATAGGGCCAAAGACATCTTCCGTTTCTTCCTGAAAAGTAATGACCATGTGCTCCCCTAACACAAGGCTAACCTGCTCTATCTGAATGACTTCGGTCTCCGGCTCGAAGGAAATCATTTTAAGGATGAGGAATAGATATTCCTCAAATTCCTCCGCTTTGGGCCGCTGCTGGGTGTTCGCAATGTCCTCAAGCGTCAGAGGATGAATTTCGAATATTTTACCCAATTCGGTAATCAGCTCCGGGCGATGTATTCCATCAACATTTATCCAGATAGTCTGATCTGCTTTGGGGTGATCCTTCAGTTCTTCAAGCCCCAGTTCTTCATACTCAATCAATTCATCTTTGTCTGCTTCGTATCCCAGCCCCGAAATCCTGGGCTCCAGTTCCCGGTCTTTGCCCAAATACACAACGGTCCCCGGAGGATACCCTGCCTTATCGGATTGACGTTGAGCCTGGGTCTTGAGCAGCATGGAAAAATTGGGTTTCAGCATAGGGGGAGCAAATTAGAAGTCGGAAGTTCCCGATGCTCGGGATTTCACTTCGTTCAACAGAAAGTCAGAGTGGTACAGCACTCGGTAAAACAAGGTTACGAAAAGTCCCTTCTTTATTGTCTGACCTCTGACAGGCGATAGCCGATCTGACAGCGCAGGGATCTGACCTCTTCTCTTCACAGTGGTCTTTCTTCAAAAAATCAGCAACATCGCCGAGGCCACCGTCGCAATAATAACAAAGCGACGGTAAAACTTCTCCGAAATGATCTTTACAATCCGGATACCGAGAAATGCCCCTATGACGATGGCGGGAAATACAAAAAGGTCCAGCCCCAAAGAGGAATACGAAATCGTCTCCCAAACGAAAATATGGAAGGGGAGCTTGATCAGGTTGATTAGCAAAAAGAACCAGGCAGTAGTGCCAATGAAAGTGTTTTTGGGAAGGCGCATGGACAGCATGTAAACGGCTACTATGGGCCCGGCGACGTTGCCTACCATGGTGGTAAAACCAGCCAGCATCCCCATGGCGACGCTAAACCACCAGTGTTCGGGTACTTCTTTGACTTTCCGGACTTCGAGGAAAACCATCAGCCCGATTCCCAGCAGGACGACAATGGCCAGCATGATTCTAAAGATATCTTCACTGACCATTCCGCCTACCCATACGCCAAGTAAAACCCCTACGAATGCGGGTGGGACCAGACGGGCAATGTGTTTCCAGTTGGCAGAACGGTTATAGTAGCTTACTGCAAAAATATCTCCCATGAGCAGGATGGGCAGTAGCACACCGGTTGAGGCCTTTCCTCCAAAGACAATCGCCATCAACGGAACCACTACATTATATACTCCAGCCACCCCTGTTTTGGCCATGGCCACCAGGATGCCACAGATGTAGAGCAGTACCCAGTCCCATAACCCCAAATCGAACTCCGATAAAAAGCCTAAATTCATAGTGATGTTCCTTTGCGCAAATCCCTTCCAGAATAGATTGCCCGCAAATGTCTGGCTTTTTTTTCACTTTCTTTGTTGGCCATAGTCCTTGGGATGCATTGTCCACCCGAACCAATCCTTACTTTTATGTCAACTCATCGTCTCTCGCTAACTGTTTTTTCTCTTCTTGTGGTTCTGGTCGCCAGTTGTCAGACCCCGGCCCCGCTCAACGAACTGGACTCCATCCCGGGTATTTCCCGGACACAGCTAGACCTGATCTACGAGCATGGCAAAACTTTTCCGCCCGAAACCCAAATGGCCCTTGCCTTTGTGGAAGGAGATGAGGTGGTTTTTTACGGAGTAAAGTGTATGGGAGAGGAAATGGTGAGAGTGGAAAACCGGGACAGCCTGTTTGAAATTGGCTCGATCACCAAAACCTTCACGACCACCCTCCTGGCTCAGTCGGTAGTGGACGGAACCGTGGACCTGGATGATCCTGTGGATCAGCACTTGGGGTTTGCGCTCAACAAAGATTACCGCATTAGCCTCGAACAGTTTGCGAATCACAGCTCAGGCTTCCCTCGGATCTCTTTCGACCTGGCTCAGCAAGTGTTCATGCGACCTGAGAATCCCTATGAATTTTATGAGCAGGAAGACCTGATCAATTATCTGAAGCGCCGCATCGCCCTTTCGCGGGAGCCAGGGGAAGCCTACGAATATTCCAACCAGGGCATCGGTACCCTGACCCTTGCGCTGGAGCGAGCCAATGAGATGAGCTTTGACCAGATGCTGCGAGAGTGGATTTTTGAACCCTATGGCATGACGAATACCTACTCAACCTGGCGGCAGGCAGAGTCAGGCATAGTTTCCGGTCGGGACAAAGCCGGGCGACCTATTCAAAACTGGGACCTGGGAGCAATTTCGGGGGCAGGTTCCATCATGTCCTGTACTGCCGATATGGTGCGTTATGCACAGGCGCAGTTTGATACCACAAATGAAGCAATTCAACTTGCCCACACTCCGACTTTTGAAGTAAAGGACAACCTCTCGGTAGCCCTTGGCTGGCACATCTCAACGCGCGACTCCGGGCTAAAAGTTCACTGGCACAATGGCGGAACGGGGGGCTACTCCACCATCCTCACGCTGGACATGGAGCGCCAGCGAGCGGTGGTGCTACTGACCAATCTGTCGACTTTTCACGAAGACCGCCCAGAGGTGGATTACCTCGGATTTGATCTACTGGAAAACTGGGCGGAATAGAGGCGTAAACCCTATCCAACACCTCAAAATTCCAATATCTCAGCATCATTCATTGCTGCGTAATCCTTTCATTTACCACCCTGAACGCAACCGTAGCAACAAGACCCAATAGGGCAAATCCTCCCACCACGATGAACACGTAATGGTGTCCCGCAGGACCGGGATTATCGTCCAGCAAAACTCCCATCAAGGGTCCCATGAAAATATCGGGGGTGTACCCAAGTACTGAGACCAGCCCGACGGCACTTCCGGTGAAAGCCAGTGGCACTTTGCCCTCCTGCATGATGGCATAGTAAAGACCACGCATGGCGTAAATACCCAGGCCCGCCGTGATGAGTGTACCGATGAACAGGACGTAGGTCCCGGGTGTAATGACACCGGATGCCAGGATGAGGCTACCAATCAATATCAGCCCAAAGGATACCATTGTCATGCGCGAGGTCGAAAAACGATCTGCGAGGAATCCTGCAATAAGAGCGGCAAATGGACGTACCCACATGCTGATGGTGCCTATTTCTGCCGAAGCTACTTCGTCAAGCATCAGCACTTCACGGCCATAGAGCGACAGGTCATCAGTCCCTTTGTAGGCTACATAGGCACAGATGATGATGAGAGCCTGAAGCCAAACCGTCGGCATTTTGGCAACTTCCAGCACGCCACGGAAGGTAAGATTGGAGGTGCGCTTTGCGGTGACCTCCCAGGGTGTTGGCAGGACAAAATATGTCAGAATTCCAATCCCCGCCACGATGCTGGACATCATCAGGATTACCTGCCGGAATCCTTCCTGTTGCTGCTCAAGACTGGCCGTATTGACCTCATTGGGAAGTAGTGAGGCAAAGAGTATCACACCCAGTGATCCGACAACAGCCGCCATAGCGCCTCGACCTGCATCCAGCCAGCCAAAGGCTTGCCCTTGTGAGAGTCTGCCCCCCCACTCGCGGGTAGCCCGCATCAGCGCAGCCCAAAACAACAAAATTGTGGTCATGCCCCAGTACCCATACAGGATCGTCAACAGACCGAGTGGAGGGTATGTCGCATAAAAAAAGCCACCCAGGCTGGTGGCGATCAGGGCTCCTGGGAGCAGCACCCTGGCGGAAAATCGATCCGCCAATGGCCCTCCAAAGAAATAGGAGATCATGGCGACCACTCCATAGGCTGAAAAAGCGGTACCCAATTCCAGGTTGGTGATTTGAAAGGTGTCCAGTACCGTCGGACGGAAGATCCGTGGGATCACAAATGGCAAAAAGAAAATGGCCTCCCCCGCCATCACCAATGCGAGCATGGTGAGAAACTGGCGGGAGGGGCTTAAGGAGGGCTCTTGAGAACTGGAATTTGGCATGAATTGGGAGGTTGGTGAGTTACGGGGCAAATGATCTTTTCGCTTACCCTCTGGATACCTGCCGTCTGAGGGTTTGCATGTTTCGCAGTAATGCTGATAGCGCTGCTTCATATCTTGTTTCCCAGGCAGGAAGCGTCTCCCAGTTTTCTTCAGCAATCAGGTACAGCAGCCCTGGCAGCATCCAGGATGCGTACCCACTATAGGGATCGGAAGAGGCATACAGTGAACGAAACCAGCTTCCATAGTCCATACCCTGTTCGTCAATAAAAGCCTTTTCCAAATCGCGCAGTTGCTGGTTGATGGTCTTGACACGAATGGCTCCACGGCTTCGGGTGGCCAGTAGTCGATCCAGATCGGCTTCCAGCTTATTTCCTTCCTGCTCTATTTGTTCCGCCAGGTCGATCAGGGACGAAAGAGAATGTCCTGGGTCATGCTGTCGAATCTGTTCCTCTGCTGCCTGTAAATGCTGCTTCAAATCCCGGCCATAGCGATCCAGATCCAGTGGGATGATTTGAGCATTGGCGAGCCTTAGCGACATGACACCTAAAACTCCAGCTACGGTCGGTCCACTGACGAATTCCGGGTCACTGAAATTTGAATAGAAATAGAAATCGTCATAATTGGAATGGTACAGAGTGGTACCCCGCATGCCAACGCCCAGACTTGGGATGCCGAGGTGAACATAAAACGGTAAATGGTCAGAGCCTCCACCGAGGTTGCCGATGCTGGGTTCTGCTGCTTCCGGGCTGCGCTGCATCCAGTGCTCATAGACGCTGTAGTCCTCTCCCGGATAGGGAACTGCCTGTGAGGCATCGACCAGCAACCCCTTGAGAGAAGGCGATGAGGAACCCCCAAAATTGAGCCCGGTGCAGGCCCCATCTGCATTGAAATAGGCAATGGCCCTGGCGTTTAGTTCCTCCCGCATTTGTTCTACCCACTCCGTCGAGCCAAGGATGCCAAATTCTTCTGCGTCCCAATGCGCAATCAGGATGCTTCGTGCAGGGCGTTTACCCTGACGAGCCAGTTCTCCCAGGGCATCAGCCAAAGTCAGCAGCATGGCGGTACCGCTGTTGGGATCCGTAGCTCCGTGCCCCCAGGCGTCGTAGTGGCAACCCAAAATGATCCATTCGTCGGGGAAATATTCTCCTTCCAGCATGCCGACCACATTTTCCACCCGGGTCATGCCTTTTGGCTGCTCGACCCGCAGACGTACGGTCAACTCACTACCACCCTCCAGCCGGTAGGTGATCGGCAATCCGCCCTGCCAACTGCGAGGCACGGCTTTTCCTTTCATTCGCTCCAAAATCTCCACTGCGGAACCATAGGGTAGGGGAGTGACCGGAATGGTATGGAATCCCTGCACTTCTTCTACTGAAAGGCGATCAACTTCTACTTCGCCATCCATCGGCAGCGCGGGTTCAAATGGAGTCAGCGGGTCGCCCGTGTAGTCGAGTGTCAGAACCGATCCCCGTTGAATGGTACTCTCACTGTAGTAGGGCCCCTCAGGAAATACGGGTCCCCGAACATAGCCAGCATCTTTGGGGTCGGTGTAAATGATGAGCCCCACGGCTCCTGCGGCTTCGGCAAACTTGGCTTTGTATCCCCGAAAGTTCCCTCCGTAGCGGGCGATCACGATTTTTCCTTCCACCTCGACTCCCATTTCGGCCAGTTGCTCAAAGTCCTCTTTGCGGCCATAATTGGCATACACGACTTCGCCGGTGACATCGCCATTACCAGAGTAGCCGTTCCAACCGGGCAGCAGATCGGGATCGCGGGAAAAGCTGTCTTCCGGGAGAATGTATTCCTGGTTGTTGAGCGGCTGACGAATGGGAGTAACCAGCGCTACGTCAATTTCGCCTGGACCTTTGGGCAGGTAGATGTCATAAGGGTATCGCTTGACGTCGAGCCCCGCATCACTCATGGCCTGATCCATGTAATTGGCGACTTCCTGATTGGCCTGGGTTCCAGCTACGTGTGGCCTGCGTGTCAACATGCGCAGGTGATCGCGAAAGGTCTCAGGCTGAAGGAGTTGTATCAATTCGCCTTCCGTAGAAAGTTGCTGGCTGGACTCATTTGGTAAAAAACCTGTGAGAGGTTTTGTCTGACCAAAGAGGAGCATGCCCGATAACATTAATAGAGTGATCAGCGTGAATCTTGGTCTCAGCATAGGTTAGCTTGGTTTAGGTGAGGGAGGAAATTACGGAAAAACCAACAAACATCCGTTCAGACAAAACATTGCGATGCGAACGACCGTTCGCTAGGTAATTTCGTTGCCGATTTTTATATTTGTTGGCCGAAATGGGAAGCCCCAATTTCACCTCCCTTTTCTCCAACTCAACAAATCACAAATAATGAACTTTCAGTTGACCGAAGAGCACTTAATGATTCGCCAGATGGCTCGCGATTTTGCCGAAAAAGAGCTGAAACCTGGTGTGATAGAGCGAGATGAAAAGCAGTTTTTTCCGGAAGAGCTGCTTCGCAAAATGGGAGAACAGGGATTTCTCGGTATGATGGTTGATCCAGAGTACGGAGGAGGAGGCATGGATACCATCTCCTATGTACTGGTGATGGAGGAACTCTCCAAGTGGGATGCCTCTGCCAGCGTGATCGTATCGGTGCAAAATTCTCTGGTCAACTGGGCGATTGAAAAATTCGGCACCGAAGCCCAAAAGCAGAAGTACCTGCCACGTCTCACTTCCGGCGAAATCATCGGCGCATTTTGTCTGTCTGAGCCAGAAGCTGGCTCTGATGCCACCCAGCAGAAGACACAGGCCATCGATAAGGGAGACTACTATGAACTGACAGGCACCAAAAACTGGATCACCAACGGAGGCATCGCTTCTGTTTACCTCGTCATGGCCCAGACCGATGCGGAGAAGCGCCACAAAGGCATCAATTGTTTGATCGTGGACCGCGACATGGACGGCTTTGAGGTCGGTCCCAAGGAGCAAAAAATGGGCATTCGCGGGTCTGATACCCATACCCTGAACTTCAATGACATCAAAGTCCCCAAAGAGCAGCGCCTTGGCGAGGATGGGCAGGGCTTCAAAATTGCCATGAGCACCCTGAATGGTGGTCGCATTGGCATCGCCTCACAGGCGCTGGGTATTGCCAGCGGATCCTTTGAGCGGGCCCTGGAGTACTCCAAGATCCGCAAGTCCTTTGGCACTGAGATCATGAACCACCAGGCCATTCAGTTCAAACTCGCTGAAATGGCGACAGAGGTGGAGGCTTCACGTCTGCTTTGCCTTAAAGCTGCCAGTGACAAGGATAATGGCCGGGATTATTCGACTTCAGCCGCCATGGCCAAGTCTTATTCCTCTGCGGCTGCGATGATGTGTGCCAGCCAGGCCATCCAGGTGCACGGCGGCAATGGCTATGTGAAAGAGTACCACGTGGAGCGTTTTCTCCGCGATGCCAAGATCACCGAGATCTACGAGGGAACCACTGAGATTCAGAAGATTGTGGTCGCGCGAAACCTGATCAAGCAGGGAATCCCCGTGTAGAGAGGTTTTAGACAATGTGAATAGTTTGTAGGAGTTTTGTTACAGTTTTATGGGCAGTCCGGTAGGGCTGTCCATTTTTTTGCGGGATTACAACGTTACCCCCGGAGGAGCAAGTAATTTGAGGGACTGAGGAATCACTTTAGCCGTCAGTTCCTCTGGCGCAGGCTGCGGCTCTCCATCTACCTGTATCCAGTCCAGGGGGGCAGCATGTATGTGCAGCGCGGAGGTTTTGAAAGAGGTCACATAGTTGGAGTCCTGTAGAGTGCCAGTAAACAATCGCATGAGAATGGGAGGGGTCGCGACCAGTGGAAACCGATGAATCACCCTTACATCGAGTAGTCCGTCGGTCAGGCTGGCTCCCCCAGCGATCTTGGCATCAAATCCCCATTGGGTACCGTTGGCGACGGTTACCCCAATCACGCCCTGAAAGTGTTGCCATTCCTCACCTACCTGTATGCTGAGGTCAACAGATTTGCGTTTCAGCAAGCCTTTGGCACTTTCCTGTATATAGGGGAGGAGTCCCCGGCTTTTGGCCTGAGAGAAGCCCTGGGCTACAGCCGCATCCAGGCCTATTCCGGCCAGGTTAACAAAGGCATGGCCTCCAAATAGTCCGGTGTCCACTTTTTGCTCAATGAGCCGGGGTGCTTCCTCGATGGCTTTTTCCATCTGGACCGACATTCCCAGATGGCGACCAAGGCCATTGCCTGAGCCTCCCGGGATTACCCCCATTGCTTTGTCGCTGCCGATCAGCCGACTGGCCACCGCATTGATGGTCCCATCTCCCCCAACAGCAAATATCCGTTGAAAACTGCTACTTCTGATTTCAGCCATCATCAGGTCCAGTTCATCGAAGTTAATCGACTGAACCTCACAGCTTTGACCAGCCTTTTGGTAAACAGATTGTATCAGACTCGTTACCTGTTCAGGGTCTTTGACTTTTCCCGCGAGGGGATTCACCAGGAAGAGAGTTTTCATGGAGTGTAATGCAGCCTATGACTGGGTTTTAAGCGAAAATTTTCGTAAATTTAATGGTTAAAACTCAAAACCAGCCTACTTTACTAATTGTTTGATAATGAGTGAAATAGAGAAGAACTCTCAGGACTATTCCGCAAATCAAATCCAGGTCCTGGAAGGAATCGAACACGTGCGCAAGCGTCCTTCCATGTATATCGGCGATGTGGGTGAACGGGGACTACACCACCTGGTTTACGAAGTGGTTGACAATTCGATCGATGAGGCGATGGCCGGGCACGCACGTAACATTTCCGTTACCATTCATCACGACAATTCGATTTCTGTGCGCGACGATGGCCGCGGGATTCCCGTTGGGGTCCATAAGAAAGAAGGACTTTCGGCCCTTGAACTGGTGATGACCCGTCTGGGAGCCGGTGGTAAATTCGATAAATCCAACTACAAAGTCTCCGGTGGTCTCCACGGAGTAGGGGTTTCCTGTGTGAATGCGCTTTCCAGCAACTGTGAGGTAAAAGTTTACCGCGAAGGCAAAGTCTATGAGCAGGTTTACGCCAAAGGTGTTGCCCAGCAGCCAGTTACGGAATTGGGTGAAACTACTGATCGTGGTACCTGGACCCGCTTCTGGCCAGATGATACGATTTTCACTACCAAGGAATACAAATATGAGACCCTCGCAGGTCGTTTGAGAGAACTTGCCTACCTGAATGCAGGAGTGGAGATCTCACTTACCGATGAGCGGGAACCCCTCAGCGAGGAGGACCTGAAGAAGCCCGAAAATGAAGGCAAAAAATTCCTTAGCCATACCTTTTTCTCCGAAGGGGGACTGGCCGAGTTTGTGCAGTTTTTGGACCGGGGGCGCCAGGCGCTCCATGAGACGCCCATCCACTTCTCAGGGATTGACAAGGATGAAACTGTTCCCGTTGAGGTCGCCATCCAGTACAATTCTTCCTTTAGCGAAAACATCCACTCCTACGTCAACAACATCAACACCCATGAGGGGGGTACACACGTTTCCGGCTTTAAGTCGGCACTTACCCGGGTATTGGGCAATTACGCAGAGCAGGAAGGACTGCTGAAGAAAGTGAAATTCAAGCTTTCCGGTGATGACTATCGGGAAGGGCTGACCTGTGTGATTTCGGTGAAAGTACCTGAGCCACAGTTTGAAGGACAGACCAAAACCAAACTGGGGAATGGCGAGATTTCCGGCATGGTGAGTTCCATTGTGGCGGAGTCCATGAAAAATTACCTTGAGGAGCATCCACAGATCGCCAAGCGCATCATCCAAAAGGTGCTCATTGCCGCAGAGGCTCGTCATGCGGCTAAAAAAGCGCGGGACGCCGTGCAGCGCAAGAGTAGCTCGCTCAGCGGTGGCCTGCCCGGTAAACTGGCCAACTGCTCCAGTCGCAAGGCTGAGGAATGTGAAATCTACCTGGTGGAGGGTGATTCTGCTGGTGGATCTGCCAAGCAGGCACGCGACCGAAAGTACCAGGCAATTTTGCCCCTACGTGGTAAAATCCTCAATGTAGAAAAAGCGCATCCCAGCCGCATCTACGAAAACGAAGAAATCAAGAACATCATCCTGGCACTGGGAATCACCGGTGTAGGACAGGAGGAAGAGCTGAACCTTGACCGCCTGCGTTACCACAAAATCGTCATCATGACGGATGCCGACGTGGATGGGTCTCACATCCGGACGTTGCTGTTGACACTGTTTTATCGAAATATGCTGCCACTCATCGAGGCTGGATATGTCTATATAGCCCTGCCGCCATTGTATCAGGTCAAGCGAGGCAAGGAGTCCAGGTACTGTTGGACCGAGCCTCAACGCCTGGAAGCAATTGCTGAGATTGCAGGAGGCGATGAAGGCAAAGTGCACGTGCAGCGCTATAAAGGTCTCGGAGAGATGAACCCCGAGCAGTTGTGGGATACCACAATGAACATCGCAACACGTACCCTGCAGCGGGTGAGTATTGAAAGTGCGGCCGAAGCTGATCATCTCTTCTCTACCCTGATGGGAGACGAAGTGGCTCCTCGTCGGGAGTTCATCGAGCGCAACGCCAAGTACGCCAATATCGACCTGTAAGGATTATTTTCCGTTTTAAGTGGTTAGCAGTCAGGGCATCTGGTATGTTCTGACTGCTTTTTTGTGGGAAGGTTTAGCCGAAAGAGGCTCCAGGGAGGCCATAAAGGATCCCATGACAACTGGCTTCGGTGTGCCTGAGGATAACCCATTAGGCTCTTCGGGATATTTCCCCAAAAGGTCTCACCCCAAGATTAGATACAAACTCGCAAACGCGATGATGCTGGAAACGCCATAGTTCCACCACTTTGATTTAAGTCCAGCTACCTCAATGATTAGCCAGGAAAGGAGCATGGTAGCCGCCACAATGATGATCTGCCCCAGCTCTAACCCTACATTGAAAGTCAACAAGGGTCCTGCGATACATTCCTCCTGTCCCATAAGCATTCTCAGGTAGTTGCTAAAACCCATCCCGTGGATGAACCCAAAAAACAACGCCAGGGCATAGTTGATTCTAACCTGCTGCGTAGTGAGTTCACTGTTCCCACGAATCAGGTTGTGAACCGCCGTGATCAGGATGGTGATGGGAATCAGGGTTTCGACGAGATCAGGGTCAAGGGTAAAGATATTCAGTACAGATAGTGCCAGGGTAAAGGAGTGCCCTATGGTAAATGCCGTTACCAGTACGAGCACTCTCCTCCATTCCTTTACACGAAATATGGCGCATAGGGCCACAACAAAGAGGATGTGGTCATACCCGTTAATGTCTAGGATGTGGTCAAATCCGATTTCCAGGTAGGGAGCGACTCCCTGAAAGCAGGCTAGAATAGCGTCCATATAGAGGTATTATCGCAAGGCTTGAGTGAATTCCTCTGCTAAATTAGAGAATCTGGAAAAATTTGTAACCTTCTGACCTGAAATCGCATCGAAGTCATTGAAAGCAAAAGTATCACCTTAGTAACGCTCAAAAAATTAGTTCCGCTTTTGACTTGATCTCTTGCCCGCATACTG
>CAYFIR010000048.1:0-41882 GCA_964343195.1 uncultured Bacteroidia bacterium | reverse complement strand
GCTCTGCGTAGCCCAGGCAACTTTCAACCTTGAACTTTGAACCGCGAAACTAATGGCTAGTGGAAAGAATTCGAAATTTCCCGTTCTGCGGGATTTCGCTGCGCTCAACGTCATTGAAAGTGTTGCTGGTGAGCACTTTATACGAATTGCGGTTGGGTAATTTCTTAATTCCGGAAGCACCAGTTCCTTAATCTGTCCAGACAACTTTAGACTTCAGGCCGACAATATTTCCCTTTCGGTTGAGGCCAACAATGTAGACTGGGTGGATCGGATCCAGTTCTGGGTCGTCCTCCCCCAGGATGATGATTGTCAGGTCATACAGGTGTGCTTTCAGCGTCTCTACCAGTTCCAGGGCTGAGGCTTTATGTGAAGCTTTCTGGATATCAATGAATCGTTCGAACAGGCCTGCGGCTGGCAACTTTCGCTCGATCACCTGTTTCGGATCTACGGGATCGAGCTCCAGTGCCTGACTGAAGCTGCTTTCGGTGAGGTTGGAGAGTTCCACCTCAAGGAAAAAGGACTCCAGCCCTTCGCTGGATTCGGAGGCATAATCGTCAAATGTCAGTCCCAGGGCCAGTTCCCCCAGTTTGTCTGCCAACTCAGCAGGGTGGAGGTCTGCCTCCTGTTGTGCAGCACGTTTGAGTTGTCTTGCCAACTGTACACACATGGACCCAATCATGGCCATGCTTTCGGACTCTTCAGTAGTCAGCCGGTTTTTCCGCAGGTCGTATAGGGTAATCAGCTCCTTTCGCAAAAAAGTAAGTGCGTCCCCCAGACTTTCTTCGGAAATGCTCGCTCCGGCTTTTCCGTTTCGGTGATCGATAAACCTGTAGAGCACATCGGTCAGCAGGCGGTCTATACCTCTTAACTCCCGTAACTTGCGACGCATGTCGTTACGGGTAGTTTGGCCATCCTCACTAGCGGCTGCCCTTATATGGTTGGCAGCGCGCTCCAGAGCAGCAATCAGATCAGCTTTTGCAATGCGTGGCATAGCGGTTTCGTAGCTTCCAGGCGCAAAAGTTAGGCATATCCCTTCCACTTGACCAAAGTATCAACTGTTATTTTCATCACAACTGAAGGACTACGCTCTCAGATCGTTCTCCATCATCCTGAAAATCAGGCGAGAAGGTTCATTTTGGCTGGAGGGTGAATGCCGGGGAATTTTCTTTTTTCATCAATAAAAACAGGAGGACCACAGAGGATATGCTTAAAGAAATCATGCCCCATCGAGACACAGTGCTTCCGTCAGAGGAAAATTTCGGAGCCATTCCATAACTTTTAGAAATAATATTGGTTACTTATCATGTGTCCACCACCCAGCCTACACATATTGAGGAAGCTAATCTTGTACAGCTCTTGAGGCAGCAGGATAAGTTGGCTTTAGAGCTTATATATCAAAACTACCGGCATGCCCTATTTGGGACTATTTGTCGGATTTTGAAGGATGAGCGTCTGGCAGAGGATGTTTTCCAGGAATGCCTGGTCAAGTTTTGGCGATATGGTCCCACCTATGATCCTAAGCGAGGGAGGGTATTTACCTGGATGTTGAACATTTGCCGAAATGCGGCCATAGACAAAACACGTTCAAAGGAATTCAAGTACCAGGCAAAAATCCAGTCTGACGATGAACTCGTACATAGCCAAACTGACAACGTTAAGTATGAGATTCCTACTGACCAGATTGGACTTGGAGAAATGGTAAACAAGCTTGAACCCAAGTATAAGGAACTTATAGACCTGGTCTATTTTGGAGGGCGGTCTCAGCGTGAGGCAGCCAAAGAACTTGACTTGCCAGTAGGGACCGTAAAAACACGGCTTAGGACCGCAATAGGGATGATGAGACAATGGATAAAAGCCTGAACATAGCAGAATATCTCGCTTCTGGCCAACTGGAGCTATATGTGGCAGGTTCCCTCCCCCCCAAGGAAATGGAAGAGGTGACCTCCCTGGCACAGGAATATCTAGAAATACAGGCTGAAATTGAGGCCATTGAAAAGGCCTTTCAGCATTATGCCGGAGTATATTCCGGTAACGGACCTTCCGAGTCCGCTCTCAGAGGAGCACTGGCTGAAATTGCATCTGAAAAAGATGAAGCTATCGTTACTCCCTTGAACACTACTGTCGAGGAAAAGAAAGCAGGCTTTCCCGTCTGGCGTTATGCCGCTGCAGCGGTGTTAATCGTGAGTCTGGGCGTTAACCTGTGGCTGTTCCTCCGCTGGCAGGACACCCGACAGGAGCTTGACAATGTCATCGCAGAACGACAGGTGCTGGCCCAGGAACGCAATCAACTGCAGGCACGCTACGAAGTGCAGGATGATATGTTGGCGCACCTCAACTCTCCACAGATTCAGTCTGTCCAGCTGGATGGATTGCCCATTTCGCCTGAAAGCCAGGTGAAAGTCGCGTGGAATGATCAGACGGGGCGCGTGCTGCTGAAGGTAAATGACCTTCCTCCAGCTCCTACCGGGAAGCAATATCAGCTATGGGCCATTATTGGCGGGGTGCCAGTAAGTGCCGGGCTCCTGAAGGTCGGAGAAGAAATTCAGTGGATGGACCAGGTCACGGGAGAAGCAGTGGCCTTCGCCATTACCCTCGAGCCTGAGGGAGGCAGTGTTGATCCTACCCTTGACCAGATGTATGTTGTGGGAAATGTGGACGTGGGATAAATCATCCCTGAGCCTATCAAAGAAAAAATCCGGACCAGCAATCATGTGGTCCGGATTTTTTTATGTAGATGCTGCAGCCGATGATTCCAGCAGCTTCTTATTTCAAAGCTTACTGGTTCGCTCTGATGTCTCCTTTGGCGCGTACACGGCTGATTTTGATCATGTTGGTAAGTCCATGCTCATGCAGAGGCATGCTACCGGTATTGATCATCACATCGCCGGGATGAACGAGGTCATGCTCCTTCAGGATTTCGTGGACATCCTGTATGGTATCATCGGTACTGACAGAGCTGTCATACACAAAAGCTCTTACCCCCCAGATCAGGTTTAGCATGGTCTGCACCTGGCGGTTACTGGTGAAGGCATAAATAAATGCCTGGGGACGGCAGCGAGAAAGCTGAAGTGCGGTATATCCCGAACGAGTCATACCCACCAGTGCTTTCGCATCGGTTTCCTCAGCCAGCTTACTGGCAGTAACGATGATGGATGTTGATAGGGGCTCTGCATCTACCGGGATGGTATCCATGTTGCGGTAATAGATACTTTCTTCCTCTCTTTCCACACTTTGCAGGATACGGTTCATGGAAGAAACTACCCCTACAGGGTATTTTCCCACTGATGTCTCTCCGGATAGCATAACAGCATCCGCACCGTCTACAAGAGCATTGGCTACGTCATTGGCCTCGGCGCGGGTAGGGCGTGGATTTTCGATCATGGATTCCATGACCTGAGTTGCGACGATTACAGGCTTGCCTTCGCGGTTACATTTTTTGATGATACGCTTTTGCCAGGCTGGGACCTCCTCCATAGGGATCTCCACCCCGAGGTCCCCACGGGCCACCATGATGGCGTCAGTTGCCTGGATAATTTCGTCGATATTCTCAAGGGCTTCAGGCTTTTCGATTTTTGCTACGATTTTACTTACCCCGTTTTTCAGGCGGATAAGTTCTTTCAACAGCTTGATATCGTCAGCTGAGCGCACAAAAGACAGGGCGAGCCACTCGACATTATGCTTAATGGCAAAATCGATGTCCCGATAATCTTTTTCGGTAATGGTGGGCTCAGAAATATTTGTTTGAGGAAAATTAACCCCCTTACGCTTTTTTATTTCCTGGCCTTCGATGATTTCCAGGCGGACCCGGTTCATGTTGTTTGTCTCCACAACTTTGGCCTCGACCTTACCGTCATCAAATAGCACCGGATCCCCAGGCTTCACATCCTGAGCAATGGTGTCATATACCACCGGAATTTCTTCCCCCTGTAATTCCCTGATGTCGGACCGGAGGGTCACGATTTGTCCAGGCTTGACCTTAAAGGGCTTTTCCAGCTCTCCAATGCGGATTTTGGGTCCCTGGAGATCCTGGAGGATGGCGATATTGGTGTTGTATTTTTCATTAATTTCCCGAACCATGTTCAGGGATTTCTCATGAGTTTCGTGATCTGCATGAGAAAAATTGAGGCGTGCGACGTCCATACCAGCTTCGACCATAGCCAGTAGGGTCTTCTTATTGGCACAAGCTGGGCCGATTGTAGCCACAATCTTGGTGCGTCGTAGGTGAAATAGTGTCAAAGCGAGAATGGTTTAAGTGATGTGTAGAAGGCGATTAATCTAGATGTCGGGCCAAATATATGAGAAGGAAGAGAAGGTAGCAATTATCCTTAATTGACTATTTTTTTTTAGTTTGCAGCCGGGTTGTCAATTTTCAGCTTTCAGACAAGTGCGTCAAAGCTGAAAAGTTTTATATTTGCCCAAATTTTTTGAGAACGAGACTCATCGTTTAACCCTCTAAAATCAACGGACATGTCTATAGCAGACAAGGTAAAAGAAATCATCGTAGACAAGCTGGGCGTGGAAGCCTCTGAGGTTACCCCCGAAGCTAGCTTTGCTAACGATCTGGGTGCAGACTCTCTTGACACTGTGGAGCTGATCATGGAGTTCGAGAAAGAGTTTAACCTGAGTATTCCAGATGACGCCGCAGAGAAAATTGTAACCGTAGGTGATTCCATCACTTACCTCGAAGAAAACGCAGACAAGTAAAACGCTACACATGCAGCAAAGAAGGGTTGTTATCACCGGACTCGGTGCATTAACTCCCATTGGGAACAATGTGCCTGCCTACTGGGAGGCCTTGTCCCAAGGAGTGAGTGGTGCAAATTTGATCACGAATTTCGAAACCGAGAACTTCAAGACCAAGTTTGCCTGCGAGCTCAAAGGTTTTGATGCCACCGATTACTTTGACCGTAAGACCGCTCGTAAGCTGGATCCATTTGCCCAATACGGGCTGGTGGCCGCTGAGGAGGCTCTCCAGGACTCGGGGCTCGATCTTGAAAAGATCGATCTCACCCGTTTTGGGGCCATTGTGGGGTCTGGTATCGGTGGCATCGACTTCTTTAGTCAGGAAGTATCCAAGTTTGCCACAGGTGACGGGACGCCTCGCTTCAATCCGTTTTTCATCCCTAAGATGATCATCAACATTGTTGCGGGACACATTTCCATCAAGTACGGACTGAAAGGTCCTAGCTATTCTCCCGTTTCTGCCTGTGCTACTTCTTCTCACTGTCTAATTGATGCCGCTTTACTGATTAAGAACGGCTACGCAGACTACATGCTCGCGGGAGGTGCCGAGGCAGCGATCACGACCACCAGTATCGGTGGTTTCAATGCCATGAAGGCTCTCTCAGAGAATAACGAGGAGTTTGAAACTGCCAGTCGCCCATTTGATCAACGCCGCGATGGCTTTGTGATGGGGGAGGGGGCAGGAGCACTGGTGCTTGAAACCTATGAGAGCGCAGTGGCTCGTGGAGCTACCATCTATGCTGAGCTTTCGGGCGTAGGAATGACCTCCGACGCCTATCATGTCACTGCTCCGGATCCTTCAGGAGACGGGGTGGCACGTGTGATGGCTCAGGCGATAGAGGACGCTGGGTTGACTCCTGAAGATGTACAGTACGTCAACGTACACGGTACTTCTACTCCGTTGGGAGATGTGAATGAAAGTAATGCCATTCGTCGGGTGTTTGGAGATGAGGCTACCAAGCTGAACATCAGCTCGACGAAATCCATGACCGGGCACTTGTTGGGTGCTGCAGGAGCCATCGAGGCGATTGCATCCATCATGGCAATTGAAAAAGGCATCATTCCTCCCACCATCAACTTCAAAGAACCTGACCCTGAGTGTGGGGAAGACCTGAACTACACCTTTAACAAGGCTCAGGAGCGAGAAGTAAACGCAGTGATTAGTAACACTTTTGGGTTTGGAGGGCACAATGCTTCTCTCCTGCTGACCAAAGTGTCTAAATAGCTTGTGTTGAGCGATTAAAAACTACTTTTATGGTCCCCAAAGTCTAACTTTGGGGACTATTCGTTTTGAATACGATCCCATTCTGAGTTAAATTTAGGGGATCTGTACATGCATGTGGACTCCAAGACAAATCTATAACCGTTTTCTATCCTCTGATCGGGAACTTGTAAGCCAGATTCGCCATATCACGGGTATGGTACCACGGGAGCTTTTTCTGTATAACCTGGCCCTGACCCATAGTTCCTACCTGAAGAGCGAAGACAAACGGGAAAACCGATCACGGGCCATTGCACAGGGGTGTAATGAGCGTCTGGAGTTTCTTGGCGATTCAATTCTGGACTCTGTCATTGCAGAGTATCTCTTCAAAATATACCCCCTACGGGATGAGGGCTTCCTGACGGAAATGAGGTCCAAAATCGTAAACCGCAAATCTCTGAATGAGATTTGTAAAAAACTGGGCCTGGATCACCTCATCAATCATCGACAGTCCGGTTCTATCAATGAATCGATGTACGGGGATGCCCTTGAGGCTTTTATCGGAGCGATATACCTGGATCTGGGGTACCATTTATGCAAGCGCTTCATTCACCGTCGGATCATCGATCCCCACATTCACCTGCAATCGGTGGAGACTCAGATCATCAGCCACAAGAATAAACTTATTGAGCATGTCCAGAAGACCAAAATGGGAATGCTGATGTTTGAGGTGGTTGAGGAGATCGGGGAAGGCCGGAGCAAGATATTTCGGATACAGGCAAAAGTCGGAAAAGAGGTATTGGGGATTGGAGAAGGCAAAAACAAGAAGTCTGCAGAGCAGCGTGCTTCCGAGGATGCCCTTCATAAGCTAAACGCTCTTTCTCCCTCTGGTCAGGCCTAGTGCCTGCGGAGTTAATTAATTGACCATTCGCAATTCATATAAAATGCTCGCCAGCAGCACGTTCAACTCCGAACTACGTTGAGCGTAGCGAAATCCCGCGCAGCGGGAAATTGCTAATCACGAATTTCGAATTCTTTCCCACTGGAGTTTTCGGAGTAAAGTATTGGACCAATTTAAAACTAGACAAATTCCTGATCAGCAGCACTTTAAACTACTGGCTCCAAGCTTCGAACTTGTTCCACTAACCAGTCCTGAATCATACTATTGGACAAAAACGAAACCGAAGGTTTGCTTCCGATAAACCGGAATCCAGGATTTGCGCCCTTCTACTAAACTACAACCCGGGCTTTGCGTACTCCCGTTACCGGGATCTTTGATTTGCGCCCTCCTTGGCGTCTTCCGATGAACCGGAATCTGGGATTTGCGGTAAAAGAAATTGGCGGACAAGTGAAGATGTCTAGGAGCATGGTCCTGAATCTCTTTTAACCGAACTTTCTATTTCCAGGCATCTGCTACCCTTGCGTAGGTGAGGGTTACTGCCATGATGTAGGCGAGAGGTGGAATATCCCGTAGCGTTTCGCTTTCAACAAGATTAAGGTACCGCTGATTTTCCTGATCCAGTTCCAGGGTCAGGAGTGGGATTTTGGTCTGCTCCTCCCCAGGCAGACTTATTTTTTGATAAACCAGGGCACGATTTTCTTCTCCCTCAAATTCCACCCAATAGGTCCCCGTGGTAAACTCCAGCCGCCACGTATGGGGGTTTTGCCGATAAATAGAAGACTTGATCTGGCCCCGGGAGGCTATGCCGCATAGGGTATCCTGCTGTAGGGTGAATAGTTCCACGCTTCCCCCAGGATCATCCATCAGGTACCAGTATCCAGCTACCGGCTGTTCCGTGTCACGGTGTTTTAGAAAAACATCCGCCTCTCCGTCGAAGGAGTAAATTTTTATCCACTTGATTGTTTGGGGGGTACTCCTGGTATATTTCACCTTGGCCTCATAGTAGAGAGGAGTATCCTGCTGGGCGAATAGCTGAGCTTTGCCAGTGAAGATTCCGCTGGAAATGAATATCAGCCAGACCGTTAACCGGAGAATCAGAGGCATGAAGGAGGGGTTGAATATTATTTTCCCAGCATTCTGGAAAGCTCTTCCAGCCTTTTTCGCTCTTTTTGGGTAAGGTTTTCGATGCCCTTGTCAAGCAGCTGGTCGATTTCCTCTTCGGGTGTCAATTGGCTTTCATTCTGTTGCCTGGAATTAATACTGCGCCCTACTGTTTCCCGCACCCTTGACATTTCGCCTGGGAATGAGTTGGGGATTAGCAGGGTTTCCGGGCGGACATATACCAGAATGAGAAATGCTGATGCAGGTACTATTAGTCCCACGATTACCAGAGGGTGGGTCATCATGATTTGGGGGTAAAAAATAACTGCCCCAATGATGCCGATTAGTGCTCCCCCCAGATGGGCTTCATGGCTGATCCGTCCATATTGGGACTTGATCCCATAGATGGTAGCCAGCATGTAGAGGATGCCAAATATCCACCCCGGTATAAACCAGACGCTGATACCTGGCATGATGGCTATCGTGGCAAAGATGACTCCATTTACGGCTCCCGAAGCGCCCAGTGCGCTATAGTCATCATGGTGTCGGTGAAGGCCCAAAGCAAGTAGGTTTCCCCCAAGTAGGGAACCGACATAAATGGTTAAAAACCCCCATATAGGCATACCTACCGCATCCATGGCTGGAGCGAATAGGTATAAAGCGAGCATGTTGAATATCAGGTGGCTCCATCCTGAGTGGAGAAATCCCGCAGTCAGCAGACGATGGTACTCACGCCTGTATAATATAGCGTCTACACGGAGCAGGTAGCGCTGCCTGAAATCAAACTGTTTGAATCCCTGTAGTGAGACCAGGAAGTTGGCCAGGATCACCAGGAGAGATGTCGTTTCTATAGTTAATTGCATAAGCTGTGCCTATGGTCATTCAGGTTTTCTAATATACAAAACTCTCTGTTTTCGCGGCTTTTTAATGGATCAGATAGTTTCTGCGGAGAGTATGGGAAATCAATAGTGGGTTCCTGTTGGTAAACCCAGTTGAATGAACGAAAAAAAAATGCCTTGGGTTAGCAGGGAATCGATGAATCTATCATGGCTTTTTATGGGTGAATAGCTTCATAATGAGGGTAAGAATAAGATTCATTGCATGATTATTATATAAAAAAAATAATTCTTTCATACGTAAGAATGCTATTCAAAGACAGAGGGATACCTCTGCTATTAGCATCATATTGCTTATGGAAACCAAGACAGTATGAGCTGCTTTCCACATTATGACGCTAAAACCTGAATATCATGCGTATCAATATTACTCCTCGACATATCAACTCTGCCACTCATAGTGGTGGTCGATTAACTCCGGTTGAAATTGCGGTGATGGATTTGGATTGCTTTGAAGACGTAGTCCTGGTTAACTCTGCTAACAATCGCTATCATTTTCTGCTTGATGGAGAAAAAGTGAAGCTGCCAGCAAAGGTGGCCAAGGCAACCCAGAAGTTTGCCGAGACTCACACGATGCAGCCCATGAGCTTTAACCTGTCCGTTGAAAACCAGACATTCGAATTTGATGGATTTTCCATGGACCTGCTCGACGATCTAGGATATGGATACTAGTCCCTACAGCCCAACCACGGACTTGCAACCAATGAAACATCCAGGGGGTTCGGAAGAACCTCCTATTCTGTATTTGAGCTTAGGGGAAGGGTAAAGAAAAACGTTGCCCCCTCACCATTAACTCCTTCAGCCCAGATTTCTCCGCCATGTATTCTTATAATTCGATGGGTAATAGCCATTCCCACTCCGACTCCTTCGAACTCGTCATTTGAGTGGAGGCGTTGAAAAACCTCAAATACCTGATGGACATGTGCCTGATCGAACCCTATTCCGTTGTCTTTGACCCAGTACTGGGCCATTCCTGATGGTTCGAGTTTCCCTCCAACCTGGATGGTTGGGTTTGCTTCCTTACTGGAGTACTTGATGGCATTTGACAGGATATTATGCAACACCTGCCAGATCATTGATTCATCTCCTTCTACATTAGGGAGTGAATCTGGTAAGAGAAATGTGACCTTCTCTGTTGAATATGTAAAGCCCAGGTCTTCAAAAACCGCTTCAAATATCTGCCGCATGTCAAGAGTGGTTAGGACCCGCTCTTTACGGGTAAGGCGGGAGTAGGAGAGAATGCCATCGATCAGTTGGCCCATGCGGGTGGCATTTTGAAGGACGGTTTCAATGAGGTCCTTCCCATCCTCATTCAGTTGTTCGGCATACTCATCTTTCAGGATGCTCCCAAATCCCATAATGGCCCTCAATGGGGCCCTGAGATCATGAGATACGCTGTAGCTAAAGCTGGAAAGCTCCTGGTTAACGATCTTCTGTTGTTCATTGGCAAGGGTAAGCTCCCGGGTTCTAATGGCAACTTCCTCTTCGAGCTGGTCATTCAGTTTTTCCAGACTAAGCTTCGCAGCTTTTTGATCGGTGATGTCCCTCACCATATACAAAGCCGCTTTGTCGTGGACGCGCTGCACCCGGGCTTCAAAATCCCGCAGTTGTCCGCTGCGGTTGGTCAACTGAAACTCATATTTTTCATGAACTCCTGTTTCCATTGCCCTAATCCCTGGATTGGTATGCAGGCTGACCATTTCAGGTGGCCAGAATTCCTGAGCGGGACGCCCCAGAAACTCTTCAGGCTTGAGATAAAGCTCCCGGTCATCAGGAGCGTGATAATCCTGGATAATGCCTTGATGATCCAGGATGAACATCATATCGGGAATAGAGGCTATCAGGGCCTGGGATTTAGCCTCTGAATTATCCAGGTCCCACCTGGTTTGAAGGGAGGTCGTCAGGTTTTTGAGTATGAGTGTAGCACCGAGTACTTCGTGTTGGTTGCTCAGTCGGGGTCTGGCAGATACCCCCAGGAAGCCCGCCTTTAAACTGGGTCTCAATACCTGAAATCGTCGGGCTGCCTTTTGTTCCAATACTTTTGTTAACTCATCCCTGACCTCCTGCTCATTCTGGGGATTTATGTATTCCAGAAAGGAGCTATTGACTGGTGAGAGATGTTGCTCATCAAAGAGGGGCCTGTTTATGTATTCTATCCTGCCCGAACTGTCCAGCAGGATCACATAATCATCTATCTGCTGCAAAATCTCACACCAGGGGAATTGGTCTTCCTTTGACTGATCATTGTCTCTAAATTGGGAGAAGGGGTTGAAAGTCGCGATCAGGTTAGGAGAGGCAGGGGCTTTCATAAGAGTAAGGACCCCATCAATGGAAGAATTCCCATTGATAATAATTCTCAATGGGGGCAACTCTGTAACGTTTCCTATGTTCTCTAGCTGGGCTTTTACGAGGTCTTTATATTGGTCGGCTATCAGAGCGAGGAAATCCTGCTGGAAGGAAGGGGCCTGCCCTCCCAGGAGTTGTTGCATAGAGCGATTTACCTCTATGATTTTCCCGGAATCATCCAGTATACAGATTGGAGCAGCTTCTATAGACGGGTTATGAACATGGTTGGCAACCATCCTGGAGGTGTTTATGTGGAGTTAATCAGCGAGTTTGCTGCTGACTCAACTGGACAATGAGACTTTCAAACTTTTCAACGTCGAAGGGTTTGATCATGTAATCGTCAATGTCAGCGGCCTCTATCTCGGCAAGCTTTTCTGGTAGCGTATGGGCAGTTAGGGCGATGATGCGAATGTTCCTGCCTCTCGGTGTGCTACGGATTTTATTCGCAGCCTCAAGTCCATCCATCAATGGCATTTCGATATCCATGAGGATCAGGTCATAATCGTCCTTTTCAATTGCCTCGATGGCAAGTTCTCCGTTGGTCACACTATTTACCTCATACCCTGCTTTTTCAAGAATGTGTTCGGCAATCAAAAGGTTTACTTCATCGTCCTCGACGATCAGTATTTTGTGGAAGCCAGAAGCCATATGGGTTTATTCTTAAACAAATCCCTTCGACCTGAAGGCCGGGGGGAAAATTCACAATGGGTAGCCAGGATGGATAATCAGGTGCAGAGCAAGTTTATTAGTTGTCTGCAATTGAATTTACGAATCTCAGCTGGTTTAAGTATAGGGCAATCGCATTAAAAAGGGCGAAAACCTTTCACTGGATGGGAGTCAGGCGGGCGACCATAATGCCACTCTGGCTGCGGTTGCCAGCGAGATAGTCCGCCAGGGGCTTGGAAGAAATGACCACCCTGTTGGCAGAGGTGGACGCATGCATCAGGTGTAGGCGCCCCCCCTGAAAAATGGCAATCCCTACGTGACTAATGTCTAGTCCGTTGATGCTGGTGGTAATGGCGATCAGGTCGCCGCTTTGGATATTACCTTCGACTGCCTGAACTCTCTCCTTAGGAATGTAGAAATGCGTGCGCTGGTTGATGGAGGATTCTGCTTTCAGGATGGCATCGTAGTATCGGTCATCTGCTAGCTGGGCGTAGGCAGACCGGTGTTGTCCCATGAAATTGATTTCTTTTGAATAAGGTTCACCTCCAATTGCCTCGGTAACAATGGTGATGACTCCTTTTTTCTCATTGTCATATAGCCAATCAGAGAAATAATGCAGGCGAGAGGGATATTCATGTAGTTCGCCTTGACGATAGCGAATTAGTTGTAGCTCCCTTTCATAATCTTCCCTTGTAAATTGTTGAAGCTGACTCAGTCTGGCCATGACCACTACGTTCTCCAAAAAGGTCGTACAGTCCAGCCCTTCGAGGTTAATTACCAGTCTCTCCGGTCCCTCAAGTTCCAGCGTACGTGCGACATATGGAATCCCCAGCATTTGCTGGCCCATGTGCGATGCTGCCTCGCCAATCTCCATTTGTGCGAGCTCAGACTGCCCTGCCATTGTCGACAACTGCTGAGTCAGTAATTCTGCACTGGATTGTGAACAGACGGTCTGGGCTTTCAACTGATGTGAGAAGCTCCAGATCGATAGCAGGATAAATAAAGGAAAGTGGAGGTGCGATGGGTGCATAGGGCTTGTCAGGTTTATTAGGAGTAATTTAATATTTTTCCTTACATCTCCCGACGCGCATATTCATTGATCCTGACAAAATGTGCCAGCTACTGACACACTTGTCCATTGGTGCCTAACCAGTGGCATAGTAGGGCGTATCCTTATACAAACAACACCAAATCGTTCTTTATCTCTAGCATGTTTAGAAGACCCTATTGTTAAGGTCCAAACCCAAACCTCAACGGTCCTAAACAACCCTTTTTCCGTTTTTTCCCTGTCTGTTGAATGACTCCCGCTTTCCCGGCGGGAGTTTCTTTTTGGGTCCTCTGACAATTTGGGTGAGGAGACTAAAGATATGCTTCCAATAAGGATAGAGCCCAGTTTCTACAACAACTCCCCCTTTTTTCGCTCAGTTATCGGCAAGGCCCCTAACCTGGACTTTGGCCAAAATGGCCCTGATGTCCAAATGCTCCGGCATGCCAAAAGTCAGAGACTAGAAGACGGTAGGTGTCGGATCTGAGAGTCTCACCAGCACCATCCTTTAGATGGTTCAAAAGCTATGTACTGCATTAGCAGTACCGCTCGTGAGCTTCTCTGAAGCGAAACGCACCGTCAAAGCGTCTCCGACGCCCGTTAATAGTTGATCTGTGCTCAGAATTAACCAACATGGGCCTGAAACCCCGAGGTGGATTAATTCAAATGAATGATCTTCAGGCTCTAAGAGGGGATATTTCTCCCATTTAAAAATGGATAAAGTCTAGCTAAGAGGCTGTTTTGAATTTTTCCTTCACTCTAAGGGGTTTAAGCCTTTTAGCGACTGGTGCTATAAAGGTCACATGCGCATCCCTGCCATTTCTGTCAGAGAGCCTTCTTTTTTGATGGGAGCCTATTCTGGCAAAAACTTATAGCCGACGCCCTTCACGGTGACGATGTATTCAGGGCCGATTTTTTCCCGAAGCTTTCGGACATGGACATCAACTGTTCGATCCGTAACATGGATATTGTCCCAGATGCGGACGAGCAAATCCTCCCGGCTATAGACTTTTCCCGGCCTGGATGCCAGAAAATAAAAGAGTTCAAATTCTTTTCTAGGCAGAGAGACAGACTCTCCATTGCGACGCACTACATACTCATCCTTGATGACTTCGAGGTCATGAATCTGGATGAGATTGGGGTCTGCGTGAGATCTTCCCTGCTTCCGGCGTAGCATGGCTTTCACGCGGCTTTTGAGCACACGGGGTTTGATGGGCTTGTGGATATAGTCATCAGCCCCAGCTTCAAAGCCGGCTACCTCAGAGTATTCCTCAGCTCTGGCTGTAAGAAATACCACTCCTACATTTTCCAAACCAGGTGTAGACCTAAGGGCCAGGCAGGTAGAAACCCCATCCATCTTTGGCATCATGATATCCAGCACCACAAGATCAGGGCTGTTATCAGTTGCTATCTGCAAGGCTTCCTCCCCATCATTAGCTCTCAATACCCGGTACCCTTCCTGCTCAAAATTATATTCAAGCAAATCCAGAATATCCTCCTCATCATCCGCAATAAGGATGGTTACCGGTTTCTTTTTCGCCTCAGTTTTGACAGTCATATGACAAGCAGACTTTATCACCAATAATCCGGCTTTAAGCCTTGTGATGAAAGCAACTCGCTATGACTTAATGATAAGATAAATGGCAGGTAACAGTACGGTGCAAATCCTGTAATATTGGCTTCATCTATGATCCGGCGAAACCAACTCTCTGTTTGGTGCCAGAACTTTTCTGGATTTTAGCCACTCGTAGATATTCACATTCATGAGCATCAGCCACAGGTTGTACATCGTATCCTCGAGCGGAATGGTCCCCAGTCGTATGCCAAAGTTTTCAAGGTCATTGTACCAGACCACAGGAAGTGCCGTCAGGACGCCGTTTACCAGGGCAAATGGGATCAAGGCAATGAGGTAGGCCAGTAAAAAGTGGCCCAGGTAATCGGCCCGTATGACGTACAGGTTGATTGCCAGCAGGATTCCCAGTCCAATGAACGTGACGCTGGTGTATATCTGATCCCGGAAGAGTATCCCCAGAATGGGAAGTGCAACCATCAGGATCCGAAAGACCCAGGGAGCCACTTGTTTCAGCGGGTCCTGTGGCAGATAGGCCTTAACGCAGGCATAAATAAACACGCAGGCATAAGGTACGGTCAGAAAGAAGAGCCATTCTCCAAGGGGAAGCCCAAACAGTGACAGTCCGGTTAGGTAGTCAGGGTTAAATCCCCAAACCCCCATTTCGGTAAACCAGATATCCCAAACCAGGAAAAGTGTCCCCGTAAGGGCTATGGCCGGTCCCAGATAGCGCCAGGTGCGCCAGTAGGCAACTTTGCGGTCAAAGGACAGCGCCATCGGGCCCAACAGGGTGAATATGTTCAGACCCAAATAGAGATAATGCGATAGGTTCAAGGCTGAAAATTGTTAGGGCAGGTGTTCTGGAAAGGGGGGAAGGTAAATCTGTCAGGAGATGGAAGCCTGGCAAATAGCCAGTTCTTCTTCCGAAAAGAGACCACTCTTCTGGAAGAAATCTACAAACTGCGCCAGATGAGATTCATCAAGCTGAAATGAATCAAATTCTTCAAAATGGGCTAGCATTGTGGCCTTATCTTCCGGCATATCGCGGGACTCATTTAGATAGGCTGGCAGGTTGTGCTGTATGGAAAAACGTAAAAACCGAACCTCAATATTTGCTGGGTCAAGTCTGACCGCCTGCCGAAAAATCGACATTGCCTCTTTGAGATAACTGAGTTTGGTCAGAGGGAGCGTGGCAAACTTTGCCATTAGCACCCTCACAGCGGCTTTATAGGCCATTATGGCGGCATCATTCCCTCGATACCGACTTAGTTTCCGCCAAAGAGCTTTTGCTTCATCCCTATCCTCGACAGCTTCCTGATAGCGGCTTCGGATATGTTCCAGGTTCAGCGTCAAAACAGGTTGATTTGGTTGCGAACATACATGCCTGCAAGGATGGCAAGCTTCTGAGAGTCTGGAATGCGTACCCGTTCATTCAGAATTTTGCTGGGGGGGAGCTTTTGAATTTTGCTGAATAATCGGAGGTAGTACTTGTAGGCAAGCAGCACTCCGGTACGGGCTCCTTCCGGTAACTGAACGATTCCGGTGTATGCATGCTGGAAGTCCCGAAAAATATCTTCTTCAATGGCACGCTTGGCTTCCTGCCCAAATGAGTCAAAATCTACTCCTGGAAAGTATACCCGACCTCGGTCATGGAAGTCGCTTTTCATATCACGTAGAAAATTGACCTTCTGGAAAGCCTTCCCCAGGCTACGGGCCGAAGGTTTTAAACGGCGATATTCCAGCTCGTCCCCATCGAGAAATACCCGCAGACACATGAGGCCCACGACTTCTGCAGAACCGTAGATATAGTCGTCATAGGTCTGCCGGTCGTACTCTATATCTTCCAGATCCATTTCCATGCTACGCAGAAATGCTTCGATCAACTCATGCTCGATATTATACCGATTGACCACAGCCTGAAACGAGTGTAAAACCGGATTCAGGCTGATGCCATCGGCGATAGCCTTGTAGGTATCCAGTTTAAACTGCTTCAACAAAGCCGCTTTGTCATAGTCATGAAAGGTATCGACAATCTCATCGGCAGCTCTAACAAAGCCATAAATGGCATAGATAGGCAGGTGATAGGATTTCGAGAGGGTACGGATACCCAATGTGAAGGAAGTGCTGTAGCTACGGGTAATCAGCTTGCTACAAGCCATACACGTATCCTGATAAAGCTGCATGTGAGCGACCATAACCGAGGAGAATTAAATTGAGTAGCCGGAGTCCATGACGAGGACAAACAAAAAAGGAAAGCAACTACCTGAGCAGTGGCCTCCCTTTCGTTTATTCATTATGAAGTATACGAACTATCTGGCTTAACCGATCAGGGCGTAACTAGGTGTTCACCCATAAACTCAGATAGAAAGCTATTTGTTTCAGGCTTTGAGTAAAATAGTGCTAGACAGAAGCCTGTTATTGTTTATTGTTTGCGTTCACTACCGGGACTTATAGCTTTTCAGCTTCGTTTTCAGTTCCTTACGGGCAATGTGAATGCGGTTTTTGACCGTACCAATTGGGATATTAAGAATGTCAGCGATCTCGTAGTACTTATACCCTTTGTAATGCATCATAAAGGGAGTCTTGTACTCATAGCTGAGTTCCTTGATAGCAGTGTGGATTTCATCCATTGCGAGACTACCACTGGCACCATTCTCCGTGATTGCTTTGGAGGAATTGATAAAGTGCAGGTTATCAGTGGTATCAATGAAGGTTTTGCGCTTTACCACTCGGTGGTAATTGGTGATAAACGTGTTCTTCATAATGGTATAAAGCCAGGCTTTAAGGTTTGTACCATCAGTGAATTTATCGCGATTGGCTATCGCTTTAAGGAGTGTTTCCTGGATCAGATCATTTGCTTCTTCGTTGTCTCGTGTCAACTTGAATGCAATGGGCTTGAGTGACTTGTGCATCTCGATTACGGCAGCATTGAAATCTACGGAAGTCATAACTTATAAGATTGTCTGGTGGTATGATTCCCTTCGCAACATATTCGACCAAGAAGATGAGAAAGGGTTTGTTTAATTAATTCGTGATCAAGTTAAACAAGAAATTTGAGGCGAACAAGTGTTTGTGAAAAATTGTTGTTGCAACGCTGATCTATATAGATTATCTAATATCAACTGTTTTGCCTCAAAAAACGCTATATCTTAGTATTCGGGAACGAGAAGAATTTGTTTAATTTATTTTCGATTTGGATGAACATTGTGCTGCAACATCTAATTGGGCTTGCTCATAGTGCCTGATAGTCAGGCGAATACTGTGTTTTCAACAAATCTCCTAAACGTTTAACGATGCCCGCTAAAATTTCCCGTTTTCATTTCCCTGGAAAAGTCTGGAAGATGGAAGTGCAGCCTGCCGAGAAAGTCCTTGCCATAGAGGTCCGGTCAGCAGCAACCGACAATCCGGGCTTCTGGGTTCAAAGACTGGATACATACGTAGCAGAGCCGCAACTGGTCGTTGAGGGAGGAAATTTATGGGAACATTTAGCTGGGTATAGCAATGGGGTGCTGGTCATCCAGGGGTATCAGGAACCTGGATTGCCTTTGCCACAAGGGATCAAGGTATTTGAGGTAAAAACGGGAAAGTTGCGCTGGGAAGACCCCCTGCGCACCTTCAGGCATATCAATGGGGAGAAAATCCTGGCGGTAACCAATGGCATGACGGTGCGATATGAGGAACTGGACCTTAAAGACGGGCAGCCTGTGCTTCTCACTCAGCAAGACTGGCAGGCAAAAGCTGAACAGGCGGAAGCGATCCGTTTCGGGGGGCTACATTTTCCGGTACTCTCACAGGTTGGAGATCCTGGGACAGGGGAAGTTGAGGGGCTGATTCGGGCGGAATTGAATGTCACACCAAAGTTTCATCTGGAAACACTGACCATAGAAGGCATAAGCCTGGTAGCCTGGTACGCGGCAAATGGTGGCGACAGTCTTGCACATAACCTGTCAGTTTGGTGTAGAGGGGTTCACCTTCAGACCATTACGCTGGATCCGGGTGCGACCAAACTTGCTCTGGATTCTTTCATGGTCCTGGATAAATGGCTCATTGCTCATCACACGGATGGCAGTCTTTCCATCGCAGAATTGGGAAAGCTGTGCTAAGCAGGATCCTTGATCACCCCGTCTACTATGTGGCAGGTACGATCGGCGCGACTGGCGAGGGTCAGGTTGTGGGTCGCTATAAGAAATGAAACCCCGGTGCTTTTGGCCAGGTCAAAAATCACGCTGTAGAGTTCCTCGCTATTTCGGGTATCGAGGTTGCCAGTGGGCTCATCGGCCAGGATCAGCCTTGGCTGATTGATCAGGGCACGCGCTACGGAGACCCGTTGCTGTTCTCCTCCGGAGAGTTGGGAGGGTTTGTGGTCGGTACGGGCTTCCAGCCCCAGTCGGGTCAGTAGTTCTCTGGCACGTTCTGTGGCTTCGTCATGTCCCTTTCCTGCGATCCAGGCTGGAATACAGACATTTTCAAGCGCCGTGAACTCGGGAAGCAGGTGGTGAAACTGAAACACAAACCCCAGTGACTCATTGCGAAACTGGGCCTGCTGCTTTTCTCCCATGCGGGTAATGTCCTTCCCCCCAAAGTGAATATTTCCTGAGTCAGCCTGGTCCAGTGTCCCGAGCACCTGTAACAGGGTGCTTTTGCCGGCCCCGGATGATCCTACGAGAGCTACCACCTCCCCATGTGACAGGGAGATACTTACCCCTTTTAGCACTTCGAGGGTGCCATAGGATTTGTGTACGTCCTGAGCCTTGAGCATTACCGTCTCCATAGGGAATTGTTGGGGAATTTAATTTTTGGGGGAAGAGGAAAATGGGTTGGATTCATCCATCTGACTGCTATCGGCGACCCTGATGGCCACGACCTCAGCCTCTGCCGTTGGATTGCCCTGGGCCAATACGGTGCACTTCATCACCACTTTGCGGCCTTTGATCTCCGTAACGCGGGTCCGCAGTTCTACGTGATCGGTGCTGGGAGTCGGTGCCAGGTAGCGGATATTGAGTGTACCTGTGGCGTATCGGTAAACCGGCTCTGAATCGAGCGGCCTTCCTTCGGCCTGATAGGCGGCCGCCATGGCTGTTCCCATGCAGTGGCAGTCGATCAGTGTGGCAATAATGCCGCCATTGAGGATGCCTGCCCAGCCCTGATACTTGGGTTCAGGTACCCAGCGACAGACTGATTCGTCCCCTTCCCAGCAGCTTTTGATCTGCAGTCCCTCCTCATTGTGGGTCCCACAACCAAAGCAGATGTTGTCTGGCATGTGGTTCTGAAAATAGGCTTGCTCCATAGCGTTGCGAATATAAACAATAAGTAGCTTGGGAGAGACTGGTGGGCTGAGATTCTAGGTCAAAGGGGTGATTATCAGGGGCCCTGATCCTGGTTAACGCCCTGATTATTTGTCCCGGATACTGAATTGACCTCAAAGATTCTTAACTTTAAGGCTACAGCAGCCAATGTCACCCAGTTCTAAGCCTATCTGTATATGCATTCCCTGGCAATCTCTCTTTTGCTGACCTTACCTGGCCTGGGCATTACCAATGGATTTGACCGCCCTCAACAGGACATCAACAAAGTGGTCGCTGCGGCCCAGTCTTTCATTGGGACTCCGTATTATTGGGGAGGAACCAGCGAGGCTGGACTAGACTGCTCGGGACTCATGGTGTTATGTTTTCGGGCCGCAGAGATAGAACTGCCCCGCTACTCCGGGGATCAGGCCCGAAAAGGAGATATCGTTGCTCGTCGGGATATTCAAAGAGGGGATCTGGTTTTTTTTCAGACAGATGGGAAGGTGAGCCACGTAGGAGTGGTGATGCACGCTGCACATGGAGAAGTCTGGTTTATTCATAGCTCTTCTTCGCGCGGAGTGATTGTGTCCCGTCTGGGAGAGGCCTACTGGAACAGGCGCTATCACAGTGCCAGGCGGCTGTGGGATTATGTCCGCCGTACGGGAAGCCGCAGTCTGGGGCCTCCTGCCTACATTCCTATTCCGCGCTCTGTCAAGTTGATCGACGGTGCTCCGGTAACCGGGGTGAACATCATGCCGGGATTTCAGGCCTCGGTGCGCAAGTTGACCGATGAAGAGGTCAGTACCATGACTGCCCGTGATAAAATCAAAACCCAGGCATTTATTCTCGCTCATTATGGCTGGCAGTTTGATCAGCCCGATATCATGGCTTATTTTGAAGCCATGCCATGGTACGAAGCGCTGCCCCCGATTTCTGATCCAGAATTAATCCTCAACCGCCTTACCCACATCGAGAAGTATAATTTGCGCCTATTGAATCGTTAATCAGCCTGAACAGGCAACGTTATTTCCGTGTAGGGGTCTTTGGGCGAATAGTTGTATTCAAAAGTGAAAAGCCAGATACTTGCCAGAGGTAAGCCTTTGGCCCCTTTTTATCTGTACTTTCAATTCCCTATTCTGGTTCCATACCTTTTCCCGGGAATGGTCGTTCCTGTTCATAGCGCAGAGGGGTGCGTTTTTGCGTCCGGAACCAACCCGCTACCTCAATTTCCCGTGATAGTTACAAATCTCGCATACCCGATCGCCTCTAATCGATAACCCAACCTTCAACACTTACTCATTAATATGAACCGTACCTTACCACTTCTGCTGGGGATCCTGACATTGATCCTCAGTGCCTGGACCTCAAATGCCACTGCACAGTGTACTCCTGATCCCAATGCAACCGGACTGGTATATCCTGATACCCTGCAGACCGCATGTCCCAATCAGTTTTATGATGTGACACTGACACTCAATGTGCCTGCAGACTCGACACTGGGAGGATTTACCGCCATCATCGACTCGGTACAGCTCAATAACCTCCTCGGACTTCCAGCCGGGCTCTCATATGAGTGTAATCCTACCAGCTGCGTTTTTCCCGGTAATAGCACAGGATGTATCCGTGTTTTCGGGACACCGACTGATACCGGAGAATTTGAACTGACAATCGATGGGACCATCTACTTCAAGGTATTTGGCATTCCGCAGCAGTTGACCGACGTCCTTCCGACTGAACAAAAGCTGATCGTTGGCCTCACGGCTGATGCCCTCGCAGAAGATGCCAACTGTAATGGCAGTGACGGTTCGGCTACCGTGGCGATGACCTCAGGAACTGCTCCGTTTACTTTCCTCTGGAATGACCCCAATACCCAGACCGACTCTATCGCCACCGGGCTCGCTGCCGGGCAATATGAAGTTCAGGTAACTGATGCCAGCGGATGCGTGGGAGTATTTGAAGTAATCGTCAGTAATGCGGGTGGGGCTGTAATCGACAGCACACAATCCATTCTGGGATGGCTGGGATGTCACGATGAAATGGGTGGCTACATTGATCCCGTAGTGGTCGGAGGACAGTCGCCTTATAGCTTTAGCTGGAGCTCAGGCGATACCACTCAGGACCTGGACAATCTGTCTCAGGGCAGCTACACGCTTTCTGTAACTGATGGTCAGGGCTGCGTGACCAATCAGGAGTTTGAGGTGGATGCGCCTAATCCGCTGGTAGTTTCTACTACTTCCACAACAGACCCCAATTGTTATGCAGGCAGCGATGGGAGCATAACAGCCCTCGCGGTGGGTGGTCAGGGTAACTTTATATACACCTGGGATACCGATCCTCCAAGCAGTGGACCCGCCCTTACGGGTCTGAGTGCCGGAACCTACAATCTGACGGTAGAGGATGAACTGGGCTGTGTCAAGGAACTGGAAGTTATACTCGACGAACCGGATTCACTGTCTGTTACCTTCGATATTCGTACCGAGGATCCACAGGGAGCGGAAGATGGACGCGCTGAAGCCACAGTAACAGGCGGGACACCTCCTTACAATTTTGACTGGGGAACGATTTCGGATAGCTCAGTCATTGACAGCGTAGGGGCAGGAACCTATGTGGTAACCATTACGGATGACAATGGCTGCTCGATCACAGATAGTGTGACGATTGATTTCACGTCAAATATTTACGAATCCGCTGGCCTGAAAGCCTTCCGTGTGTACCCAAATCCTGCGCAGGAGCAGTTCACTGTACTCCTGGAAATGGAAGCCCCTCACGCGGTAAGCCTGCGTCTTTATGATCTGCATGGCCGTCAGGTCATGAGCCAGCAATATGGCTCAGCGACTCGCACCGAGGTAAGCCTGGAGGTAGCCGAGCTCCCTGCGGGGCTTTATTTGCTGGATGTGCAGGTTGCAGGTCACAGCTTCATGCAGAAAGTCCGTGTAGAGTAAGGTAAAGCACTTCTCAGACATGGGCGACCCCTGGCAAATTCAGTTTTGTCAGGGGTCGTTGCTCATTGACAGAGCTATCGGTCAAACTGAAGCTAATAAAGGTTGGTGAAATTGCCGGGGGCTTGTATCTTTACCCACATCGAATCACACACATTTTAAAACACTCTTCATGAGCATCCTCGTCAATAAAGATTCAAAAATTGTTGTCCAGGGTTTTACGGGAAAGGAAGGCTCCTTTCACGCTACCCAGATGATTGAATATGGTACTCAGGTAGTTGGAGGAGTTACGCCAGGCAAGGGCGGAGCCACTCACCTTGATCGCCCGGTCTTTAACACCGTTTCTGACGCTGTGAAGGAAACCGGTGCTGATGTGTCCATCATCTTTGTACCGCCTGCATTTGCTGCTGACGCCATCATGGAAGCTGCTGATGCTGGAGTTGACCTGATCGTGACCATCACTGAGGGCATCCCCGTCAAAGACATGGTGTATGCCAAGAAGTACATCGACGATCGCGGCGTACGCATGATCGGCCCTAACTGCCCCGGTGTCATTACTCCTGGAGAGTGTAAGCTGGGTATCATGCCTGGATTCATCCACAATCCTGGAAAAATCGGGATCATCAGCCGCTCTGGTACCTTGACTTACGAAGCCGTAGATCAGGTATCCAAGCAGGGAATGGGACAGTCCACCTGTGTAGGAATCGGGGGTGACCCCATCATCGGTTCTCCACACCTGGATATCATCAAGCTATTCAACGAGGATCCCGATACGGAAGGCGTTATCATGATTGGTGAAATCGGTGGGAACAATGAAGAGATTGCTGCTGAGTGGATCAAGGAGAATATGACCAAGCCGGTTGTAGGATTCATTGCTGGACAGACAGCCCCTCCGGGCCGCCGCATGGGGCACGCTGGTGCGATTGTTTCTGGTGGCAAGGGTACCGCCCAGGCCAAGATGGAGACCATGGCCAGCTGTGGCATCCACGTGGTCGAGACTCCCGCAGAGATTGGCATCACCATGGCCAATGCCCTGAAAAAGTAAGCAAACTGGCTCCTGCCAGACTTTAATAAATCAAAAAGCCTCGCTCCTTTTGGAGTGAGGCTTTTTTGCTAGTGGAATAAGTTCGGAGTCCGATGTTCGTAGTTTAAAGTTTCCCGCTCTGCGGGATTTCGCTTCGCTCAACGTGATTGAAAGTGCTACCAAGAAGGTTTTATACCAATATCAGCAGGTTCATTACTTTATTCTGAATGCACGAGTGAACGGGAGGTGGGCAATAGGAGGCTATTTCTTCTTCCACCTACTCCAGTGCGAAAGCACCTATCAGCCTGTGTACCATATCATATTCTGTGCTTCCGGTCTCTCATTATCTTCTTCTCCCGCAAACAAAAAAATGCCGCATCTGATCCCAGATGCGGCGTTTTTATTGTTATGGCGTCGATGACTAATTGTCGGTATCCAACAGCGGGTCAACATCGCGCAGGTTTATCCGATCCTGACCTTCACAAGGTACTTCAGCCTTGAATTCAAGGTAGAGAGTCTGGTTGAACCGAACTCCGGCAGGCTGGAACTGCAGTGTCGGCAGAACAGTCATCAGTTGCAGTTCTACCGCTGTGGTATTGGCACCCAATACGTCGTGGCTAACCACTTTGCCCTGAGGATCAACCGTCACAGAGAACAGGGCCTGAGCGAGTCCACAAACTCCACCTGCTGCAAGTTCGTCGGTGATCTTTTGCTTCATGGCATCGCGGCCTGTGATGTACTCACGAACACGGACGGTAGGTCCGGTAGTGTTTTCGTGCTCATCGTCCAGATTGTTGGTATATCCACGTCGAGAGTCGTAACGAGTAGAAACAGGCTCCTGAACAGGGGTGTCTGTTCCCACAGGCTCATCAACAGTCGGCTGCTGTGGAGCAGGCTGTTGCGGAGCAGGCTCTGGCTTAACTGTTGGATACAGAGAAGGATCTACGTTGGGGTCTCGGTAGTCGGTATCGCGCCATGAGGTGTCAGTGGCTCCGTTGCGTACCTTGCCGTCACCGCCACCACCAGTTGTGGGGGTAGTACCACCACGAGCAGTTCCCTTGTCGTCGTCTCCACCACCATATGAGGAAGTATAGCTGCTGGTGTAGCTTGAAGAAGAAACCGGGCTGGTAGCTGGCTCTCCTCCCAGATCGCGGATCTGGTTTTGCAGGCGGGCCATTTCCAGCTTCATTTGCTGGATCTGCTGAACCAGAATCTCAAGTGCTTCGGAGTCTGCTTCTGCGGAAAGGTCAAGATTGGCCATCAGGGCATCTAGGTCAGTCTCCTGTGAACCAACGGAGGTGATGGGCATACCGCTACTCATGATGCCGATGCGAACTTCCTCCAGGCGCTTTTGACGCTCCTTTTCACGAATTGCACGCTCGAGCGCGATTTCCTGTTCACGCTTTTTAGCCAGCTCAGCCATGCGATTCAGATCGGCTTTCTGGGCTTCCAATGCAGCGATTTTAGCCTGAGCTTCAGCCTGAAGGCGGTTGATTTCGTCCATCATACGCTGATACTCTTCCTCCTCACGCATCCGGGCTTCATCAGCCTGCATGCGCTCTTCTTCCAGACGGCGCAGTTCCATTTCTTCGCGTACACGAGCGGCCTCTTCCTGGCGGGCTGCGATTTCCTCTTCCAGGCGAATGATCTGCTCGTTGTCACGGCGGGTATCTTCCATGGCGCGCATCATATCTGCTTCGCGCTGACGTTTGGTCTCTTCCAGGGCGATGCGCTCCTGACGCAGGCGCTCAATTTCTTCTCGCAGGCGGTCTTCATCTCCGCCTCCCATGCCGGAGTCCATTCCTTCATCCCCACCAAATGAACCATCACCTTCCATTCCCTCTCCGTCACCGCCAGGAAGCCATAGCTCTCCAACGTCTCCTTCATCACTAGCAGGAGGGTATTCTTCGGTATTATCTTCCAGTGCCATGGCAGCCGCAGCCGCTTCTTCCTGGGCACGACGTGCTTCTTCGCGGGCAGCCAGTTCACGGCGGCGAGCCTCTTCCTGCTCACGCATATTTTCCAGCTGAGAGCGGAGCTGCTCAAGCTCCTGCTGCTGAGCGACACGCTCAGCCTCGGCCTGCTCGGCGGGAGTAGGATCTCCACCTCGGGTAGGCACTCTTACCTCTTCTGCACCAGCAGTAGCAGGTGGGTCGGCAGGACGAGGGGCAGGCTCGTCTGTTACTACTCCAAAGGTTGCTTCTTCGCCTTCGGCAGCTGCGACACCCTCAGAGGCGGGCTCTTCTGTGCCTTCAGCCTCCCCAACTGTTACGTTGATCAGGTTTTCCAGTACTTCCGGGTCAGCCTCTTCTTCTGTAGGAGAGGCCGCTACCTGTGGAGCACTCTCGCCAGCACCTGAGGTGCTGCCTGGAGCCAGTAGTTCGTTGTTGAAAATCTCGAGGGCAACATAGGTGTTTTCACGTCCTTCTACACACTCGACATTGGGCTTGATCTCGAAGTAAACGGACTTGGGCCCTTTGAATTCCGCAGCATCCCAGCGGATATTTTTGACAATGTCAACAGCAGACTGCTTGAAGCAATCGTTGGAGCCTGTCAGGGGCTTGGCTGAAAGGACATAGCCTGAAGGGTCAATCTTTACCTCCAGGTAGATGCGGTCATCACCGCAGCAGTTGGTTTCGGCTTCCAGCACAGCGTATACGTAGCCTTTGACGGTGCTCTCGCCGTTGTCAAAGATGAAGGTCTTCGTATCGGCCAATACCGTGGTTACGTCCACCTCCTGCGCCCAGGTGGGCATGGACATCAATACGATGATCCACCCAAGTAATAGCGATCGGAGTTTCATAATGTACAATGGTTTAGACGGTTCAAGGGTTCCTGTAAGTCGCGGATAAATTACTTAATTTTTACAGCAATACGAAAATCACCCTAACATTTCAAATCTTCGAATGATGCTGCTTGATGACTGGGGGCGGGGAGGTTCAACTTGTCCCTTACAGCGCGTCCCTGCCTGATTTTCAGGGTTGGGCGTCGCCGTGAGGAAACCTTTTGGGGAGAGGATTGGCCTGAGTCATCATGTTGAGGGATGTACTCAGATTCGATGTAAGATAATGTATCTAATAGTTCTTGCAAATTATCAGAGGTAACCAGTTTCATGCGCAATGGCTTGAAGCCGGGCAATCCCTTGAAATATGCAGGGTAGTGCCTGCGCATTTCGCGAATGCCTGGAAGTAGGCCCTTCCACTCTACCGACATCTGAAGATGGCGGCGACAGACAGCCACTTTTTCAGCGAGAGAAGGGGCGGCCAGTTCCTCTCCGGTCTCCAGGTAATGCCTGATCTGCTGAAAAACCCAGGGGTTGCCTATGGAGCCACGCCCAATCATGATACCACTTACATCCGGGAAGCGCTGCCTCATTTCTTCAGCCTTTTGAGGTGTATCCACATCTCCGTTCCCAAAGATCGGTATTTCGATATCCGGATGGGCTGCTACTTCCTGGATCAGTGTCCAGTCAGCTTCACCCTTATACATCTGCTTCCGGGTTCTGCCGTGGATGCTCAATGCTTTGATGCCTGCATCCTGCAGGCGTAGGGCTACTTCGACAATCCTGATGGTATGGTCATCCCATCCCAGCCGCGTCTTGACGGTGACTGGCAGACTGGTGGTGTCCACAATTTCGCGCGTAAGGCGTTCCATCTTGTCGATATCTTTCAAAATTCCTGCTCCAGCTCCCTTGCAGGTCACCTTTTTGACCGGACAGCCATAGTTGATGTCCAGGATTTCGGGCTGGGCCTGCTCCACAATCCGGGCAGTGACCCGCATGGACTCTATGTCGTGTCCAAAAATCTGTATGCCCACCGGGCGCTCTTCATCGTATATGTCGAGCTTTTCTATGCTTTTGTCAGCATATCGAATCAGCCCCTCTGAGCTAATGAATTCTGTAAACACCACATCAGCTCCATATTCTTTGCATAGAACACGAAACGGGGGGTCACTTACGTCCTCCATTGGAGCAAGCAGTAGCGGGTATTTACCGACCTCAAGGTTTCCTATCTTCACCATATCAAAACCACAGATTGAGCGGGCAAAATTACAAAATAAATAACTACTGCTTTTTTAATATTGATTGATCCGAAGCACAATTTCCATAAAAAAATGCAAAGAAAAGTTACCAGGAGCGCGCAATAGCCCGGATGGTGAGGTTTTTTAGTGTATGTAAAGGGGAGGGAGGGCAGTAAATCCGGGACTTCCCATTCTGGCTTCAGACCTGGTTCTGCACCGGGCTTTCTCTGGATTATGCGGAAAATCCCCGAAACTACCTTTTGGGTCAGGGAATCAGACCCAAATGCCGTAAGTTGCGCAATGTTTTTGCCTGATTGATAGCACGCCTCGTCTTATGGGCTTTTTGAATAACGTATCGACAACTGCCAGAAGAAGTCCTGGCTTTACCCTGTTGCTGGGTCTATTCGTTTATGGGCTTACGCTGGTTTTGCTCATTCCCGTGCTGATGTACGGCCTTGGAGCAGTATTTCAGCTTGGGATGGTGGAAGTCCAGCAAATCACGGGTGGAATGCTCGAGGGGGACCCCTTTCGGGGGTGGGTGTTCAGGGCGATACAGGCCGGAAATCAGATCCTGACCTGGGGGCTTACCGGATGGGTAATGGCCAGCCTCATGCAACCGGCCCGGCGGGAACTACAGCTCAATTCTCCTTATTTCCCCTGGCAACTACTGGCGGCGCCGGTATTAATTCTGCTCAGCCTGCCTGTAGTTCAGGCATTACAGATTGATGCTGAGAGTTTACGGCTCCCGGAGCAGTTGGCAGGGATGGAACAGTGGATGGAGCAACAGGAAAAAGTATTCGGGCAGGCCCTGATTGATGTGCTGGCGGTCGACTCAGTTCCGGTTTTACTTGGGAATTTGCTGGTGTTTGCCCTGATACCAGCGATCTGCGAGGAAATATTTTTTCGGGGATTTTTGCAGCAACAGTTGCGTCGGATGATGCCGGATGGGGCAGCCATCGTGTTACAGGCATTGATATTCAGCTTTATCCACTTCCAGTTTTATGGTTTTTTTGCGAGGGCATTCCTCGGGGCCTTACTTGGCTACATGGTCTTCCGTTCGGGGAGCTTATGGGTAGGGATCATTGGGCATTTTGTGTTCAATGGTAGCTCGGTCCTGTTTGCTTTCCTTGCGGCGAGAGAAGGGATGCCTCTGGGGGGAGCAGAAGAAATGGATATTACCTTTCCCACCAGCGCCTGGATCTCGGCTATTGTGTTGATGGGGCTGGGTATTTGGGCCTTTGAAAAATACAGCCGCACTTCCCCAACATCTTCAGAGACAGATTTGCATGAATAGAGAGTTAAGAACGAGAGTGATCACCAGTGTGGCGGCCGTGATGATCGTAATTCCGGCCCTGATCCTGTCTCCCATTGGTATCTGGCTCTTTTGTGTGATTGTATCAATGCTGGCACTCACAGAGTTTTTCAACCTGATGGGGAACTATGCCAGCCGTTATCGCTACGTGGGACTTGGGCTTCCCCTGATTTTCTGGCTAACGATTTTGGCTGACTTGTTGATCGTAGATGGGAGAGACCTTGGCCTATTGCTGAAAGTAGAAGTGGTGCTGGCCATTCCCGTTTTACTCCTTACACAGCTATATGACCCTGCGGAACGAAGACCAGTAGAGCAATTGGGCAAGATAATCACCGCGTACGCCTATATCCTGGCTCCCATGTACCTCCTGTATGACCTGGCCGTACCAGATGGCCCACCCAGTTACAGCTTTCACTTTCCACTTGGGTTTTTGCTGCTAACCTGGGGGCTGGATGTCGCAGCCTACTTTACCGGGAAGTATATGGGAAAAAATCCCCTTTTCCGTCGCATAAGTCCCAAGAAAACCTGGGAAGGGGCATTAGGTGGAGCTGCGTTTTGTATTTTTTGGGGCTGGGTAAATACGCTGATCCTTCCGATAGAGCATGGCAACTGGGTGATCGTTGCCATCCTGGTTTCGATTTTTAGCCAGCTCGGGGATTTGGTCGAATCCATGTTCAAACGCAGTGTGAAGGCCAAAGACTCGGGAGGAGTGCTCCCCGGGCATGGAGGAATGCTCGATCGGTTTGACGGGACATTCCTCTCTTTACCGTTGGTATATTTTTATTTTTTGTTGGTATGAGTTGGGAATCTGGCAACGAATCAGGTGCCTTTATTCCCATGTTAACATATTGATAATCAGCGTTTGAAATGTGGGTGGCAGACTTTATTTTTGATAGATATAATCCCAAATCATTGTCCGCTCTACACGCTTAAATCTAGGATTCACCATGTCCGAAACCAACGTAAAAGCCCACGTTCAGACAAAGCCCTCGCCCTATGATTCCATGTTGGCCCGTTTTAATGCGGCAGCCGATATCATAAACCTGGACCAACGATTTCGCGATGTGCTCTCTGCACCTGAGCGAACTCAAATTGTCAATCTGCCAGTTAAACTGGATGACGGAACCACCCGAGTATTTGAAGGATACCGTGTGATTCACTCTACCGTAATGGGACCTTCCAAAGGGGGGATTCGCTTTGCCCCATTTGTGGATCTCGATGAAGTAAAGGCCCTCGCTGGCTGGATGACCTTCAAATGTGCCCTGGTAGGTCTGCCCTACGGAGGTGCCAAAGGAGGGATCACCCTCAATCCCAAAATTCGGAGTACAGACGAACTGGAGCGGATCACCCGAGCCTATACCCGCGCCCTGAAAAATGTCTTTGGTGAGGATAGTGATATCCCCGCTCCCGACATGGGAACCAGCTACCGCGAGATGGCCTGGATTTTCCACGAGTACTCCCGGATTTATGGATACACACCTGGCGTGGTTACGGGCAAGCCCCTACACCTTGGTGGATCCAAAGGTCGTGTACCCGCGACCGGATGGGGGGTCATGGTCAACACCATGAAGGCCATCGAGCGCATGAACCTCAAACCCGAAGACTGCACCTGTGCGGTTCAGGGATTTGGTAATGTGGGAAGCTGGGCCGCCAAACTCCTTTCTGATCAGGGAGTGAAGGTGGTAGCCATCAGTGACCATACAGGAGGGATCTTCAATGCCGATGGCATCAATGTGAGAGATGCTGTAAAGTATGCCAAGTCCAATGGTTCTCTCGAGGGCTACTCCGGCGGCAAAAAACTGAGCAATGAAGAACTGCTTCATGCTGAGGTTGATATCCTTGTTCCGGCTGCCATTGAGAACGTGATCACTGAGGAGAATGCTGAAAGGGTTCAGGCCAAACTGATTGTAGAAGGTGCTAACGGTCCTGTTTCCTCCAATGCGGACAGCATCCTCGACGGTAAGGGCATCCTCATCGTGCCGGATATCCTTGCTAACGCTGGTGGTGTGATTGTGTCCTACTTTGAGTGGGTACAAAATCGACGTGGCCACTATTATTCTGAAGAAGAAATTCGCGACAAGGCGGCCCCCATGCTGGAAGAAGCCTTTGATAAAGTATTTGCTACCCACGAAAAGCATAAGTGCTCCATGCGCCTGGCAGCATATATCGCTGCGATTGAGCGCCTGGCCATCGTAATCGACCTGGAAGGTAACTTCTAGGACAACCTGGTTTACATGAAAAAAGCCACTGGGAGCAGTTCCAGTGGCTTTTTCTGGTTTTGGGATGGAGGGTCTGACCTTAAAGGCTTTCAAGCAGTTCCTTGTGCAGGAGCAAAATGGCCGCTACGCTACGTTGCTCTATGCGGTGCAGGTGGTTCGTGGCGGCCTCTATGTCTTGCATGATCCGTCCGAATCCTCCATCGGCAAACAGGTTTCCGATTTCCGGTTTGAACCTGCCACCTGGGATCACTGCATCTCTCAGCTCAGATGGGGTAGAAATATTTCCGAAGGGAACGAAATCCTCGGTTCCAAACTGGAGCATCTGTTTGTTGAGCTCTGCCATGCTGTCCTTGACCATGGTGCCAAATCGATCGACCTGCGCTTCGGTAGCTTCCCCCTGCTGCTGTAGTTGTTGAAAACCTGAGATGAATCCATTTCGATACTGACCAGTAATCCGATAAAGGGCCACAATGCTCTTGTGTTGGCGATACCGTGACCTCAGGATTGCGTCCCGGTTGAGCTTTTTTGCAGCAACCAGATGCAAGGCGACGAAGGTGGTGTCCCAGTCCTGGAAAGGGGCTTCAAGAAGTTCCTCCCGACGCTTGAGTATTTTGGTAAAGGCTCCCTCGAGTTCCTTTTTGCCATAAATCACCCCCTCAAACTCGATTTCCTTATCTTTTGTAGTGCCCTGGGCAATAGATTGTGCTTTAGCCAACAGGGTATCGATTTCCTGCACGGGGGCCATTAGCCCCTGTACCTTATTCCGATGAGCCTCAATCTGCTCCTGTATAGCCGGAGGCTCGCTTATGATAACCTGATCCAGTTCCGGTTCACTGGGGATGTGCAGGAACCGGTTGGAGAAAGTATTATGGTAATGTTCAAACAGCTCGTTGCCTTTGTTTTCTGTATCAATAAAGGCCTCGAATTCTCCAGCGCTGATGTACTCTTTCGGGGATTTTTTGAGGAGTAGCTGATAAATAAGCTGGGTCATATCACCCTGTAACGCATCGCTATTACTCCCAAATAGTTCCCAGGGGGAGCGCTCATCCATCTGGCAGGGAACGAAGGGACTTTTAGCACTTTGTTCCCTCAAGTCATTTGGAGGGTGGCTGGCATACATTCCCACCTGGGAGTTTTCAGAAGTGGCAAAAAACTTCTTCCCACCATGATCATCCACTGGAAGAGCCTGGAAGCGGTTTTTTAGGTCCTCCCCGATTCTCTCCATCGCCAACTGATTGTGGGAGTAGAGGTTGCCTGTAAAGAGTTCTTTTTGCGAAGCCAGATAGGCATGGCCCAGGGTTTCATTCCAGGTAGCGGCCCCATCATTGAGCTTCCAGAGAGCCGACACGATGGCCTCGCTACCCGCTGCAGTAACGGCATATTGGTCAGCATTGAACTCCATCTCGCGGGAAAGGGAAGAATACATGACATTCAGAAAGGAGTAGAAAAGGGCCAGGACCTGCCGAATTACCCAGATAATAGGGGTAATGATCCATGCCGGAAATGCCAGCCTGATATCTGCCCTTCGCCAGTCTTCCAACATCTGATCCCAGCGATCGTGAGAGTAGATCATGTCATGGATGATGGTATTGGCAGAGACGATATAGCTACCGATTTTCATGCTGCGCTGCGCAAAGTGACCGAATTCATGGGCGATGACAGCTTTGAATTCCGAAAGATTCACGCAGCCAACCAGGCCAAGGCCGATGGTCAGTTCTTTCCGCACCGGAAAAATCAGACTGAGCCAGAGGTTGGTGTACCGGACGTAGGCATTCACATTGGGATCGGCAAAGATCGCTTTGGGTTTGGGGGCACCCGTTTCATCACAAATTCGATAGACAAAATCCCAGAGATCGGGAAAGTCCTCGCGAGATAGCTTGATCCGGTCTTCTGGTCGATGATTGCGGAGTTTGAATATGAATTTCAGGGTGAACACAAAGAGCATCCCCGAACCGGCAATCGCGCCAAGTTTTCCCAGGATGGTGAGTCGATTGACCCGCATCATGGGATACATGATCGCCAGGTACACCAGGTAGAGGAGGCCAGCGACCAGCGCAAAATAGAGTACAAAAAACAGAATGATAGCCAGAACCGCCAGGAGGGACCTCATGCGGTAAGAAGAGGTCATGCGGGTGAGACCATTTGGGAGATCCACCGGGCTTGGCGGATACAGGGAGGATAAAACCGACATAGTTGGACTGAAAAACTGGTTGCGAATTGTTAAAAATCTGTACAGAATAAATCTAGAGACTTTGGGAGAATGGTCAAAAAAATTCAGCAAAATGAAATACATGATCCCGGTGTCGCGACGTAAATTGACATAGCCTTTTTTCTCGTATTGGGCCTGACTAAGTTTGCGGGATGTTACAGACTCCATCGACCCCCACCTTTGTCGCGACCATCGACCCCGGAGCCCAGACCTGGATTCAGGCTGAATGGGAAGCGTACTGCGAAGAGGTAGGGCTGGCAGATCCAAAGGTAGTCCGCTGGAGCGGGCACATGCGGGGAGTAGTTCGCATATCCGCAGTAGGAAAGCCGGAGCATGTCGAGGCAGGCGTTCTGTTTCTCCGCAGCGTACATCATGTCAGCCGGCTTGTCGGACGGTTTCAGTTGAGTGAGGTGGATCCACTGGATCAACTCCGTGAAATTGTCCTTACTGCTCCCCTTGACCGATTTGATCAGGCTAATGCATTTCGGGCCAGTTGTAACCGCGTGGGAGCTCACCCCTTTGGGAGCCATGAGGTGATGATCGTCGTCGGCCAGGCGGCACGAGATCGTTTTGGCACCCAGGTCGATCTGACAGGCTATGACCTGGATCTGAGAGTGGACGTGTATGAGCAGGAGGGGTGGATTGGCTATCAATTGACCCGAAAGCCCCTGAGCCAGCGTTTTGAGCGGAGGGTGTATCACCGCCGTACGGCCCTTAAATCGTCCGTTGCCTTCCTCCTGTTGCGAATGGCAGGGATCGAGACCGAAGAGCTGGGGGTACTGCTAGATCCATTTTGCGGAGGGGGAACCATCCTGTTGGAGGCTGGACAGCTATTCCCGGATATGAAGCTTTGGGGCAGCGATATGCACATTGAGCCGGTAGAGGGCACCCAGCAGAACCTGGAGGTTTACCAGTTAGGGCAACGGGCCGAGATTCGGCAGGTAGATGTACGAACCCTGGCCGAGCATTACGAACCTGAGTCCGTAGATTACATTGTCACCAATCCCCCCTATGGGCTGAAGATGGGGAAGGGGCTGGATGTAGGGGTCCTCTATCGACGTTTTCTGGATGGTGCACAAGTGGTTCTCAAGCCCGGAGGCACCCTGGTCATGTTGGTGTTAAAAGCCGCAAAACTGCGCAGTGCTGCCAAAGCCTCTGGCGGTTGGCAGGTATTGGAACAAAATCGCATCGAAGTCGGAGGGAAAATGCTGTCGGCTTTTCGACTGGAAAAGCAGGCTAAGCAGTAGAGGTGTGTATGGTTTTTTATCCGGTGTGCGCAATACGTGGACATTTGCACCCACTAATGATTGGTAGTATCGTATTGTATAGTAATACTATCAAAATCATTCACCCAATTATTCTGCTATGAAACACGTATTGCGATGGTTACTCGTTTTGGTTTGTTGCCTTTCCATGACCTCCTGTGTCATTATCCGCCAGGGAGAGGTTGGGGTTAAGCGAAAGCTCGGAAAGATCAATGAAACTCCCTTCACCGAAGGCCCTACAGCCGTAAATCCATTGACTACCGTGGTGCTCAGGGTCCCAACCCGTACCGTGAATATGGAGGTGAATCTGCCCTTACCCAGCAAGGAAGGTCTCACCATTAACTCTGAAATTTCGATTCTTTATCGAGTGCAGGCAGATTCAGCCCCACTGTTGATGCGTGAAGTTGGAAAAAGGTATGAACAGGAGATGATCATGCCTGTATTCCGATCTGCAGCAGCGGATGTTACTTCGCGCTTCCTGGCCAAGGACATGCACTCGGGTGAGCGAGCCGCGATTGAGCGGGAAATCTCAGCCCGAATGAATGAGATCCTCAGGCCTCGGGGAATCATCATCGAAAATGTTCTGATGAAAAGCATTCAGCTACCTGGTGGACTCTCTCAGGCCATTGAACAAAAACTGGAGGCAGAGCAGGATGCCCAGCGCATGGAATTCATCAAACAGCGTGAACAGGCCGATGCGGAGCGGTTGATCATTCAGGCCACAGGTGAACGGGACGCTGCGATTCTCGAGGCAGAGGCGGTAGCACGTCGCACCGAAATTGAGGCAGAAGGCCGTGCCAAAGCCATCCTGCTGGAAGCGCAGGCCCAGGCGACCGCCAACCAGATGATTGACAGCACGATCTCTGAGGAGGTGTTGCGGTACAGAGCCATCGAGGCATTTATGATCCTGTCAAACAGTCCCGCAGCCAAGATGATTATTACCAATGGGACCAATCCCGTATTGGGATTGCCAGCGGACTTCCTGAGCCCCGAGTAAGCCCGGTATTCATTTGCACAAAATAAGAAACCACCGCAGGAGAGTTGTTCACTCACTGCGGTGGCTGTTTTTTTGCAATTAAAAACGCTAAGCAGACGGACAGATGTATACCCACAGAAGGTCTGAAGGAATGGAGGTATAAAGGTATGTAGGACCTCTTTTACTTCATTTTTCCATATCCTTCATGCCTCATTTCTTCTGTCCAGGTGCTTAAAGCAATTCTACAACGAGGTCTTCCCACTCCTGATCCAGGGCTCCGTGATATACGGGCTTGCGGGCACGTTTGTACCAGTATTCCGCATTCCACTGATCCCCCTCCTTGCGATGCAGGTAGGCATGTACCCAGGCTCCGTCCCCTCGTTCATCATCCATGACAAGCTCGTGGGCGTGTTGCCAGTTTCCCTTTGCCTCATACCACAGGGCCTTCAACACGGTGGACAGTCCCATGGGAGGTGAGTCCTGATTGAGAGATCGCTGAAATTCAGAAAGAGTCATAAGAGAGGATTGTTTGCCAGTTTGGACAAAGGTCTATTCTACCCAATCGGCAATAAACAGGTTGGTGTAGCGTGTGTCGCCGTTATTCCGGTTGGAGGCCCACACCAGTTTGGTTCCATCAAAGCTAAACATGGGGAAGGCGTCAAACTCGGTGTCATGGGTAATTTGCTCCAGTCCGCTGCCATCGAGGTTGACCATGAAGAGGTTGAAAACCCGTCCTCCAGAGGCATGGTTGCTCGAAAAGATGACTTTTTCTCCACTTGGATGGAAGAAAGGAGCCCAGTTGGCACTGCCAAGATCCGTGATTTTTTGCAGGTCGCTGCCATCGATGTTGCAGATGTATAGCTCCATGTTGGTCGGAGCTACCAGCCCCTGGGCCAGCAGTTCCTGGTATTCGGTTTGGGCCTCCTCGGTTTGAGGGCGAGATGCCCTGAAAATCAGCTTGGAGCCATCGGGAGAGAAGAATGCTCCGCCGTCATAGCCCAGCCCATCGGTCACCTGTACGACATCGCTCCCGTCCAGCTTCATGGTGTACAAGTCCAGGTCGCCATTGCGGGTAGAGGTGAACACAACGAGGTCTCCGTTGGGAGAAAGGGTTGCCTCTGCATCGTAGGAATCGTTGTCAGTCAGCTGCGCTAGTTGGTTCCCTTCGCGGTCTGCAAGGAAAATTTCATAGGTATCAAAAATGGGCCAGACATATTTCCTGATCTTGCTGCGGTCCACATCGGGAGGACAGTTAGCGCCACCCAGCTTGGTCGACGCATAAATAATGGTGTCACCCGAAGGGTAGAAATAGGCACAGGTGGTACGGCCTTCGCCGTTGCTGATGCGCACAGGGGAGAATTCCTCATCGACAGCAGGAACCTTGGCCATATAAATCTGGTCGCAGGGGATGCCCTGCTGTGCAAATTCTTTTTGAAAAACCAGATATTGGTCATCAAAACTGAAGTAGGCTTCTGCATTATTTCCCCCGAAGGTCAACTGACGAATGTTTTTCAGGTGGGTTTCTTCCGGATAAAGAAGTGAATCAGCGGTCACACTGCCATTTGCCTCAGCAGTAGCATCAGAGTTTTCCTCGCTTTGGGGCTGACAGGCAATAGCCATCAGCGTTATCATCAGGAGGAGACTTAAAATCTTTTGCATGTTATGATATTGAATGGCGTTCTGTAATAATTGATTTTGAGCCCCGAATTTACAAGGAAATTCATACTACCAGACATTTTCATTTTCTGTCTATGTTTTTTGACAGGTCAAAGACTCCGGTTCATCGGAAATGGACAGGATAACAGGATTGATTATCAGGGCTTTCTTATCCTGTCTGTCCCTTCGACAGGCTCAGGGCAGGCCTGTAATCCTGAAAATCCTGTCTAATTTGTCTAGGAGTATGAAAGAAATTCTCCAGTGGAAAAAACTGTTCTCATTCTAACGGCCTTTGCCTGCCTGCTACACGCTGGCCTGAACCTGCTACTAATGCTGGGATGGTTGAGGGTGCGAAGGCGCAAAGAAGCCAAAGCCACGACAGGAGCACTTCCGGGCATTACGGTATTGATAGCTGCACGCAACGAAGCCCACAATCTCCAGCAGCATCTCCCTGCCATCCTGAAACAGGATTATCCTCAATTCGAAGTGCTGGTAGTACTCAACCAAACCCGGGACCATAGCGTGGGGGTATTAGCCCAACTGAAAAAAACTCATTCTCATCTTCGATGGATTGATCTGGAAGACGTTCCGGCAGATTGGGCACCGAAAAAGTGGGCCATCGAACAGGGCGTTCGGGGGGCGCAGTTTGAGCACCTCGCCCTGACAGATGCCGACTGCTGCCCGGAATCAGGTTGGCTCAAAGGGATGGGGGAGCGGTTTGCGCAGGGATATGAAGTTGTACTCGGGCTGGGGATGTATCAACGATATGGGGGCTGGTTGCAGCAGTTTATCCAGTATGAAACCTGGTACACCGCCTGGCAGTATATAGGGGCTGCAGCATGGGGACGACCCTATATGGGAGTGGGGCGCAACCTGGGATACACCAGAAATTTCTTTTTGCGGAATGGCGGACTGGAACGCTGGAAAGCCAGTCTGTCAGGTGATGACGATCTTTTGATAGGAGCATATGGGCCATCTGCCAGAACGACAGAGATGATAAAATCCGGCACATGGACCTGGTCTGAGCCTCCCAAAGGTTGGGAAGAATGGTGGCGTCAGAAAACCCGTCATGTGAGCGCATCGAGCCATTACTCCTTGATTAACAGGGGGTTATTAGGGGCGTTTCACCTGTCACAGCTAGGGATGCATCTGGGAATTTTGATCGGATTGCTAATCCAGGCAACAGCCTGGCCTCTTTGGGGGTTATATATATGTACGATTGTAGTAAAGTGGGGAGCTTTTGGTATACTGCCAAAGGAAGAAGGGGTACGCACTTTGCATACTTACTTTCCCGGCTTGGAAATAACTCATTTTCTGTACAATTTATCGGTAGTCCCAATCGGATTAATCAAACGGCCTGAATGGAAGAACAGAATTCCAGAGTATCAAAAAACACGAAAGAGGATCGACAACTTGTAGCAGATGCTAAGAAGGGCGACCGACATGCCTTTGAGCGTCTGCTTCAGAAGTATCGAAAGTCGGTCTATTACATGCTGCTGAAAATGGTCAAAAACGCGGATGACGCCGAGGATTTGACCCAGGAGGCCTTTGCCAAGGCCTTCAACTCGATCGAAAAGTTCGATTCCAAGTTCGCATTTTCTACCTGGCTATTCCGGATAGCCACCAACAACTGTATCGACTTTATCCGAAAGAAGCGGGTACAAACCGTTTCAATCGATCAGCCTATTGATGGCGATGATGGCTCCAGCATGCGCATCGACGTCAAGGATGACAACCTTGACCCCAACGAATCGCTGCTAAAGCAGCAGCGAAAGCGCTACCTGCGCATGGCCATCGACCGCCTGCCCGAGAAATACCGGGTGTTGGTGGACCTCCGTTACTTCCAGGAATTTTCCTACGAAGAGGTGGCCAATGAGCTTCAAATCCCATTGGGGACTGTGAAAGCGCAGCTATTCCGTGCGCGGGAGTTGCTGAACCAGGAATTGAAAAACATCAAGGCGCAGATGTAACAGAGAGTTAATAGAAGGGGGGATGCAATACAGTGTATTCTGCCTATTTTCGATAATTACCGCTCAGGCCTCTGGTCTGGGCGTTTTCGTTTTGGGTCAAATGAGCCCGGGATTTACTTCCGAGTCAGGAAAGGAACAAAAAATTTTAGCATTGATTATTTTCGCAGTCTAATATATTTTGCTCAAATTAGTAAACAGGAGCTGTTTTGAGGCTATATCGTCTCAATTTCTCCCCATTCGGACACCTGCAAGCTACCTATATTGGATTTTTCATGAGACACATCTTCGCCTTCGCCTTGATCTTGTCAACCATTTTTGCCTATGGACAGCGGTCCAATCCCGTTATTCAGGAGTTTGAGGCAGAAAAGCTCTTCTATGATGGCCGTACCATGTACCAACATGGAGACTTCAATGCGGCTATCGCCGCGTTTAACAGGGTGCTCCAGGCCAATCCGGATCACCCTGAGGTATATGAGCTCCGGGCAGAAGCCTACTTCCAGCTCACCAACTACCATCAGGCTGTCAAAGATTATCAGGCCGCCATCCGACTGGACCCGGACAACGCGGAACTGTACAACAGTGCGGGTGTAGCTGCGGCACAGCTCAGTGAATATGGGCTTGCAATTGCCTATTTTGAACAGGCCCTTGTGGTGAACCCCATGCATGAAGCCGCCCAACGCAACCTTGCTGCCGCCAAGCAGCGCTATGCCAACAACCCGACGCCTTCTCCCAATACCCCGACGGGTACCCCTGGAAGAGATCCTTTTGATCCTGGCAATCTGGCCCCCAAGATGTCCATCATGGAACTGGATGCCTGGGCGATTGGAAGCAACAGTACCCCCCGTGGAAGCGGTGGAGTAGGAGCTACCCGGAGCCAGCGGGACTTCGATGCGGAAGACAACTATACATACACCACCCGGCAAAAGAAGGTAATCATCGGTGGCCAAAGCGATCCATATGTCGAAATCGTAAGGGTGATTACCCGAAAAGATGAGACTGAAATTTCCCTCATTATCACCAACATTACCAATGACGAGTATCCCGTCATGTTGGACAGGCTAGGTGATTATGCCTTTTATCTAACCGACCAGAACCTGGATAAGCGCTTTCCGCTACGCCAGGTAGTCGGGATGAGGAGAACCGGTAGCAGCTATGTGCTGGAACTCGATCCTGGAGAAGAGCGGGCTATCGCCCTGAAGTTCGCACCATTGGATGCTGATATGTGGACCTTCCATCTGCTTGAAGGCACGGAACCCCGTGAAGGGGCCTGGAATTTTTGGAACATTACCCTAAAAGACTAACTCCATCCCTGATATGAAACGGCTCAACATCCTGTCCCTACTTCTGACGATTTTCCTTGTTCTTCCTGACATAGCCCCGGCTCAGGTCGATAGCTATATGGAACTGGGCAAGCGTGCCTATCAGGAGCATCGGTATAGCCGGGCGATCGGATATTTTGATCGGGTAGTAAAGGAGAACCCTGATTATCCCGAAGTGTATGTTTATCGTGGGCTCAGCTACTTTGCGACCGAGGATTATCTCGGAGCAGAAGTTGATTTCCAGCGGGCACTGGAACTCGGGTTTTATGATCCGCCCAGCGGACAAACCGCCGATGGCAAGCCTTATCCACGTCTGACCGAGCAGGATGCCGCCAAGATTCACAATAACCGTGGATTGGCGCTTTATCGGCTGGATGAATATGACGACGCGATGGACCAGTTCCGTGAGGCATTTAAGCTAGACGGTAGCCTGCGCCTGGCCAAGGAAAATTACGATCAGGCTCGGCGTATGCGGCGAAATGCGGGAGAAGGTGCTGCCAATGCCTCTCGAGGAGGGGGGCGATACGAAGGGGTATTCCTTGACTCAAGACCCCAGATCCCTGCTATTGCCAATGCCAATCAGGGGCCTCCCATGGAAAGGGAAGACATCGAACACCTGCGAGGTATCCGACTGGTAGAACAGGGATTGCGCGATCCGGAAAGAGGCCTGCGTCCCAAAGAGTTCAAAAGACGATATAACCTCGGAGTTCCCAACACTTTTAGGGATGTGACTTATGCCGCTGCGTCGCAAAGTTATATCAGTGTCGAGCGCGTGGTCATCAGCCGTAATGCTACGTATGTGACCTTCTATGTCAAGAATCCTTCCCTGCGTGGAGCCAATATCTGTATTGCTGACCGCCTCAGAGATGGAGCCTTTTACCTGGTGGATGCTTCCGGGACCTACCGCAGCAAAATTGATATGATCGAGGTAGTAGAAGAAAAGATGTCCACCTGTCCGGAACTCACCGATCTTGCGGCTGGTCAAGGGCTTGATTTTACCTTGAAGTTCGAGCGGGTTCCCGACGAGGTAGGCTACATCAACATCATTGAAGGCGACCGCAACGACGGGAATCAGTGGAACTTTTACCGTGTAGATTTGACTGAATAGACCTTCTGAAGAAGAAGATCCTGACCCATAAAGTCATAAACGTACCTACAGGGGACCTAGTGCACTGACAGATTAATTTCTTAATAAAAAGTGCTAATTTCTTCCTAATCA
>CAYFIR010000047.1:0-43320 GCA_964343195.1 uncultured Bacteroidia bacterium | reverse complement strand
TAGAGGCGACCCGCAGGTTCGCCTGATACGCTAGGCGAACCTGCGGGTCGCCTCTGCGACGTGCTACAGCGGTGAACCCTTGATTCGCATGAGGTATAAGGCGCAAGCTTTGGTACGGAGTTTCGAATCACCTTGCATCCCGTCATACCTTCACAACCTGCTTCCCATGATAAGCACTGGCACCGAGTTGCCGGTGAAGTTCCGGCAAGTTCTCATGGGTAACCTTGCCGCAGACGATCAGTTCGCGGTTCTGGGCGGCCTCAATGGCCTGAGCCAATAGCGCCACATTTTCCGAAGCATGGGAGGCACCGCCGGAAGTGAGGATGCTGTCAATGCTGGTTTCCTGTACCAGCAATTTGATGGCGTCTATCAGGTCAGGAGTCTGCTCTATGGCACGGTGAAAGGTCACTTTAAGCGGACGGGCACGCTCGATGAAATCCTTCAGCAGAGACAGGTCGATGTGTCCCGCTGACGTCAAGACTCCGAGGACGATTCCTTCCACGCCGAGGGCTTTGAATCGATCTATTTCGGCTTCCATTTGCTGAATTTCCGCAGCAGAATACACGAAGTCCCCCTCACGTGGCCGCACCATGGCCCTCACCGGGATGGAAACGCTTTTCAGCACTTCTTGGGTTAGCTCCACAGCGGGACTCAGGCCGTCAAGGTCCAATCGGCTGCATAGCTCGATGCGGTCGGCACCCTGCTGCTCGGCATGGATGCAATCCTGAAGGGTTTCCAGGCAGGCTTCTCGGAGGTAGGATATGGGCATAGCAAATAAAAAATCCCACCAATTGGTGGGATGTGTACCCGAGGCCGGACTCGAACCGGCACGGACATTTCTGCCCAAAGGATTTTAAGTCCTTCGTGTCTACCAATTCCACCACTCGGGCATGGATGGTTTGAGCGCGTAAAAGTAGGGGTATTGGGGGGATTTCACAACAGAAAGAAGCGGTCAAATCTACTGTGGACTGGATTTTTTTGACCTATTTCCCCTGTTTTATACCCCAGCATTGCCAAAAGGTTAGGGCAGGCTATCCCTCAGGTTGATCTCCAGCATGCGGACCGGTCCCAGCAATCCGTTGGGAACCATCGGCAGCTCACGATATGGAGAATATCCAGGAGTACCCTGCAGTGCCTTGCCTACTGAGATGTTTCGATGGGGAACGGCTAGCCAGATCTCAAGGGTATTGGTTCCTGGGTTCAAAAAATCGGTAAGGTCCACGCGATATGGAGCAGACAACAGGGTCTCAATATGCTGGGTGTTGACTATCACCTCAGCTACGCCTTCGACCTTCCCCAGGTCAAGAATATAGGCTCGATTGGGGATGGTGTCTCCTAAAGAAATATTGGTGGTGTACAGCCCCTCTGTGGCGTTAAAGGCCAGATTGGGTTGTTCCTGCCAGTCAAACAGCGTGGTATCCATTCGCCGAAAGGTATCCTGCCCTCCAACGGCAATGAACTGCCAGTTGGTAATTTGGCGCTCACCAACGCGCTCCTCGCCCATGTATCCGCGATCCAGGAGAGTTCGTGGGGTTACAACACTGTCGGGGAGCCTTTCCTCTTTGGCACAATACAGAATCCTGTAATCCAGGGGGCCAAGGTAGCCTGGAAGACGCCTGTTTTCTGTCGTAGTGGCAACGGAAATAAGACCTGTACGTGGCGAAAGCCAGTAAATAGCCTCATACTCTTCGGAAATATCCAGTTCAAAATACCGATCCTGATCCTGGGTATTGGACAGTAAGACGAGTTGTGACCCATCGGCAAGGCTTCGCCTCATGTGACGTAGAAAGGGAAAGTAGCCGGTGTATCCAACGGGTTGAGCTGGAGGACGGCTGATCAGGGCATTGCGCAGGTCCTCCGTGGTGGATATGGGGACTGCTGAGGTCAGTTCCCGAATCAGGATTTGCAACACCGAGTCCTGGTCTTTGTGGTTCAGGTAGCCGGGGACCCGCTTTGGAACCTGCCCATAGGCAATGACTTTGCCGCCCGATCGGTGGAGGCCAATCAATTGATCCAGTGTCCTCAGTGGCATTTGTGGTGCATCCACCAACAAAATTTCATCCACTAAAAGACTATCTCTGACCAGTGCAGGACCAGTCAGCGACGCCTGCTGAATCCAATCGTCATTGATCCATGCCCAGGTATATCCTAATCCTTCAAGCATTTCCAGAGCCGGTTGGACCTGATTCAGCCATGCGTGTCGTGGGTCGGAGGTCGGACTGGCCCATTTGAGCCATTTGTCTAGAAAGTAGGGCGGTGGGAAGTACTGGCTGTTTTCAATGAAATCGCCCTGGGGAAATCCCAGGAACGGATAATAGACGTACAGATCTACAGCAGGGCTTCCTAGCTGCATGGTGTATTGCATGCGGCTGACTTCCCGGTTGATAAGTGAGGCATATTTACCTGCCAAAGATTTATTGAACCACTGTCCACCATAGACCCCTGCCTCAAAGTATGGAGATGCGCCGGGATGCCAGCCCTCATCTGCATATTGCCCGGATAAATCCTGACCCATGGCCCACCCCTGCCATTCTACCTGATTGGCTCCGGCAAGAAAGGCATTTCTGCTAAGGCTCAGCACGCTGGAGACCGTTTGGCTACCCGCCTCACCTGGCAGGTTTAGTACTTCCGCAGTTACCAGGGGACGCTGATAGAGCCATGCTCCGCTGATCACCTGTCGCTGGTAGCCCAGCGATTGGCCCATGTAACTTTGTGAAACACTGGGGAGCTGTGATTGTCCTGCGGCTCTGATCAGGTCCATGTGTGCACCAAAAGGATGCTCTCTAAGTCCCAATCCCTGCTCTTGAGCCAGGGAAGTCAGGCGTGGCTGGACCGAGTCCAGCAGATAATCCGAACGAGTCAGCCAGAAATCATTCCGTACCCGGTCATCGGCCTCTCCGATTTGGTAGGAAGCTTTTCGCTCCAACTGGAAATGGTTAAACAGGGCGTGATCTGCTCCCGGAATGGAGAGCACCGGGAGCCATGGAGTGAGGTTATACCCCCGGTGTTTGGAAAATTCCAGGGATAGCTTCTGATCAAAAATCCACTCAGTGAAATAGGCAGGGGAGGGGAGGTTGAGGTTCCGCCAGGTAGTGGCCCCATCGGTGGTATCTGAAGTAAAATGCCTCGTTTCTGCCTTCAATTGTTGCGTGAGCAGGTCGCCATCCAGGGCATTGGGAACCCAGTCTGCTGCTCCACTCAGCCCGAATAGGGGATGCTGCCCGGCAGGCTGTTCGTAGATTGCCAGAATCTCCCAGTAGCCCGGCGGAGCATCCCAATGGATACGCCCAGCCTCATCCAGATAGCTGTCGATCTGAAAAATAGAATCCGGGAAAAAATCAAGGTGATCGGTCAGGACAAATGGCAATGAGTTTCGTTGATGGTCGCTGATGCGGGCGGCAAAGAGCGCAAGAAGGTGGGCCGAATCAGGCAACCAACTGACAGGGTGCTCCTGGTCAAAGTGACTTTGCTCCATCCAGGATGAAAAGAGGTAGGAAGCGGGTAGGGTAGGGGCCGGCGGCGAAATGTCAATGGTTTTACCGCCGAGTACGTAAGTCTCGCCAAATGTCAGGGTCTGGAGCTGCTGACTCGCAGGGAGGTTGCTCATGCCCAGGGGCCAGCCGTGAGCCGGTGTCCAATCCAGTTGAAGGCCCCTTTTGAATGCTTCGCGGCCAAGCAGTTCCCAGGTTCTGCCTAATTCATTGTTCCCCGGGGTAAGCTGCTGATGGCTCCAGCGTAGCCGATCCTCAGGGGCGAGGCCCTGCGCCGTAATTTCAATGGTGGCTCCACCAAGGCCCCAGTCCAGGATTTGCTGTAGTCCGGTTTGAATTATCTTTCGCTCCGGATTTGGGGTAGGCCACCACCAACGAATCCATGGGCGGTATGCCAGTGGAGGGTCCTGAAAATGTGCCGGGTTAAAGGTACTTTCTTTAGGCTGAGTGAATGCGGAAGGGACTGTGGCCTGCGTTGAATCCAATGGAGTAATTCCTGCTACGCTGCTCCCCCTCATAGCTGGATCCTGAAGCCTCTGATTTATAGCGAACCAGTGGTTAGCCAGCATGGCTCCCAGCACCACCAGGACGCAAAGGGTCGCAAAGGCAATAAATCTGATCGCGCGAATATTCATGCAGGCATGGATGTCGTTGGTTCAGAGTTCAGAACAGGAGGCCTGATATTTGGATTTGTTGTAATCCACCGCTTCCACCTGACCTGAAGCAAACTGTAACCCCGGAGCATTTAGAAACGTTTGGTCAGAGGCAAAATTACAAAAAGGTGAATCAATCTCTAATCGGATTCAGAAGTTGATGCCGGAGTAGGCTATCCTGAAGTACGCTATCGGCGGGCAGTCCAAATTCCTGCAGGAATCTCACCTCCAGATCCAGGTTCTCCAGCCCCGCTTCTGTGTAGCCATCGACCCGATAGTAAGTACAGTTTTCGTACTCTGCTATGGGAAAATACTGGAAATACCGCCGGAAATAGTCGTCTGCATCCGGTTGGCAGATCATCACTTTGTCCCCCAGTTTGATCTCTTCCAGTTCCCGGTACCGTGAGATGGTAAAGCCTTTGTGGTGATTGTACACATATCGGTAAAACAACACATGGTTACTTCGGTAGGTCTGGAGGATAGCAAATTCGCGTTCGTTGGGATAATACTTCTCCAATCGTTCCAGCAGAAATGGGTGCCGCTCATCCACGTACATGCGATCCTGAGGCTGATAAACCTTGTCCATGATTTTTTGGTAGGGAAGGGCAAAGAGGGTCAGCCAAAGTGCAGCCACAATCAGCGTTTGTTGCCAGAAAGCTTCTGCCTTCAGCAGGGATTGTAGCCCCTTGTGCAGGGCCATTAGGCTGAAACCGACCAGAAGGGCGATTAATGGCAGGATGGAAGCATCATACCACAATAGCTTCGTTCCGCTGTAGGATATGACAGCAGTCCCTGAAATAGCGCATCCCCAGATGAGCAGGAGCAGGTTGCGATAGCTTTTCAGGGAGGGGATAAATGGAAGTAAAAAGGCCGGAATAAGCCAGACCAGCCAATCGGTGAGTTTCCACTCCCACCAGGTTTGCAGGTAGAAAAACCAGGGATGTCGGTGGCCACCGAGGGACTTGGTCAGTCGGCCCATTCCCTCATACCGGTTACTCCGGTCGAGGTAGCCAGGGCAGGAATATTCCTGGTAGAAGGCATAGAGGGCAAGACCCAGAACCACCACCCCAAGAGCCATCCAGGCCTGTCGGTCTTTAAGGAGAGGGATGAGTTTTTTGCGAAAAAGTATATAGAGTCCGATAGCTGGCACAAACAGCAAAGCCAGGCTTCCCTTGGTCAGCCATCCACCCAGCCAGGCCAGGGCCATCAGCCAGACACCCCGGCTCCTGTCGGGCGCTTCCTCGGTGTAGAGGTACGCCCCTAGCATGGTCAGGAGGTTGAACATGGCGATGGGAACGTCGTGGTCCCCAGTGCGAGCCACATGCTCGTGGATGAACCCCGCGGTGGTGACCAGTACCAGCCCGGACCATCGGCCCCAGACATATTCTCCAGTTTGAAGCTTGCTCAACCAGACCATGGCCAATACGATCACCACACCGCTCAACGCAATGGGGAGCCTCATAGCCAGGGAGTTGTATCCTATGAGGCGGAATAGTGCCGCCTGAAACAGGCTGATCAGTGGTGGCTTGGTATTGGGGGCTGGTTCGGCACCTGGCAGGTCTGCAAATTCGCAGAGATACTCACCATAGTAACTCAGGCTGTAGGCCCGAAGGGCAAAAAGCGCTTCATCCCAGGCTTTAACGGGATTGACGTCCAGATGCAGAAATAGCGGGAAGTAGATCAGGCCGGCAAAAACCAGCCAGACCAGCGCCTGTTGAGACCATTTGGGAGCTTCTATTCGAGGCATAACAGCCGGCAAATTTAAGCACTTTCCTCAAAGTTTGGTGTCGAAAGGAAGATTGTAGGCATTTGGAACTGAAAAAATTGCCTTAACTTCATTGTTCACAACCAAATGCCCCGAATTTCTATGAAGATCGTTGAGTACCCCATCATTGGATGGTCGCTTGGAAACAACTCCAGTTTGGGTAACCTGCTGGGGACCTCATACCACCTCGTGGAAAGAGACCAGGCAAGCCTTCGCAGCAGTTTCCAGTCTTTCATTCCCAGGAAACTCAAAAAAGGGGCTATCTATTATCTGGAACTCAAATCCTATTACCTGAAAGCCTTTACCCTGGAGGTGCGCCCGGCGTACAAGGCAGATAACAAGGTTTTCCCCCTTCCCGAGCCTATTTCCGTCACGGTCCATGTCGTGCATGGCCCTAATGATCAGGGATACTTTGAGGCATACTTTCCGGAGTTGGAGCGCAGCTTCTATTACTACGACGCCAGTGCTTTCGAAAACCTGGCAGTACACTTTGCCCGGGAAGAACTCAACCGCTATTCTCCCGAAGATATTCCTCGGCTGTTTCTGAACGGCGCCCCATGGCTGGATACAATTAAAGTCAAGGTGCCGGGCGAATCCCAAAAGCGGAAATCGGGACAATTGGAAATGTCATATGGTGCCAACCTGACCCAAACCGCAGACAGGTTGCCCCTTTCCCGGCGTACCTCCCCCTATTTTCAGCCACAGTCAGCCTGGGAGAGGGGGAATATTGTATCCTCCGTGGTCCATGAACTCACATTTCAGGCTCAGAATATTGTCCTCGTAGGCAAGGAAGGCGTGGGAAAAAGTGCCATTTGGGAAGAGGTCATCAAGAAAATGAGCCTTGCCAATAAAGGGCTAAAGCCCTGGGAGGCCCGGACATTCTGGCGAACCACTCCGCTGCGGATTATCTCTCGGGCCAAATACCTGGGAGAATGGCAGGAAGCCTGCGAGACCCTGGTGGAGGAACTGGAAACCGCTAATGGCTGGTTGTGGTTGGAGGACCTGCCAGCGCTGGTGACAACCGGAGGGGAAGGCCCAGAGGATTCCATGGGGGCTTTTATAAAGCCGCTCATACAAAGTGGAAAGCTGAGAATAATCGGGGAGCTAACCCCAACCCAGCTGGCCGGCATGCAGCGGCTACTGCCTGGCCTGATGGAGCTTTTTAAGCTGGTGACGATCCCGGAGATGCAGCCAGAGCAAACCCGTCGCCTTGCCACTTACTTCAACGAAGGACTTGAGCAAAAGGAAAGCAGGACTTTTACCCAGGATGCCCTGAAGCTGAGCTATGATCTGATGGATCGCTTTGTGCGCTACGAACGATTCCCAGGCAAGCTCATGCGCTTTCTGATTCGCTGTAGCCAAAGTACAATTGACCAGCAGAAAATTGAGAATGAAGATGTGCTGAGGGTTTTTGCGGCCCAGAGCGGGATGCCAGAGGCATTGATACGAGACGATATCCTCCTGCATGGCGAAGAGATTAAAGCTTTTTTTGCCCAGCGAATCAAGGGGCAGGACCATGTCATCGATCAACTGATCAAGCTGATCCAGGTCTTCAAAACCGGCCTCAATGATCCCGAGAAACCATTGGCTTCGCTGATGTTTGCGGGGCCTACGGGGGTGGGAAAAACCGCCACCGCGCAGGCCCTGGCAGATTATTTCTTTGGGTTGGGACAAAAGCAGCGGCCCCTCCTGAGGCTCGACATGAGTGAATTTCAACATCCGGCCCAGATCTATCGCCTGATCGGTTCAGGCGGCAAACTTATTGAGCAGGTTCGTGAGCGGCCCTTTAGCGTCGTACTGTTTGACGAAATCGAGAAGGCGCATCCCATGGTTTTTGATGCCCTGCTAATGGTGCTGGACGAAGGCCTTTTGATGGATGCACTTGGCCGAATAGCCGATTTTCGGAATACGATCATCATCATGACTACGAACCTCGGAGCCCAGCAACGGCAATCTTTGGGTTTTCAGCCCGAGCAGGTGGACACCTTTGCCGCGGATATCAAAGCCTTTTTCCGACCAGAATTTGTCAACCGCCTTGATCAGGTGATTTCTTTCCGGCCGTTGGAAGAGGAGGTCATCCGGGAGATTTCGGATCTGGAGCTGTCCCGACTGGAAGCCCGGGAAGGGATTGCCCAGCGTGGCCTGAAACTGGTATTTACCGAAAGACTCAAAAAAGCAGTGGCGGCCAATGGGTTTGACATCAAGTATGGAGCACGTCCGCTGCAGCGCTACATCGAGGTGAATGTTGTAGCACCCCTCGCCCGCGTACTGGTCGAACATCCCACATGGAAGCGAACCCGGCTGGAACTGGATCTTGAGACAGGGCAGCTAATCGTAACGCCTACGAAGTAACGTTTCCTCCAAACCATTTAAATAAGCAGCCCCGGACAGTTACTATGAGTACAGTCGAATTAAACGAAATGGCGGCCATCGCCGCGCAATATGTCAATACCACCAATCGGCATGTTTTCCTGACTGGTAAAGCCGGAACGGGCAAGACGACGTTTTTGCAATACATCGTCGAGCACACCTACAAAAATGCGGTAGTGGCAGCACCGACCGGCATCGCGGCTATCAATGCGGGTGGCGTGACGCTACATTCCCTGCTACAATTGCCCTTTGGGACCTATGTCCCGGAAAATATTACCCTTCCCGAAGGCTCATTACAGGTCAATACGCCTCATACCCTCAGCCAAAAGCGGCGCATGCGCAAGGAAAAGCTTCAGCTCCTGCAGGAGATGGAACTGCTCATCATTGATGAGGTGAGTATGCTGCGGGCAGATCTTTTGGACTGCATCGATCAGGTGCTGCGCGACCGCCGTCGTCGCTGGCAGGAGCCCTTTGGAGGAGTGCAGTTACTGCTCATTGGCGACCTGATGCAGCTACCGCCCGTAGTGCGGGACGATGAATGGCCTTTGCTGAGTCGATATTACCCCAGTTGCTACTTTTTCTCCGCCCACGCCCTGCGCAATCAACCCCCCTTGACGGTGGAGCTAAACAAAATCTATCGGCAGAGCGATCAGGACTTCATCGACCTGCTCAACCGGCTGCGCCACAACAAACTGGTGCCCAAGGACGTCGAGTTTCTCAACCAGTATTTCAAGGCCGATCCTCCGACAAAGGGCTACATCCATCTCACCACCCACAACTACAAAGCCGATCAGATCAACAGCAAGCGGCTGAAAGAATTGCCCACCCAACTTTTTGAGTATTCGGCTCAGATCGAAGGAGATTTCCCCTCCAATATTTTTCCCATTCCTGAGACCCTGGGGTTGAAGCGGGGAGCTCAGGTGATGTTTGTGAAAAATGATGTGGACAGGCGGTTTTTTAATGGAAAGCTCGGGCAGGTATCGCGGCTGGACAGGGACCACATCTGGGTAGAATTTGAAGATGGAACCGAGGTGGAGGTGGATTCCTACGAGTGGGAGAACAAACGATTTGTGCTGAATTCACAGACCAATCAGGTGGAGGAGAATGTCATTGGCACCTTTTCGCAGTATCCGATCAAGCTGGCCTGGGCGGTGACGGTACACAAAAGCCAGGGGCTGACCTTTGACAAAGCGATTCTGGATGTGGCCGACACCTTCGCACCGGGACAGCTTTACGTAGCCCTTTCACGCCTGACTTCTCTAAAGGGGCTGGTGCTTTCCTCGCCTTTGCCTACCCATCCTCCGGCTATTGATCGCTCGTTGCGGGCCTTTGTGGAGAGCTTTGCAGATCAGGAAGATTTGTCAGAAAAACTTGAAGAGGATCAGGTGGGTTTTCTGAGACAGAAAGCCATCCAGGCGTTTGATCTCGGCAAACTGGTCAAAGCCATGCGCTCTCATGCTGCGACCTTTGACAAGGGCGAGAACCGATCCGCCAAGCAGCAATACCTTCCATGGACCGAAGCCCTCGTGGTGGAAGCTGAACCCTTGCAGTCCACAGGAGCACAGTTTCTCAAACAGTTTGGCCGAATCCTGAAGGAAGAAGGGGTAAGTGCACACCTGGCAGATCGCTCCGACAAAGCCCAGGGATATTTTGAGCCCAAGCTGATGGAGCTTTTGCAGAAAGTGAAGCACCACAAGGTGCAGGTTCAGGCCAAAGGGGGAAAGGTCAAGAATTACCTGGAAGAACTGGACGCACTGGAGACTGCGTTGGTCTTTCAGATTCGCCAGATCATGAAACTTGTTATGGTGGTCGGGCAGTTGGCAGAGGGGAAACTACCGACAAAGGAAATGCTGGCCCAGTGGGAGCAGGATCATAAGCTGAATGCCAAACCGCCAAAACCGAAGAAGACGCCTACAGCGGAAATTTCGCTGAAAAAATTTGAAGCGGGATTTTCTGTCGCAGAAATCGCGGCGGAACGGGATTTGGTCGAAGGGACGATTTATGGGCACCTTTCTCAGTACGTCGCCAAAGGAAAAATAGGCCTTGACCGGTTGGTGGACGATAAAAAACGACAGGTCATCCAAAAGGAATTAGCCGGTGAATATGGCAGCTTCAGCGAGGTCAAACAGCGACTAGGCGACGAATATAGTTATGGTGAAATAAAGCTGGTTCGCGCCTGGCTGGAAGCTCAGGACACGAAGGACAATCATCCAGAAGACGCTGCTACAGAATAAACTCAACCAACCCCAATAACTCAATCATCCCATGGAATCTCCAAGTATTTCCCCCCAAACCAACGCAGAAATCTCTGCCGCCACTGCCGAAGTCTGGCAGCAAATTCATGACTATTGCAGTGGGCTGGAAGAGGAGAAGTTTTTCGCCAAACCTGCCCCCGAGGTCTGGTCTGTTGCAGAAAACCTGGAACACCTGTTCATCGGCACCAAGGCCGTTGTAAAAGCCCTGGGCGTTCCAAAAATTGCCCTGCGTTCCTTTGGCAAGCCCAACCGGGAAGGAAGGTCCTATCAGGAAGTTGTTCAGCGATATCAGGAAAGACTGGCAGCACTCGACGGTCCCGTAAAGCAGGGGGACTATGCCCCTAAAGTTGATCCTCAAATGGAAGTTGCCTCATTCCTGGAAAAATGGGAATCTATTGGGCAAAAGTACCGCGAGCGGATTGAGAGCTGGAGCGAGGATGACCTGGATAAATACCTTTTGCCTCATCCTCTATTGGGAAAGATGCTGGTACGTGAGATGCTGTTTTTTACGGTATATCACAGCTACCACCACCTAAAAATCATGCATGATCGGATAGATGGGTAGCGTTCAGATGAGAGCGTGAAGTCCGGTTTGGGTATCTGTCGAAGCATCCTGTTTTCGGATGGTGTTTCGTACTGGAGTAGTCCGGGTCCTCGGCTGGGACTGTGGGCAGGGGGATTGTTGGGGAGAAACCTGTGGCTGCTGGTCAGTCTGAGATGCCGGAGTTATGCTCACAGGTCGATTCTGTTGCTGACTGGGCGTGTGGGCCCGATACAACCTCGGAAACGGAGTAAGCGGCTTCTTGGGGGTCGTTTGAGCCATCACAGCACTAACCGAAAGAAGGGCAAATGAAAATATGATCAGGTGGGTGGGTTTCATGGGGATAGTATTTGGGCTTTTGGAGGAAGAGAGTTAGCTGGATCAGTAAATGGGAATAGTGCGTTTTTTTATGGTGATCTGCCATCACCCTTCCTGTCATTTTACCCATAAGGATGCCATTTCCCCCCAAATAGTTTCAACATTTCGCCTGAGAGATGTATTGGTTCGACTAACAGAGGTCCCTTTTCGACAAATAGCATTCAAAACTGTATGGCTTGCAAGTCTACAGTCTGAATGGTATGTGTTTTTGTATTGTGATAATTTGATGTGTCATTATGGTGTTGATTTGCTGCGATTATTGCGGGGCTTTTTGGGGCATAAGTAGGATGTTTCTATAGAACCTATCTGCCCAACATAAGCTGTTTTGCTCTTGGATTATGGTCGGAAATAGTGAACGCATCCTGTGTGCGAAGTCCTGAGATTTTGCTGCCTTGAGTGAGGTGACCGGGCATCCGTTAGCCTGAAAAATCGGCTTCATGAGATTCATGAGGCTGATTCTTTGAAGATATTTATCTTCCCCTGTAATTATTTGCTTCCATTTTTGGGAACAAGGATGTTAATTTACTGAGCTAATATTCCGGCTCATGGTTTGAATAATCTATTAGTCGGTCAGTTTACTGCATTGTTTCCTATGACCTATATTCAAATCCTGGTCAAACTGAGAAAAGTTCTCAGGGCGATCAACCTTGAGAGCAAATTCGTTGAAAAGAAGCATGGAATCAGCCTTCCACAATTGCTTTGTCTGCAGTATCTGGCAGATTCTGAAGACTATACCTCTTCAGCCACGAAGATCAAGGAGTTTTTGATGTTGAATGCCAGTACGGTTTCGGGAATCATAGCTCGATTGCAGGTCAAAGGATTGGTGGCGAAACTTCCCAATCAAAAAGACAAGCGTGGAGCATTGATCACCCTGACGGCAAAAGGAGCGGTGTTGCTGGAGTCCACTCCGGGATTGTTTCAGGAGAAATTTTCCCGACGAATAGAGGCGCTTTCTCCCGAAATGCTACAAAGTTTATCCGATAATATTGATCTGCTTATAGAAATAATGGGGCCTGTGAGAGAGGATGTGGAAGGTATTGATACTATATAACCTTTTGACTGTAAGTTGGTTGTGTGTGATTTAGATTTGCTTCTGTTGGTGAATGTTTGGTCTTCAAAATGTGTTTAGTTGGTATAGAAACTATCTGTTCTATACCTTTGCGACCGAATTGACATATCATCTGCAAAGAATGATCAAATGAATTTAAGGTCGCACTATTTGAGACATCTTCTACTTTCCCTCACTTTTTGCCTCCTATCTACTGCCGCATTTTCTCAAAGCCGAACCCTCACTGGATCGGTTAAGAATCAAAGCGGGGAGCCTCTTTTTGGGGCAAGAGTGATAGTTGAAGGCACTACCAACGGTATTGCAACGGACGACGCCGGAAACTTCGAACTGGAAGTTAATGACGGCGCGGAGTTCCTGAACATAGGCTACATCGGCTATGCCGATCAGCGAGTTCCCATTGGAAACAGTACTACTTTTGAAATTGTCATGATCAGTGACCTGGAGCTGGACGAAGTGATCGTTACAGCTTTGGGAGTTGAGCGTGAAGAAAAAGCACTGGGGTATTCTGTACAGCGCCTTGACGGTGAGCAGGTATCCCTTGTTAAGCCAACCAATGTAACCAATGCCCTGGCTGGTAAGGTATCCGGTGTCTATATCACCGGGAGCGCCGCCGGGCCCACTGCCTCTGCGAACATCAACATCCGGGGTGCTGCCTCGCTTTTGGGCAACAACCAGCCCCTGTTCGTGGTAAATGGCATGCCTATCACCAACGATCTGTTCAGCTTTGACGATGGGTTGAATGGTTCTTCCACCATCGACTTTGGTAATGCTGCCCAGATCGTCAACCCCGATGACATTGCTTCTATCAATATCCTGAAAGGTCCTGCTGCCTCAGCCCTGTATGGCTCTCGTGCAGCAGATGGAGTAATCCTGATTGAAACCAAAACCGGAGAAAACAGTGAAGGCTGGGGCGTGGAACTCAACACCACCACCACCTTTGAGTCTGTTTTGAAACTCCCTGATTATCAGAATACCTATGGCTTCGGTGGAGGTGGCAAGTACAGCTACTTCGACGGAACCAACTATATCGGTGGCCCCGAATATTACGAGGCTTACGGCGAAAACTGGGGACCAGAAATGAATGGTCAGGAGATCATTCAGTTCAACTCGGATGGAGAACCTGCACCCTTTACGGCTGCTCCCAACAACATCCGAAACTTCTTTCGTACAGGGGTAACCAGCATCAATAACGTCGCGCTAAGCAACTCCAGTGAAGACGGAGACTCTCGATTGTCTTTTACCCGTCTGGATAATCGCGGCATCGTTCCCAACTCCGGGCTCACCCGTAACACGGTTTACGCTAGCCTGGGTAAGCGTCTGTTGGATGGTAAGGTTCGTACACGGGTGAATGCCATGTACGTTAATTCCGCCTCCGATAATGTCCCTAACGCCGGATATGACGAGTCTTCCTCTGTGATGTATGGATGGCTGTGGTACCCACGTCAGGTGGAGATCGACGACCTGCGTGATTACTGGGAGCCTGGTATGGAAGGTGCTCAGCAGCGCTACGTAGAGGATTTGTGGGTAAACAATCCGTGGTTTGTGGTAAATGAAAATACCAACTCTTTCCAGAGCAACCGACTGATCGGAAACTTCAAGGTAGAATATGATCTGACTGATCACATCACCGCCCGCTTCCGTTTTGGAGCTGACATCGTGAACGAAGGTCGTCAGTATCGTCGTGCTCCCTCTACCAAAGCCGTGTTGCAGGGTAGCTATCGCGAAGACGAGATTACCTTCTCCGAAACCAATGCGGAATTCCTGATCGGATATACCTCTGACCGCGACCAGGACTTCACCTTTGATGTAAAAGTCGGGGGGAACCTGATGCGGCAGGACGCCAATTTCCTGGTGGCAAATAATCCACAGCTGAAGTTCTTCGGCACCGATGCTTCCATCTATACCCTGACCAATAACCGCTCTGGCGTACTGGTCGAGTCCCAGAAAACCCGCACGGGCATCAACAGCCTCTTTGGTGTAGGTACCTTTGCCTTCCGAAACTACCTCTTCCTGGATGTATCCTACCGCAATGACTGGAACAGTACACTGGTAAATCCCATTGCTGGCCTGGAAGGATCTGAATACAGCTTCGGCTACCCATCTGTGGCCTTCAGTGCCATCATCTCTGACATGCTGGGCTTGAACCCAACCACAGGAATCTCTTTTCTGAAGTTCAAGGCAGCATATGCAGAAGTAGGAAATGGGGCGCCACCCTATGCCTTTGGCAACACCTTCCAGCCACAGGCATCATTTGGTGCGCAGTCCATCTTCACCACTACCGGTACCATTGCCGATCCCAATCTGCGTAACGAGCGTACTTCTGCCTTTGAGGTGGGAGTTGATTTCCGCATGTTGCAGGATCGCTTCCGTGTGGACGCGACCTACTACGACATGTTGAGCTTTAACCAGGTGATCTTCCTGCCGGTGGCTTCTACCAGCGGATATGACTTTAACCTGACCAATGGTGGTGAAATCCGCAACCGTGGCATCGAGCTGTTGCTGACCTACACGCCTGTACGAAACAGCAACTTCAGTTGGGACATTACCCTGAACCTGGGCCGCAACCGCGCGATTGTAGAGAGTCTGCCCGACGTGATCGAGTCAGGACGATATAGCATCGTGGCGGATGTATTCCCTGGGGATGAAGGGGGAGCCGACCTGGAATATGTAGCTGAAGAAGGAGAATTACTCGGACAGCTTTACGGCCTCGGATTTGAGCGTGGCCCTGATGGCCGCATCATCCATGTAGATGGGCTGCCCCTGCTGACTGACGAAAAGGTATCTGCTGGATCTTACCAGCCAGACCTGCGCCTCGGATTGAACAACAGCTTCCGCTTTGGCAATTTCAACTTTTCCTTTCTGTTTGATGGACAAATAGGCTGAAAGATTTACTCTCGCTCTCATGCGCTGTACGCCACCGGCGGTGCCATCACCAACAATGACGATCCTCTGCTGGATCTATCTACACTTGATGGCCGACAGGTTTACTCTGTTTCCTATGATGGAAACGATCCTACTCCGATCTATACCCTGGAGCAGGAAGGTGGAGTAGTGGGCCCTGGCTGGAAATGGGAAGATGCCAACGAAGACGGAGTAATTGACGATAGCGAGCTATCTGAAAATGACGTAGAGGTCCAGCCCGGTGGAGCCGGCTATACCGGATACTTCTACAACTACTATGGAAATGGCTTCAACCGCGACAACATCGAGGCAGCAACCTATGACGCGACCTATTTCAAGCTTCGTGAAGTAAGCTTTGGGTACACCTTCAGCTCTGACCGGCTGTCTGCGGCTGGTATTGGATCCCTGCGTGTATCACTCGTAGGCCGGAACCTGCTGCTGTTCTCCAACGTGCCTTCCATTGACCCGGAGACTTATTCGATTCGTAATGGTTTGTTCGTCAATGGATTTGAGAGTACCCAGCTGCCTTCTACCCGTAGCTACGGTTTCTCTGTGAGCCTGAAATTCTAGTGCTTTGTCAAGTTGAAAATGATGGGTAAGCGGTCGCAGATTTTTTCGCAGATCAAGGCGGAAAATTCGAGCCTAGTGAACTAGGCGAGCGATTTTTCAACGCAGAGATGCGGAAAAAGATGCAGCGATCACCCATCATTGGGGATTTGACAGAGCACTAGGAATAGACTGGAGCCGGGGTGTGCCCACTGGTTTTCTCTCGGTTCTGGTCCTGATTTTCCCAAAGATCATTTTCGCCATAAAAGAGAATTAAGAACAACATGACATTTCAACATAGATTCAAGGTGTTGCTGGCTGCAGGGTTGCTACTGATACTCAGTGCCTGTGAGCAGTTCACCGAATTTAACCAGAACCCCAACGAGCCTACGGAAGTATCTGCTGACGTGCTCTTTGCCTCTACCGTGCGCAGCGCCATGAACACCATGGTGACGGAGTCTTTTCTGCTGGGCAATAACGCCGCGCAGTTGACTACCAAAACCCTGCGTACTGAGGTCGATACCTACAACTGGAATGCTTTCCCCACCGTGTGGGAGGGGATGTACGAGGCCCTGACTGATGCCCTGGCTGTAGCTGACCAGGCAATCGAAAGCGGAAATGAAGCCCAGGAAGGCGCTGCTGTGGTATGGAAAAGCTGGATATTTGCCACGCTGACCAATGCCTACGGTGACATCCCGTATTTCAATGCAATCGCGGGAGACGAAGGTAACTTTACGCCAGTTTACGATAGCCAGGAAGCTATCTATGCTGATCTGCTCGATGAGCTAGAGCGTGCTACCACTCTGCTAGACGGCAGTGGAAGTATCGATGGCGACCTCATCTTCAACGGGGATGCAGCCAAATGGAAGAAGTTGGCCAACTCCCTGCGCCTGCGTCTGCTGATGACCGCAGGAGACAAGATCTCTGACTCCGGATCACAGTTCTCCAGCATTGTAGCCAGTGGTGACATCATGACCAGCAACGACGATAACGCCGTACTGGGCTACCTGGCGGGCTTCCCCAACCAGTATCCTCTGATTCCCCTGAAGACAGGTGACTTTGACGCAGTTGCGATCAGCGAAGCCTCCATCTCCGTGATGTCTCAGTACAATGACCCACGTCTGCTTCGCTATGCCCGTCCCGATAACGAGGACTTCACCACCAGCCCGGAATTTGTCGGAGCTGTGAATGGGGCCAACTCCGGGAACTGCTCCAAGGTAGGTTCTCGTCTGGGAGTGCAGTACTGGGATAATCCCAGCACGACTCAGGCGGCCGACCTGGGGCTGTCATCTGCTGACGGCATCGTCATGACCTATGCCGAAGTCGAGTTTCTGCTGGCAGAGGCTGCAGCCATGGGCTGGATCAGCGAGGACATCGAGGAGCACTATCGCGCAGGGATTGAGGCTTCCATGATGTATCATCAGGTAGACCTGGCTCCATTTGGCTGGGCTGACTTTGCTGACTTCTATGCCAACTCTGGCGTAGCCTACAGCGAGACGATGGACATCTGGGAGCAAAAGTGGCTGGCCCTGTTTTTCCACGGTCTGGAGCCTTACTTTGAGGTACGTCGCTGGTACCTCGCCAGTGGCAGCGACTGGGACGCGATTCCCTTCCTCAACGCCCCATGTGAAAACCTGAACAACGACAATCTCCCGATGCGCTTTCTCTATCCTGGGGAAGAGCAAAGTCTGAATTCTGCAAACTACAATGCAGCTGTTGAGTCGCTGGGAGGTAACGATCAGAATGCCACCATGTGGTTGGTAGATTGATTTTGTGAAAATAGCCTGAGCCTCGCACCTGATTTGGGGTGAGGCTCAGGTATTTCCTTTGACCAGGCGCACGACCAAACGACCCAACCATATGCCCGAGCAAAAAAATAAGTATTTCGATATCCACGCACCGGTATTCTACCCGGCAGCTTTCATCATCCTGACCACCATCGGGATGTCGTTTTTTTTTAGTGATGTGATTATCGAGACCTTTTCCTCCTTTCAAAAGGGGGCCTCTGATCACGCTGGGTGGTTTTTTATCCTGTCCACGAATATTTTCGTGATTGCTGCGCTTTTTTTTGCCTTCAGCAGATTTGGAAACATTCGCCTGGGAGGGAAAGATGCCAAAACCGACTTCTCCACTTTCTCCTGGTTTTCGATGCTTTTTTCAGCCGGGATCGGCATCGGACTGCTCTTTTATGGAGTGGCTGAACCCATTTTTCACTTTTCCAATCCTCCCATGCCGGTGGATAATCCCATCGAACAGGCTCAGCAGGCTATGCTGTTTACCTTCCTGCATTGGGGATTTCATGGCTGGGGGCCCTATGTGATCATTGGGCTGGCGCTGGCCTTTTTTACCTTTAACCGGGGACTTCCGCTGACGGTCAGATCGCTATTTCATCCATTGATCGGTGACAAAATCTACCAGTGGCCGGGAAATGCCATCGACGTTTTGGCAGTAGTTTCTACTCTTTTTGGCCTGGCAACTACCCTCGGTCTGGGGGTACAACAGGTGGCAGCCGGACTGGATTTCCTCTTTGGTGTTCCAAACAATACCACCACCCACATTATCCTGATCATCCTGATTACCCTGGCGGCGACGACCTCTGTAATCCTGGGGCTGGACAAAGGGGTCCGATTTCTTAGCGTGCTGAATATGCGGCTGGCGCTGGTCTTCCTGGTAGCGATGCTGTTAATCGGGCCGACCACCAATCTGCTGGATGGATTTGTCCAAAACGTCGGACAATACTTTGATTCTCTTCTGAAAGTCGGAACCTGGGCCGAAACCTATGTTACCCCAGAGAACCACCCCGTTAATGAAGGTGTCTGGCAAAATGGATGGACAATCTTCTACTGGGCCTGGTGGATCAGTTGGTCGCCGTTTGTAGGAATTTTTATTGCACGGGTGTCAAAAGGAAGAACAGTTCGGGAATTCATCCTGGGAGTCCTGTTCGTTCCCTCCATGTTGATATTTCTATGGATGTCCGTATTTGGAGGGACGGCCCTCTATTTGGAGCTTCATGGTGACCATACCATTTCCTCAGCGGTAAATCAGGATCTGACTACCTCGCTTTTTGTATTACTGGAGCAGTTTCCCCTTTCGTCTGTTACTTCACTCGTAGGCATTGTCCTGGTGACCATTTTCTTTGTAACTTCTTCTGACTCAGGCTCTCTGGTAGTAGATAGCATCACCTCCGGAGGGAAGCTGGATGCGCCGGTAGGACAACGGATCTTCTGGGCATTGCTGGAAGGAGCAGTAGCGGCGGCCCTGCTGTTTGCCGGAGGCCTGAAAGCCCTTCAATCGGTGGTGATTTCTGCAGGATTGCCTTTTGCAGTATTGTTGCTGATTGTGATATACTCTTTGTATCAGGCATTCAAGCAGGAATCGAATCACATGCGTGAATTAGCGGATAGGAAGGAAAAAGAAGAGTATGCCCGCCACCTCAAAACCCTGATGGAAACCGATGACAATGAAGATTGAAAAAATACTGCTTTGCCTGGATCTGAGTTCCACCGATGAACTACTTGTCAGGTATGTGGCCGGGTTGCAGCGAAATTTACAGCAGTCCATGGCCATCACCCTGTTTCATAACATCAGGTATGATTTCCTGTCGGCTCACCCTGAGTTTGATGGGGCTATGGTAGACAGGCTTAAGAAGAAGGTGGCCAGGGAACTCCGAGGAAAGTATTCTCCTCTCCTGGAAGAGGGGAATAGCGGGGCATTAGAAGTAATCGTGATGGCAGAGAGCCGTACCGAAGAAGCAATCCTGGCCCAGAATCGGCGTGAAAAGTACGATTGGCTGGTAATGGGCAAGAAAAACGAGATAAGCAGCTCGGGAATCCTGCCCTGGAGAATACTGGCTGCCGACGAAAGTGAAACGCCCATGCTGCTGATTCCTTCAGATTCGCAGAGCCAGGCTATCAATTCTCTCATGGTGGGGCTGGACCTTGCCCGTAGCTCAGGGTCGTTTTTGGAGAAGGTAACCCTGCTGGCAGAACAATTGGATGCCAGGTGGCATGCCCTGCATGTGTTTCAGCCGCCACTGACCTATTTCCCATTCATCGAGCAGGCCGACGATGCGATACAGCGCGATATCCGCAAGAAGGCCCAAAATCGCCTCGATGAGTTGTGGAAGAGTCAGCGAAATGTGGACAGTGGTTCGGTAGAACTGGTCCAGGGTAGTGACATAGGACGTACACTGCTCGACCATGCGATGGATAAGGGAAAAGACCTGCTCGTGATCAAACGGATCAGCCGGCCCGGGTTGCTGGGCCACCGCTTGGGTGGGGTGGCACGCCATATCCTGAGCCAGGATATTGAGTTGCCCCTGCTCATTCTCTGAGCCGGGTATTTTCTATCGACCAATGATATTCCTGATTCGACCACCACTCCCCCGCTGAGTGCAATTAATCCCTTTCTTGCAGGTGATGAAGGGAACTACCATAGACCAAAGCGCTTTGCAGCAGGGGGTATTTTTGCTGGGAAATATGCTGATCTGGGCAGTGCTGATAGGCATCCTTGCCCCCAGGCCTCTGGGGTTGGGGAACTTTAGCCTGACCATGTTTCGTGAGGCCGATACCCTGCCATTCTTCATATATGGTACGCTGCTCAATGCCCTAATGGTGTATTCCTATGCGCATTTTGCCCTTCCCCAGTACTTCAAAAACAGTTCCGTCGCCTACCTGATCGGAGTTAATGTGATGTACCTACTGGTCTTCCTGCTGGGCGAATCGCTGATCGACTACCTGTACACCCGTAGCATCTATCAGGTGAAAGGTTATGATCGTCCCTGGTTTTCATTCGGAGAATGGATCAAACTCAACCTGATTGTCACCACCGGACTGATGCTGGTCGGCAATATGTATGGCTTTACCTTCGGCTGGTTCAAAAGTCGCCGCCGACAACAGGAACTGGAGCAGGCCAAACTCAAAGCGGAACTGACTGCGCTCAAGCATCAGATAAACCCTCATTTTTTATTCAATGTGTTGAATAGCCTGTACGGACTGGCATTCAAAAATGACGATGAAGACACCGCTGAGGGGATAGCCAAGTTGTCACAGTTGATGCGCTATATGCTGTATGAGTCCAATGTCTCGCGGGTTCCTTTGCTCCGCGAAGTGACCTATATCGAAGACTTTATCGACCTCCAGCGGTTGCGCCTGTCTGAGCGGGTGGACATCCGGTTCATCGTGGAGGGGGAACTTAACGGGATGGAAATCGCTCCGATGATCCTGATTCCATTTATAGAAAATGCCTTTAAGCACGGAATCAGTACGGTCCGGGAAAGTCTGATCTACATTCAAATCACGGCTCTAAACAAAAAACTTCAGCTACAGGTTAAAAATCCTATTCATCCGGGAAGCAGGAAACAAAGCGAGAGTGCTCCTGGTGGGATCGGGCTGGCCAACGTCCGGCAGCGTCTGGAAATGCTTTACCCTCAGGGGTATAAGTTGGAAATTGATGATGCAAATGGTATCTATGAAATCAACTTAAGAATCGAGCTATGACCTTGCGCGCAATTGCCGTTGACGATGAACCGTTGGCTCTGGAAGTCATCCAGAGATTTGCCGATAAAATTCCTTCCCTGGACCTGTTAAAGAGCTTTCAGAATCCCATAGAGGCCAGTGAGTTTTTGCGCAAAGAGTCAGTTGACCTGATATTTCTTGATATCCAGATGCCCGACCTGACGGGGATGCAGTTTATCCAGACACTTGCAGAGAGGCCCCTGATCATTTTTACGACTGCTTATAGTGAATATGCAGTAGACAGCTACGAAATGGACGCGGTGGACTATCTGCTCAAGCCGGTGCTGTTTGATCGCTTCTATAAGGCTGTGAACAAAGCCCTTCTTCAAAAGCAGGCCATCGAGGCCCTTGAAGAGTCCGGCTCCGAGAACGGTAAGGATTTCCTGTTCATCAAGTCTGATACCCGTTTCTTTCGGGTGAATCTTTCCGACATCCTTTTCATCGAGGGGATGCGTGACTACATCGCAGTGCACACCCCCAAACAGCGGATTCTGACGCTGATGAGCATGACCAATATGCTCAAGAAACTGCCCGAAGATCGCTTTATGCGGGTGCACAAGTCCTATATAATCGGACTGGACCACATTACCCTGATTCAACACAACCGGGTGATCATCAACGATAAGGAGATCCCCATTAGCAGCTCATACAAGGAGTCATTTCTCAAGTTTGTTGAAGGGAAAGAAGACTAAAGGAGTGTCCGGCGATGTATCAACCCATTGAACATTATGGCCTGATCGGAGACATGCATACCGCGGCTTTGGTCGGCAGGAATGGCTCTCTGGACTGGCTTTGTCTGCCATATTTCGATTCCCCAAGTGTATTTGCCCGGGTATTGGATGAAGGCAAAGGAGGATTTTTTCAGGTCCAGCCTGAGGGAGAATTCGTTTCCAAGCAGGTGTACTGGGCGGACACCAATGTCCTTGTGACCCGATTTTTTACGGACTCTGGAGTAGCAGAGTTGATTGATTTCATGCCTGTTGCCAATGGAGAGCAGCCTCATTATTCCCAGGTCGTCAGACTGGTAAGGGGGGTGAAGGGGACTGTTTCCATGAAAATGAGTTGTCAGCCAGCGCTGAACTATGCCCGTGACCCTCACTCAGTAAGAGGGGAGGGGAAGTCCTTTGTTTTTGAACATAAAGAAACTTCCCTCTGGCTTGAATCCACCGTTGAGCTGGTTGGGGATGACCAGGCGGCTAAAGCCATTTGGCAGACATCCAGGGGCGATGAGCAGGTCTTTACTTTCGGACTGCATGAGCCCCAAGATGCCCATCGAATGGTTTGTACCAGAGAAACCGGGCAGCAGGCCTTTGACCATACCGTACACTACTGGCGCAATTGGCTTAAAAAATGTACCTACCAGGGCCGTTGGCGCGAAATGGTTTATCGATCTGCGCTGACGCTCAAGCTGTTGACCTTCCAGCCAACAGGAGCGATAGTAGCAGCACCTACCTGTAGCCTGCCAGAAGAAATCGGAGGGAAACGCAATTGGGACTATCGCTATACCTGGATCAGGGATGCGGCATTTACGGTTTATGCTTTTCTTAGAATCGGGTTTACAGACGAAGCTGCTGCATTTATGCAGTGGGTGGAAGCCCGAATTTCTGATCTCAACCCGGATGGTTCCCTACAGATCATGTATGGCATCGATGGCCGCAAGGACCTGAAAGAAACCCTGCTTGGGCATCTTGACGGCTACCGCGATTCCTCCCCGGTCCGGATCGGGAACGGAGCCTATCGTCAGCTACAACTCGATATCTATGGAGAATTGATGGATGCCGTCTATCTGTATAACAAGTATGGAGCTCCCATCAGCTACAGCTTTTGGTCTAATCTGCGCCAGTTAACCAATTGGGTATGTGATAACTGGCAGGAGGAAGACGAGGGAATCTGGGAGGTCCGGGGAGGGCAGCGGCACTTTGTTTACAGTAAGGTAATGTGCTGGGTATGTATTGACCGGGCCCTTCGGTTGGCTGAAAAACGCTCTTTTCCAGCCGATAGGGATCGCTGGCTAACAGTCCGCGATGAAATCTATGAAGACATCATGGCCCATGGCTGGAGTGAAAAGCGGCAGGCTTTCGTGCAGGCATATGGAAGTAATACCCTAGATGCAGCCAACCTGACCATGCCACTGGTGCTGTTCATGGCAGCAAATGATCCCAGGATGATTGGTACCCTTGACGCAACCCTGCTCCCAATTGAAGAGGGTGGGCTGATGTCTGGCGACCTGATTTATCGTTACGACGTCAAAGAGTCTGATGATGGGATTGCAGGAGAAGAGGGTACCTTTAATATTTGCACATTTTGGCTTGTGGAGGCCATGACTCGAGCGGGTCGGGTCAACTCCGAGTACCTGAAAAAAGGTCGGATGATCTTTGAACACATGCTGAGCTATGCCAATCACCTGGGACTATTCGCGGAAGAAACCGGACCCAAGGGCGAGGCATTGGGTAATTACCCACAGGCCTTTACTCATTTGGCACTTATCTCGGCGGCCTACAACCTGGATCGAACGCTGGGGGAACAGTAGGATTTGGGTTGATCCTCCCACGTGAAAAACACTTTTTTTATTAAAAAATTTAGTATTCGTCAAAGGTTAATTAAAATAACCTTAACATGATATACTGCATATTTGCAGTGTTATTATATTATTCTTGAAGTCAATCTTACATGTCTTAATAAACACTTAATAAGACAGCACGTGACGGATTTATTTACCATTTGTCTAATCTAGTATCAACAATATTGGGCCTAGCTTCTGCATGGCCATGGATCACCGCAAATTTATACATGATGAAAAGTAAACATCTACTTATTTTTTTAACATCCCTGATTTGGGGAATCCTGGCGACCCAACTTCAGGGGCAGGACCTTATCATTACTGGAGTATATGATGGACCACTTACGGGCGGGACTCCCAAAGGGGTAGAACTCTATGTGGTAAATAATATCGCTGACCTAAGCATTTACGGACTAGGCTCCGCAAACAATGGTGGAGGCTCAGACGGAGAAGAATTTACTTTTCCTGCTGTAGCTGCTACTGCAGGAGATTTTATTTATGTGTCATCTGAAGCCACGCAGTTTGCCAACTGGTTTGGATTTGCTCCAGATTATACAGACGGAGCTATGTCGATTAATGGCGATGATGCCATCGAGCTTTTCATGAATAGTACCGTAGTGGATCTTTTTGGGGACATCAATACCGATGGAACTGGAGAGTCCTGGGAATATCTGGACGGTTGGGCTTATCGGGTCAACGGTACAGGCCCAGACGCGACCTTTACTGATACTGACTGGACCTACAGTTCACCTAACGCATTGGCTGGTGAGACCACCAATGGGACCGCCGTAACCCCTTTCCCCATTGGGACTTATACACCTTCTGCTGTAGTTAATCCAGAACCTACCAGCCACGTTACAGGTTTTACCGCAACTACCAATAGTGCTACCGAAATTGAACTGACCTGGACGGATGCCATCGGGGCAGACCTTGCCGATGGGTACCTGATTGTGGCGCGTGATGGCGCTGGAACCTTTGCCGCTGTTGCTGATGGAACACCAGTTGCTGGCGACACTGACTTTTCGGATAATGAGGGGGAAGGAAATAAGGCGGATGTTGGCGGTGCCAATAGTTTTTCTTTTACCACCCTAGACCCAGGCACTCAATATTTTTTTGAAATCTACCCCTATGCCAATAGCGGAGCCAATATTGACTACAAAACGAATGGTACAGTCCCTTCTGCATCGGCAACTACTGAACCCGCAACCCCTGCTTCTCTTGATAACAACTGTACCACTCCTACCTCTGTAGTGCTGAGTTGGCCTGCAGCAAGTGGAAACTTTGATGGATACCTGTTAGTAGCTCGCCAAAGCACCAATGAACCAGCCGTGGTAAATGGAAACATTGCCACTCCGGGTACCCAGACCTTTGACACCGATTTCTCTGCTGCCACAGTTTATGACGGGGGAACTGATAGCCGTGTCGTTTATCGCGGAACTGCCACCACCATTACAATCTCTGGCCTGACAGCAGGTCTGGACTATACTTTTGAGTTGTATACATACCTTGGAACCCAGTTCTCTGGAAGCGGTGCTAATGGTCCTACTGCATCTGCAATTCCCGCTATCCTGGAGGTGCAAAACCTGCTCGCCACTCCAGAAAATGAAGGAGCCATCCTAAACTGGAGCTCACTGGATGCTTCCTGTTTTGATGACGTTCTGGTGGTTGGCAAAGCTGGTAGTAGTGTCACCAACACACCTACCCTGATGAGCTATTCCGGGAGTAATGCATTTGGTTTAGGGGATGATCTTGGGGGCAGTGAGTATGTCATTTACCAGGGTACGGCCAATCAGACAGCAGTTGCAGGTCTCACTAATGGGGTGACCTACTACCTCAAAGTATTTGTACGGGTAGGGGGTACCTGGAGCACCGGAGTTGAAGTATCAGTTGTTCCATCCGATGTAGTGAATTTCCAGCAGGGTGACCTGGCCATCGTTGCGGTGAATGCCAACAATGGTGCTTGTTCAGGCAATAGTGGGGAGGACGTGGTGTACTTTGTTGCGTTTGAAGATATCGAAGTTGGTACTACGTTTGACATCACTGACAACGGGTGGGAAAGGGTTAACGCCAATGAGTTTGGTGATACCGAAGGAATTTTGCGCTTTACCCGTAGTGGGGCGACCATTCCTGCAGGCACCATATTCTCCATCATTTTCGGACAAAATCTGACCGAAACTTCTACTGCGAATCCAGACTGGTCTATCGGAAGTGTGAGTGGAGGTCTGACCAATGTAAACCTCAATAGTGGCGGAGACCAGTTTTTTGTTATGCAGGGAGGAACCTGGAACGATCCAGCGGGAACTCATAATGCAGACTACATTGGCAAATTCTTCTTCGGGTTTAATACCCAGGCAACCTGGGCCGCTGATGGATCTACTCAACAGTCCAACCTGCACCCGGCGGTGGAGTGTGCGCACGTGGAGCCAGGTGTAGGCACCGATTATTTCTACTACGATGGGCCTGTGAGTGCAACTTCACCTAGCGACTGGTTTGATCGCTTCCGTGACAATAGCAACTGGGCCTCTGCCACGGGTTGTGTGGATTTCAACAGCAACTTTACCTTAACAGCTATCACCTTAAACACCGGGGTTGCAACTACAGCGACCTGGACTGGAGCGGTCGATGATAACTGGTTCAACTGCCAGAACTGGGATATCCTTCGGGTACCTGGCCAGACTGTTGATGTGATTATCCCAACAAGCGCCTCCACTGACTGTGTGATCGACCACACTGCAGCTTTCGCAGAAAACTTTGACTACGTAGCTCGTTGTAACAACATCGACATCCAGAGTACAGATGATGCCCTGGTTATTGAAGCAACGCTCGATGCATTGTTTGTATATGGAAACCTGTCTATTGCTGATGGAGCAACACTCGACATGAATGGTGGGCTGACTGGTGGTGGCCTCCAGCTTCGCGGCAACTGGACAGATAATAGCACAGGTGGAGCAGACGGATTTGACGAAGGACTTTTCAGCATTGTATTGATGAATGGTACTTCTGCTCAGACCATCTCTGATAACTCAACCGAAACTTTTGCCAATCTTGCCTTTGATAACAGCGCTGGATTTATCCTTCAGACCGATGTGCAGGTGGCTACTACCCTGACAATGGAAGAGGGGAAAGTTAATGCCAATAGCAATGACCTGTACCTGGTGCCGACCGCCACAGCTAGTCTGCTGTCTGGGACTTCAGGTGATTTTGAGGATAGCTATTTCTTCGGAGGAACCTTCTCACGTGGAGTAGCAGCTGGTATCGGATATGAATTCCCACTTGGTAGCAGCCTTGATCTTCAGTTGTTGAACTTGGAAGCAGATGGTTCCTTTGATCTGAATGGCCCAATCGATGTGTTGACCGTTAGCTTTACTGATAATATCGGGTCTCCTACCTACAACAATAACCTGGACGGTGGATCCGGCGATTTCTATGCTGATCTATTGGATGGAGGTAAGTGGGGCGTGACACCTAGTGGTCCCGTAACTGCAGGCACCTATACCATCGACCTGGGCCTGCGTGGTTCTACCAATACCAGCCCAGGTGGAGACTATCGCGTAATGAAGGCTGATCTTCCTGGAGATCCATTCGAACTGCAGGGAACATTTGTGTTCTCAGCACAGACCCCCCAAACGGCAACAGCAGTAGAAAGTGGCCTGGCTTCTTTCTCAGAGTTTGGTATCGGTCAAAACGTAGGAACCACGTTTCCTGTTGAGCTGATCGCCTTCACTGGGGAACGTCAGGGAGAAGCTGTACAGCTTGACTGGAGCACCGCAAACGAGTACAACAGTGATTTCTTCATCGTGTCTCGCAGCATGGACGGAGCGGACTTCGAAGAGATTGCCCGCATGGATGCCAAAGGATTTTCTCAGAAGTCCAGCGCATACCAGCTGTTGGATGAGAAGCCCGCTACTGGCCTCAACTACTACCAGCTTCAGCAGGTGGATCTCGATGGCACCATGTACAACCTGGGTACCGTAGCCGTTTTGATGGGACTTGGAGATCAACTGGGCCTACAGCGTGTATTCCCCAACCCCACTACAGGTATGGTTACCTTCCAGTTTGAGCTTCCTGCCGATCTCAACGCGACCCTCAACCTGTATACCCCACAGGGGCAACTGGTTAGCCAGCAGTCACGTGCTGGTCAGGCAGGTGTAAATGTATGGGAAGTAAGCGTAGAAGATTTGAGCGCAGGTTTCTATCTCTATGAGCTGAAGGCCAATGGACAAAGCGTCCGTGGCAAACTTCAAAAGCAGTAGGGAAGTCCTGCCCTGCAAGATAATGCGTGCGCAGATCGGAAGTTTCCGGTCTGCGCACGTTTTGTTCGGTGAAAAATTACCATGTGGATAACCTTTCGCGTTTGATTCAACGCGGCAGTTTGATACGCAAATTTACTTATGTATGTTTGCTCCTGCTCGCAGTAGACACTTTACCGTCCTGTATTCAACTTGCTTGTAGCCTTCCTTTTTGAGGGGAAGGCCTTTTTGTTTTAGGATGTAGTATCATGTCAGCAGCTTTCTCGCCGATCATGATGCTTGCTGCCTGGGTATTACCTCTGATGACCCTGGGCATGATGGAGGCATCTGCTACTCTTAGCCCTTCTATTCCCCGGACACGAAGTTGCTCATCAACAACGGCCATATCGTCCTGGCCCATTTTACAGGTGCCCACCGGGTGATACAGGGTCTGGGAATGGTGACGAATATGTCTTTCCAGTTCGCCGGGTTGTACCAGTTTGCGATTGGGCAAATGGTAATCCTTAAAATAGCGACCCAGTGCCCTGGTCTTGAGCAGTTCATACCCAATTCTCATACCGTTGATGAGCGTTTCAACGTCCTTTTCCTCGCTCAGGTAGTTGTGGTCGATGGCAGGGGCATGGTAGGGGTTCTTGGACTGAAGGCGGACTTGTCCGATTGATTCTGGCTGCAAAAGGGTAGGACCCAGTGAAAAGCCGTGTCCCTGTTCCGGGCGGTTCAACCCATGATTGAGGAAGAACCCCGGAGCAAAGTGGTATTGAATGTCTGGTGCAGGGAGGTCGTCACTGGTTTTGATGAAGCCTCCTGCTTCTGCAATATTGCTGCTTAAGGGGCCTTCTCCCCAAAAAAGATAATGGGTGAAACTCTTCAGGCTTTCGGCTTCTTCCAGGGTATGGTGATCCCGGTTTTGGAAGACCATTGGGACAATCAGGTGGTCCTGTAGGTTTTGCCCCACACCAGCCAGGGCATGTTTGACCCCAATTCCCATTTCCTGGAGATGATCCGGATCCCCCACACCGGAGAGCATCAACAGTTGAGGACTGTTGTACGCACCCGCAGAAAGGATCACCTCAGATGCCCGGTACTCCTGAATATGGGTCGGTATTTTTACTTCTACTCCGACCGCCCGGCTGTTTTCAATCAGGACCCGCAACACCTGGGCCTGCTTGAGTATGGTGAGGTTTGGGCGCTTCTCTGCATCCTCCAGAAAAGCCCGGGCGGCACTAAATCGCCTCCCATGCTTCTGGGTAACCTGGTAAAGGCCAAACCCTTCCTGACTGTTGCCATTGAAGTCTGGATTTGTAGGATATCCGAGTTCTGCTCCAGCTCTCACGAATGCCTCCGATACGGGGAATGGTTCGCTCAGATCAGAGACATGAACCTCGCCTTCCTGGCTGTGATATGCTCCATTGGCGCTACTGTTACCTTCCGACCTCAAAAAATAGGGCAGAACCGAATCATAATCCCATCCACTATTGCCTAATGCTGCCCACTGGTCAAAATCTACCCGGTGTCCCCTGATATAGATCATCGCATTCATGCTGGTGGAGCCCCCCAGGACTTTGCCACGTGGCAGGTACATCTCACGGTCCCCTGCATATGGCTGTGGAATAGACTGATAATTCCAGTCATATTCGGTTTTGAACAAGCGGGTAAACGCCGCTGGTATATGTATTTCCCGCTTTTTATCAGCTTTGCCGGCCTCGACCAGCAGTACCTCCTTATCCGGGTTTTCGCTTAAGCGGTTGGCCAGGGCACAGCCTGCCGCACCTGCTCCTACGATGATGTAATCAAACATAATTCAACTATTGTTATGCAAGCATAATAAATTAAGGTAAAGAAAAAGTTTCATGAATGCACCAACAATGGGCATTGGATTCATAGACTTTTTCCCCATATGCGCTGCAAATCTCCAGTTGGGAATTATTTGGTCGGAAGAGTTGAATTTTTTTTGGAAGATTTGATCGGAAGCACTTTCTTTGTGCCCACAAAACAAGCAAGAGTAGCTCAGCTGGTAGAGCACAACCTTGCCAAGGTTGGGGTCGCGGGTTCGATTCCCGTCTCTTGCTCAAACGTTTTTTCGCTTGTTAGGTGAATAATCAGGCTTCAGCATCTACAGGATAGAAGTATGAAGTCAACTGAAAGATTACTCCGCAAGAGTAGCTCAGCTGGTAGAGCACAACCTTGCCAAGGTTGGGGTCGCGGGTTCGATTCCCGTCTCTTGCTCCACGAAAGTCCGATGTTCACGCATCGGACTTTTTCATTTTAGGGCATTTAACAATTCCTCCCTTATGCCGGCATCTTCCGGATGGGCACTGGTTTCTGCAAGTGCAAGGGGGGTAAATTGCCCGCCATAAAAGCTGGCGGTAGCTCGCTTGTCTGCCCCATGCTGTAGGATGAGTTCCACCAGGTCAGGGAGGTTATATGGCACCACCTGACGCCAGGTTTCTACCCCATTGGAACCCGCATAATGTAGCAGCGTCGCGCCGTGCCCGAGTTGAGACCGTTGGGTAGTCAGTTGGGGGTGAGCCCCAAGAAGCTGCTTGAGCTGTATGTCATCTCCGTTGATAAGTGCATCCACTGCGGATTCAAATTCCGTCGAAAACGGAGCATCGCCCTGTTCCGCCACTTCCTCCCATTGTTTCCAACCCATTTCTCTGGCAATCGTCAGCCGGGCATCTTCCAGGGAAAAAGGATAACCCAGTACCTCATCCGAGGATTTGCCCAAAAGAGGGGGAAACCAGTTGGATATCTGAGTAGCAACTCGGCTATCCTTCTTTTGGTGTTGCTGGTACAACCTGATGGCGAGTTCCAGTAGCCACGAGCTGAGGGAGTCATGCAGAAATTGCTGATCGAGCAGGTCGCCATGTAGTGCCCGAACCATTTCTACTTCGGGGGCGCAGTAGGTATTGTTCACAATGAAAATGTTATAAGCAGGCGCTTAACTTTAAAGAAGAGGTATGGAGTAAATGGAGGTTCTGCCCTGAGCGAAGTCGAAGGGTCTGAAGGCCCTTAGGCAGCGATTTGCCTCCATATCCTCATATACTTCATACCTATATAATTCCGCCCGACCATTTAGGGTGATTCAGGCTGAATATAAGCAGGTTGGCGGTGCCAAAATTGGGTTTTTGGGTAGTTTTCAAGCATGTCTTTTGATGTGTGCATGCGTTTATGTGTCAAAAGGTGTGGGGGTGTAGGTCTAAATTCCTCCGGAGCAAGCGTTTTTCACCCCCAACTCCCTTTCCGATGAACCGGAATCTTCGACAAGGGGCAAACGGACGGGGCAAGAAGATCCAAACGCCACGCGAAATCCCCCTTGAGGGGGAACTAGGGGGTGAAAATGGTCAATGTGAAAACTGTCCTACACCCTGGTGTGTGTATTTGCTAGCTTGCTGAATGAATTTTGTAATTTGTTTTTTGTGAAAAACACAGCACAACTATGGATTCATGCCCTGATCATGGGGGTTTGCTTTGCGCCGCTGCTTGGGTGGGGGCAGGTGCCGCGCTTTGAGCGGATGATTGAGTATGGGCTCAATCTTGGGTTAGGCAGGCAGGAATGGCCCTGGATAGTGCCGATAATCTTTACGTTGGAGGTTTTTTCGAAGATTTTGTCTGCTTTCCCGACACCTGCCTACGGTATCTCTCACAGGTCTTGCTCCAGGGGTTTATGTGATCGTAGCCCATACCAATGCGGGCCCTTTTCGTAGAAGCCTGCTCCATTTTTAGGCCAGTGGGCAAAGCCAGATTTTCATTAGCTTTGCAGGGAAAAATTAACCGTTCATGGCTATCCCCGAACCTGGCTCCAAAAATAAATTCCTCCGCCCCATTCTAATTGGGATCATTGGCATCACCCTCATCAGTGGGTTTACCATTTTCTTCACCTTTACCAGAGGGCTATACAAGCCACCTTCCTTACCCGATCAGGTACTCGTGATCCAGGGGGCTCGTGTTTTTACGGGTGATACCATGTTGCTGGGTACTCCCTCTGTCGTCATCGAAGGGGAGACCATCACCTGTGTAGGGGAAGATTGCGATTGGCCAGCGGAGGCACAGGTCATCGATGGCTCAGGCCAAACTCTGATGCCCGGCCTGATCGATGGCTACGTGAGGTTTTACTCCCCCACTGAAGAAAATCTGAGCAAGGGCGACCTGAGCGGCTTTTTGAGCTTCATCAAGCAGCGTCCTGACGTGCGCCGCAACCTGATCCGCAGGGGCATCACCACGATTTTCTCCGCTGGAGACCTGCCGCAAAACATCCTTCTGCTCAAGGACCAACAGAGCAAATGGGACATGGCGGGGCCGCGAATCGTCTGCACGGGTCCTGATTTTACTGCTCCGGATGGATTTCCGCTGAATCCCTTGTACAAGGGAAATGAGGCCCTGGAGGAAAGGGGAGTAGTGACCGAATCAGACCCGGCAGCAGCCCAACTGGAGGCGGCTGATTTGATGAGCTATGGGGTAGATGCCATCAAGGTCGTCCTGGACGACCAGCATGGCTCTGTGCCCAAACTGAATCCGGATGTCCTCCATGCACTGGCGGAAGTCGCCGAAAGCAAAGGCAGGTACCTGGTGGCTCGTTGTGGGAACGAAGAAGACATGGTCATGGCCATGGAAGCGGGAGTGCGTATCCTGGCCTATGGGCCGGCTGCTCCGCTGGATACTGCCACCCTGAGTATGATGGCCCAAAATTCGGTTACCTACTATCCCTTGATGGCCTCCCGGTCTCGAGGTGACCTGCCTCGTCTGCGGGAAAACGTCGCTGCTATGGACGAGGCTGGCATATCAGTTGGTATTGGTTCCCTGCCTCGTGGAGAAGGGGTGCGTTTTGGAGATAGCTTCCTAAAGGAGATGGAACTGCAGCAGGAGGCTGGCCGTTCGGCTGAGGAATTGCTGAAAACCGCTACCTGGGAGGCTGCCCGAGTACTGCGAATCGATGACCGCATCGGTCAGGTAAGCGAACAGCTGGAAGCTGATCTGATTTTGGTGAAAGGCAATCCCGTGGAGGACCTCCAAAGCCTGCGAAACATATCCACTGTCATCCAGGGCGGACACCTGATGGTCATTGATGGGGAGCTTCAGGACTGATCATCCCCATTTCCGATACCTGTAGCTCAAACGGTCCTTCCTGACGGGCAATGAGCAGCCCCCAGGCCGATAGCTTGGCCGGGTCCAGGGGAGGAGCCGCCGGATCGGGTTGCCCCTTCCGGACCGGATGAAAGCCTGCAAAGTCCAGTTCGAAGGTATGCCACTCTGGTCGGGCTGCGAATTCCTGGGCGTAGATATACCTTCGTGGGCCATCCGTTCGATATAACCGAAAGCTGTAGAGTTTTCCGTCTCCTTTCGCTCGAAGAAAGATACCGCCAGCACCCGATAGGGTTCCGGTGGGCAATTCGGTTTTGACCGAGGCAAACCCGCCGCTATTCTCAAAGGAAACAATTCCCACAAAGGATGCACTAGCCTGGCCTTTCCACACCATTTTTCCCGTGGAGACCCCTCCCATTACGACATCATTTACCGAATTCCAGCTTTCGACTTCCTTTTCTGCCTTGAAAGTCTGATAAGTAATCAGTTTGTCCATATCCTCAAAAATGGAGATTCTGGTGTCAGATGCAACCATGGACTGAATTATTTCCTCTACTTCTAAAAAACATGCAGCATTCTCTACTCTTGATAGGGTGGGTGGTAGCTTTTACCATTCTGCCATGGAACCTGTTTGGCCAAAGGGAAGCGGAGGAAGTGATAACTTCCGCCCTGGAATACCGCGCCCTGCAATCCTTTTGGTGCAAAGGGGAAGGGGGCGAACCCATTGTAAATGGTCTTGATCCCAATAGAAGAATTACGTTATCTGAGGCCATATCGGTAATGGGACACCCCATCCCCATCATCCATGATGGACAGCAGGTGGATCATGGGATTATCCTCAAAGGACTCAATTTGAATGGAACCCGTACCCGCGCTACGGTCAGGTTTGTGTACCATGACCGGGTAAAGGCCCGGATGAGGCTATTCTTTGAGTCAGGTCAGTGGAAGGTAAAACGCGCCCTGATACGGCAGGATGAGAACTGCAGTGGAGATGAGGAGGGCTCCCGATTTGTCTGGGATTTTTAAGATAAATGGGGAATGGCTAATTTGGGGAAAATAACCCATTCCCATGACTACTACCTTTAAAGCCCTGCGTGTTTCTCTCGATGAACAGGGCAAAGCACAACGAGAAATCATTGCCCGAAATATCCAGGACCTGCCTGAAGGTGAGGTATTGGTGCAGGTGAATTATTCCGCTCTGAACTACAAGGATGCACTCTCAGCCTCAGGAAATAAGGGCGTAACCCGGAATTATCCCCACACTCCTGGCATTGATGCCGCCGGTGTCGTGGTCGAAAGCACCAACCCACAATGGAAGGAAGGAGACAAGGTCATCGTGACGAGTTATGACCTGGGAATGAATACCGATGGAGGCTTTGGCGGCTATATCCGTGTGCCCGGCGATTGGATAGTGGCCCTGCCTGAAGGCCTGTCCCTGCGCGAAAGCATGATCCTGGGGACAGGTGGCTTTACGGCTGCCCTTGGGCTCTGGAAAATGGAGCGTATCGGGCAGCGTCCGGAAATGGGGCCGTTGGTGGTAACAGGAGCATCAGGAGGGGTAGGAACCATGGCGGTAGGCATCATGGCCAAAGCAGGCTATTCGGTGATTGCGGTTACGGGTACGGATGCTGCGCACTCCATGCTTCAGCAGTTGGGAGCATCCCAAATTGAATCCCGGACATTCGCAGATGACGATTCCGGAAAACCACTCTTACGCCCCAAATGGGCAGGAGGAATAGATACGGTCGGAGGGAACACCCTCGCGACTCTGTTAAAAGCCTGTAGCCGTGAAGGCTCCATTGCCAGTTGTGGCCTCGTGGGCAGCCCGAAATGGGACGCCACGGTATTTCCATTCATCCTGAACGGGGTGAACCTGCTGGGCATTGATTCTGCTACCATCGGCATGGAGGTACGGCAACAGGTCTGGGAAAAACTCGCCACAGACTGGCGGATAGAAAACCTGGAATCTCTGGCCACTGAGTGCTCCCTGGAAGAACTGGAAGGATATATCCAGTCGATCCTCAAAGGAGAGACACAGGGGCGCGTACTGCTGCGGCATGCGTAGGCGGGCGGGATGGGTATAGTCGCATGGTATATGTGAAATTAGGCCTTCACTTTAGAGAAAACCCCAGGAGTTGTTCATGCCTTTAGGTCATTTTCCTATTCGCCCTGCCAATTGATCTTTCGGCTGCCCAGCCATTTCTGTTCGATTCCCCAGGTCTGAATCAACAGGACTCCTGAAGGGGTAAATGGGAGCTCTACGGTTTGCGAAAACGAAGGCAATAGCCACCCACTGTAGATCTGATGACCCGCGATGTCATGGATTTCAACCCGTACGATGCTTTCACTGCCTCTCAGTTCAACTCTGTTTTCCCGTTGCCATACCTGTAGCTCTCCGGGCTGATAGGTAGTCTCAATTTGGTGGGAATGCCATTCCTTTCCATCAAGGTCAACCTGTCGAAGCCGATAGTAGTTGGTGCCAAGCATTGGGTTTGAATCAAAAAACTGATACCGGGTGATTCGGTCAAGGGCACCAGTAGAGGGGACTGGTTGTAACGCCAGCCATTCATTTTCAGGATCACTGCGTTGGACCTCAAAGTAATCGCTATTCAGCTCACTGGCCGTACTCCAATTGAGGACGACTCCTAGTGAAGTTGGGCTCGCCTGAAAGTCAATTAGTTCCACAGGGAAGACAATTTCACTGGATTTGTAATCTTCCACCTCTCCGTCCTCTGCAAATCCTGTCGGAGAAGCAATCTGTGACAGGTCGCTTCCCAGCCTGAACCGAACTGTTTTTTCAGAGCTGATTTGGGGGCCTAAACCACTGAATGTTAGGGTGTAGGTGTTAGAGCTCGTGACGGTAGCTGTATCACTTCTTTCCCCTGCGTCATCAAAATCCCCATCACTATTAAGATCCAGGTAACCGATCAGGTAGGCATTGCTACCCGAGAGATTCACTACATCTACGTCTGCGGTAAAGGTCCCTGATCCGTTGTAAGTAGAAAAAGTTACGCCGTCGTCTGTCGCGTCAAGGTCAGCAGCTTCGTTGAGGTTGGTGCTCAGGTCAGCGTCCCAGCCTGAGCCTATGTACAATTGCGTTCCCCCTAGACTGGCGACAGAGCCGGTGGAGGTAAATTGCGTGAAAGTCAGGGTATCTATGGCACCGGTGCTTGGGTTAAGTCCGCCTGAGGGCGTTATCAGGTTCAGGTGAGCAGCATCACCATAATCCTGTGCGTCCCCATAGTCAAATGGCATCCAAATACCGATGGCGACCCCCGTAAAGCCGCCTCCACTGGCGATGGTCAGGTCTACCTGGGTGGCATTCTGGGTCATGTAGATGGCACCTGGGAAAAACGATCCAGGGAAATTACCCAGCTGTTTAATGGTCAGGTCGCTATTGCTCCATTGCAGGGCCTGGGTGTTGTAGCTCTTGATCGTGACATCTGCTGACGAATCCATCAGCTCAATTACCTGCCATTCATCCCCATCCGTAGTGGCATCCCAGTATTCTACGTCCCGGTTGTCTTCTGCATCTGCTACAATGATGTGGAGGGGAATGCCGCTAAGCCCACCTGTCCGGCTGAGTGTGAGCGTCATGGGGTAAACGGTCGGACTTTGCATCTGAATCATGATGGGATCGAGTCCATCATAATAGTCATCCAGTTTATTTCCAGAAAAACTCTCCTTGGTCCAGAAACGGGGGTAGGTCGCGTCGGAATCCGTTAACCCACTAAAAGTCACCGTAAGGGTAGCACCATCCGGTAAGGAGAAGGTTTCAATCAGGCCATTGGTAATATCTGTCCCCTGGGCACTCCATTCCAGCCAGTAAATTTCACCCTGGTAGCTACCCAAACCAGATGTAGCATATTGGGCAGCCGCAGGAATAGCCGCAATTACTGATATCAGGACAATTAACAGCAGGGACTTTATCCGTTTTAACAAACAAAACTCCTGAATATTCATATCAAAAAGGTTATGAGGTATTTCGCCTCAAATTTGCCTTTTGATGAATTCGGATTCCCAGCTAATGAGTAGGGTTTTTTACTTAGGAAAGCCTCAGGATGAAAAGGATGATAACCCGGACTAATGGGTTAACTTTATGCGAAAAGATAGTCCCAAAGCCCCAAAAACTTGCCTGCACTTATGATGACAATAATCACCAGCAATCGGTGGATATAGACATTAGCCTTGGGAACCTTTGAGGCGAACCAGACTCCAATGAGGGTCCCAATACTTTGGAAAATGGCCATTGCAAGCCCCATACCCAGACTTACCTGATGGTTGACAAAAAAAATGATCAAGGCAGGGATATTGAAAAAGAAGACGATCAACAGCTTTATGGCATTTGCCTTTTTGAGCTCAAATCCCGCAACCAATACCAATCCTGCGAGTAAGAAAATGCCCACACCTGCCTGAATAAATCCCCCATAGATCCCGATCAGGAAAAAAGCTGCAAGGGTCAGGGGATGTTTGATCTTTTGGGGATCTGGTTCGGTCTCCCGAATCCACCTTTTGGGATTGATCAGCAGGACGAGGAGCATAAATATCATCAACCCGGCAATGGTATTATTCATCTGGGATTTGTCCAGCCCTGAAGCGAGCCAGGCGCCTACGGCTCCGCCCAGAATAGCGGGTACTACCAGCCAGGCAACTACGATCCCGGGCATTTGCCCCCTTCTGCGAAAGGCGTTAATTCCGACAAAACTTTGGAGCAGGGCCCCGATTCTGTTGGTGCCATTGGCAACCGGAGCGGAAAGATTCCCAATGAAGATGAAAATGGGAAGCGTAATCAATGAGCCACTTCCCGCCAGGGTATTGATGGTTCCAGTTACCACTCCAGCTACCGCAAACAGCAGCCATTCGGTCCAGGTTAGGTCTACAGGTAGGGAGTCCATGGATTTAGGTTATCAGCTAACTGGCCGGTAATTACGGATTATTTGCCCAATAAATGCGTTGACAAATGAAAATGCCCGACCGATATGGCCGGGCATGGATTTATGCAAAGTCTTTTGGGTGACCCTCACCCTGACGGGCATCCGCTAAAGGGCCGCCACCTCCAGTTCTGGTTCCTGAACTTTGGACTGTCCCATGGCTTTATATTCAGCTTCGTAGAAGAATTCCTTTTCTCCAAAGGCTGGCTTCAGGTCATCGAGCCAAATGGCATTTTCGTCATGCTGAGCAAAGAATGGCTGGTGAACCCAATCTGGGTTTCGTGCCTGAATGAAACGGAGGGCCATGACCTTTTCGCCATGAATCTCAGCTGTACCCAGTACTTGTACCTTGCCAGGACCAGCAGACATCGAAGGGCCACGAACGGTACGGGCAATACCGGAAACCTGCTTGTAAGCCTCATTGAAGATGCCATAGGCACGCATCAGGGGTACGGCGAAGTAGTCCTGTGCACCAGTGTCTCGTGCGACGAAGAAGTAGTAGGGGATCATGCCCTGTTTCACCTGTTCTTTCCACATGTCTCGCCAGACTTCAGAGCTGTCGTTGATGTTGCGCATCACAGGAGACTGGGTACGAATACGTGCTCCGGTTGCCAGAATCCGTTGGGTGGCTTCTTTTACCCCGGGAGTTAGCATCTCACTCAGGTGGTTAAAGTGTCCCATGAACGAGAGGTGCTTCCCGGCTTTCTGTACTTTTTCAAACAGGCGAAGGGTCTCGTCGGCATCCTTGTCCGTCAGGAATCGGTAGGGCCAGTAACCCAAAGCCTTGGTGCCGATGCGGATGGTGCGAACGGTTGGGATTTCGAGTAGGGGGAGGATGTAATTTTCAAGGCGGGCATTGGTCATGATCATGGGGTCACCGCCGGTAAATAGCACATCGGTTACCTCGGGATGAGCTTTGAGGTACTTAACCATCAGCTCGGTTTCCTTCATGGCAAACTTCAGCTCATTGATGCCGACAAACTGCGGCCAACGGAAGCAGAAGGTGCAGTAGGCATGACAGGTCTGACCCTGCTGAGGGAAAAACAGCATGGTCTCGCGGTACTTGTGCTGAATACCGGTCAGCTTGATGCCGTCAATCTGAGGAACGTTGAGCTCCAACTGCCCCGCAGGGTGTGGGTTGAGGCTCATCCGGATTTCGTTAGCGATCTTCTTGATCTCCTTGCGGTCAGCATTGCCACGCAATGCGTCTGCCATTCGATTAAAGTCCGCCTCTTTAAGCATGTCCTTCTGTGGGAAGGTCAAAATGTAAATCGGATCGCTCGGAACCTTGCTCCAGTCGATCAGTTCATCGATAACATAATTGTTGACCTTGAAGGGCAAAACTTTTCCCACAACTTCGATGGCAAACTTCTGATCCTCACTCAATCCTTCCATCTGGGGGATTTGCCGAAAGTTGTGTACGCCATAAGTTTTGTACCTCAAATCCTGATTCATAAAAACTGAAATAATTAATGTTAATGTATCGGCATAGGCTCATATAGAACACACCGCAATAGACCCCTTACCCTGAGGTTCGGGCGAATTGGCTAAATAATCGTCTCAATCTGGCTGGAAAGGCCCAAAAAGCGACCAATCCCAATCTTTAAATCTGGGTTTCCTTTGTCCATGTTTGATATTTCGCTTATCCGCAATATAGACAGCATGTGACTCCCTTCCAAGTTGGTCCGCAGTTGTCCGCTACCCTTAACCTGCAGCTAACCTTCGAAATCATTTCATATGAAGTCCTGTAAATATTTTGGGCGAAAGCCTGGACCTCATAAGTGACCTGACAGACTATATTAAAGAGCTTATCATAAGGATAGGATAGAAAAGCTATTAGTTCGAAGGATGGTAGGGGTAATTTGTTTGTAAAAATGTCAAATCGTGCCAATGGGCTGATTCTAATAATGGGCGCAATTCAAAAAGTCGCTTACCCACCAATCCCCGATTCCGGTTCATCAGAATGGCACCACGAAGATCTCAAAGGCAGCTAGGCACTTTCCCCTTTGTGTTACTTCGACTACGCTCCCCGATTTCCGGGATCTTCGACAGTACAAGTCTTTGATACCTTCCCTGTGTCTTCGTAGTAAAAAGAAGGCACTAAGCGGAGGCGACAAAATGAAATGCACCCTTTCCAAAGGCACAGATGCATAATAATTTTTAACTTGCGACATGGATATTCGGTTGCTTGAACTCCTGGGGTTGGCACTAGCACCCATCATCTTCATCTTCACCTATGTTTATCTCCGCGATGAATATGAGCGGGAGCCGCTCAAGTACCTGCTCATCACCTTTGTATTGGGGATTCTGACGGCCTTTCCGGTGGTGATCCTGAGTCCCTACCTACAGGAATTTCTGGGGGTATCCATGGAAAGCGAGGACCCCATCAGCCTGATTGTGTACGCATTTGTGGTGGTCGCAGCTCTGGAAGAAGGGATGAAGTACCTCGTCCTCCGCTGGTACAACTACCCCCATAAGGAGTTTGACGAACCCTACGACGGCATCATGTATGGCGTGGCGGTTTCGCTGGGATTTGCGGCCATCGAGAACGTCCTCTATGTCTTCAACGCTGGGGAGGGCGCCATCGAAACCGGCCTCGTGCGGATGTTTACAGCCGTACCCGCCCATGCGACCTTCGGGGTGATGATGGGATACTTTGTCGGCAAAGCCAAATTTCTCAGCACCGGCTCCATCCCCTACCTGGAGCGAATGAAAGGCCTGTTCGTAGCGATTTTCTTCCACGGCTGCTACGACTACTTCCTCTTCCTCGGCGACGACTATCTCGCCCTGCTGGCCTTCATCGCCCTTTTCATTGGGCTGCTGCTCGCCCGACGCGCCATGCTCGTGCACGTGGCGATTTCTCCCCATCGGGATTGAAGGAAGTGAGAAGGTGAAAGTCACCTCCCTCAACAACCAAATTGTCATCCAGGCGACGTAGGAGGAAGGCTTGTCCTGAGCGGAGCCGAAGGGACCTCGCCAGAGCTAATTCCCCAAGCAACACAGGCCAGTGCTACCGTTGAGGCCCTTCGCTGCCGCTCCCCGATACTCAGGATCTTCGACAGGGGTGACAGGAGTGGTGAAATGGCATCCCCCAAATCCCACACACCAGAAGCCTCCGGCGTGAGCGGGATGCGACCCTTCCAGCAACTGGTCTTTACTGCTCCCTGATATCTGATCAATGAAAAATGACTCCTGTTTCACCCCACCGCATTTTTTCCTAATTTTTCGGTCGAATTCGCCAATCGGCCCAACCCCAGATCATTCTGGGTGAATTACGAAGTACGAATCACGAATTTCGAATTAATAAAATGTCCTTCACCGACCACATACAGCAAGGCTACACCTTCAAAGGCCCCACCATCAAACTGGGAGGCGCCGTCCATGAGGGCGAAGTCAAAACGGGAACCTTCATCGAGGCTCCGCTCAAGACCATCAACCGCCACGGACTCATCGCCGGAGCGACGGGTACCGGCAAGACCAAGACCCTCCAGATCCTGGCCGAGCAGCTCGCCAATGAGGGTGTTCCCTGCCTGCTGATGGACATCAAGGGCGACCTGAGTGGCATCGCCCAGGCCAGCGCTGGCCATCCCAAGATCGACGAGCGCCATGCGCAGATCGGCTTTCCCTTTGAAGCCAGCGCCTCGACGGTGGAGTTGCTGTCCATCTCGGACGAACCGGGGGTGCGCCTCCGCGCGACGGTGAGCGAGTTCGGACCGGTGCTGATCTCCAAGATCCTGGACCTGACCGAGGTGCAGGAGGGCATCGTGGCGATTCTCTTCAAGTACTGCGACGACAACGAGATGCCGCTGCTCGACCTGGAGGACTTCAAGAAGGTGCTGCGCTACGCGACGGAGGAGGGCAAAGACGAGATTCAGAAGGATTACGGGCGCATTTCTGCCGCCTCGACTGGTGCCATCATGCGCAAGCTGATCGCCCTGGAGCAGCAGGGAGCCGATAAGTTTTTCGGAGAACCTTCCTTTGACGTGCAGGACCTCTGTCGCCTGGACGAACAAGGAAGAGGGCGGGTGTCGATCATCCGCCTGACGGACCTACAGGACCGTCCGCAGTTGTTCTCAACCTTTATGATGAGCCTGCTGGCTGAGGTTTATGCGACCTTCCCGGAGATCGGCGACCCTGAGCGGCCCGAACTGGTGATCTTCATCGATGAGGCGCATTTGATCTTCGAAGAAGCCTCCGACGCGCTATTGGCACAGATCGAGAGCATTATCAAGCTGATTCGTTCCAAAGGAGTGGGAATCTACTTCTGCACCCAAAATCCCACTGACGTGCCCGAGGATGTGCTGGGACAATTGGGGATGAAGATCCAGCACGCGCTGCGGGCCTTCACCGCCAAGGACCGCAAAGCCATCAAGCTGGCCGCTCAGAACTTCCCCATCACAGAGTTTTACGACACCGAGGAACTGCTCACCAGCATGGGCATCGGCGAGGCAATGGTAACCGTTCTGGATGAGAAAGGTCGCCCCACCCCGCTGGCTCACTGCATGCTGCGCGCACCGCAGTCCCGCATGGACATCCTCACCGATGCCGAAATCAAGGACTTGCTCAAGCAATCCAGCCTGATTCCGAAGTACAACAAGGAGGTGGACCGCGAGAGCGCCGAGGAAATGCTGGCCGCCAAGATCGCTCAAGCCAAGGAGGAAGAACAGGTCGAGCGCGTCAAGGAGCAACGTTCCAAAGCGAAGAAGGTTAGCACCCGCGCCAAAAATGATCCTTCTCTGATCGAGGAGCTGTCCAAGAATACGATGGTGCGGCAGTTGGGCCGTACGGTGGCCAGGGAGCTAACGCGGGGATTGCTGGGGGTACTGGGAGTGAAGCGGCGGTGAGTCAGTGATCATTGAACCTTAGGTTGCAAATTGATCTTTAATTTGCCTCTTCTGAAAGTGCTATTTCGCTTTCAGCGGGACTTAATTCTTTTTTAGCTCCGCAAATGGATTTATAATATGCTTCCTCTGAAAGTGTTATGTCGCCTTCAGCGGGACCTACCTTTTTTC